>NZ_JBIAUY010000018.1:0-120257 GCF_042893475.1 Streptomyces sp. NPDC001604 | reverse complement strand
GGCTGAGCTCGTCTCTTCCTCGCACGCCGGACGAGCTGACATTGGCTGAGCTCGTCTCTTCCTCGCACGCCGGACGAGCTGACATTGGCTGAGCTCGTCTCGTCCTCAAACGCCGGACGAGCTGACATTGGCTGAGCTCGTCTCTTCCTCGCACGCCGGACGAGCTGACATTGGCTGAGCTCGTCTCTTCCTCGCACGCCGGACGAGCTGACATTGGCTGAGCTGGTCTCGTCCTCAAACGCCGGACGGGCTCGGGCGGCATGGCAGATCTTGCTCTGGAGCGGACGTATCAGCAGGTCAGCTGGGTATCTGACGCCCTGGCAAGTGGCGCAACACTGCTGCAACACTGCATTCCCTACCAGCTCGCTATGGTTCGAAGCATGCCTCCTGCCGACCGCATCCGAGACCACGCCGGACAGGGCGCGACCACCGTCGCCGCCCACCGCGCGCGGCGTCGGCTGCGTGCCGACCAGGCCAGGCAGCTCGCCGACCTGCTCCGCCACCAGCTCCTGGCCGGCGGTTTCCCGGACGGCACACTCCCGCACGAGACGACCCTCGCCTCGGAGTACCGCGCCACCCGCAACACCGTCCGCCAGGCCCTGGATCTGCTCAGGGCCGAAGGCCTCGTGGAACGGCTCCCCGGAGTGGGCACCGTGGTCGTCGCCGAGAAGTACCCGCACGGCCTCGACCATCTGATGGGCCTCGCGGAAACCCTCCATGAGCACGGCCGCGTCACCAACGAGGTCCGCACCATGGGCCCCGCCCCCGCACCCGCCCCGGTCGCCGAACGCCTCCGCGTCCCCGCCGGCGACGACGTCCTCTACATCGAACGTCTGCGCCGGCTGAACGGCCTTCCCCTCTCCCTCGACCTCACCTACATCCCGCTCGACATCGGCACCGCCCTGCTCGGCGCCGACCTGGAGAACACCGACGTCTTCCGCCTCCTGGAGACGATCACCGGCCGGCGCCTCGGGCACGCCGAGATCACCCTGGAGGCGGTCAACGCGGACACCCACTCCGCCGCCGTACTCGAAGCTCCGCGGGGCGCGGCCGTTCTCATGCTGGAACGGCTCACGCACCTCGCCGACGGCCGGCCGGTCGACCTGGAGTTCATCCGCTTCCGCGGCGACCGCATCACCATGAGCGGTCTGCTGCACCGCTCCCTCTGACCTCTCCCCGACCTCTTTCAGACCCGTTTCCCGGAGACAGCCATGCCCTTGGTGCCCCAGCGGGCCGACGTGCCCGTGACCATCGACGAGTCGAAGTGCATCGACGGCTGCACCCTCTGCATCGACATGTGCCCGCTGGACTCCCTCGCCATCGACGAGAGCAGCGGCAAGGCCTATATGCACGTCGACGAGTGCTGGTACTGCGGCCCGTGCGCGGCCCGCTGTCCCACCGGAGCCGTGACGGTCAACATGCCCTATCTGCTCCGGTGAAAGGCCCCGAACTCCCATGAAACACAAAGCAGTTGCCGCATCCGCCGCCCTCCTTCTCCTCCCGCTGACCGCCTGCGGCGGCAACGCGGCGGCCGGCAGCGACGGCTCCACGGTCACCGTCACCGTCGGGTACCAGTCCAAGACCATCAACACGGTCACCGCGGGCACCCTGCTGCGCTCCCTCGGCTACTTCGAGAAGGAGCTGAACTCACTGGGCGACGGCAAGCACTACAAGGTCGACTGGCAGGACTACGCCACGGGCGCCCCCATCACGGCGCAGATGACCGCCGGGAAGATCGACATCGGCTCGATGGGCGACTTCCCCCTCCTCATCAACGCGGCCCGCGGCAAGCAGCTCGGCAAGCCGACCCACCTGGTCTCCGTCACCGGGTACAACCTGCGCGGCGGTCTCAACACGATCGTCACCTCCCCGGACTCGAAGCTGGCCGGCCTCACCGACCTGAAGGGCAAGAAGGTCTCCACGAGCGTCGGCTCCGCCGCCGACGGCACGCTCGTACGGGCCCTGCAGCGCGCCGGCATCGACCCCGACAAGGGCATCCAGAAGCTCAACCAGCAGCCCGCGGTCGGCGCCTCGGCCCTGACGGCGGGCAGCACGGACGCCCTGTCGCAGTTCGTCGCCTGGCCGGGCCTGCTCACCTTCCAGGGCAAGGCGAAGGCCCTGTACGACGGCGCCCAGCTGAACCTCCCCACCTTCCACGGCGTCACCGCCCGCGAGGACTTCGCCAAGCAGCGGCCCACCGTCCTCGGGGCCTTCCTCAAGGCCCAGTCGGAGGCCACCGACTACCTCAACGCCCACCCGGTCGCCGCCGCCGAGTCGGTCGCCAAGGCCACCGGACTGCCCGCCGAGGTCGTCTACCTCTACAACGGCGCCCACGGCATCTCCACCTTCGACCCGGCGGTCAAGCCGCAGCTGATCTCCGCGCTGAAGAAGGACGTCGCGGTCCTGAAGTCGGCCAAGCTGACCGGCGACATCGACGTGGACTCCTTCGTCGACGACCAGTACGTGAAGAAGGCCCTCGGCGCGGACTACGCCCAGCGGCTCGCCGCGACGCCGCCGGCCTCCGCGAGCGAGGTGTGGCCCAAGGGCGCCGAGAAGACCGTCTCCTTCAAGTCGCCCGCCGAGCTGCTCGGTTACGTGAAGGAGCACAAGGACGGCATCCGCGCCGCCTACGTCCCCGACGCCACCACCGGCACCCTCTGGTTCGCCGACAAGGCGGTCTGGGTGGCCGACGGCAGCCGGCTCCTCCCCTTCGTCGCACCCGCCACCGCAAAGGCCTACGTCGCCGCACACGGAGGTGCCCGCGTCATCACGTACGCCGGCGCGCTGGGGCAGGCGTCGTGACCCGGCGGACGCCGCACCGGGAGGACCGGTTCGCGCCCCGCAGTCCGCGGCGCGCGGGCCGGTACGCCCTGCGGCTCGTCTCGCTCGCGGCCGCCCTCGGCGCCTGGCAACTGCTGGCCGGCCTCAAGGTCGACCTGTGGCTGCGCTTCTCGCAGTTCCCGACCGTCGCCGATGTGGCCCGCACCTTCGCGGACCGGCTGTCCGGCCCCGACTACTGGACGGACCTCACCGACAGCCTCACCCGGATCCTCACCGGCTTCCTCCTCGCCGCCGTGCTCGGCGTGGCGACGGGCGTGCTCGTGGCGCGCTCCCGGCTCGCCGAGGACCTGCTCGGACCGGTGCTGGAGGTCGTCCGGCCGATTCCGGCGATCGCCCTGGTCCCCGTCGCGATCCTGCTCTTCCCCTCCAACGAACAGGGCATCGTCTTCATCACCTGCACCGCCGCCTTCTTCCCCGTCCTGGTCTCCACCCGGCATGCGGTCCGCGCGCTGACCCCCGTGTGGGAGGAGGCGGTCCTCACCATGGGCGGCGGCCGGTGGCGGATCCTCGGCTCGGTCGTCCTGCCGGGCGCGCTGCCCGCCATCTTCGGCGGGCTGTCGGTCGGCATCGGAGTCTCGTGGATCTGCGTGATCTCCGCCGAGATGATCTCCGGCCAGTACGGCGTCGGCTATCGCACCTGGCAGGACTACACCGTCGTCAACTACGCGGGCGTCTTCGTCGGCATGATCACGATCGGCGTGCTCGGCTGGGTCACGTCCACGGCCGTGGAGCTCCTCGGCCGCCGGCTGACCCGCTGGCTGCCGCGCCCGTCGTACCTCCCCGGCGCACGCCCTCCACGTCCCGCGCGCGGTGCCGCCGTCCCGGCGCCGGTGAGCCCCACCACCAAGGAGGTGGCGCCCCATGACCAGCTCGTCTGACCTCCGCTCGCCCGCCCGAACCGGCGCGGGACTGGCCCTGCGGGACGCCACGCTCGGACGGCCCGGCGCACCCGTCCTGGAGGGAGTCGACCTCGACGTGGCCCCCGGCGAGATCCTCACCCTCGTCGGGCCCTCGGGCTGCGGCAAGTCGACCCTGCTGCGCACCCTGGCCGGACTGCTCGCGCCCCTCGCCGGGGACGTCGGCCAGGACGGGCACCCGCTGACCGGACCTGCCGCCGACCGCGCCCTGATCTTCCAGGAGGACGCCCTCCTGCCCTGGCGCACCTTGCGCGCGAACGTCGAACTGCCCCTCGCCATCAAGGGCCTGCCCCGTGCGGAGCGCCGGCGCCAGGCGGAGGACTGGCTGGAGCGCGTCGGCCTCGCCGAACAGTCCCGCCAGTTGCCGCACCGCGTCTCCGGCGGCCAGCGCGGGAGGGTCCAGCTGGCCCGGGCGCTCGCGGGCGCCCCCCGCGCCGTCCTCATGGACGAACCCTTCGGCGCCCTCGACGCCCAGACCCGCGCCGGCATGCAGGACCTGCTGGTGGAGGTACTGCGCGGCACGGGCGCGACGGTCGTCTTCGTCACCCACGACGTGGACGAAGCCCTCTTCCTCGGCGACCGTGTGGCCCTCCTCGGCAACGGCCGGCTGACCGCCGTACGCGATGTGCCGCGCCCGCGCGACCGTACGGCGCACGACGATCCCGCGCGCGTGGCGCTGCGGCGCGACGTCCTCACCTCGCTCGGTACCTGAAAGGCCCCCCGGTGACCACCCCCTCCTTGCACACGCCCCTGGAGATCCCCGCCCTCACCGACGCCGAGGAGATCCGCTGCGACGTCCTCGTCGTCGGCGGCGGCACCGCCGGCACCATGGCCGCGCTGACCGCCGCCGAGCACGGCGCGAACGTCCTCCTGCTGGAGAAGGCCCACGTCCGCCACTCCGGTGCGCTCGCCATGGGCATGGACGGCGTCAACAACGCGGTCATCCCCGGCCGCGCCGAACCCGACGACTACGTCGCCGAGATCACCCGTGCCAACGACGGCATCGTCGACCAGTCCACCGTCCGCCAGACCGCCACCCGCGGCTTCGGCATGGTGCAGCGCCTGGAGTCGTACGGCGTGAAGTTCGAGAAGGACGAGCACGGCGACTACGCGGTCCGCCAGGTCCATCGCTCCGGCTCCTACGTCCTGCCGATGCCGGAGGGCAAGGACGTCAAGAAGGTCCTCTACCGGCAGCTGCGGCGACGCGAGATGCGGGAGCGGATCCGCATCGAGAACCGGGTGATGCCGGTGCGCGTGCTCACCGCCGAGGGGCGCGCGGTGGGGGCGGTCGGCTTCAACACGCGCACCGGCGCGTTCGTGGTGGTGCGCGCGGGCGCGGTGATCCTGGCGACCGGCGCATGCGGCCGACTGGGCCTCCCGGCCTCCGGCTATCTCTACGGCACGTACGAGAACCCGACCAATGCCGGTGACGGTTACGCCATGGCCTACCACGCGGGCGCCGAGCTCACCGGCATCGAGTGCTTCCAGATCAACCCGCTGATCAAGGACTACAACGGCCCCGCCTGCGCCTACGTCGCCAACCCCTTCGGCGGCTACCAGGTCAACCGGCACGGCGAACGCTTCGTCGACTCCGACTACTGGTCGGGCCAGATGATGGCCGAGTTCGCTGCGGAGGTCGCGAGCGACCGCGGTCCCGTGTACCTGAAGCTGAGCCACCTCCCTGAGGAGTCGATCTCCTCCCTGGAGTCGATCCTGCACTCGACGGAGCGGCCCACGCGGGGCACCTTCCATGCGGGCCGGGGCCACGACTACCGCACCCACGACGTCGAGATGCACATCTCCGAGATCGGCCTGTGCGGCGGCCACTCGGCCTCGGGCGTACGGGTCGACGACCACGCCCGCACGACCGTCCCCCGCCTGTACGCCGCCGGCGACCTGGCCTGCGTGCCGCACAACTACATGATCGGCGCGTTCGTCTTCGGCGACCTGGCGGGCGCGGACGCCTCCCAGTACCAGGCCTACGAGGGCGAGTTGCCCGAGGAGCAGCTGCGCGAGGCGCACGAACTGATCTACCGTCCGCTGCGCAACCCGGACGGCCCGCCGCAGACCCAGGTCGAGTACAAACTGCGCCGCTTCGTGAACGACTACGTCGCGCCGCCGAAGTCCGGCGCCCGCCTGTCCCTGGCCCTGGAGGCCTTCGAGCGGATGCACGACGACATCGCGGCGATGGGTGCGCGCACCCCGCACGAGCTGATGCGCTGCGCCGAGGTCTCCTTCATCCGCGACTGCGCGGAAATGGCCGCCCGGGCCTCCCTGGCCCGCACGGAGTCGCGCTGGGGGCTCTACCACGACCGCATCGACCACCCCCGGCGCGACGACGCCTCCTGGTTCCACCACCTCGACCTGCACAAGTCCCCCTCCGGTTCGATGGAGTTCACGGCCCGGCCCGTGGCTCCGTATCTGGTCCCCGTCGACGAGTTCACCCCTGTGGGCGGCCCGTCCCGGTACATCGGCGAGGTCCACGCCGAGGACGTGGCGACCGCCGGGTCGCGGGATGTGGCGCCGGTCGCCACGGGGCCGACCTCCGCACGTGCCGCCACACCCGTGGGCCACGGCTCGGGCGAGACCGCCTCACCCCGGCTCCTGGAGCTGCTGGAGCTGGCCGAGGAACAGCCGGAACTCGCCGCGATCGAGCCCTACTTGACCGACCTCGACGCCGCCGTGCGCCGCACTGCGGTCTCGGTCCTCACCGAGACGGTGCCGCCCGGCACCGGGCAGGCCCTGGCCGGCGCCCTCGGCGACCCCGACGGTGACGTGCGTGCGGCCGCCGCGGCCTCGCTGCGTGAGCTGGTCGAGACCCTCCCGGCCGAACCCGACCTGGGTGCGGCCCTCACCGCTGCGGTCGCCGAGACGGACCCCGTGGTCCGCGCCGCCGCCCTCGACGTACTGCGCGCCCTGCGCCTGGGGAACGTCGAGGTGTTCGCCGGGGCACTGGACGATCCCGACATCGCCGTCCGTATCGAAGCCGTGCGCGCGCTCGTCTCGGTCGACGCGGTCGAACCGCTGTCCGGTGCGGCGGCCGACGCCTCGCGCGAGGTCCGCGTCACCGTGGCCAAGGCCCTCGCTGCCGTCACCCCTGCGGCCCGTGCCGCGAGCGGCCGGGAACTGCTCACCGGCACCCTGGACCGGCTCACCGAGGACAGCGACCCCCTGGTCCGCGGTGCCGCGCTCGGCACCCTGGCCACCGTCGGCTGCCCGGCCCCGCTCACCGCGCGTGCCGTGGCCGCACTGGCCGACCCGGCGTGGCAGGTCCGTGCCGGTGCCGCCACCGCCCTGTCCGCCGCGCCCGCCGACACGGCCGTGCCCGCCCTCGCCAAGGCGCTCGCCGACCCGAACGCCGACGTGCGCAAGGCGGCGGTTCTCGCCCTGACCCGGCACAACGGCACAGCGGAGGCCCGGGCGGCCCTCGCCACCGTCACATCGGACCCGGACGCGGACGTCAGGGCGTATGCGACGCGGGGGCTGTGACGGTGTCCCGGGCCCTGTGAGCACCCCGCCACCGAGCCGGCCCGCCCGCCTCTATGCCAAGTCCGGCTCCGGCTCCGCGTCCATCTCGGGCCAGCCGTCCTCGGCGCCCGCACGGGCTCCCGCCTCCCCGGGGGGCCGTGTGAGGTGCTGTGACGGCACCCCGCGCCCGGTCACCGTGCCTCCGCCACGGGGACCGGCGCCGACCCGCCGGCCCGCCTCTATATCCAGTCCGGCTCCGGCTCCGCGTCCATCTCGGGCCAGTCGTCCTCGGCGCCCGCACGGGCTCCCGCACCGGCATCCCCGGCGGGAGCCGTGTGAGGTGTGCCGTCCAGTGAGGCCAGTACCTCCAGCACCCCTTCCCCGTAAGTCGCCAGCTTCTTCTCACCGACCCCGCTGATGCCGCCGAGCT
Source organism: Streptomyces sp. NPDC001604 (assembly GCF_042893475.1). Taxonomy (NCBI): domain Bacteria; kingdom Bacillati; phylum Actinomycetota; class Actinomycetes; order Kitasatosporales; family Streptomycetaceae; genus Streptomyces; species Streptomyces sp. NPDC001604. Next base: position 112,601 of record NZ_JBIAUY010000018.1, on the reverse strand, counting down.
GCGTCACCGACGTCGGCCAGGCGGTGGCGATCTCCCGGAGCGTGGCGTCGTGGAAGATGACGTACGCCGGGACGCCCTGTTCCCGGGCCTGCTCGGCGCGCCAGGCGCGCAGCGCCTCGAACGCGGGCTGCAGTTCCTCGGGCAGCTCGGCCGCCGCGGCCTTGGCCTTGCGCTCGCCCCGGCCGGCGGAGCCCGATGCCGAGCGCGAGGTCACCGGCTTCTTCGGCTCCTTGCGCAGCGGTACCTCCCGCTCGCGCCGGAGCACCGACCCGCTGGCCTCGGTCAGCACCAGCGTGCCGTACTCCCCCTCGACCGCGAGCAGCCCCTGCGCCAGCAACTGCCGCACCACGCCCCGCCATTCGCCCTCGTCGAGCTCCTCGCCGATGCCGAACACGGACAGCTGGTCGTGGTCGAACTGGATCACCTTGGCCGTGCGCTTGCCGAGCAGGATGTCGACGATCTGCACGGCACCGAACTTCTGCCCCCGCTCCCGCTGCAGCCGCACCACCGTGGACAGGACCTTCTGGGCGGCGACCGTGCCGTCCCAGGTCTCCGGCGGGACCAGACAGGTGTCGCAGTTGCCGCAGCCGGCGGGGTCGGGGTCCTGGCCGAAGTAGGCGAGCAGCTGGCCGCGCCGGCACTGGGCGGTCTCGCACAGCGCCAGCATCGAGTCGAGGTGGGCTGCGGCCCGGCGCCGGAACGCCTCGTCGCCCTCGCCGGACTGGATCAGTTTGCGCTGCTGTATGACGTCGTTGAGGCCGTACGCCATCCATGCCGTCGACGGCAGCCCGTCCCGGCCGGCGCGGCCCGTCTCCTGGTAGTAGCCCTCGACCGACTTCGGCAGGTCGAGGTGGGCGACGAACCGGACGTCCGGCTTGTCGATGCCCATGCCGAAGGCGATGGTCGCGACCACGACCAGGCCCTCCTCCCGCAGGAAGCGGGACTGGTGGGCCGCGCGCGTGCCCGCGTCCAGGCCTGCGTGGTAGGGCACCGCCTCGATGCCGTTGCGTGACAGGAACTCCGCCGTCGCCTCCACCGACTTGCGGGACAGGCAGTACACGATGCCCGCGTCCCCCTCGTGCTCCTGCCGCAGAAAGCTCAGCAGCTGCTTCTTGGGGTCGGCCTTGGGCACGATCCGGTACTGGATGTTGGGCCGGTCGAAACTCGCGACGAAGTGCCGGGCCGTCGGCATGTGGAGCCGCTGGGTGATCTCCTGGTGCGTGGCGTGCGTGGCCGTGGCCGTGAGCGCGATCCGTGGGACGTCGGGCCAGCGCTCGCCGAGGAGGGACAGGGAGAGATAGTCGGGGCGGAAGTCGTGGCCCCACTGGGACACGCAGTGGGCCTCGTCGATGGCGAAGACCGCGATCTTGCCGCGGGAGAGGAGGTCCAGCGTCGAGTCGAGGCGCAGGCGCTCCGGTGCGAGATAGAGCAGGTCCAGCTCGCCGGCGAGGTACTCGGCCTCGACGACCCTGCGCTCGTCGAAGTCCTGCGTGGAGTTCATGAACCCGGCGCGCACGCCGAGCGCCCGCAGCGCGTCCACCTGGTCCTGCATCAGCGCGATGAGGGGCGAGATCACGATGCCTGTACCGGGTCTGACCAGGGCGGGGATCTGGTAGCACAGCGACTTGCCACCGCCGGTCGGCATGAGCACCACGGCGTCGCCGCCGGTCACCACATGCTCGATGACGGCTTCCTGCTCGCCGCGGAAGGCCTCGTAGCCGAAGACCCGGTGCAGCGTGGACAGCGCCTCGCTCTCGGTCACCCCTGGCATCTCGCTGATCCCGCCCATCCCACCCATAGTTCCGTCCCCCGTACGTCGTCCCTCGACCACTGCCTCCACGATAGGGGCCCGCACTGACAGCCCAGGAGTTATCCACAGGCCCGGGTCCCTCCTGACGGCAGTGTGGGCCCCGGTTCCTGTCGAGAACCGGGGCCCACACCCGCGCAATGCAGGTCCGTGCAGGTCAGCGCACGAACACTCCCGCCTGGCTCGCCAGGTCCAGGAAGTACTGCGGTGCCACACCGAGCACCAGCGTGACCACGACGCCGAGCCCGATCGCGGTCATCGTCAGCGGCGACGGCACGGCGACCGTCGGACCCTCGGGCCGTGGCTCGCTGAAGAACATCAGCACGATCACGCGGATGTAGAAGAAGGCCGCGACCGCGGACGAGATCACACCGATCACGACCAGCGGCGCCGCCCCGCCCTCCGCCGCCGCCTTGAACACGGCGAACTTCCCGGCGAAGCCGGAGGTCAGCGGGATGCCGGCGAAGGCCAGCAGGAACACCGCGAACACGGCCGCCACCAGCGGGGAGCGCCTGCCGAGACCGGCCCACTTGGACAGATGCGTCGCCTCACCGCCCGCGTCGCGCACCAGTGTCACCACAGCAAAGGCGCCGATGGTCACGAAGGAGTACGCGCCCAGGTAGAACAGGACGGAGGAGACACCGTCCTTCGACGTGGCGATGACACCGGCCAGGATGAACCCGGCGTGTGCGATCGACGAGTACGCCAGCAGCCGCTTGATGTCGGTCTGCGTGATCGCGACGATCGCACCGCCGAGCATGGTGACGATCGCGACGGCCCACATGACCGGCCGCCAGTCCCAGCGCAGGCCCGGCAGGACGACGTAGAGCAGCCGGAGCAGCGCACCGAACGCGGCCACCTTCGTCGCCGCCGCCATGAATCCGGTCACCGGGGTCGGTGCGCCCTGGTAGACGTCCGGGGTCCACATGTGGAACGGGATGGCCCCGACCTTGAACAGCAGCCCCATGACGATCATCGCGCCGCCGACGAGCAGCAGCGCGTCGTTGCCCATCGTGTTGGCGAGCGCCGGGTCGACGTTCGTGACCGAACCGTCGACGACATGCGCGATCGTCGCGTACGACACGGAGCCCGCGTAGCCGTAGAGCAGCGCGATGCCGAACAGCGTGAACGCGGAGGCGAACGCGCCGAGCAGGAAGTACTTGACTGCGGCTTCCTGCGACATGAGCCGCTTGCGGCGGGCCAGGGCACACAGCAGGTACAGCGGCAGTGAGAAGACTTCCAGGGCCACGAACAGGGTCAGCAGGTCGTTGGCGGACGGGAAGACCAGCATGCCCGAGATCGCGAACAGCAGCAGCGGGAAGACCTCGGTGGTGGTGAACCCGGCCTTCACAGCTGCCTTTTCGCTGTCGCTGCCCGGCACGGACGCGGCCTGTGCGGCGAACGAGTCGACGCGGTTGCCGTGCGCCACCGGGTCCAGGCGCCGCTCGGCGAAGGTGAACAGGCCGACCAGTCCGGACAGCAGGATCGTGCCCTGCAGGAACAGGGACGGCCCGTCGACCGCGATGGCGCCCATCGCCGCGATGTGCGCCTTGGTGGTGCCGTATCCGCCGGCCGCGAGCGCCACGACCGCCGCGAAGGCGGCGACGAGCGCGACGGCGGACACGAACACCTGGGCGTAGTAACGGGACTTGCGCGGCACGAAGGCCTCGATCAGCACCCCGACGATCGCCGCGCCGACGACGATCAAGGTGGGCGACAATTGCCCGTACTCGATCTTCGGTGCGGGGATCTTCGAGATCGGGTCGGCCGCGGTTGCCGCCGTTGTCCACAGGCTGTGGACGGCTGCTGCGCTCACTTGGCCACCGCCTCCACCTCAGGCTTGGGGTCCTTCTTGTGTACGTCGGACAAGGTCGACTTCACCGCCGGGTTGACGATGTCGGTGACCGGCTTCGGGTAGACGCCCAGGAAGATCAGCAACACGATCAGGGGGGCGACGACCACGAGTTCGCGTGCCCTGAGGTCGGGCATCGCGGAGACCTCCTGTTTCACCGGGCCGGTCATCGTCCGCTGGTAGAGGACGAGGGTGTAGAGCGCGGCGAGCACGATGCCGAAGGTGGCGATGATCCCGATGGCCGGGTAGCGCGTGAACGTGCCGACCAGGACCAGGAACTCGCTCACGAACGGCGCGAGACCGGGGAGCGACAGGGTGGCCAGGCCCCCGACCAGGAATGTGCCGGCGAGGACCGGGGCGACCTTCTGCACACCGCCGTAGTCGGCGATGAGCCGCGAGCCGCGCCGGGAGATCAGGAAGCCCGCCACCAGCATCAACGCGGCGGTGGAGATGCCGTGGTTGACCATGTAGAGCGTCGCTCCGGACTGGCCCTGGCTGGTCATCGCGAAGATGCCCAGGATGATGAACCCGAAGTGCGAGATCGACGCGTATGCCACCAGCCGCTTGATGTCCCGCTGCCCGACGGCGAGCAGCGCCCCGTAGATGATGCTGATCAGGGCGAGGACGAGGATGGCGGGCGTCGCCCACTTCGAGGCCTCCGGGAAGAGTTGGAGGCAGAAGCGGAGCATCGCGAAGGTGCCCACCTTGTCGACGACCGCCGTGATGAGGACGGCGACCGGGGCGGTGGCCTCCTGCATGGCGTTGGGCAGCCAGGTGTGCAGCGGCCACAGCGGCGCCTTCACCGCGAAGGCGAAGAAGAAGCCGAGGAACAGCCAGCGTTCGGTGTTCGTCGCCATGTGCAGCGAGCCGTTGGCCCGGGCCTGGGCGATCTCCTGGAGGCTGAAGTTCCCGGCGACCACGTACAGCCCGATCACCGCGGCCAGCATGATCAGGCCGCCGACCAGGTTGTAGAGGAGGAACTTCACGGCCGCGTACGACCGCTGCGTCGACGCCGCCTCCTCGCCGTGCTCGTGGGCACGGTCCCCGAAGCCGCCGATGAGGAAGTACATCGGGATCAGCATGGCTTCGAAGAAGATGTAGAAGAGGAAGACGTCGGTGGCCTCGAAGGAGATGATCACCATCGCCTCGACGCCGAGGATCAGGGCGAAGAAGCCCTGCGTCGGCCGCCACCGCTTGCTGCCGGTCTCCAGCGGGTCGGCGTCGTGCCAGCCCGCGAGGACGATGAACGGGATCAGCAGCGCGGTCAGCGCGATCAGCGCCACTGCGATGCCGTCGACCCCCAGCTCGTACCGGACCCCGAAGTCCTTGATCCAGGCGTGGGATTCGGTGAGCTGGTAGCGGCCGCCGTCCGGGTCGAAGCGGACCAGGACGACGATCGCCAGGGCGAGGGTGGCGAGCGAGACGATCAGCGCGAGCCATTTGGCGGCGGTGCGCTGCGCGGCCGGCACGGCGGCCGTGGCGATGGCCCCGATCGCCGGGAGCACCGCCGTCGCTGTCAGCAGAGGAAAGGACATCGGTATCAGACCGCCCTCATCAGCAGGGTCGCGGCGATGAGGAGCGCCGCACCGCCGAACATCGAGACCGCGTACGACCGCGCGAAGCCGTTCTGCAGCTTGCGCATACGCCCGGACAGGCCGCCGACCGAGGCCGCCGTGCCGTTGACGACGCCGTCGACCAGGGTGTGGTCGACGTACACCAGGGAGCGTGTGAGGTGTTCGCCGCCGCGGACCAGGACGACGTGGTTGAAGTCGTCCTGCAGCAGATCGCGCCGGGCGGCCCGGGTGAGCAGCGATCCCCGGGGGGCGACGGACGGGACCGGGCGGCGGCCGTACATGGCGTACGCGATGCCGACGCCGATGAGCAGGCAGACCATCGTCCCGCCGGTGACCGCCGCCGCGCTGAGCGGGGAGTTGCCCTCGCTGTGGCCCGTGACCGGCTCCAGCCAGTGCAGGAAGCGGTCGCCGATGCTGAAGAACGCGCCGCCGAAGACCGAGCCGACGGCCAGCACGATCATGGGGATCGTCATGACCTTCGGGGACTCGTGCGGATGCGGTTCGGCGTGCTCGCCCCGGTGCTCGGCGACGGGCTCCGCGCTCGGCGCCTCCGGGGAGCGGGTGGGCTGGTTGCGCCAGCGCTCCTCGCCGAAGAACGTCATCAGCATCACGCGCGTCATGTAGAACGCGGTGATGGCCGCGCCCAGCAGGGCCGCGCCGCCGAGGATCCAGCCCTCGGTGCCGCCCTTCGCGAAGGCCGCCTCGATGATCTTGTCCTTGGAGAAGAAGCCGGACAGACCGGGGAAGCCGATGATGGCGAGGTAGCCGAGGCCGAAGGTGATGAACGTGACCGGCATGTACTTGCGCAGGCCGCCGTACTTCCTCATGTCGACCTCGTCGTTCATGCCGTGCATGACCGATCCGGCGCCGAGGAAGAGTCCGGCCTTGAAGAAGCCGTGCGTCACCAGGTGCATGATCGCGAAGACGTAGCCGATGGGGCCGAGGCCCGCCGCCAGCACCATGTAGCCGATCTGCGACATGGTCGAGCCGGCCAGCGCCTTCTTGATGTCGTCCTTCGCGCAACCGACGATCGCACCGAACAGGAGCGTGACGGCACCGACCACGGTGACCGCCAGCTGCGCGTCGGGCGCGGCGTTGAAGATCGCTCCGGAGCGGACGATGAGGTACACACCCGCGGTCACCATGGTCGCGGCGTGGATGAGGGCCGAGACCGGGGTCGGGCCCTCCATCGCGTCCCCGAGCCAGGACTGCAGCGGCACCTGGGCGGACTTGCCGCACGCGGCGAGCAGCAGCATCAGGCCGATGGCGGTGAGCCTGCCTTCGCCGGTGTCCCCGGTGTGGCTGAGGACCGGCCCGAAGGCGAAGGTCCCGAAGGTCGTGAACATCAGCATGATCGCGATGGACAGGCCCATGTCGCCGACGCGGTTGACCAGGAAGGCCTTCTTCGCCGCGGTCGCCGCACTGGGCTTGTGCTGCCAGAAGCCGATCAGCAGGTAGGAGGCGAGGCCGACGCCCTCCCAGCCGACGTACAGCAGCAGGTAGTTGTCGGCGAGGACGAGCAGCAGCATCGCCGCGAGGAACAGGTTCAGATAGCCGAAGAAGCGGCGGCGGCGCTCGTCGTGCTCCATGTACCCGACCGAGTACAGGTGGATCAGCGAGCCGACGCCGGTGATCAGCAGGACGAACGTCATCGACAGCTGGTCGAGGCGGAAGGTGACGTCCGCCTGGAAGCTCCCGACCGAGACCCAGGTGTACAGGTGCTGGATCAGGGTCCGGTGTTCGGCGTCCTTGCCGAGCAGGTCGGCGAAGAGGACGACGCCGATGACGAAGGAGGCGCCGGCGAGGACCGTGCCGATCCAGTGGCCGACGACGTCGAGCCGCCGGCCGCCGCACAGCAGTACGGCCGCTCCGAGCAGTGGCGCCGCCACCAGCAGCGCAATCAGGTTCTCCACGATTCAGCGACCCCTCAGAGCTTCATCAGGCTGGCGTCGTCGACCGAGGCCGAGTGGCGGGAACGGAACAGGGACACGATGATCGCGAGGCCGACCACGACCTCCGCGGCGGCGACGACCATCGTGAAGAAGGCGATGATCTGGCCGTCGAGATTGCCGTGCATCCGGGAGAAGGTGACGAACGCGAGGTTGCAGGCGTTGAGCATGAGCTCGATGCACATGAACACGACGATCGCGTTGCGCCTGATCAGTACGCCGGTGGCGCCGATCGTGAACAACAGGGCGGCGAGATACAGGTAGTTGACCGGGTTCACTTCGACGCCTCCTCGGCCCGCTTGAGGTTCGCCGGATCGATCGCGGTCCGCTCCAGGCGCTCCTGAGCGCGCTGCTCCAGCGCCCGCAGGTCGTTGAGCGCCTCCGCCGACACGTCACGGATCTGGCCGCGTTCCCGCAGCGTCTTGCTGACCGTGAGCTCGGACGGGGTGCCGTCGGGCAGCAGGCCCGCGATGTCCACCGCGTTGTGCCGGGCGTACACGCCGGGCGCCGGCAGCGGCGGCACGTACTTGCCCTCCCGGACGCGCTGTTCGGACAGCTCGCGCTGGGTCTTGGCGCGTTCGGTGCGCTCGCGGTGCGTGAGCACCATCGCACCGACCGCGGCCGTGATCAGCAGGGCGCCGGTGATTTCGAAGGCGAAGACGTACTTGGTGAAGATGAGGGCCGCGAGGCCCTCCACATTGCCGTGGGCGTTCGCCTCGCCCAGACCGTTGAAGTCCTTGAGGGAGGCGTTGCCGATCCCGGCGAGCAGCAGGATGCCGAAGCCGAGGCCGCACAGAAGGGCCAGCCAGCGCTGGCCCTTGATGGTCTCCTTCAGGGAGTCCGCGGCCGTCACACCGACGAGCATCACCACGAACAGGAACAGCATCATGATCGCGCCGGTGTAGACGACGATCTGCACGATGCCGAGGAAATAGGCGCCGTTGGCCAGATAGAAGATCGCCAGGATGATCATGGTGCCGGCGAGCGAGAGCGCGCTGTGCACGGCCCTCTTCATGAAGACGGTCGCCAGGGCGCCGACCACGGCGACGGTGCCGAGGACCCAGAACTGGAAGGCCTCTCCGGTGGAGGTGGAGTAGGCGGCGAGTTGCGCGCTCATCGGCCGATCACCTTCTCCGAGGCGGGCTCGTCCTCACCGAAGGTCGAGGCGGCCTCCTGGACGACCTCGCCCTTGGAGAGGGCCACCTGGCGCTCGGTGCCGGGCGCGGCCTCGGTGACCAGCCCCCGGTAGTAGTCCTGCTCGTCCATCCCCGGGTAGATGGCGTGCGGGGTGTCGACCATGCCTTCTTCGAGACCGGCGAGCAGCTGTTCCTTGGTGTAGATGAGGTTGGCGCGGCTGCTGTCCGCGAGTTCGAACTCGTTGGTCATCGTGAGCGCGCGCGTGGGACACGCCTCGATGCACAGACCGCACAGGATGCAGCGGGCGTAGTTGATCTGGTACACGCGCCCGTACCGCTCGCCCGGCGAGTAGCGCTCCTCGTCCGTGTTGTCGGCGCCCTCCACATAGATGGCGTCGGCGGGACAGGCCCAGGCGCACAGCTCGCACCCGACGCACTTCTCCAGGCCGTCCGGATGGCGGTTGAGCTGGTGCCGTCCGTGGAACCGCGGAGCCGTGGTCTTCTTCTGCTCCGGGTACTGCTCGGTCAGCCGCTTCTTGAACATGGCCTTGAAGGTCACGCCGAAGCCTGCGACGGGGTTCATGAAGCCGGGCTTCAACTGCTCGGTCTCCTTGGGCTCCTCAGCCATCGGACGCCTCCTTTCCATCCGAAGATCCGTCACTGGCAGTATCCGACCCACCACTGACAATCAGCTCTCGCTCGCGGCGCGGACTGCGCCTCGGCACCGGGGGCAGCTCCTGTCCCGGCAGTGGCGGTACGGGGAATCCGCCCGCCATCGGGTCGAATCCGGCGGCCTGTTCGGCAGGCTGCTCGGCCTTCCCTGCCTTGTCGCGGAAGATGTCGGCGACGAAGGACAGAAGCAGCAGGGCGAGGACGCCGCCGCCGATGTAGAGGGCGATGTCGGCGAAGTCGTAGTGCTCGTTCCTGAGGGCCCGGACGGTCGCGACCAGCATCAGCCAGACCACGGAGACCGGGATGAGGACCTTCCAGCCGAGCTTCATCAGCTGGTCGTAGCGGACCCGCGGAAGCGTGCCGCGCAGCCAGATGAAGAAGAAGAGCAGCAGCTGCACCTTGATCACGAACCAGAGCAGCGGCCACCAGCCGTGGTTGGCGCCCTCCCAGAAGGTGCTGACCGGCCAGGGCGCGCGCCAGCCGCCGAGGAAGAGGGTGGTCGACACGGCCGAGACCGTCACCATGTTCACGTACTCGGCGAGCATGAACATCGCGAACTTGATCGACGAGTACTCGGTGTTGAAACCGCCGACCAGGTCACCTTCGGACTCCGGCATGTCGAAGGGGGCGCGGTTGGTCTCGCCGACCATCGTGACGACGTAGAGGATGAAGGAGACCGGCAGCAGGACGATGTACCAGCGGTCGTGCTGCTGCTCGACGATCGTCGACGTCGACATCGACCCCGAGTAGAGGAACACGGAGGCGAAGGCGGCGCCCATGGCGATCTCGTACGAGATCATCTGTGCGCAGGAGCGCAGGCCGCCGAGGAGCGGATAGGTGGATCCGGAACTCCAACCCGCCAGCACGATGCCGTAGATGCCGACCGAGGCGACCGCGAGGATGTACAGCATCGCGATCGGCAGGTCAGTCAGCTGCATCGTCGTACGGTGGCCGAAGATCGAGATCTCGTTGTCGGCCGGGCCGAAGGGGATCACCGCGATCGCCATGAACGCCGGGATGGCCGCGACGATCGGCGCGAGGACGTAGACGACCTTGTCCGCGCGTTTGACGATGACGTCTTCCTTGAGCATCAGCTTGATGCCGTCGGCGAGCGACTGGAGCATGCCCCAGGGGCCGTGCCGGTTGGGACCGATGCGCAGCTGCATCCAGGCGACGACCTTGCGTTCCCAGACGATGGAGAACAGCACGGTCACCATCAGGAAGGCGAAGCAGAAGACGGCCTTGACGACGACCAGCCACCAGGGGTCGCGGCCGAACATCGAGAGGTCTTCAGCGGCGAGGTACGGGCTCATGCCTCCACCTCCTCGGGGGCCGCGCCGACGAGCGTCGCCGGGCCGATACGGACGAGAGCGCCGGGCAGCGCCCCGGTGTCGGAGGCGACGCCCCCGCCTGCGGAGTTCAGCGGGAGCCAGACCACCCGGTCGGGCATCTGGGCGATCCGCAGCGGCAGTTCGACCGCCCCGGCGGGACCGGTCACCGCGATGGTGTCGCCGTCCTTGACTCCCGCCTCGGCGGCGGTCGCGGCCGACACGCGCGCGTGGGCGGCGTGCCGGGTTCCGGCGAGCGCTTCGTCGCCCTCCTGGAGGAGCCCCTGGTCGAGCAGCAGCCGGTGCCCGGCCAGTACGGCCTCACCGGCGGCGGGCCGCGGCAGCTGTGCCGCGGTTTCGAGGGGTTCCGTGGCCCGGGGGCCGTCCCAGGGGCCGAGCCGGTCGATCTCCGCGCGTACGGTGCGCAGATCGGGCAGACCCAGGTGGACGTCCATGGCGTCGGCCAGCATCTGCAGCACGCGCGCGTCGGTGGGCGCGAGAGGGCGGGTCATCTGGTCCGGCTTGAGCGCGGCCTCGAAGAACCGCACCCGGCCTTCCCAGTTGAGGAAGGTGCCGGCCTTCTCGGCGACCGCGGCGACGGGAAGCACGACGGCGGCTCGTTCGGTGACCTCACTGGGGCGCAGCTCCAGCGACACCACGAATCCGGCCTCATGCAGCGCTTCACGCGCGCGTGCCGGGTCCGGCAGGTCGGCGACCTCGACGCCCGCGACCAGCAGTGCCTGCAGTTCGCCGGTCGCCGCGGCCTCGACGATCTGGCTGGTGTCGCGGCCGTAGCGGTGCGGGAGTTCGGCGAGGCCCCAGGCCGCGGCGACCTCCTCACGCGCGCGTGGATCGGTGGCCGGACGTCCGCCCGGCAGCAGCGAGGGCAGCGCGCCCGCCTCGAGGGCACCGCGCTCACCGGCCCGCCGCGGGATCCACGCCAGCTGGGCGCCGGTCGCGGAGGCGGCCCGTACGGCTGCGGTGAGTCCGCCTGCCACGGCGGCCAGTCGCTCGCCGACGACGATCACCGCGCCCTCGGCGCGCAGCGCCTCGGCGGCCCTGGCCCCGTCGTCCTCCAGTCCGACGCCGCTCGCGAGTGCGTCCAGCCACTCGGTCTCGGTGCCCGGGGCGGCCGGCAGCAACGTGCCACCGGCCTTCTCCAGGCCGCGCGTGGCGTGCGTGGCGAGCGAGAACACCTGCTGGCGGTGCCTGCGCCAAGCCTTGCGCAGTCGCAGGAAGACGCCGGGCGCCTCCTCCTCTGCCTCGAACCCGACCAGCAGAACGGCGGGCGCCTGCTCCAGAGAGGTGTACGTGACGCCCGTACCGTCGAGATCACGTCCGCGTCCGGCGATCCTCGCGGCGAGGAAGTCGGCTTCCTCGCTGCCGTGCACGCGCGCGCGGAAGTCGATGTCGTTCGTGTCGAGGGCCACGCGCGCGAACTTGCTGTACGCGTAGGCGTCCTCGACGGTGAGACGGCCGCCGGTCAGGACGCCGGTCCTGCCGCGGGAGGCGAGCAGTCCCTGCGCGGCGATCTGCAGCGCCTCCGGCCAGGAGGCCGGTTCGAGGTCGCCCTCCGCGTTCCGTACCAGGGGCGTCTGGAGCCGGTCCCGCTGCTGTGCGTAGCGGAACGCGAAGCGGCCCTTGTCGCAGATCCACTCCTCGTTGACCTCGGGGTCGTTGGCGGCGAGGCGCCGCATGACCTTGCCGCGCCGGTGGTCGGTGCGGGTGGCGCAGCCGCCGGAGCAGTGCTCGCACACGCTGGGCGAGGACACCAGGTCGAAGGGCCGGGAGCGGAAGCGGTAGGCCGCCGAGGTCAGTGCTCCGACCGGGCAGATCTGGATGGTGTTGCCGGAGAAGTACGACTCGAAGGGGTCTCCCTCGCCGGTGCCGACCTGCTGCAGTGCGCCCCGCTCGACCAGCTCGATCATCGGGTCGCCGGCGATCTGGTTGGAGAAGCGGGTGCAGCGGGCGCAAAGCACGCACCGCTCACGGTCGAGCAGCACCTGCGTGGAGATCGGCACGGGCTTCTCGTACGTCCGCTTCTTGCCCTCGAAGCGCGACTCGGCCTGCCCGTGGGACATCGCCTGGTTCTGCAGCGGGCACTCGCCGCCCTTGTCGCAGACCGGGCAGTCCAGCGGGTGGTTGATGAGGAGGAGCTCCATCACACCGTGCTGGGCCTTCTCGGCGACCGGCGAGGTGAGGTGAGTCTTGACGACCATGCCGTCCGTGCAGGTGATGGTGCAGGACGCCATCGGCTTGCGCTGGCCCTCCACCTCGACGATGCACTGCCGGCAGGCGCCGGCCGGGTCCAGGAGGGGATGGTCGCAGAACCGGGGGATCTCGATGCCGAGCTGTTCGGCGGCCCGGATGACCAGGGTGCCCTTGGGCACGCTGATCTCGGCGCCGTCGATGGTCAGCGTCACGAGATCCTCCGGCGGGACCGCCGCCTCTCCCCCACCCGTGGGAGCGCTGGTGGTCACGGTCATGCGTTCACCTCCGTGCGGTCGGCCCAGGCCGTCGACTTGGCCGGGTCGAAGGGGCAGCCGCGGCCCGTGATGTGCTGCTCGTACTCCTCGCGGAAGTACTTCAGCGAGGAGAAGATCGGCGAGGCGGCGCCGTCGCCGAGGGCGCAGAACGACTTGCCGTTGATGTTGTCGGCGATGTCGTTCAGCTTGTCGAGGTCGGACATCACGCCCTTGCCGGCCTCGATGTCGCGCAGCAACTGCACGAGCCAGTACGTCCCTTCGCGGCACGGCGTGCACTTGCCGCAGGATTCGTGGGCGTAGAACTCGGTCCAGCGGGTGACGGCGCGTACGACGCAGGTCGTCTCGTCGAAGCACTGCAGGGCCTTGGTGCCGAGCATGGAGCCGGCGGCGCCCACTCCCTCGTAGTCGAGGGGCACGTCGAGGTGCTCGTCGGTGAACATCGGCGTCGAGGAGCCGCCCGGCGTCCAGAACTTGAGGCGGTGGCCCGGCCGCATGCCGCCGCTCATCTCGAGCAGCTGGCGGAGCGTGATGCCGAGCGGGGCCTCGTACTGGCCGGGGCTGGCAACATGGCCGCTGAGCGAGTAGAGCGTGAAGCCGGGGGACTTCTCGCTGCCCATCGACCGGAACCATTCTTTGCCCCGGTTCAGAATCGCGGGAACCGACGCGATCGACTCGACGTTGTTCACAACAGTCGGGCACGCGTAGAGGCCCGCCACCGCAGGGAAGGGGGGACGGAGCCGCGGTTGACCCCGGCGGCCTTCGAGCGAGTCGAGCAGTGCGGTCTCCTCACCGCAGATGTACGCGCCGGCGCCGGCGTGCACGGTGAGCTGGAGGTTCAGCCCGCTGCCCAGGATGTTCTCGCCGAGGTAGCCGGCCTCGTAGGCCTCGCGCACGGCCTCGTGCAACCGCCGCAAGACGGGGACGACTTCACCACGCAGATAGATGAAGGCATGCGAAGACCTGATGGCGTAACACGCGATGACGATGCCCTCGATGAGGCTGTGCGGGTTCGCGAAGAGGAGCGGGATGTCCTTGCACGTCCCTGGCTCCGATTCGTCGGCGTTGACAACTAGATAGTGCGGCTTTCCATCACCCTGGGGAATGAACTGCCATTTCATTCCCGTCGGGAATCCAGCGCCGCCACGGCCGCGCAGCCCGGAGTCCTTGACGTACGCGATCAGGTCGTCCGGGGACATCGCGAGGGCCTTGCGGAGCCCCTCGTACCCCTCGTGCCTCTTGTAGACGTCCAGCGACCAGGACTTCTCCTCGTCCCAGAAGGCCGACAGCACGGGTGCGAGCAGCTTCTCGGGGCTGTTGTTCCTGAGTTCGGGTGCCAAGGTCATCACTCCCCCTCCTCGGCGGCAGGCCCTGCCGGGTGGGCCGGGTCGGAGGCCGACGTGTCCTGTGGCGCATCGTGTGAGCTGAGGTGCTCGGTCGGCGACGGCTCGTGCACTTCCCTGTCCTGCGGCTCGTCCTCGTGCGGGCCGCCGTCCCGCGGATGGACCACGCGCGCGGGTGCGGCCTCTCCCCTTGCCAGGCGAAGGCCCACCAGCGACGCCGGTCCCGCACTGCCGCTCTCCTCGACGGCCCCTGGCCGCTCGTCGGGGAAGCCGGCCAGAATCCGCGCGGTCTCCTTGAAGGTGCACAGACGCGCCCCGCGCGTGGGCTCGACGTCCCGTCCCGCGCGCAGATCGTCGACGAGGCGCTTGGCGCTGGCCGGGGTCTGGTTGTCGAAGAACTCCCAGTTGACCATCACCACCGGCGCGAAGTCGCAGGCCGCGTTGCACTCGATGTGCTCCAGGGTGACCTTGCCGTCGTCGGTGGTCTCGCCGTTGCCGACGCCGAGGTGCTCCTGGAGCTCCTCGAAGATCGCGTCACCGCCCATCACGGCACACAGCGTGTTGGTGCAGACGCCCACCTGGTAGTCACCGGACGGCTTGCGCCGGTACATCGTGTAGAAGGTCGCGACGGCGGTGACCTCGGCCGTGGTCAGACCCAGCATGTCCGCGCAGAACTGCATCCCGGTGCGCGTGACATGGCCCTCCTCCGACTGCACGAGATGCAGCAACGGAAGGAGCGCGGACCGGGAGTCGGGGTAGCGGGCGATCACCTCGCGCGCGTCCGCCTCGAGCCGGGCTCGGACGTCGTCCGGGTAGGCGGGCGCGGGCAGTTCGGGCATGCCCAGGCTGACGCCCCGCTCCGAAGAACTCGTGGTCACCGGTCGACGCCTCCCATCACGGGGTCGATGGACGCGACGGCGACGATGACGTCGGCGACCTGGCCGCCCTCGCACATCGCCGCCATGGCCTGCAGGTTGGTGAAGGACGGGTCGCGGAAGTGGACCCGGAAGGGGCGGGTGCCGCCGTCGGACACGGCATGCACCCCGAGCTCGCCCTTGGGCGACTCGACCGCCGCGTACGCCTGTCCCGGCGGCACGCGGAAGCCCTCGGTGACCAGCTTGAAGTGGTGGATCAGGGCCTCCATGGAGGTGCCCATGATCTTCTTGATGTGGTCGAGGGAGTTGCCGAGCCCGTCCGGTCCCAGGGCGAGCTGGGCGGGCCAGGCGATCTTCTTGTCGGCGACCATGACCGGTCCGGGCTGCAGCCGGTCCAGGCACTGCTCGACGATCCTGAGGGACTGGCGCATCTCCTCGAGGCGGATCAGGAAGCGCCCGTAGGAGTCGCAGGTGTCGGCGGTCGGGACGTCGAAGTCGTATGTCTCGTAGTCGCAGTACGGCTGCGTCTTGCGCAGGTCGTGCGGCAGACCGGTGGAGCGCAGGATCGGGCCGGTGGCGCCGAGGGCCATGCAGCCGGCCAGGTCGAGATAGCCGACGTCCTGCATACGGGCCTTGAAGATGGGGTTCCCGGTGGCGAGCTTGTCGTACTCCGGGAGGTTCTTCTTCATCTTCTTCACGAACTCGCGGATGTGGTCCACCGCGCCGGGCGGCAGGTCCTGCGCGAGTCCGCCGGGCCGGATGTACGCGTGGTTCATCCTGAGGCCCGTGATGAGCTCGTAGATGTCGAGAATCATTTCACGATCACGGAATCCGTAGATCATGATCGTGGTGGCGCCGAGTTCCATGCCGCCGGTG
The DNA here is from genome assembly GCF_042893475.1 of Streptomyces sp. NPDC001604. NCBI lineage: Bacteria > Bacillati > Actinomycetota > Actinomycetes > Kitasatosporales > Streptomycetaceae > Streptomyces > Streptomyces sp. NPDC001604. The sequence goes on along the minus strand of NZ_JBIAUY010000018.1, from coordinate 96,706 downwards.
GCGATGCACACCAGATGCGAGGAGAGCCGGTTCAGCTCCATCAGGAGCACCCGGATGATCTTGGCGCGCTCGGTGATCTGGTCCTCGATGCCGAGGAGTTTCTCGACGGCGAGGCAGTAGGCGGTCTCGTTGAAGAAGGACGTCAGATAGTCCATGCGCGTCACGAACGTGGTGCCCTGCGTCCACGTGCGGAACTCGAGGTTCTTCTCGATGCCGGTGTGCAGGTAGCCGATGCCGCAGCGGGCCTCGGTGACCGTCTCGCCGTCGATCTCCAGGATCAGACGGAGCACTCCATGGGTGGAGGGGTGCTGGGGTCCCATGTTGACGACGATGCGCTCGTCGTCGGCGCGGGCCGCGGACTGGACGATCTCGTCCCAGTCGCCACCGGTGACCGTGTAGACGGTGCCTTCAGTGGTCTCGCGAGGAGAGGCTTGCGAAGTGCTCACGAGTACGACCTCCGCTGGTCCGGAGCCGGGATCTGGGCGCCCTTGTACTCGACGGGGATGCCGCCGAGGGGGTAGTCCTTGCGCTGCGGATGGCCCTGCCAGTCGTCCGGCATCATGATCCGCGTCAGGGCCGGGTGACCGTCGAAGACGATCCCGAAGAAGTCGTAGGTCTCGCGCTCGTGCCAGTCGTTGGTGGGATAGACGGAGACCAGGGACGGGATCTTGGGGTCGGCGTCCGGGGCGCTGACTTCGAGGCGGATCAGCCGGTTGTGGGTGATCGAGCGCAGGTGGTAGACGGCGTGCAGCTCGCGGCCCTTGTCGTGCGGGTAGTGGACTCCGCTGACGCCGGTACAGAGCTCGAAGCGCAGGGCGGGGTCGTCGCGCAGGGTGCGGGCGACGCGCAGCAGGTGCTCGCGCTCGATGTGGAAGGTGAGTTCACCGCGGTCGACGACCGTCTTCTCGATGGCGTTGTCCGGGAGGAGTCCTTGCTCCTCCAGGGCGCCCTCCAGTTCGTCGGCGACCTCGTCGAACCATCCGCCGTAGGGGCGGGCCGCCGGCCCCGGGAGGCGGACCGATCGGACCAGGCCGCCGTAGCCGGACGTGTCGCCGCCGTTGTTGGCGCCGAACATGCCGCGCTGGACGCGGATCTCCTCACCGCCCTCGCCGCGCATGCCCGGGAGGTTGGAGGCGCCGAGATCCTTCTCCGGGTTGACCCCGTTGGTGCCGTTCGCGTCGCTCACCGCAAAAGCCCCTTCATCTCGATCGTGGGCAGGGCCTTGAGCGCCGCTTCCTCCGCCTCGCGGGCCGCTTCCTCGGCGTTCACGCCGAGCTTGGAGGACTGGATCTTCTGGTGCAGCTTGAGGATGGCGTCCATCAGCATCTCGGGCCGTGGCGGGCAGCCGGGCAGATAGATGTCGACCGGCACGATGTGGTCGACGCCCTGGACGATCGCGTAGTTGTTGAACATGCCGCCCGAGGAGGCGCAGACCCCCATGGAGATCACCCACTTGGGGTTCGGCATCTGGTCGTAGACCTGGCGCAGCACCGGCGCCATCTTCTGGCTCACCCGGCCGGCCACGATCATCAGGTCCGCCTGGCGGGGCGAACCGCGGAAGACCTCCATGCCGAAGCGCGCCAGGTCGTAGCGGCCGGCGCCGGTGGTCATCATTTCGATGGCGCAGCAGGCCAGCCCGAACGTGGCCGGGAAGACGGACGCCTTGCGCACCCAGCCCGCGGCCTGCTCGACGGTGGTCAGCAGGAATCCGCTCGGCAGCTTTTCTTCGAGTCCCATGTGTTAAAGGCCCCTCAGTCCCATTCCAGGCCGCCGCGCCGCCATACGTACGCGTACGCGACGAAGACGGTGAGCACGAAGAGCAGCATCTCCACGAGCCCGAAAATCCCCAGGGCGTCGAAGGTGACGGCCCAGGGGTAGAGGAAGACGATCTCGATGTCGAAGACGATGAAGAGCATCGCCGTCAGGTAGTACTTGATGGGGAAGCGCCCGCCGCCGGCCGGCGTGGGGGTCGGCTCGATCCCGCACTCGTAGGCCTCGAGCTTGGCCCGGTTGTACCGCTTCGGACCGATCAGCGTGGCCATGACCACGGAGAAGATCGCAAAGCCTGCCCCGAGGGCTCCCAGTACGAGGATGGGCGCATACGCGTTCACCGCTCCTCGCTCCTCTCAGTCGGCACTGACTGCTGGCGATGGCATCGGACTCACACCAACCTCATAGGTCTCTCCAACCCCGCCCGTCCCGGCGAAGATCGAGAACATGTGAAGCAGGTCACAAGCCCAACTGCCTCGCATCTTATGCCCGCCGCTCTGTGATCTGCGACACGGGGTATTGCACAAGCTTTGTGATCTCCACCACCTGATGAAGGATCATGAAGTCGGATGAGCGGTGATCTTCGTACGCGAAGCGTCCAAGTGATCACCAGAGGTGACATTTTCGCTCGTCGGCGCAGCTCGGCAGGGGCGTCTCAATATCAAGAGACTTCCCTTGCATGCAAATTGGTGTTGGACGAGATGTCCTGATAATGCGCCGCGTTCACACCTCAGAGGGAGCATGCGGTCCGACGTGGACGCGTGCACGCATTCACGAGCGGGACCCGGCCGTGACGCGAGCGCAATCGGGTCGTGATCTTCGCGCGAGACGCGCACATTGCCGTGACCGTTGCGTGACCTCCACCACACCGCGAGAGGCGCCCGAGAACGGGGCTTGGCCACCCGCCCCAACCAGTGGTAGGTGCGGGGCAATTCGGGCGTAATCATGAAACGCCGTGATCACAGGGCCGATAGGCCCTGTCCGCAATGTCCGTTACGGCGTCAATAAAGAGTGAGCCGCCCGGAATTCGGGCCGTCGGTTGAACAACTGTGGCGCACCACACGTTTCTTGAAGGTATGGAGGAGCCCCTGATACCCGTTGTCCTCATGTCCCACACCGCTCACATACGCAGCCACCGGAAGCCCCGCCGCAGCGCGACCACGAGTCTCGCGGTGCGCGCCGGAGTTGCCGGTGGCGTCCTCAGCATGGCTGCCGCGGGCGCGTCGGCCTCGGCGAGCGCCGCCGAGACCACGCAGACCCTGCAACTGCCCACCCTGACGGCCGATCTGGCCACTCAGGTCGCCCAGTCCGCGGACGCCACGCAGCAGGCAGCCGCGAACTACGAGCTGCAGGCCGAACGTGACGCGGCTGCCGCAAAGGCCGCGAAGCAGGCCAAGGCGGACCTCGCGGAGGCGAAGAAGAAGGCCGAGGCCAAGCAGAAGGCCGAAGCCGCTCGCAAGGCAGCCGCCGAGCAGGCCGCTTCCCGCAGCGCGGAGCGGACCACCCTCGCCGCCGCCACGACGAGCACCTCGACGTCCACGGCCACCGGTTCGGCCGCCGCGATCGTCAACTTCGTCAAGGCTCAGGTCGGTAAGGCGTATGTGTCGGGTGCGACCGGTTCGTCCGCTTACGACTGCTCGGGGCTGGTGCAGACCGCCTTCAAGCAGATCGGCATCAGCCTGCCGCGGGTCTCGCAGGACCAGTCGACCGCCGGCACCCAGGTCTCGCTGAGCAACCTGCAGCCGGGCGACATCCTGTACTGGGGCAGCGCGGGCAGCGCGTACCACGTGGCGGTGTACGTCGGCGACGGCATGTTCGTCGGCGCGCAGAACCCGTCCACCGGTGTGGTCGAGAGGCCGCTCTCCTACGACCCGCCGACCGGCGCGGTGCGAGTGCTCTGAGGCACCCCGCAGCACAACACGTGCTGCACGGACGCACGGAAGGGCCGCAGCCGCTCGGGGGCAGCGGCCCCTCCGTCCATTCCGCCGCATCTCCGGCGGCCGGAACGGCCCCCAGACGCCAGACGGCTCGGCGCCCGGATTGTCCGCGCCCGGGAGGGCATTGACCGCCCGTCGCGCGGACTCATGGACACCCTCATTCGCGGTTCTGCGGGTTCGGGCCGCCGAGACCCCACACCGCCGGGTCCATGAACCAGCCGAGGCAGCCCTCGCCCGTCAAGGTCGCCCTGCGACCCCGCCCTTCGTGCTCCTCCAGAGGGGGTCCCCCAACCCTGGCCGTCTTGCCGTGCAGGATGCCCGGCTTGTCCCACTCGGAGATGATCGGGTGACCGTACGCTCCTTGCGGCCGTCGCGGAGGGAGACGCGTACGCCGGTCACTCGGCCGACCTCGTGCACGACCTCCCTGAGCTGTCTTCCGAGTACGAACTCCGAGCGGGAGCGGGGGGGACGTGGGCGGGCAGGCTGATCGCGCCCCTCGGCGAGCCGCTGATGGATACAGCCCCGCGCTCCTCCAGGGCGCTGCCGCTGTATCGATGTGCGTCTCCGCCGAGGGGCAGTGGGCTTCGCCAGACCTGCTCGGTCAGGCCTTCGGGGCCACCCTGCTCAGCCCGTTGATGATGCGGTCCATCGCGTCGCCGCCGGTCGGGTCCGTCAGGTTCGCCAGCAGCTTCAGGGTGAACTTCATCAGCATGGGGTGGGTCAGACCGCGCTGGGCCGCGATCTTCATGACCTTCGGGTTGCCGATGAGCTTCACGAAGGCGCGGCCCAGCGTGTAGTAGCCGCCGTAGGTGTCCTTGAGGACGCGCGGGTAGCGCTGCAGGGCGAGTTCGCGGCTGGCCGGGGTCGGGCGGGCGTGGGCCTGGACGATGACGTCGGCGGCGATCTGGCCGGACTCCATGGCGTAGGCGATGCCCTCGCCGTTGAAGGGGTTCACCAGGCCACCGGCGTCGCCGACCAGGAGCAGGCCCTTGGTGTAGTGGGGCTGGCGGTTGAAGGCCATCGGGAGGGCGGCACCGCGGATCGGCCCGGTCATGTTGTCCGGGGTGTAGCCCCAGTCCTCCGGCATGGAGGCGCACCAGGCCTTGAGGACCTCGCGCCAGTCGAGCTCCTTGAAGGAGTCGGAGGTGTTCAGCACGCCCAGGCCGACGTTGGAGGTGCCGTCGCCCATGCCGAAGATCCAGCCGTAGCCGGGGAGCAGGCGGTCCTGGGGCCCCCGGCGGTCCCAGAGTTCCAGCCAGGACTCCAGGTAGTCGTCGTCGTGGCGGGGCGACTCGAAGTACGTGCGCACCGCGACGCCCATCGGCCGGTCCTCGCGGCGGTGCAGGCCCATCGCCAGCGACAGGCGGGTCGAGTTGCCGTCGGCGGCGACCACGAGCGGGGCGTGGAAGGTGACTTCGCGCTTCTCCTCGCCGAGCTTGGCGTGCACGCCGGTGATGCGGCCGGTGCGGTCGTCGATGATCGGGGCGCCGACGTTGCAGCGCTCGAAGAGCCGGGCGCCCGCCTTCTGGGCCTGGCGGGCGAGCTGCTCGTCGAAGTCGTCGCGCTTGCGGACGAGGCCGTAGTCCGGGAAGGAGGCGAGATCCGGCCAGTCCAGCTGGAGGCGGACGCCGCCGCCGATGATGCGTAGGCCCTTGTTGCGCAGCCAGCCGGCCTCCTCGGAGACGTCGATGCCCATCGCCACGAGCTGCTTGACCGCGCGCGGGGTCAGGCCGTCGCCGCAGACCTTCTCGCGCGGGAACTCGGTCTTCTCCAGCAGGAGTACGTCGAGGCCGGACTTGGCGAGGTGGTACGCCGTCGTGGAGCCGGCCGGGCCCGCGCCCACGACGATCACATCGGCGGTGTTCTCGGAGAAAGGCTCGGGGGAGGGCTCGGAGTGGGGCTCGGTCACGACGGTCACGGCGGGATCTCCCCAAGTTCGATAAATCTCTGTGCCGAGCGGCACTGGACACAGGCAGTCTATTCAGCAGTATTGATCACCAGGCTGAAGGGCTGCCCTCGTGAACCGAGCTCTCCCCGTAGTACGGCTGCGCGTTCCCACCGACGAGGACGCGGTCGCCTGGCACCGGGTCTTCGACGACCCGGACGTCATGGAGTTCCACGGCGGGAAGTCCGCCGACCTCTCCGTCTACGAGGAGCTCACCGCCAGGCAGCGCAGACATGACGCGGAGCTCGGCTTCTGCCTGTGGACCATGGTCGACGAGTCGGGGCAGGTCATGGGCTTCACGGGCGCCCAGCCGTGGCCGCGGGACTGGGGCCCCACGGGCGAGATCGAGATCGGATGGCGGCTCGGGCGGGACTTCTGGGGCAAGGGGTATGCCACCGCGGCCGCGCAGATGACGCTGGAGCGGCTCAGGGCGGTCGGCGTGCCGAGCGTGGTGGCGATGGTCAGGCCCGGGAACGAGCGGTCCATCGCGGTCACCCGGCGGCTCGGCATGGAACCGGCGGAGACCTTCCTGCACCCCCGGTTCCAGGAGGACGCCCTCTGCTTCCGACTCCAACTCCAAAATAGTCACGCAAAGTAACCGACTGCTACAGAAAGACACCGGACGCTTCCGGTCGACACCCCCATGCGGTTACCCTTCCAGTACCGCTGGGGGTGACATCTGTGCGAATAACACCCAAAACACCCGAGGTACGCGTACCACGGCTGGTCGGGCTGATGGCCATGGACGCGCGCAGGACGGCGGAGGCGACCGGCCTCTTCCTGAATGCGCCGGACCGCCCCGACTTCCACCAGACCGTGGTCGAGTACGTCGTACGGCAGTACCCGCAGCCCAATGCGGAGGTGCCGCGGGACTCTGTGATCTACGTCTGGTTCGACTTCGGCGAGGGAGAGGGCGGCGGAGGCGTGCGCGAGCCGCGCATCCCCAGGCCACCCACCGGCGGGCTGCAGCGCGAGCTGGACGAGCCGGGCGACCCGTACGTCGTCAGCTCCGCCTGAGCGTCAGCCCTTGAACCCGCGGTGCAGGGCCACGACCCCGCCCGTCAGGTTCCGCCACGCCACCTTCGACCAGCCGGCCTTCTGCAGATGCTCGGCCAGCGCGGGCTGGTCGGGCCAGGCGCGGATGGACTCGGCGAGGTAGACGTAGGCGTCCGGGTTCGAGGAGACCGCGCGGGCCACCGGCGGCAGGGCGCGCATCAGGTACTCGGTGTAGACGGTGCGGAAAGGCGCCCAGGTCGGGTGCGAGAACTCGCAGATCACCACCCGGCCGCCGGGCCTGGTCACCCGGTACAGCTCGCGCAGGGCGGCGTCGAAGTCCTGCACGTTGCGCAGGCCGAAGGAGATCGTGACGGCGTCGAAGGTGTCGTCCTTGAACGGCAGCTTCGTCGCATCGCCCGCGGTCAGCGGCAGCCAGGGGTGCTTCTTCTTGCCGACCTGGAGCATGCCGAGGGAGAAGTCGCAGGGGACGACGTACGCGCCGGTACGGGCGAAGGGCAACGAGGACGTGGCCGTGCCGGCGGCCAGGTCCAGGAGCTTCTGCGCGGGCCGCGCGTCGACCGCCCGGGCCACCTCCTTGCGCCACACCCGGTCCTGGCCGAGCGACAGCACGTCGTTCGTGAGGTCGTACCGTTCCGCCACGTCGTCGAACATCGAGGCGACTTCGTGCGGCTGCTTGTTCAGGGAAGCGCGGGTCACGCAGCCATTCTTGCAGCCCGGCCCGCGGCTTCCGCTCAGGGGAGGACCCCGGGCTTCTTCTTCGCGGCGACGTCCTCGACCCATCCGCAGACCACGAGGAACACTTCGCGGGCTAACGACGCCTGTGCACGAGGCGCCCCGCGCACACCGTCGCGATGCACGCGCCGGTTTCGTCGAACACGGCGAGGTCGGCCCGGCCGGACTCGACCAGAGCCGAAGGCACCGCACCGGACACGACGAGGACGTCGTTCCGGTCGGCCGCCGCCCGCAGTTCGGGTGAGTCGGCGTACTGCGCGAGGATCGCCACGGCTCCCGACTTCAGCACGGCGTGAATGCGTTCGCGCGGGCTCGGGGCGTCGGGAAGCGGGCCCTCGTGCAGGCGCCCGGGCTCCAGCACGCCCGGCCAACTCCGCACCCGCGCCTGCGGAAACCGCTCCCGGACCGCCGCCAGCGGACCCACCGCGGCGATCCGGTTCCCCTCGACCGCCACGGCGCCGTCCTCGATCGCCTGGGCGTCGCGGCCGGTGCGGACCTCGTCCGCCGCGTGGATCGTCAGCACCGGTGCGTCAGTTGGAGGCCAGCAGCTTCAGCTCGGGATGCGCGGTGCCGCCCGCGATCGCCGTGGACGAGATGTGCGACATCACCCGCTCGTCGACCGGGTCGTTCGCCGGGTCGTCGTGCACGACGATGTGCTCGTACGTCGTGGTCCGCTGGGCGGGAACGCGCCCGGCCTTCCTGATCAGGTCGATGATCTCGAGCCGGTTGGAGCGGTGCTTGGCGCCGGCCGAGGAGACGACGTTCTCCTCCAGCATGATCGAGCCGAGGTCGTCGGCGCCGTAGTGCAGGGACAGCTGCCCGACCTCCTTGCCGGTGGTCAGCCAGGACCCCTGGATGTGCTGGACGTTGTCCATGAAGAGCCGCGCGACGGCGATCATCCGCAGGTACTCGAAGAGCGTGGCCTGGGTGCGGCCCTTCAGATGGTTGTTCTCGGGCTGGTAGGTGTACGGGATGAAGGCGCGGAAGCCGCCCGTCCGGTCCTGTACGTCACGGATCATCCGCAGGTGCTCGATGCGCTCGGCGTTGGTCTCACCCGTGCCCATGAGCATGGTGGACGTCGACTCGACCCCCAGGCGGTGCGCGGTCTCCATGATCTCCAGCCAGCGCTCGCCGGACTCCTTGAGGGGAGCGATGGCCTTGCGCGGCCGCTCCGGCAGCAGTTCGGCGCCCGCGCCCGCGAAGGAGTCGAGCCCGGCGGCGTGGATCCGCGAGATCGCCTCTTCCACGCTCACCTTGGAGATCCGGGCCATGTGCTCGACCTCGCTCGCCCCCAGGCTGTGGATGACGAGCTGCGGGAACTCCTTCTTGATGGCGGCGAAGTGCTTCTCGTAGTACTCGACGCCGTAGTCCGGGTGGTGGCCGCCCTGGAACATGATCTGGGTGCCGCCGAGTTCGACGGTCTCCGCGCAGCGCCGCAGGATGTCGTCCAGATCCCGCGTCCAGCCCTTCGCCGTGTCCTTGGGAGCGGCGTAGAAGGCGCAGAACTTGCACGCCGTGACACACACGTTCGTGTAGTTGATGTTGCGCTCGATGATGTACGTCGCGATGTGCTCGGTGCCGGTGTACTTACGGCGGCGTACGGCGTCGGCGGCGGCGCCCAGCGCATGCAGCGGGGCGTCGCGGTAGAGGTCGAGTGCCTCTTCGGGGGTGATCCGACCACCGGCCGCGGCACGGTCGAGGACGGACTGAAGGTCGGCCTTCTCGGTCACCGGGGCGTCCCTTTCGTCAAGGGTTGTGGACAGGCCAGCCCAGCCTACGTCAGGCCGTGTACGCCCCGATCAGCAGCCCGAGAAACGCCCCGCCGAGCAAGCAGGGCCCGAACACCACGCCCGTCCCCCGCCCGGTCCTCCCCGCGACGGCGAGTGCGCCCCCGTACAGCGCCCCGAGCAGGAACGCGGCGAGGGTGCCGAGCATGAGCGTCGGCCAGCCGTACCACCCCAGGGCGGCGCCCAGCCCGAGCGCCGGCTTGACGTTCCCGAGGCCCGTGCCGCCCGGATCGATGAGGAACAGCACCAGGAAGAAGCCGCCGAACGCGAGCGCGCCGTACAGCGCCGTCGGCCAGTCGCCGGCGTGCTCGGGGAGCAGCGCCACCACTCCGAGCAGCACGAGGGCGGCTCCCGCGAGCGCCAGCGTCAGCACGTCCGGCAGTCGCTGCACCCCCACGTCGACGACCGCCAGCAGCACCCCGAGGGGCCCGAGCAGCAGCCAGACGCCGAGTTCGGGGCGGGTACCGGTGGCGGCGGCGAGGGCGGCACAGACGAAGGCGGTGGTGAGGGCGAGGACGCCCGTGCCGTACGGCTGCACGGAGAACCGGCGGGCGGCCCTCGGCAGCAGCGCCCCTGCTGCCGCGCCCCAGAGCGCGGCGACGGCGATCAGCAACTTCATCCGTCCCGGGGGTGGTTGGCCTGCGAAACCGTGGCCCCCAGCCTCACACAGCGCCGAACAGAGAGGCGAGCCCCCGGTCGAGGGCCGGTTCCAGGGGCTCGCCGCCCGGTTCGGTGACCGTGTAGGAGCGGAGCAGGAAGCGGTACAGCGCTCTGGTCTCGAAGCGGACCGCCGCGATGCCCTGGGGGGCGTGGAGTTCCACGACGGTGTGGGCCTGGCCGTGCGGGCGGAGCCGTACCGTGCCGAGACCGGCGGGTCCGTCCAGGCCCTCCTCGAGGAGGCTGCGGGCGAAGGTCCAGGTCACCTCCTCGTCGTCGAGCGAGATCCAGGCCGGGAAGACGAAATGCACCGCCAGCGGGTCGTCGGAGAGATAGCGGAGGGTGACGGGCACCGCCAGCTCCTCCTGGTCGGGGGTGAGCAGGTGGGCGCCGGTGGGCTGCTCCAGGGCTATGTACACGAGGGGGCTCCCTTTTCGGGCATGTAGAGCATTTCGAGCATGTCGGGTTCTGCGGCGGCCCGTTGGGCCTGTGCACCTCTTGGGAGCCCCTTTGGAGCGCAGGCATTACGCCGCAACAGAAAACAACCCCAGTGACGTGCGCCACATCGCCGATGAGCCGCAACTTTGATTGAAACTTTTGCCATCTAGGCTTACAAAATCCTCTCCGCCCTCAGTAGTAGGCAACTGGAGCGTTCCGCCATGTCCGACGGTTCCACTGCAGTGTCCGCACCGGCTTCCGCGTCCGACGCCGCCACGGCCGCGTATGCCCGGATCTACGAGGAACAGCAGCCGCGACTCGTCGCATACGCCCGCTCGCTCACCCGGAACGCCTGGACCGCCGAAGACCTCGTCGCCGAGGCGCACTTCCGGGTGTGGCGGCGGCTGGCCGCGGGGCACGAGATCGACAACGTGCCGGCGTATCTGATGACGACGGTGCGCCACCTCGCGATCGCCGCCGGGAGCGCGGTCCGCGAGACGCCGCGGGACCCGCACGGCGAGGAGCGGGTCGAGACGGACGCTCACCCGCACACGGACGACCCCGCCGAGCGGGTGTCCTCCGTCGACCTGCTGGTACGGGTGCTGGAGCAGCTGCCCGAGCGGTGGGTGAAGGCGCTGTGGCTGGCCGAGGCGGAGGGGCAGCCGCTGGCCGCGATCGGCCCGCAGCTCGGGACCAAGGAGGGTGCCACGGCGGTGCTCTTGCACCGGGCCCGGGAGGGGATGCGGCAGGCGTTCCTGCGGACGCAGACCGGTGCGCCCGACGACCCCGCATGCCAGGTGTACTGGGCGCGGATGCCCGCGTACGTACGGGGTGCGGCGACGGCGAAGCAGTCCGAGCGGCTGCTCGGGCATGTGGACGCGTGCGACGACTGCCGGGCGCGGCTGGCCGCCCTGATGAGCGCCAACGACCGGCTGCCCGCACTGGTCGGCCCGGCACTTCTCGTGTTCGCGGTGGGCGGTGCGGGCAGGTTCCTGCTCGCCCTGACCGCCGGACCGGCCGGTGCGGCGACCGCGGCCGGCGGGCACGGCGGACTGCTGCACGGAGTGCGCCACATGGCGGTCGGCGGTTCGAAGACCCAGGTGGCGGCGGCTGCCGGGGCGGTCGTGGCGGGCGCCGCCGCGCTCCTGCTCGTCCTCGGGCCGGCCGACGCCGGTCGGATGCCGGCCCAGCGCACTCCGGTGGCCGACGCACCCGCGGCTCAGGTCCCGGTGGCCGGGACGCCGGCGGGGCCGCCGTCGAAGGGCCCGCGGAACGGGGCACCGAAGAAGGGCGGTACGCAGGCTCACGCGGCCGGCGTTCAGGACAGCGAACGGGTGCGTACGGCGGGCACCGGCAGCACCGCACCGTCCGTACCGAAGCCCCGTCATGCCGATGGGCCCACTCCGGCTCCGGGTGGGAACACGGCCGGGAGCAGCACGGACGACACACCGCCGCCCACCAAGCCCGCACCTGAGAAGCCCACCAAGCCGGCACCGAAAAAGCCCACCAAACCGGCACCGAAGGGCAAGGACCCGGCGCCCCCGAAGACGGGCGGTTCGAGCCAGGACCCGAAGGCCCCGCCCTCGCCCTCGCCCTCGCCCACTCCTACTCCCACGCCCGTCCCCACGCCCGTCCCCACTCCCACGCCCACCAACCCGTACCCGGAACCCCCGGCTCCGACCGAACAGCCCCCGCAGACTCCGGCACCTCCGACCGAGGACACCCCCGGACCCGAGTCCCCGGGCGCGCCGGCACCGGAGCCCGAGAATCCGACTCCTGTGGTGCCCGGGCCTGTTGAAGACCCTGCTCCCCCCGCGGAGGGCACGGGCCAGCCCCCTGTGGCACAGCCCGCCCCGGACCCCGCACCGAGCACGCCCAGCCCCGCCGGGAGCGAGCCCCCGTCCGGCTCCGGGCCTGCCGCTCCACCGGTGCCCACACCTCCCGGAGGCGGCTGCGGGGGCCCGCACGGCAGTGCGGGGCCCGGCTCGGAGTAGATGCGCCAAGGCCGAGAGGCCCCGCTCCCCCACCCACGGATCACAGGTTCACGGTGCGCCCGCGCGCACCCGTCTGCCGGGTGGGCGCGACGTCTACAGTGGGGGGCGAGGAGGCCTGATGAGCAGCGGAAACCACGGCGGCATGCACGGGCCACCGATCCGCCCCCGGGCCTGATCTCCGGCATGAAACCGTCCGCAGGGAGAGCCCCCCGTGAAGACCCGCCGCCTCAGACATCCCGGCCTCGGCACCGTCGCCGTCCTCGCCGTCGTCGCGCTCAGCGCCTGCGGCGGCTCCGGTGCCGACCCGGGGGCCGGCGCGAACGGGGCCCCGGTGGTGGGCGTCGACTACCCCCGCTCCGACACCGACTTCTGGACTTCGTACATCGAGTACACCCCTCGGTTCGCCAAGGAGCTCGGGCTGAGGCTGGAGACGACCAACTCGCAGAACGACGTCGGCAATCTCGCCGCCGACGTGCAGACGCTCATCATCCACGGGGTGCAGGGCGTGGCGATGGCCCCGCAGAGCACCGGCGCGATCGGGCCCGTCCTGCGGCAGTTGTCCGCCCAGAAGATCCCCGTGGTCACCCTGGACACCCGCCCCGACACCGGCCACGTCTACATGATCGTCCGCGCCGACAACCGCGCGTACGGCGAGAAGGCCTGCCGGTTCCTCGGCACCGAGCTCGGCGGTGAGGGCAAGGTCGTCATGCTCGAAGGCGACCTCGCCTCGATCAATGCCCGGGACCGCACCGAGGGGTTCAACGGGTGCATGAAGAAGAACTACCCCAAGATCCAGGTCTTCGGCGAGGCGACCAACTGGGACGGGGCGATCGCGGCCCGGAAGCTGCAGTCGGATCTCACCGACCACCCGGACATCAAGGGCGTCTACATGCAGGCCAGCTCCGCGCTCTCGGGCACCCTCCAGGTGCTCCGGCAACAGGGTCTGCTGGTCGGCCCGAAGGACGCCAACCACGTGTTCGTGGTCTCCAACGACGGCACCCCCAGGGAGCTCGAGAGCATCGCCCGGGGCAAGATCGACGCAACGGTCTCCCAGCCCGCCGACCTCTATGCGAAGTACGCCCTCTCCTATCTGAAGGCGGCGATCGAAGGCAAGACGTTCAAGCCGGGCCGGACCGACCACGACAGCACGATCGTCCAAGTCCGCAAGGGGGTGCTGGAGGACCAGCTCCCCGCCCCGCTGGTGACCGCGGACGGCGGGACCTACGGCGGGGTTCCCAGTCTCAGGAGCGACGACACGTCCCTCTGGGGCAACAACCGCTGACTGCGCTCCGGCTAGTCGACCTTCGACATCTGCGCCGTGGGCCTGCCCTCCGCGTCGCTGTCCGACATGTACTTGAGGTCGCTGCCGACCCGGGCCAACCGCACCGTGTGCGCCACCGGGTTGCAGCCGGTGTGATTGGACTTGGCGCCCACCGACGTCGTGACGAGCTCCTGCTTCGTCACTTTCTTCAGGGTCAGTACGTCGTTGCAGACGCCCCCGAGCTGGTCGGTCTGCCGGACTCGGCCCAACTCCTCGCCCACGCCCGCCTGATGGACCGTGACCCGGAAGGTACCCGCGGGCAGGGCACCGTCGAGGACGAGGCCCTGCCCCTCCCAGGTGCCGAGGTAGCCGGCCGGCACGGCGGACCCGGTGGCGCCGTCGGCGGCGGTGGAGTCGTCGGTGGGTGAGGCGCTCGACCTGGCGCCCGGCCGCGGGGAGTACGCCCCGCTGCTCGAACCGCCCGCGTCGTTCTCACTGCTGCCCGGCAACAGGTCGAACAGGAACACCGACCCCACCGTCACGGCCGCCAGCGCCCCGGCGACCGCCAGCGCCACCGTGCAGCTCAGCCGCCGTCCGCGACCGCTCTCCCCCGGTGCGGACGTCGCCGCGACGGACACGGAAAGCCTGCCCGGAACCTGCTCGACGGGAGGCGCGTCCCGCGGCTCGGGCACGTACGCGGCAGGCGCATCAACGGCAGAGGCAGGAGCGGCAGGGACAGGGACAGCGGGCGCGGAAACCGAGGGGGCGGAGGAAGCCGCAGCCTCCGGCATCACCGGTGCAGGCCCGAACTCCCCCACCGTCGACTTCCCGGCCACCTCCCGGCCGGCCGTCGACCGCCCGGCCGCTTCTCCACCGGCCGTCACCGCATCCCCGACCGAGGGGCTGCTGAACCCCACCGGCCCGGAGGGCGCCTCGTCCCCCGCCTCCAGGTTCAGCAGCTTCACTACGCTGCGGCTCACCTGTTCCACCAGCGTCCCCGGCAGCCACCCGCCCGCCACCAGCCGCGCCGCCCCCTCGGGAGCCAGCCGCCGTGCCACCTCACCCGGCGTCGGCCGCTGCCCCGGCTCCTTGACCAGGCACGCCTCCACGACCTCCCGCAACTCACCGCCCAGCGCGCCGAGTTCGGGCTCCTCGTGGACGACCTTGTAGAGCAGCGCCGCGGACGAGTCCCCGGGGAACGGCGGCCGGCCGGTCGCCGCATACGCCAGCACCGCGCCCAGCGAGAAGACATCGGCCGCCCCCGTGGCCCCCTTCCCGAGGATCTGCTCGGGCGACATGTAACCGGGCGAGCCGATGGACACGCCGGTCGACGTCAGGGACGCCGTACCGTCCGTCGCCCGCGCGATGCCGAAGTCGATCAGCAGCGGGCCGTCCAGCGTCAGCAGGACGTTGGACGGCTTCACGTCCCGGTGCACCAGGCCCAGTTCGTGCACCGCCGCCAGCGCCTCCGCCAGCCCCGCACCCAGCGCCCGTACCGAATGGGCCGGCAGCGGGCCGCCGTCCGTGACCGCCGACGCCAGCGACGGTCCCGCCGCGTACGCCGTGGCCACCCAGGGGACGGCCGCCGTGGGGTCCGCGTCGAGCACCGGAGCCGTCCACGCGCCGCCCACCCGCCGCGCGGCCTCCACCTCGCGGCGGAAGCGTGCGCGGAACTCCTCGTCGAGCGCGAAGTGCGGGTGCACGATCTTGACGGCGACCGTGCGGCCCCCGGCGCTGCGACCCAGGTAGACGCGGCCCATCCCGCCGGAGCCGAGCCGGCCGAGCAGCCGGTAGGGCCCCACGACGGTGGGCTCGTCGGCTCCGAGCGGCTGCATGGCGTCCACCCCTCCCCCGTATCCCCCGTAACGACGAGAAAAGGGTAGTGCGCCGTTCCCGTACGGCTTACGGCTGCAGCAGATCGACCTTCACGTCGGCCGGGAAGCCGGTCGTCGGACCGACCCGCCGGGCGAACTCGGCGACCGCGGCCAGCTGCGGCCCGCCGAAGCGGAAGTCCAGCGTGGTGAAGTACTGCTCCAGTACCCGCTCGTCGAAGTCCTCCCAGCGGGCCGCCTGCTCGGCGACCTTGCCGACCTCGTCCAGGGAGAGGTTGCGGGAGGTGAGGAAGGCCTCGTGGACCTTGCGGGTGATCTCCGGCTCGCGCTCCAGGTAGTCCCGGCGCGCCGCCCAGACCGCGAAGACGAACGGCAGCCCCGTCCACTGCTTCCACAGCGCGCCGAGGTCGTGCACCTCCAGGCCGAAGCGCGGGCCGTCGAGCAGGTTCGCCCGCAGGGCCGCGTCCCCGATGAGTACCGCCGCCTCGGCCTCCTGCATCATCAGGCTGAGGTCGGGCGGGCAGGTGTAGTAGTCGGGCTGGACGCCGTAGCGGTCGGCCAGGAGGAGCTGGGCGAGACGGACGGAGGTGCGCGAGGTCGAGCCGAGCGCGACCCGGGCGCCGTCCAGCTCGTCCAGCGGGACCTGCGAGACGATCACGCAGGACATCACCGGTCCGTCGCATCCCACCGCGATGTCCGGGAAGGCGACCAGGTCGTCCGCGTTCCTGAGGAACTCGACGAGGGTGATGGGCCCGATGTCGAGGTCTCCCTGCACCAGCTGCTCGCTGAGCTTCTCGGGGGTGTCCTTGGTGAGCTCGAAGTCGAGGAGCGTGCCCGTTCTCGCGAGCCCCCAGTACAGGGGCAGGCAGTTCAGGAACTGGATGTGGCCGACGCGCGGCCGGGTGCGAGAATTGTCCACATCGCGAGGCTAGACCCCATGGGGTACGGTGCAGCCTTCAGGGTGGTGTGTCGGCGTCACCGGCGCCCCGTCAACCCCACTCAGACGATCTTCAAACGTCTGGGTGACGTGATCTTGCCCTCTATTGCTTTCGGCTGCCCGCGTGCTAGGCTCGCCGCAAGTTGCAGTTTGGTTTCCCTTGCAGTACAGAGCCTGCGGAGCATGTAACCGCGGGCTCTCGTCGTTTTCAGACGTATGCAGTTGTGCAGCACTGTTTTCACACTTGCAGGTTCTGGAGCAGGGCAACCCTTTGGGCCCAAGGAGGGCTTATGGCTACCGGAACCGTGAAGTGGTTCAACGCCGAAAAGGGCTTTGGCTTCATCGCCCAGGAAGGTGGCGGCCCGGACGTGTTCGTCCACTACTCCGCCATCAACGCGAGCGGTTTCCGCTCGCTGGAGGAGAACCAGCAGGTCTCCTTCGACGTGACCCAGGGCCCCAAGGGCCCGCAGGCGGAGAACGTCACCCCCGTCTGATTCGGTCTCGGAGCCTGGTGCTTTGATCCGGAACTGAGAGCAGTACCCAAGGAGCCCCGCGCCGCAAGGCAGCGGGGCTCCTGCCTTTTTCCCCACATCTGCCCCGTACGGCTCACACATGCTGCATGACCAGCACGAACGTCGTCCCGGGCGCCAGCGCCTCGTACGAGTGCGGCACATCCCCGCGATACGTCATGTAGTCCCCGGGCCCGAGTTCCTCGGTCTCCCCCGCCGGGCCGGCCTTCAGCCTCCCCGTGGACACGATCAGGTGCTCCACCGAACCCGGGATGTGCGGCTCCGACTCACGGGCGGGTCCTGGCTCCGCGCGCAGGTGGTAGATGTCACGCCGGGCGCCGGGGGGGCTCGCGGAGAGCAGGGTGGCCCGGTAGTCCGCCCGTTCGGAGGCCACGACCGGCCCCTCTCCCGCCCTGATCACGTGCACGGCAGGGGCGGGCGGCTCCACCAGCGCGCTGAACGGCACCCCCAGGGCCACCCCCAGCGCCCAGAGGGTCTCCACGCTCGGATTTCCGCTCCCGCTCTCCAGCTGCGACAACGTCGACTTCGCGATCCCGGCCCGTTTGGCCAGCTCGGAGAGGGACAGCCCGGCACGGGTGCGCTCGCGGCGCAGCGCGGCCGCGATCCAGTCCAGGGGGAGCCGGGGTGGCAGATCGGACGTCATGTTCGCTCCATCGGTACGACCGTTCGCCTTGACGAACGGCGCTTCTTCTGTTCACTCTAGAGAACATGCGTACGGTATGGCGAACGACCTCCGCACCCGGCCCATCGACTCCCTCCCCGTCGCGGGACCTGATCCGCGACGCCTCCCTCGTCTGGCTCGCCAGCGGCATCGTCGGTGTCTCCTTCGGAGCGATCGCCGTGGCCGGGGGTCTGCCGGTGTGGGTGCCGGTGGTGATGTCCCTCGTGGTCTACGCGGGCTCCGCCCAGTTCAGCGCGGTCGGAGTCATGCTGGCCGGGGGTGGCCCGATCGCCGCGGCGGCCACCGGTCTGCTGCTCAACACCCGCGCGGCCGCCTTCAGCCTCGCGATCGCCGACACCCTCGGGCCGGGCCGGCTCACCCGTCTGGTCGGCGCCCACCTCGTCACCGACGAGACGGTGGCCTTCGCCCTGGCACAGGCCGATCCGGCACGGCGGCGGAAGGCGTTCTGGGTCTCGGGGATCGGCCTGTTCGTCGTGTGGAACGTGGGTGTCCTGGCCGGAGCGCTGGCCGGGGGCGCGCTGGGCGACACGGCGACGTACGGACTGGACGCGGCCTTCCCCGCGGTACTGGTGGCCCTGGTGCTGCCCACCCTGCGGGCGGACGCCCGGATACGGCGGTCCGCGCTGCTCGGCGGCGCCCTGGCCCTCGCGGTGACGCCGGTCGTTCCGGCGGGGGTGCCGGTGCTGCTGGCGCTGGTGGGGCTGGTCCTGCACCGCCGCAAGGGGGCCTCCGCATGAGCGCCACGGTCGCGATGATCCTGGCCTTGGCGGTCGGGACGTACGCCTTCCGGCTGGTCGGTCCGGCGCTGCACGGGCGCGTGGAGCTACCGGCGCGGGTCCAGGAGCTGCTGTCGGCGGGTGCGGTAGTGCTGCTGGCCGCCCTGCTGGCGACGGGCACGCTGACGGAGAGCGGGGGCTTCGCGGGCTGGGCACGTCCGGCCGGGGTCCTGGTCGGGGGCGTGCTGGCGTGGCGGAGGGCACCGTTCGCGGTGGTGGTACTGGCGGCTGCGGGGACGGCGGCGGTGCTGCGGGCGGCGGGGGTGGGGTGAGTGGGAGTGGGGCAAGCGGCGGTGGGGTGAGCGGGGGTGACCGCGAGTCGCGCGGCGCTCGATCCTGTTGATCTCCTAGCCGCGACCCAGGCGCACGAGCCGAGACGGACCGACCCAGGCGCACGAGCCGAGACGGACCGACCCAGGCGCACGAGCCGAGACGGACCGACCCAGGCGCACGGGCCCAGGCGCACGGACCGGGACGGACCGGCCGAGGGGGGCGCAGGAGGTCGGGGCCGGTCCGTTGTCAGTGGTGGTCGCTACCGTTTTGAGCATGACCGAGACCCGCGACGCGACCGCGCCCGAACCCGACTTCCTCACCCGCACCCGGACGTTCTACGACGCCGTGGCCGAGGACTACGCCGCCCGGTTCGAGCGGGAGCTCGTGGGCAGGCCGTTGGAGCGGGCGGTGATCGAGGTGTTCGCAGCACTCGTGGGCGGTGAGGGGCCGGTGGCCGACCTGGGGTGCGGTCCCGGCCGGACGACGGCCCGCCTCGCCTCGCTCGGAGTGGACGTCTTCGGCCTCGACCTGTCGGAGTCGATGCTGGCGGTCGCCCGCCGCGAGAGCCCGGGGCTGCGCTTCGAGCAGGGCTCGATGCTGGACCTGGACATCCCCGACGGGACGCTGGCCGGGGCGCTCTCCTGGTACTCCTCCATCCACACCCCGGCCGACGAACTGCCCGCCCTGTTCGCCGAGTTCCACAGGGTGCTCGCACCCGGCGGCCACCTCCTGGTCGGCTTCCAGGCGGGCGACGAGCACCGTCACCACGACCGCCCCTGGGGCCGCCCGGTCTCCCTGACCTTCCTGCGCCGCCGACCGGAGGAGATGATCCGGCTGTTGACGGACGCCGGCTTCGCGCTCCTCTCGCAGACGGTGCGGGAGCCGGAGGAAAGCCTGGAGGAGACCTCCCCGCAGGCCTTCCTCATAGCCCGCAAGCCGGCGGTGGTGGCCTCCTAGAGCGCCCCGGCGACGTCCAGCGCCGCGATGTACCCGAACGTCATCGCGGGTCCGATCGTCGACCCGGCCCCGGCGTAGCTGTGTCCCATGACGGCGGCGCTGGCGTTCCCGGCGGCGTACAGGCCGGGGATCACCGAGCCGTCCGGCCGCAGCACCCG
The DNA here is from genome assembly GCF_042893475.1 of Streptomyces sp. NPDC001604. Taxonomy (NCBI): domain Bacteria; kingdom Bacillati; phylum Actinomycetota; class Actinomycetes; order Kitasatosporales; family Streptomycetaceae; genus Streptomyces; species Streptomyces sp. NPDC001604. The sequence continues at coordinate 77,023 of NZ_JBIAUY010000018.1, read as the reverse complement.
GGCCCGGGCGTCCGTGACCAGCCCGCCCTTCGTCCCGAGGTCCCCGGGGACGATGCGGAAGGCGTAGTACGGGGGCAGCCACAGGGGTGCCAGGCAGGAGTTGGGGAGGACGGAGGGGTCCGTGTAGTAGTGGTCGTACGCGCTGTCGCCGCGGTGGAAGTCGCTGTCGGTCCCTTTGAGGGCAAGGGAGTTGAAGCGGTCGACCGTGGCGCGCAGGGCCGCGGCGGGAACGCCGACGGAGGAGGCGAGGGCGTCGAGGGTCCAGGCCTTGTGCGCCGCGCCCGAGCTGTACCAGTCGTCGGGGAAGGTGAAAGTGGGGGCGACGTCCTTGAACAGGTACCGGTTGCGGTAGTTCTGGTCGACGATCAGCCAGGCCGGGATGTCCGGGTCGGTGGGGTTGCGGTCGTACATGGTGTGGACGACGTCGCTGTAGGGGCCGGCCTCGTTGACGAAGCGGGACCCCGCCGCGTTGATGAGCAGGCCGCCGGGGAGGGTGCGTTCGGCGAGACAGAAGTAGGGCTGGTCGGGGAGCGGGATGGCCGGTCCCCACCAGGCGTCGTCCATGAGGGCGAGTGCGGCGCCCAGTTGTCGTCCCGCCCGGATGCCGTCGCCGGTGTTCTCCTTCGCGCCGACCGTCCACTCCGTCCCGATGGGCTGCCGCTGGTACTGGGCGCGCATGGCACCGTTGTGCTCGAAGCCGCCGGAGCCGACGACCACGGCACGGCGGGCGCGTACCAGCCCGGGGGCGCCGTCCTTCGTGACCACCGCCCCGGTGACGGCACTGCTCTCGACGAACAGGTCGGTCAGCGGGGTGCCCAGCCGGACGGGGACGCCCGCGTCCAGCAGCCCCTTGCGCAACCCGGCGGCCAGCGACTGCCCCATCGTCAACGGCGTCTGCCCCAGCAGCGCCGCCTTCGTGCCGCGCGCCAGGCACTCGGCGGCGACGGCGGCGCCCTTGACGCTCACGGCGGCGAGGGCGAGCCACTTGTAGTCGGCGCTGAACACGACCATGCCGGAAGGAACCTGCATGTACGGCGGATTGAGATGGGCGAGTTCGGCGCCGAGGAGGTTGCCGTCGAACTGGTCGGGCTCGATGGAGCGGCCGCCCGGCAGACCGCCCGGCAGCTCCGGGTAGTAGTCGCTGTACCCCTCCATCCAGCGGAAGCGGAGCGGGCTGTTGGCCATGACGAAGGAGATCATGGCAGGGCCGTGGGCGAGGAAGGCGCTCTGCCGGGCCACGGGTACGTCCGGGCCGACGACCGCGGCGAGGTAGGCGGCGGCCTTGGCGGGGGTGTCCGGGACGCCGGCGGCGAGGATCACGGGGTTGTTGGGGATCCAGATGCCGGCACCTGAACGTGCGGCGGATCCGCCGAAGGTGGGGGCCTTTTCGACCACGACGGTGCTCAGCCCCCGCTTGGCCGCCGTGAGCGCGGCGGTCATACCGGCCGCGCCGGAGCCGATCACCACGACGTCATAGGTGCCGAGGAGGGGGAGGTCGGCGGCGGTCGCCGTGCTGGTGCCGGGGCCCGCGCCGACGGCCAGGGCGAGACCGGTGGTGCCCGCGGTACCGAGCACCTGCCTCCGGGTGGGTCGTGCCGTACGTCTCACAGGTTCCGCGCTCGTGACCATGGCAGGTCGCTCCAACCGGACGAGGGGTGGGGTGAGTTGCTCAGGCGCTCAGGTGCGGGGTGGGAATGTGGCGCGGGGGTCTTGGGAAGTCAAGGCCGGAGGCAGAAGCGGTACGGGGTATTCCGGCGGTCTGCGGCGATTGGGAATCCGGGACACCCTCGGGACGCCCGCCCGACAGCGAAGGAAATAGCCGGTCGAAAGAATCGGCCCCTTATTGCCGCCCTTCGTTCAGGGCTCACCCGTCACTCTCTTCAGGACGCTTCTTTGGCCCGGACCCGGGCCGCGGCCTGGATGGCCTGGACGTAGGGCTCGTCCTCGCACTGGGTGGCCCGGGAGAGCTCGTCGAAGGGGACGAGTGCGGCATGGCCCGGATCCCGGTTCTCCATCCAGGCGGTCCAGGCGTCGTGGACATCGGCCGCGGTGACCAGTTCCCCCTTGGCGCGCATGAGGACGGCGTAGAGAAGGAAGAGGCCGTCGGCGTCCGACGGGGGCCGGGCCTCCGGCGGCAGGAGTTCGCGGATCAGACCGGCGTCCGCGCGCAGATAACTCACGTGCAGAGTATGCCGATGAACAGACCTGCGTGCAATGCCGCAAATACCCAGGGGACTTTCCGTTCGGTCGAACCCAACTCGGTGTACCTGGTCCACCACGGGCCGTCCGGATTCCCCGTCAGTATCTCCCACTCCTGGCTGAATATCTGTAGGGGGAGCCGCGGTTCGACGGCATTGATGATGTCGAATTTCGCGTGGTTGAGCACGCGGTAACTGCGTAACTGGAGCCACCAGACGAGCGAGATGGAGATTCCGGCGAGCGTCAGTACCAGCGCGGCCCACCACGGCACATTCCGGTTTTCCGTGGCGGTGAGGCCCAGCGCGCCGATGAATGCGGTCTGAACGGAGAGGAAGAATGCGTTCGCCGCGCCGCGCCGGGCGGAGACACGGTCCGACATCTCGACGGCCATCTTGTAGAGGTCGAGGAGTTCCGGTGCGGGGTCGGGCTCTTCCGCACGGGCGGGGTCCCCGCCGGGGCCGGCCGGTTCGGACGTCACCAACTCCTGATGCCCTGACCGGAGTTGCCTCTAACCTCGCTGACATGCCCCGCGTGCCCGACGAGTGGGGGTCGGTGGGTGCTAGGCCTCCTTGTGGCCGAGCTGGATGTCGACACCCTCCTGGCTGCCGTTCAGCGTGACCTGGGTGGCCACCGACGGGTAGCCGCTGGCGATCACGGTGTACTGCTCGCTGGAGAGGTCGGTGAAGGCGTAGCTGCCGTCGACGCTCGTGGTGCGGGTCCCCACGACATTGCCTGCGGCGTCGATCAGGGAGACGCGGGCGTCGTCCAGCGCACGCCCGTCCGGCGTGCGCACCGTGCCCCGCAGGGTCGCTGCCACGACGAGCCGGATGTCGCAGCGGGCGGTCTCGGCGGTGACCGTGGCCGGTACGGCGGTCGGGCGATGGCCGGGGGCGCTGACGCTGAGCGTGTAGTCGCCGGGGAGCAGGTCGCCGATGCCGTAAGCGCCGTCCGTGGCGGTGGTGGTGGAGGCCGTCACGTCGCCGTGCCGGTCGGTGGCCACCACCAGCGCGCCGGGCAGGACCTCGCCGTCGCCGCCGTACACCGTGCCGGCCAGGCCGCCCGGGCCGGGCAGGATCACGAGGTCGTGGGAGACCGGTGCGCCGTTCAGGGTCAGCGTGAAGACCTGCGGTTGGTAGCCGGGCGCCGAGCCGATGAGGACGAAGGTGCCGCGCTCGGCGGTGTCCACCGCGTAGGTGCCGTCCTCGCGGGAGACGGCGCGGGCCAGTTGGCGTCCCGACGTGTCCAGCAGGGTGATCGCGGTGCGTGCAACGGGGACGCCCGTGCCGTTGCGCACCTGCCCGCGGATGACGGCCGCGTCCGTACGGACCGCGGTCACCGCCGCAGGACCGTCCGGGACGGGGGCCTCGGCCTGTTCCCCGGCCTGTTCCGCGGCCTCGCTCGCGTTCCTCTTCGCACGGAACAGCAGGGCCGTGACGACCGCGGCGAAGGCGAAGAACCCGGCCGACCACCAGTAGGCGACCTCGTAGCTGTGCAGGGCTGCGTTCGCCTTGACCAGGGGGTCGGACAGATGGTCCTTGGCGTAGTCGGTGGCGGCGGTCGCGGCCAGGGTGTTCAGCAGCGCCGTACTGATCGAACCGCCCACCTGCTGGGTGGTGTTGAGGGCCGCAGAGGCCACGCCCTGGTCGCTCGCCTGGACGCCGAGGGTGGCGTAGCTCATCGCCGCGGGCATCGACATGCCGAGCCCGGCACCCAGCAGCAGTAGCGGGCCCAGCACATGCGCGGCGTAGCTGCTGTCCAGGTCGAGGCGGGTCAGCCAGATCATGCCGCCCAGGGCGAGCAGCATGCCGGTGGGCACGACGATCTTGGGGCCGATCTTCGGGACCAGCCAGTTGGTGGAGATCTGCGCCAGCACCATCAGCGCGCCCACCATCGGCAGGAAGGCCACACCGTTCTTGACCGGCGAGTAGCCGAGCGTCGACTGGAGGTAGTAGGTGAGGAAGAGGAAGACGCCGAACATCCCCGCGGACGAGATCAGGATGGTCGACAGGGCGGCGGCGCGGTCGCGGTCGGCCAGGACGCGCAGCGGCAGCACCGGGTGCTCGGCACGGGTCTGCCAGAGGAAGAACGCCACCAGCAGGACGGCACCTGCGGCGAGGAAGCCCCAGGTCATCCAGTTGCCCCAGTCGTGCGTCTCCGCGTTGGCGAAGCCGTAGACGATGCCGAACAGGCCGCCGGAGACCAGGACGACACCGAGGATGTCGAGCTTCGGCCGTTCGGCGGGGATCGAGCGGCCGATGAAGACGATCGCACCGATCAGCGCCGGGACCGCGATGGCGTCGTTGACGTACAGCGTCCAGCGCCAGTCCAGGTACTCGGTGAGCAGACCGCCGAGGACCAGGCCGACGGCCGCGCCGGAGCCGGCGATGGCACCGAATATGCCGAACGCCCTGGCGCGTTCCTTGGGTTCGGTGAAGGTCGTGGTCAGCAGGGAGAGCGCGGCCGGCGCGAGCAGCGCGCCGAACAGGCCCTGCACCGCGCGCGCGACGACCAGCATGGTGAAGCCGCCGGCCGCGCCGCCCACTGCGGAGGCCGCGGCGAAGCCGACGATGCCGACGATGAAGGTCGTCTTGCGGCCGAAGAGGTCGGCGAGCCGGCCGCCGAGCAGCAGCAGACTGCCGAAGGCCAGGGAGTAGGCGGTGACGATCCACTGCCGGCCGTTGTTGTCGAACCCCAGGTCCTGCTGGGCGGACGGCAGTGCGATGTTCACGATGGTGGCGTCGAGGACGACCATGAGCTGGGCGAGGCCGATCACGGCCAGCGCCCACCAGCGGTGCTTCGACGGAGCCTGGGTGGGGCCGGGCGGCCCGGCCTGGGCGGTGGCGGCAGCGGCGGCCGGGATGACTTCCACGATGGTGCTCCCCAGATCGGTCCGAAACCGTTTCGTACACCAACCTAGGTGCAGAGAGGAGCGAAACGCAAACGTTTCGATGCGATGCCGTCGGGACGTACGAAAGATTCACACGTGGCGGCTCACCGCTCGTACAGGCTCTCGATCTCCGCGGAGAAGTCCCGCATCACGGCCTCCCGCCGCAGCTTCATCGACGGGGTCAGATGGCCCTCCACCTCCGTGAAGTCCCGGGGGAGGATGACGAAGCGGCGGATGGATTCCGGGCGGGAGACGAGCTTGTTCGCCTCGTCGACCGCACGTTGCAGGATCGCCTTCAACTCGTCGTCGTCGACGAGGAGTTCCGCGGGGACGGGGTGCCGTCCGTTCATCCGGCGCCAGTGGCTGACGCCCTCCATGTCGAGGGTGACGAGTGCGGCGATGTACGGGCGGCGGTCACCCACGACCATGCACTGGGAGATCAGGGGGTGCGAGCGCAGCCAGTTCTCCAGGGGTGCCGGCGCGGTGTTCTTGCCGCCCGCCGTGATCAGGATCTCCTTCTTGCGGCCGGTGATCGTGAGGTAGCCCTCGTCGTCGAGGCGGCCGAGGTCGCCCGTCGGGAACCAGCCGTCCGCCGAGGAGGGGATCACTCCGCCGCCGTGCGGGTCCCAGTAGCCGCGGAAGACCTGGCCGCCCTGGAGGAGGATCTCGCCGTCCGCCGCGATGCGGACCCTGGTGCCGGGCATGGGCCAGCCCACCGTGCCCAGGCGGGGCTTGAGGGGCGGGGTGACCGTGGCGGCGCCGGTGGACTCGGTGAGGCCGTAGCCCTCGTAGATCTCCATGCCGGCGCCCGCGTAGAAGGCGGCCAGGCGGCGGCCGAGCGGGGAGCCGCCGGAGATGATGTGGCGGATGCGGCCGCCCATGGCGTTGCGGATGCGCCGGTAGACGAGCGGGTCGTAGAAGGCGCGGGACGCCTTGAGGGAGGCGCCGGGGCCGGAGCCGGTGCCGGCGTGCCGGGCCTCCATCGCCTCGCCGTAGCGGACGGCCACGCTCGCCGCGCGGTCGAAGGCGGAGACCCGGCCGCCGACCTCCGCCTTGGCGCGGGCGTTGTTGTAGACCTTCTCCAGCATGTACGGGATGCAGAGGAGGAAGGTCGGCCGGAAGGTGCCCAGGTCGGCCAGGAGGTCGTCCGCCTGGAGGCTCGCGGCGTGGCCCAGGCGGACCCGGGCGCGGATACAGGCGATCGCCACCATGCGGCCGAAGACGTGCGACATGGGCAGGAAGAGCAGCGTGGCCGGGTCCTCCGACTTCGACTTGAAGATGGGGTAGAGGAGTTCGGTCGCGTTGTCGACCTCGGCGAGGAAGTTGCCGTGCGTGAGGACACAGCCCTTGGGGCGGCCGGTGGTGCCCGAGGTGTAGACGACCGTGGCGAGCGTGTCGGGGACCAACATGCCGCGTCGTACGGCGACTTCCTGGCCGGGCACGGGTGCGCCGAGCTCGGCCAGCCGCTCCAGGTGCCCCTTCTCCACGATCCACATGTGCCGCAGGTCGGGCAGTCGGCTGAGCTCCGGGCCGAGGGCCGTCGCCTGCTCGGCGGTCTCCGTCACCAGGGCCACCGCGCCGGAGTCCTGGAGGATCCAACGCGTCTGGTAGACGGAGGAGGTGGGGTAGATGGGGACGGTGACGAGGCCCGCGGCCCAGGCGGCGAAGTCGAGGAGCGTCCACTCGTAGATCGTCCGCGCCATGACGGCGATACGGTCGCCTGCCACCAGCCCCTCCGAGATCAGGCCCTTGGCGAGGGCCAGGACCTGCTCGGCGAACTCCGCCGCGGTGACGTCCGCCCAGTTCCCGTCCTGGGTGCGGCGGCTGACGACGCGGGCGTCGGGTGCCGCCTCCGCGTTGTCGAACGGCAGGTCGGCGAGCGAGCCGTGGGTGGGCGGCGGGACGAGCGGCGGGACCGACGCCTCACGCACTTCGCCGTCCAGCCGCCGTATCTCGGGCTCCACCAGCTGGGGGACGCCGTCGTAGTCGGACGCGGACGGATAGGGCACGGGCACGGACATGGCAGCTCCTGGGGCGTGCAGCTCGGTACCGCTGTGCTGTTGTACGTGCTGCGTGTACCGAGACGTTCACCAGCGGTGTGCGGCTGAGGGGTTACCGCGGGTTACCCGATAGTACGTGTCGGGCATGGGGAGTTGGTGCGGGCCCGCCGGGGGTTTTGCGGTGGGGTTGTGCCGGGGGCTGCCGTCTGTCGTCTGCGGGTCCGTTGTGGCTGGTCGCGCCCCCGCGGCGGAGCCGCAATCGATACAGCCCCGCGCCCCTATCGGGGCGCTGCCGCACCGGAAGAGTTGTACAACTCCTCGATTTGCTCGGCGAATTCCTCTGCGATCAGCTCCCGTTTCAGCTTCATCGACGGGGTCAGATGTCCCGCCTCCTCCGTGAAGTCGACCGGGAGGATGGTGAAGCGGCGGATGGATTCCGGGCGGGAGACCAGTTTGTTGGCCTCGTTCACTGCCCGCTGCAGGACCTGTCGCAACTCGTCGTCGTCCAGGATCAGTTGGGCCGGGACCGGGTGCTTGCCGCGCATCCGGCGCCAGTGGCTGACACCCTCCATGTCCAGGGTGATCAGGGCGCCGACGTAGGGGCGGGCATCGCCGACGACCATGACCTGGGAGATCAGGGGGTGGGCGCGCAGCCAGTTCTCCAGCGGGGCAGGCGCGACGCTCTTGCCGCCCGCCGTGATCAGCAACTCCTTCTTCCGGCCGGTGATGTAGAGGTAGCCCTCCTCGTCGAGGCGGCCGATGTCGCCGGTGGCCAGCCAGCCGTCGACGGTCGCCGGCACGACGCCGCCCGCGTTCGGGTCCCAGTAGCCGCGCAGGACGTGGTCACCGGCGAGCAGGATCTCGCCGTCGGCGGCGATACGGACCTTCGTGCCGGGTATCGGCCAGCCCACCGAGCCCAGACGGGGTTTGAGCGGCGGGGTCACGGTGGACGCGCCGGTCACCTCCGTGAGGCCGTAGCCCTCGTAGATCTCGATGCCCGCCCCGAAGTAGAACGCGGCCAGCCTGCGGCCCAGCGGGGAGCCGCCGCAGATCATGTAGCGGACCCTGCCGCCCATGGCGCCCCGGATACGGCGGTAGACGAGCGGGTCGTAGAAGGCGCGGGCGGCCTTCAGTGCGGCGCTCGGGCCGGGTCCCGTACCGGCGTGGCGGGCCTCCACCGCCTCCCCGTACCGCCGGGCCACGCCCGCCGCGCGGTCGAAGGAGGTGACCCGGCCGCCGACCTCCGCCTTCGCGCGGGCCACGTTGAACACCTTCTCCAGCATGTACGGAATGGCGACCAGGCAGGTCGGCCGGAAGCTCGCCAGGTCCGGCAGGAGTTCGTCCGCCTTCAGGCTCGGCGCGTGACCCAGCCGGACCCGGGCGCGGATGCAGGCGACCGCGACCATGCGGCCGAAGATGTGGGACATCGGGAGGAAGTGCAGGACGGAGGCCTCTTCGCTGGTCCGCGCGCGGAACACGGGATAGAGGAGCTCGATCGCGTTGTCGACCTCGGCGAAGAAGTTGCCGTGGGTGATCGCACAGCCCTTGGGGCGGCCGGTGGTGCCCGAGGTGTAGACGACGGTGGCGAGCGTGTCGGGGCTCAGCATCCCGCGCCGCACGTCCACTTCCTGGTCCGGCACCTGGCCGCCCTGCTCCGCCAGCCGCTCCACATGGCCCTTCTCGACGACCCACAGGTGCCGCAGGTCCGGCACGCGGTCGCGTTCCGGGCCGAGGGCCGCCGCCTGGGCGGCGGTCTCCGTGACGAGTGCGACCGCGCCGGAGTCCTGGAGGATCCAGCGGGTCTGGAAGGCCGAGGAGGTGGGATAGATCGGGACGGTGACCAGGCCCGCGGCCCAGGCGGCGAAGTCCAGGAGCGTCCACTCGTAGATCGTCCGCGCCATCACACCGAGCCGGTCCCCCGGCACCAGCCCCTCGGCGATCAGGCCTTTCGCCGTCGCCAGCACCTGGTCGGCGAACTCTGCCGCCGTCACGTCCGCCCACCGGCCTGATTCGGTGCGACGGCTGAGCACCTTGTCGTCGGGGGCGATGCGGGCGTTGTCGAAGGGCAGGTCGGCGAGCGAGCCGTAGGTCACCGACGGGACGAAGGGCGGCACGGAGACCTCGCGCACCTCCCCGTCCAGCCGCCGGATCACGGGCTCCACGAGTACCGGCGTGCCGTCGTACGTCGTGGCGTGGACGACGGCGGGCGCGGACGGCTGCGAGGTGGACACGGGCGACTCCAGACGTTCACCAGAGTTGCCCTGCGGGGGAGTTGCCGCAGGCTGGGGGGAGGTGATCGTACGGCGCGCCCGTGATGAGCCGGTGTGGGTTCCAAGGTGGTCCGGCGGCGGGGATGCGTCGGGGATGTGCAAGCTCGTGGCTTTTCTGGCCGATAGCGACGGGCCGGACGGGATGGTGAACGTTTTTCATCTTCTGACCCGCCCCCACCTGCCCTTACCTCGGGTAACCTGACTCTGGAGTAAGCAGAGCCGCTCATGGGGAGTCTCGGAATGTCGATGTCCGTCGTCCTGCCCGGTACGCCCGCCCTCGGGCCGCTGCTCGCCCGCGGCGCCCTGCTGTCCCCCTTCAAACGCCCGCGCCCGGACGCCGACTTCCCCCGCAGCCGGCTCGTCCTGCCCGGACTGCGCATCGACCTCGCGCGGCTGGCGGCGTACGAGCGGGTGTGCGGCTTCGCGACCGGCGAGGACGCGCTGCCGCCGACCTATCCGCAGGTGCTGGGCTTCCCGCTGGCCATGCGGCTGATGAGCGACCGGGGCTTCCCGCTGCCGCTGCTCGGCCTGGTCCACACCTCGATCGAGATCACGCAGCGGCGCGCGCCCACGGCGACCGGGGAGTACGAAATCGCCGTGTACGTCGGCGGGCTGGAGCCGCATCGGCGCGGCACCGAGGCCTCGGTGATCACCGAGATGCGGGCCGGCGGGGAGGTCGTCTGGGAGTCGCGGAGCACCTATCTGGCACGGCACCGGACGCAGCAGTCCGGTGAGCCGGCCGGGGACGACCGGGAGCAACTGCCCGCCGTCGCCGAGTGGCGGCTGGCCGCCGACGTCGGGCGGCGGTACGGCGCCGCGTCCGGCGACCGCAACCCCATCCATCTGCACCCGCTCACCGCCCGCCTCTTCGGCTTCCCGCGCGCCATCGCGCACGGCATGTGGACGGTGGCCCGCTGCCTCGCCGCGCACGGCGTGCCCGAACGCGCCCGCGTGGAGGCGCGGTTCAGGGCCCCGGTGCTGCTGCCGGGGACGGTGACGTATGCGGCGGACGGGGAGCGGTTCGAGCTGCGCGGGAGCGGGGGCCGCGTCCATGTGAGCGGAAGCGTCAGCGGCCTCGGGGCGGCTGACGCCTCGTCATGACTCCGGGGTGGGCGGCGGCGACCAGGGCCGCCCGTCCATGAGGTTGCCCAGGCCCGCCCAGGCGAAGTTCATCAGGGTGGCCGCCGCCTGGCGGGCCGTGGTGCCGGGGGTGGCGTTGGCCCAGGCGGCGAGGGCTTCGGCGGCCCCGACCAAGGCCTCGGCGAGTCCGGCGACCTCCCGTTCGGGGAGGTTCGGATTGCGGTGGGCCTCCCTCGCCGCGACGACGATGAGCTGCGTCACGAACGCGACGATCTCCTCGCGCATCGCGGTGACCTCGGCCGCGAAGGGCTCGCGGGTACGGGCCTGCAGATGCAGCACGGCCCAGCCGTCCGGGTTCTGCGCGGTGTGCGTGAAGAACGCCCGCAGCCCCTCCCAGAGCTGACGGTCGGCGGGCAGCTCGGGCCTGACCCCGGCCCGGACGGCCTCGACGAGCGCCGTCGCCTCCCGGCGGATGCAGGCCGTGAACAGGTCTTCCTTCGAATTCAGGTACAGGTACACCAACGGCTTGGACACGCCCGCCAGTTCGGCGATCTCGTCCATCGACGCGGCCATGTACCCGCGCTGCCCGAAGGTCCGCACGGCGGCGTCCAACATCTGCTGCTCACGGACCGCGCGCGGCATCCGCTTGGTCTTCACGGCACCCATGGGGCAAGGGTAATTGGGAGCGGGCGCCCTCAACCCCGTTAGGAGGCCTGGGGTGCCTGGCCCTGCGAGCGGCTCGCGTCGTCCGCCTCGTCCTCCTGGGCGGCGTTCGCCGCGAAGCCGGCCTTCATCCGGTCGACCCGCTCGACGACCTGCACGGAGGCGCGGTCCCGCTCCTTGCGCAGGACGACGAAGCTGATGGGAGCGGAGATCACCAGCGCCAGCAGGCAGATCCACATGAAGTTGGAGGCGCCGTAGCCGCGCGGGACGATGCCGGAGTAGACGAGGCCCCAGACGACCACGAAGCAGCCCGCGAAGATCCCGAGGCGCATCAGCGTGTAGCGGAGCATCTCAATCCACTCTTCCGTCAACGGTACGAACATTCCCAAAGGGCACCGTCCAGTGAAGCACGCCCGGGACCCGATCTTGCAGGGGGGTGTGCGGGCTCTCAGCCCAGCGGCAGCAGCATGAAGACGTCGTCGCGGTAGTCGTCCGGGGCGACGCGGATGGCGCCCGGGACCCGGCCGACCTCCTTGTAGCCGCAGGAGCCGTAGAACCGCTCCAGGCCGTTCCCGCCGCGGCAGGTGAGCCGGATCGCGTCGATCCCGTCGAAGCCGCGGGCCGCGTCCTCGGCGGCGGCGAGGAGGTCCCGGCCGTATCCCTTGCCCTGGTGGCGGGGGTGCACCATCACCGTGTACAGCCACACCCAGTGCTGCATCAGCCGGTGGGTGTTGAAGCTGAAGAAGGCGCTCGCCGCGACCGCACCCGACTCGTCCAGCCCGACCAGCAGCCGGCTCCGCCCCTCGGCCATGGCGACGAAGTGCTTCACGAGCTCCGGCCGTATGTCCTCGGCCGTGACCGGCGGTACGAAGCCGACCGAACCGCCCGCGTTCGAGACGTCGGCCCACAGGTCGAGGATCCCGTCGCGCAGGGCGGGAGTGACGGCGGGGTCGAGAGTGAAGGTAAGGGACACCGGGCAATGGTACGCATTACGACAGCGCCCGCGCCGCCACCTCGAGATCCGAGACGAGACCCCGGTAGGCCGCCTCCCTGTCGTCCGCCCGCAGTACCGCCGAGGGGTGCACGGTCGGCACCAGCCGCTCCCGCCTGCCGTGGATCTCCTCCTCCAGGACCGTCCCGCGCACCTGCGTGACCCGGAACGAGGAGCCCAGCAGCGCCTTCCCGGCGGTCGCCCCCAGCACCACGATCAGCTCGGGTTCCACCACGGCCAGCTCGGCGGCCAGCCACGGTCCGCACGCCGTCATCTCGCGCAGGCTGGGCGCCTTGTGGATACGGCGCTTGCGGGGTTCGGCCTGGGTGAACTTGAAGTGCTTGACGGCGTTGGTGACGTACGCGTCCGCCGGATCCAGCCCGGCCTCGGCGAGAGCCCGGTCGAGCAGCTTGCCCGCAGGCCCGACGAACGGCTTCCCCTGCCGGTCCTCCTGGTCCCCGGGCTGCTCCCCGACGAGCATCACGCGCGCGTGCGCGTTCCCCGCACCGAAGACGGTCTGCGTGGCGTCCCGGTGCAGCGGGCAGCCCCTGCATTCCGCCGCCGCCTTGCGCAGGGCGGGAAGCCCGCCGCGCTCGGGAAGGAAGGGCTCAGCGGTATAGGCATCCTCGGGAGCCTTCGTAACCATGCGCCCCGAGTACCCCCGCAAGGGGCGCGGGACCGTATCTGTTTGCGGCTCCGCCGCGGGGCGCGACAAGCCCCCGCCAACCCGCAGCCGAACTCAGACCCGCATCGGCTGCGGAGATTCCCGACGAGCCGGGTCCGGGCCCTCGTACTCCCGAATGATCTCGTACCGGGTGTTCCGCTCCACCGGCCGGAACCCAGCATCCCGGATCAGATCCAGCAGATCCTCACGGGTCAGTTTGTTCGGCGTGCCGTAATTGTCGGCGTCGTGCGTGATCTTGTACTCGACGACCGACCCGTCCATGTCGTCCGCCCCGTGCTGCAGCGCGAGCTGCGCGGTCTGCACACCGTGCATGACCCAGAAGACCTTGACGTGCGGGACGTTGTCGAACAGCAGCCGGGAGACCGCGAAGGTCTTCAGCGCCTCCGCGCCGGTCGCCATCTGCGTCCGGGCCTGGAGCCGGTTGCGGACCTTGCCGTCCTTCATGTCCACGAAGTCGTGCTGGTAGCGCAGCGGGATGAAGACCTGGAAGCCGCCGGTCTCGTCCTGGAGCTCCCGCAGCCGCAGCACGTGGTCGACGCGGTGCCGCGGCTCCTCGATGTGGCCGTACAGCATGGTGCACGGGGTCTTCAGACCCTTCTCGTGCGCCAGGCGGTGGATGCGCGACCAGTCCTCCCAGTGCGTGCGGTGGTCGACGATGTGCTGGCGGACCTCCCAGTCGAAGATCTCCGCGCCGCCGCCGGTGAGGGACTCCAGGCCCGCGTCGATCAGCTCGTCCAGGATCTCGCTCGCGCTCAGCCCGGAGATCGTCTCGAAGTGGTGGATCTCCGTGGCCGTGAAGGCCTTGAGCGAGACGTTCGGCAGGGCGGCCTTGAGCTCCCGCAGCGAACGCGGGTAGTAGCGCCACGGCAGGTTGGGGTGCAGGCCGTTGACGATGTGCAGCTCGGTGAGGTTCTCGCCCTCCATCGCCTTGGCGAGCTTCACCGCCTCCTCGATGCGCATGGTGTACGCGTCCTTCTCGCCCGGCTTGCGCTGGAAGGAGCAGTAGGCGCAGGAGGCGGTGCAGACGTTGGTCATGTTGAGGTGCCGGTTGACGTTGAAATGGACCACGTCACCGTTCTTGCGCGTGCGCACCTCGTGGGCGAGGCCGCCGAGCCAGGCCAGGTCGTCCGACTCGTACAGCGCGATGCCGTCCTCGCGGGTCAGCCGTTCACCGGCCCTGACCTTGTCCTCCAGCTCGCGCTTGAGCCCGACGTCCATACCCTCAACCTCTTTCTACGACAGCTCGACCCCACCGTACGCCTACGATCTCAGACCTCTTCGGGCAGTTCCCCGACCCGGTTCTCCCACTTCGTGGAGAGCACGATCGTCGTACGCGTACGGGAGACCCCCTTGGTTCCGCTGAGCCGCCGGATGATCTTCTCCAGGCCGTCCACGTCGTTCGCCCGCACCTTGAGCATGTACGAGTCGTCGCCGGCGATGAACCAGCAATCCTCGATCTCGCTGAGCTCCTTCATCCGCTGGGCCACGTCCTCGTGGTCGGCGGCGTCGGACAGCGAGATGCCGATGAGGGCGGTGACGCCGAGGCCCAGCGAGGCTGCGTCCACGGTGGCGCGGTAGCCGGTGATGACGCCGGCCGCCTCCAGCCGGTTGATGCGGTCGGTGACGCTGGGTCCCGACAGGCCGACGAGGCGCCCCAGCTCCGCGTACGAGGCCCGGCCGTTCTCCCTCAGGGCCTGGATGAGCTGCCTGTCCACCGCGTCCATGCGATTCGATGCCTTCCGCTGAAGATTCCCGAGTAGATGAGAGGTACTGCGGCGTGCCCTACCGGCCGGCGCTCCCGCCGCCCAGTTCGCCCGCCCAGCGCCGGTACAGACCGTGCTCGACGCCCGCCGCGTCCAGCACCCGCCCGGCTACGAAGTCCACCAGGTCCTGGATGTGGGTGGCGCCCGCGTAGAAGGCGGGCGAGGCGGGCACCACGGTCGCGCCCGCGTCGTCGAGCGCCACCAGGTGCCGCAGGGTCTGACCGTTCAAGGGGGTCTCCCTCACGGTCACGACCAGCGGCCTGCGTTCCTTGAGCGTGACACTCGCCGCGCGCTGCAGCAGGTCCTTGGAAAGGCCGAGGGCGACACCGGCCACACAGGCGGTGGAGGCGGGCACGATCAGCATGCCCTTGCTCGGGTACGAGCCCGAGGACGGCCCCGCGGCCAGGTCCCCGGCGGGCCAGTACCGCACCCCGTCGACGTCCGCGTCATAGACCCCGGGCTTGCCCTCGGCCCCCCGGCCCAGCCATTCCCGCAGGTCGTCGCGCCAGTGCGCGTCGCGGAACGAGATCCCGGTCTCGTCCAGGAGCGTGAGTCGCGAGGCCCGGCTGACGACCAGGTCCACGCTTTCGCCGGCCTCCAGGAGCGCGCGCAGCACCGACGCGGCATAAGGCGTGCCGGAGGCCCCGGACACCCCTACGATCCAAGGTGTACGCGCCGTCTCTCCTGGCTTGGCTGGGTTCACAACACCGAGCCTATCCGGCCTCGCAGGGTGGGAACCGGTCGAGGGGGCTCGGGCGTTCTTCAGGCGGGGACGAGTGAGCGGTGGGGGTTGCCATGTCGGACAGCGGGCTCGAGTGGTCGCGCGGGGACCGGGCGAAGGCCGCGGCCAAGCTGATGGTGGGCTGGGTCGCGCTGCTGTGGCTGCTGGAAGTGGTCGACGTGATCAGCGGCCATGCGCTGGACGGGCTGGGCATCACACCGCGCGAGCCGTCCGAGCTGGTGGATGTCGTACCGGCCGCGTTCATCCACTTCGGATTCGCCCATGTGGCCGCCAACAGTGTGCCGCTACTGGTCATGGGCTTCCTGGCGGCGCTGGGCGGGATACGCCGGTTCGCCGCGCTGTGCCTGTTCGTCATCGTGGCGGACGGACTGGGGGTGTGGCTCATAGCCCCGGCGCACACCAACACGGCGGGCGCCTCCGGCCTGATCTTCGGCCTCTTCGGCTTCCTGCTGGTCAGCGGCTTCGTGGAGCGGCGGCCGCTGGGCGTCGTGGTGGGTCTGCTGGTGGGTGCGGTGTGGGGCGGCTCGATCCTGCTGGGCCTCTCCCCGCTGCAGACGGGCGTCAGCTGGCAGGGCCATCTGATCGGCCTGGCGGCGGGCGTGGCAGCGGCGTTCTGGTTCCGGCGGCGTGTGGAGGCCCGCGCGATTCAGGGGTGAGGGCTCGCTTCCGGATCCACGGGAAGGCGGTCGGTGTCGATGGCCAGCCGTCCGATCTTGGTCTCCACGGTGACCTTGCCGCCGTAGGGAAACGTGTCGCGTCCCAGGTAGCCGTCCGGACCGGGGTTCCAGAGCGTGACGAGATGTCCCTTCGTGGGATCGAAGATCAGGTAGTTCGGGATGCCTCGCGCCGCGTACTGCTTGTTCTTGACCTCGTAGTCGTTGCGGACACTGGACGGCGAAACGACCTCGATGGCGAGCTCCATCAGGTCAGGCGCGTAAGCGGTGAGGTTGCGGTTCTTCTCGGCCGCCGGGATGAGGGCAAGGTCAGGGCAGAACTCGAAGTCCTCGCTGAACGGGATCGCGACATCGCTGATGAAGGCCCACTCCTGGCCGAGCTGAGCTTCCAATTGGGTCCACAGCCGCACGATGGTCTCGTTGTGGAACGGCCTGAGCGGACTCATCACGATATTGCCCTCGACAATCTCCATCCGGTACCCGCGGAACATGTCCTCGTACCGGGCGAGCTGCGAGTGCAGACGGTCGCTGTCCGAGACGGTCACGTCAGCCTCCCTCTCTCTGCACTCGATGGTAGGCCGCACCGTAACTACACGGTCAGACCCCGAACCAGAAGATCAAGCAGCGCACACACGAACAGGGCAATCCCGATGAACCCGTTGACGCTGAAGAACGCCCTGTTCAGACGGGACAGGTCGTTCGGGCGCACGATGTTGTGCTCGTAGACGAACGCGCCCGCGACGATCATCAGGCCGACCCAGAAGAAGCCGCCCGCGTCCGTCACCACGGCGTACCAGACGAGCAGTGCCGTCACCACGGCGTGGCAGACCCGCGCGACCCAGATGGCGACCGGGATGCCGAAGCGCGCCGGGACCGACATCACGCCGATCTCGCGGTCCGTCTCCACGTCCTGGCAGGCGTAGATCAGGTCGAAGCCGCCGATCCAGATGCCGACCGCGAGGCCGAGGATCACCGCGTCCCAGGACCACTCCCCGCTGATCGCCAGCCAGCCGCCGACCGGGCCCATCGCCTGGGCGAGGCCGAGGATGGCCTGGGGGAAGTTCGTGAACCGCTTGCCGTACGGGTACACCACCATCGGGATCACCGCGATGGGGGCCAGGGCGAAGCAGAGCGGGTTGAGCAGGGCCGCCGAGCCGAGGAAGACGACGACCGCGATCAGCGCGCCGGTCCAGGCGTGCTTCACCGACATCGCGCCGGTGACCAGCTCCCGCTGTGCCGTCCGCGGATTCCTGGCGTCGATCTCGCGGTCGATGATCCGGTTCACCGCCATCGCGAAGGTGCGCAGGCCCACCATGCAGATGGTGACCAGGAGCAGCCGCCCCCAGTGGATGTTCCGGTCCCACTGGAACATCGCGGTGAGCGCGGCGATGTAGGCGAAGGGCAGAGCGAAGACCGAGTGCTCGATCATCACCAGGCGGAGGAACGCCTTGGTGCGTCCTGGCTGCGGGATCGCGGCGGAGGCGCTGCTCACAGGCCGTACTCCTTCCAGCGGCGGTCGACCTTCGCCGCCGTCTCCGGGTCGGACAGGACCATCTCGGGCCAGCCGCCGTCGCGCGTGTAGCCCTCCTCGGGCCACTTCTTCGTCGCGTCGATGCCTGCCTTGCCGCCCCAGAACTGCTGGTAGGAGGCGTGGTCGAGGTGGTCGACGGGACCTTCGACGACGCTGAGGTCACGGGCGTAGTCCGTGTTGCCGAGCGCGCGCCACGCGACCTCATGGAGGTCGTGGACGTCGCAGTCGGAGTCCACGACCACGATCAGCTTCGTCAGGGACATCATGTGTGCCCCCCAGATCGCGTGCATCACCTTCTGGGCGTGCTTGGGGTACTTCTTGTCGATCGAGACGATCGCACAGTTGTGGAAGCCGCCCGCCTCGGGCAGGTGGTAGTCCACGATGTCCGGGACGATGATCTTCAGTAGGGGCAGGAAGAAGCGCTCGGTCGCACGACCCAGCGGTCCGTCCTCCGTCGGAGGCCGGCCTACGACGATCGACTGAAGCAGCGGCCGCTTCCGCATGGTCACGCAGTCGATCTTCAGCGCGGGGAAGGGCTCCTGCGGGGTGTAGAACCCCGTGTGGTCGCCGAAGGGCCCCTCGGGGAGCATCTCGCCGGGCTCCAGCCAGCCCTCGATGACGACCTCCGCCTGTGCCGGCACCTGCAGCGGCACGGTCTTGCAGTCGACCATCTCGATCCTCTTGCCGGCGATGAACCCGGCGAAGAGATACTCGTCGATGTCGCCGGGGAGCGGCGCGGTGGAGGCGTAGGTGACGGCGGGCGGGCAGCCGAAGGCGATCGCGACCGGCAGCCGTTCGCCCCGCCTGGCGGCGACCTGGTAGTGGTTGCGGCTGTCCTTGTGGATCTGCCAGTGCATGCCGATGGTGCGCCGGTCGTGGCGCTGCAGCCGGTACAGGCCCAGGTTGCGGATGCCGCTCTCCGGGTCCTTGGTGTGGGTGAGCCCCAGGTTGAAGAAGGACCCGCCGTCCTGCGGCCAGGTGAAGAGGGCCGGCAGCTGGTCCAGGTCCACGTCGTCGCCGGTGAGGACGACCTCCTGGACGGGGGCTTCCTTCACCTTCTTCGGCGGTACGTGCGTCATCGCGCCGAGCTTCCCGAAGGCCTCGCGGACGCCGACGAACCCGTGCGGGAGCTCGGGACGCAGCAGCCCGCCGATCTTCTCGCTGATCTCCCCGTACGACTTCAGCCCGAGGGCCTTGAGCAGCCGTCGGTCGGTGCCGAAGACGTTCATCGCGAGGGGCATGGCGGAGCCCTTCACGTTCTCGAAGAGCAGCGCCGGGCCCCCCGCCTTCTGCACCCGGTCGACGATCTCCCCGACCTCCAGATACGGGTCCACCTCGGCCTTGATGCGCTTGAGGTCACCCTCGCGTTCCAGTGCCCTGAGCAGGGAGCGAAGATCGTCGTAAGCCATGCGTCCCAGTATCGCCGAGCCCCTCGGACCCCCGACGCCCGCCCCGCCCTCAGGCGGTTCGCCGGCGCTCCCGCTCGGCGGTCAGCCGGGCGGCCGCGCGGCGTGCCTCGGCGAGGCGGTGCGGCGAGTCCCAGGCGGACGCGACGCGTTCGGCCAGCGCGTAGTTCTCGGCCGCGGCCCCGTCCTCGCCGAGGAGCCGGTACAGGTCCGCGAGGGCGTGGGCGAGGGGCCGGGTCGCATAGGCGGCACCGGCCGTCCCGGCGAACTGGTCGCGGATCGGCAGCACGTGCCGGATCAGCATGGCCGCCGTCTCCGTGTCGCCGAGCAGGACCGCGAGTTCGCTGCGGTAGTCCAGCTCCAGGCCGTAGAGGTGGTCCGTCACCGGTCGCGGCGCGATCGACACCGCGGCCGCCTCGTCCAGCCGTCCCAGTCGGGCCAGGACCAGGGCGTGCGCCACCGCCACCGGGGTGCCGATCTCCGCGTAGAGGTCGCGGAAGACCCCCTCGATGTCGGCCGCCCGGTCCTGGGCGAGCCGGATGGTCAGCAGGCCCAGCGTGCGGGGTCCGGTGGCGTGGTGGGCGCCCACGCGCCGCAGCAGGCCGTCGGCCTCGGCGTAGCGGGCCTCCGCCTCGTCGAAGCGGCCGGTGACCGTGGCCAGCATGGCCGAGGTCGCGGCGGCGATGCCCTGCGCCCACAGCATGCGGTAGCGGCGGGCCAGTTCCAGGGCTTCGGTGTTGTGCCGGCGCAGCCCGTCGGGGTCGTTGCGGGTCGCGGCGGTCATGCCGTCGAGGTGCTCGCAGACCCAGCGGTAGGCCGGCAGGTCGTGTGCCTCGGCCAGCTGGCGCAGTTCCGCGACGAGCGGTGTGCGCAATGCGCCCTGTGCCTCGTGCGGCAGCAGCTTGGCGGATGTCATCAGCGCCGAGGCCAACAGGCGCGGTTCGCCCTCGGCGCGGGCCAGCGCCAGTTGCGCGTGCGCCGCCCGTAGGGCCCGCGGTGCCTCCTCGGCGGCGACGGCGTCGACGAGGACCTGCAGGACCCGGGCGCGGGTCGCGCCGTCGAGCGCGGGGTCGTCGGCGAGCCGTTCCAGCCGGGCCAGGGCGGTGCGGTCGAAGAGCCCCTCCAGCCGGGAGCGCCAGGGCGAGGGCTCGGTCCAGGCGCCGTAGACCGCGGCGACCAGGTCGTCCCGGCCGGCCCGCACCGCGAGGTCGACCGCCCGCTGCCGGGTGTGCCGGGCACCGTCGGTGGACCCGGCCCGCAACTGTGCCGCCAGCAGCCGAACGTAGAGGGTCACCGTGTCGTCCGGGTCGGCGTCGGGGTCGGCCACGGCCGCCCGGTGTGCCGCGAGGGCGTGCTCGATCAGCTCGACGGCCACGTCGTGCGCGTACCGTCGCTCTGCCAGTTCGGCCGCCCGCAGCGCGTAGTCGACGGCCAGGGGCGCGTTCGCGGTCCGGCCCGTGCGGGCGAAGTGGAAGGCGAGAGCCGCGAGGTCGTGCGGGCGGTGGCGGCGCAGTCCCTGCGCGACACGGTCGTGCAGACGGGCCCGCCGGACCCCGGACAGGTCGGTGTAGACGGTGTCACGGACCAGTGCGTGCACGAAGCGGACCCGGCCGAGAGCGGGCTCGGTCAGCAGATCCGCTCTCACCGCGGCGTCGAGTCCCGCCAGCACGGTGTCCTCGTCGGCGTCGGCCGCGTCGACGAGGAGGGCGACCTCGGCCTCCGGCCCCGCGACGGCCGCGAGCTGCAGCGCCGAGCGGGCCTCGGCCGGCAGCAGGGCCAGCCGTCTGCGCAGCACGTCCCGTACGCCCTGGGGGACCTCCGACACGGCCACCAGAGCGCCCTCGCCGACCAGCAGGCGGGCGCTCTCCAGGACGTAGAAGGGGTTGCCGCCGGTGCGTTCGGCAAGCGCGGTCACCGTGGCGTCGTCGACGGGTTCGCCGCAGACAGCGGTGACCACGGTCGCGACGTCCCGGGTCGACAGGCCGCCGAGCGGGATGCGCCGCGGGGCCCGCAGGGCGAGCCGACCGAGGGTCTTGACCAGGTCCTCCCCGACCTCCGCCGACCGGTAGCCGGCCACGATCAGCAGGGGTACGCCGGTGATCTGCGCGGCCGTCTCCAGGAGGGCCAGGGTCTCGCCGTCGCCGCGGTGCAGATCCTCCAGGACGACGGCGAGGGGCTGTGCGGCGGCCGCGTCCCGCAGCCAGGCGGCGAGGGCCAGGTGGGTACGGAAGCGGCCCGCGGCGGCCTCGTCACGCGTCATGGCGGCCACCGTCTGAGGCTCGTGCAGCAGGGCGGTCAGCTCCTCGGGGCGGGCCGGCGGCACGACAGCGGCCAGGGCGCCGAGCGCCTCCACCCAGGCCCAGGCCGGCGGCGCGCCCTCGTACTCGGGGCAGCGGCCGATCACCACCGTCCACCCCGCCGCCTCCAGCCGTCCCGCGAACCGATCGAGCAGCGCCGACTTCCCCGCTCCGGCCTCGCCGGTGACCAGGACGACACCGCCCGCCCGCCGGGCGTCCCGCGCGGCTGCGGCCGCGGCGCCCAGCTCGGCCTCCCTGCCGACGAAGAGTCCGCCCTCGTCCTCGGGCGCGGCAGCGGTCTCCAGCGGGGCGGGCGGTACGGCCGCGCGCAGCACGTCCAGCCGCCGGCTGAGCACGGCGTGTTCGAGCTCGGCCAGGGCGGGCCCGGGATCGCAGCCGAGTTCCTCGCGGAGCACGGCGGCGGCCCGGCGCAGGGACGCCAGGGCGTCTCCCTGGCGTCCGCAGGCCCACTGGGCGAGGGCGAGCAGCCGCCAGCCCTCCTCCCGCAACGGGCTCTGCCGTACGAGGACTTCGGCCGCCGGCACCGCCTCGGCCGGGTGTCCGGTGCGCAGGTCGGCTGCGACGGCCAGTTCGCGGGCCTGGGCGCACAGTTCGGTCAGCCGGGCCACCTCCGACTCCGCCCACGGTTCACTCGCGTGCTCCAGGAACGCGGGACCCCGCCACCAGCCGAGCGCCTCGGCCAGCAAATCCCTCGCCCGGTCGGGCGGAGCGCTGCGGGCCCGGGAGACCAGGGTCTCGAACCACCAGGCGTCCACCGCCTCGGCGGGCAGCCGCAGGGCATAGCCCGGCGGGGAGGTGACCAGTACGGACGCGGGGGCGCGCGGGAGCCGCTCCGGCTCCAGCACGCGGCGCAGATGGGACACGTAGGTGTGCAGGGACACGGTGGCCCTGGCCGGGGGCACCCCGCGCCACAGCTCGTCGATCATGCGGTCGACGGGCACCACCCGCCCGCCGGCCGCGACCAGCAGCGCGAGTACGGCCCGCTGCCGGGGAGCGCCCAGTTCGACCGGCTGCCCGCCGACCTCGGCGCCCAGGGAGCCCAGGACTCGTATACGTATGCGCAGCACGCCGCGCGAATCTACCCGAGCCGTGGTTGCGGAGCGTTAACGGTTCGCTAAACGCCCTGGTCGGCGGCGCACCAAGTGCGATGCCAAGTGGGCGCCAAGACGGCCGCGCGACGGTGGGCGTTCCTGATCGGAACCTCATCCTTGGAGCAGGCAGGCGTGTCCCGCAGTACCGCATTTCCCGCACCCTCGGGCCAACGGCCCTACACACACGAGATGGTGGTCGTCCACCGGGTCTTCCGGCGCGAGTCGGCGCTGGCTCCCCGTCTGGTACGGGCCGTGCCGGACGGCGGCACCGCCCGCGCGGCACAGGTCGCGGCCCACCTGGACGACTACGTCATGGGGCTGCACCATCACCACGCCCTCGAGGACGAGTTGATCTGGCCCCTGCTGCACGCGCGGGGCGCGGACGGCGCGCTGGTCGAGCGGATGGAGGAACAGCACCAGCGCATCGACCGGACCCTCGCGGTGGTGGCCGAGTGGCTGCCCGCATGGCTGCGGGAGGCGAGCCCCATCGCCCGGGAGGAACTGGCCCTGGCGCTGAGCGAGCACCATACGGTGCTCCTCGATCATCTCGACGACGAGGAGCGGCTGGTGCTGCCGCTGGTCGCCGAGCATCTGAGCGTCGCCGAATGGGAGCTGGTGGGCCGGCGCGGTCTTGAGGGGCTGCCCAAGGACAAGGTGCTGCTCGCCGTCGGCGCGATCCTGGAGGACGCGACGCCCGAGGAGCGCGCCTACTTCCTCGGCCGGGCCCCGCTCCTCGGCCGCCTGATGTGGCGGCTCGTCGGCCGGCGGAAGTACGCCGCGTCCTGCCGTGCCCTGCGCGGCCCACTGGACGGGGGGACGGGCCGGTGAGCGTGCTCGACTCCGCGCCCCTCGACACCCTGGACGCCTACCGGACCTGCGAGTTCGTCACGCTCGGCCGCGACGGCGCACCACCGGCCTGGCCCGCCGCGGTCCGGCGCAAGGACGACGGGACGCTGCTGCTGACCACGTCCCTGGCGTTCGCGCAGAAGGCGCTGAACGTGTGCCGCGACGGGCGCGTGGCCCTGCTCTGGTCCGACCCCACCGGCAGCGGCCTCGAAGACGCCCCGCAGATCTTCGTCGGCGGCCTCGCCGTGTGCCCGGACGACATCATGACGGGACCGGAGGGCGCCGAGGACTACTGGCGGATGCTCTTCGAACGGCAGCCGCACAGCCGCTCCTACCTCGCCCCCGGCTTCAAGCGGCTGATGGAGTGGTACTACCTGCGCCTGCTCATCACCGTCACCCCGGAACAGGTCGTCGTACGCCCTCCGCTGGCGTCCCTGCTCGCGGAGGGACCGGCCACCGGTGCGGAGCCCGCCGCGCCTTTGCTCGGGGCCGCGCAGCTCGCCCGCTACCCGAGCGCGGTGCTGGCGGCCCGCGACAAGACGGGAGCGCCCGTGCTCGCCCGGACCCTGCCGGTGCCGACGGACGCGGGCTTCGCGCTGACCGTGCCCGCCGACTGCGCCGTGACGGCCGGCCCCGCCTCGCTGCTGGTGCACCAGCACGACGAGCGGCTCAACCACATGCAGAACACGCTCGTGCGCGGAGAGCTGCGGCAGGCCGGCGACGGCTGGCTGCTGGTCCCAGGCCGGGTGGTGGAGCCGATGGGCTCCGGCCGCCCGACCGACGCGGTACGGGTGCTGCGCCGGACCAAGCGGGCCACCGCGCGCTATCTGGAACGGCGTGGCCTGCCCCGGCCGCGGGTGCGGTGGGAGGCGTTCCGGGCACTGGCCGCCCCACGATGACCGCCGTGAGCGGCCTCGTCCTTACGGCAGGCGTCGCGACCGGTGTCGCGGCCGGCGTCCGGGCCCTCGGCCGTCGGCCACACCGGCCCCATCGGCTGCCCAACACCGACCGGATCCGGCACGTGATGCGCTCGCCCCACCACTGACCGGCGGACGGGGGAGGACTTGCGGCCACCCGCTACCCTGACCCCGTCACCGGGGCCGTGCAGCGCCCCGCCACCGTCTTCTGGGGGATCGCACCACCATGATCAGGTATCTGCCGTATTTGCTGGTCCTGGCGTTGTGGATCTATGCCTTCATCGACTGCCTGAACACCCCTGAGGAGCAGGTGCGCGGGCTGCCCAAGGTGGTCTGGGTCATCATCATCCTGCTGTTCGGGGAGGTGCTGGTCGGGCCGATCGCCTGGCTGGTCGCGGGCAAGTACCGCGGGCCCGTCCCGGCGGGGGGATCCACGCCCTCCGAGTGGCACCGCAACCACCGCACCCAGTTCGTCGCGCCCGACGACAACCCCGAGTTCCTGAAGTCCCTCAAGGAGGAGAACAAGAAGGACGAGGCGCTCCTCAAGGACTGGGAGGCCGATCTGCGGCGTCGCGAGGAGGACTTGCGGCGGCGGGAGAGCGGCGAGGACCCCAAGGCGGACTGATGGAGCTGCGGCTGCTCGTCACCTTCGAGAAGGTCGCGACCGTGCTGAGCTTCACGCAGGCCGCGGCCGAGCTGAAGTACGCACAGTCCAGCGTGACCAGCCAGGTACGGGCCCTGGAGTCCTCCCTCGGCACGGAACTGTTCGACCGGCTCGGCAGCAGGATCCGCCTCACGGAGGCGGGTGAGCGGCTGCTCCCCTACGCCCGGCAGATCATCGAGCTCACCGAGGAGGCGCGGGCCGCGGTCGCCGGTACCGAGGAGCCCGCCGGTTCGCTGGTGGTCGGGACCATGGAGTCGCTGACCTCGTACCGGCTGCCGCCGCTGCTGGAGTTCTTCCACCACCGCTACCCCAAGGTGCGGCTCTCCCTGCGCACCACCATCGGCGACGAGACCCGGCAGGCGCTGCGGCAGGGCACGTACGATCTCGGCTTCCTGATGGAGGAGGCGACGGAGCACCCCGGCCTGGAGAGCGTGGTGCTGTGCGAGGAGCCGCTCGCGCTGGTCGCCGCGCCCCGACACGCCCTCGCGGGGCGGGAGTTCGGCACCAACGAGCTGGTACGGCAGTCCCTCCTCGCCACCGAACCGGGCTGCGCCTACCGGGACTTGTTCGAACGGGAACTCAAGTCCGCCGGCGAGCCGGTCGACTTCATGGAGTTCGGGACGATCGAGGCCACCAAACGCGCGGCGGCGGCCGGCCTCGGGGTCTCGTTGCTGCCCGAGGTGACGGTCGCCGCCGAACTCGCCGAGGGGGCTCTGGTACGGCTGCCGTGGCAGCCGCCGTTCACGCTTCGGACCCAACTGGCGTGGCGGGCCGGGAAGCGGCTTCCGGCGCACGTCCGGCTGTTTCTCGAGCAGGCGCGGAAGCTGGTGTCCGAAGAGGCCGGGCAAGCGTGACCTTCAGGCTGGCCAGCACGATCAGCGGGACGCCCAGTGCCTGGACGAGGCCGATGTGGTGGCCGTACACCGCCCAGTCCATGACCATCGCGACCGCCGGGTAGACGAAGGCGAGGACGGCGATCTTCGAGGTCGGCAGCTTGGCGTAGGCGGCGTACATCAGGACGTACATCACGCCGGTGTGGATGAAGCCGAGCCCGACGAGCCAGCCCCAGTCCCAGCCGGTGCCTGCCATCGCGCCGAAGTCGGCGAAGGGGAGCAGCAGCGGGATCCCGACGAGGACCTGGACCAGGGCGATGAGGTGCGGGCGGACGCCGGTGATGCGCTTGGTGACCAGGGTGGACAGGCCGTACAGGAGCGCGGCGAGGAGGGCCTGGCCCACGCCCGTCAGATAGGTGCCGCCGCTGGTGAAGTCGGACGGCGTGACGCCCGAGACCAGGATCAGGCCCGCGAAGGCCAGCACGATCCAGCCGACCTTGGCGGCGGTGAGGCGCTCGCGGAAGAGGAGGGCGCCGAGCAGGACCACGTAGAACGGCTGGGTGTGGTAGACGACCGTGGCGACCGAGATCGACGTGTTCCGGTACGACTCGAAGAGGAACACCCAGTTGAAGACGATGAACACCCCGCCGAGGACGGCGAGTCCGAGGGTGCGCGGGGTGAAGCCGTGGTCCCGGAGCCAGCCGCGGGCGAGGACGTAGGAGCCGAGCGCGAGGGCTCCGAAGACGACCCGGAAGAAGACGACATCGAAAGGCGAGGCGCCCGACTCGACGACGAAGACGCCGAGGGTGCCGGACAGCACCATGGCGGTCATCAGCTGGGCGACGCCCCTGCTCTCTGCGGACTTGCTCTGCGTGTTCATGTCCTGGACGCTACGAGCGGGCGGTGGTGCGGGTCCACGCGCCAGTGGGGCGTCCTGCCGATGGGGTCATCGGCGGCGCCGATGCCTACAGCTTGTACGCCGCAGGGCCCACCGAAGCGGACAGTGCGCCCCTGTGCCCGGACCGGCCGGAACCGGACACTTACCTCGCATGACGACTGCTCCCGCCGACTCCTCCGGCACCCTCGCCCCCGCATACGGTGACAAGGTCATCGCCGTCGAGACGGCGGGCTCCGAGCCCATCCCCGACGCCGAACGCCATGGCTCGCCACTGCAGCTGCTGTGGACCTGGGCGTCCCCGAACATCGAGTTCGCGACCGTCTTCATCGGTGTGATCTCGGTGCTGTTCTTCGGCCTGAGCTTCTGGCAGGCCACGGCCGCCATCGTGCTCGGCACCGCGCTCGGCGCGATCACGCAGGGCGTGCTGTCCCTGGACGGGCCGCGGTTCGGTGTGCCGCAGATGGTGATCGGCCGCTTCTCCTTCGGCCGCCTGGGCAACATCCTGCCGGCCGCGGCCAACGGCCTGGTGGCGGGCGTGGGCTGGTTCGCGGTGAACAGCGTGAGCGCGGCCTTCGCCCTGAACACGCTGACGGGCCTGCGCCCGCTGCCCTCCCTCCTCCTGGTGGTCGTGGCCGAGATCCTGATCGGCTTCATCGGCCACAACTTCGTCCACACCTTCGAGAAGTACGCCTTCCCGGCCCTCGCGGTGATCTTCCTGCTGGCGGGCGTGTGGACGTTCAAGGACGCGGACCTCGCCGGGGGCGGCACCGGCGGCGGCATCGGCGGCTTCCTCCTCGCCTTCAGCGCGGCCTGGGGCTACGCGGCCGGCTGGAACCCGTACGCCACGGACTACTCCCGCTATCTGCCGCGCACCGCGAACCGGTTCAGGACGGTCCTCTACCCGGCCGTCGGCCTGTTCGTGTCGGTCGCCCTCGTGGCGGTCATCGGGGCGGCCTCGGCGACCATCGTGGCCCCGAAGGACGCCACCCCGACGGCGGCCTTCACCGGACACCTCCCGGGCTGGCTGGGCGATCTGGTGCTCCTCGCCATCATCCTCGGCGGCATCTCCGCGAACGCCCTCAACATCTACTCGGGCGCCATCTCCATCGCCTCCTTCGGCCTGAGGCTGCCCACCTGGCTGAGCCGCAGCGTGCTGGTCGTGGTGTCGGGTGTCGCCGGTACGGCGGCCGCGTGGGCGTCACTGTCCGACGCGGGGTCGGCGTACGAGGCGTTCCTGCTGGTCATCGCGTACTGGGTGGCGCCGTGGCTCGGGGTCGTCCTGGTGGAGCGGTGGCTGCAGGGCCGCACGGCCACGGACGAGGAGCTGGCCGCCCGCCTCAGCGACCGCTCCTTCACCAACTGGCCGGGCCTTGCAGCCCTGTTGATCGGCGTCGCGGTGTCCGTCCCGCTCTTCTCCAACCAGGAGGACTACGTCGGTTACGTACCGAAGCACTGGCCGTCCTTCGGCGACATCACTCCGGTGGTCGGGTTCGTGGTGAGCGCGGGGCTGTATGCGGTGCTGCGGCGGGCGAAGGCTCAGCCGGCGTCCAGCGGTTCCGCCTGATCCGCGTGCTCGACCCTGATGTACCGGCTGTTGTGCTCGCCGTAGGCCTTCCTCAGGATCGGTTCCGCCTTGTCGGGGTCGTCGACCCCGACGAGGACGAAACCCCTTTCGTCCGCGGCTACTTCGCGCATCTCGAAGGTGCCGTCCCAGCGGTCCATGTCGTCGCCGATCCGGTCGGAGAGGGCGTGCAGGGTCCTTCCGCCGACGTCGGTGTCGTGCAGCCGCACGGTCACGCCCCGCACGGCCGCCCGGCAGATCGCGTCGTCCAAGGCGGCTGAGGGCATGCGCCAGACGTCGACCGATCGGTGCTCCTCGTCGACGGAGAGGCCCGTGTAGACGTCGGGGTACTTCTTCCGGGCCAGTTCGTCGACGTGTACGACCACACGCGTCAGCGGGGTGCCGTCGTCGCGGTCGGGCAGGCTACCGACGGGGCGGGTGCCGGCACAAGTGCGGTCCGCGACCGCCGACTTGATCCGGTCCGGGTCCGCCCTGAGGCCTCCGTCGGTGTGTCCGGCCCCCATGGCCTGGACGTACAGGCCCGCGGCCACCATCAGCGCGACGCTCGCTCCGGCCGATGCGACCCAGGTGCGGTTGCTGCCCATGTCCCCCTCCGTCCCCCTGCGTTGGCGTCAGCACTGTGACGCGGGAGGGGGCGCAGAGGTTCAGACCGTCGGTTCGTCCCGCAGGACGAGGTCCAGCAGCCCCGGGAAGCGGGCCTCGAACTCCGCCCGGCGCAGCCGGTTGACCCGCCGGGGGCCCTCGTCGCGCTGCTCGACCAGGCCCGCGCCCCGCAGCACCATGAAGTGATGGCTGAGCGCCGCCTTGCCGACCGGCACGTCGAAGCTGCCGCAGCTGCGCGACCACTCCGCCGAGCCCGCCAGTTCCCTGACGAGGCTGATGCGTACGGGATCGGCGAGCGCGGCGAGAGCGGTCTGCACGGAGACGTCGTCGGGGTGGGTGTGCTCGGGGGCGGTCCGATGACCGGTGCGCTGCGCCACGCGGGTCTCCCTCCACGCCTTGCCGAGGTTCACGTCCTGCCGGGTTCACATCTTGCAGAGTGTTCGATGAGAATCATACACTCGCGACTGTTCGCTTTCCATTGAACAGTCCATTGAACAGTCCATGGAGCAGTCGTGGACCGAACAGTCATGGGTGGTGTGGCATGCGCGCGGTGGAGTTCCAGGAGTACGGCGGTCCCGAGGTCCTGAAGGTCGTGGAGGCGGAGGTCCCCGAGCCCGGTCCGGGCCAGGTGAGCCTCGACGTGGCGTACACCGGGGTGAACTTCGCCGATCTCAAGGCACGCGGCGAGGGCTACCGGGTGCCGCAGCTTCCCTTCGTGCCCGGCCTGGAGGCGTCGGGGCGCATCCGCGCGCTCGGCGAGGGGGTCACGGGCCTGTCCGTCGGCCAGGAGGTGACGGCACTGACGGAGGGCGGCGCCTACGCGGACGTCGTACTGGCGAACGCCTCGACCGTCTTCCCGGTCCCGGCAGGCGTGAGCCTGCGCACGGCGGCGACCCTGCCGACCGTGCTGCCGACGGCGTACGCCTTGGTGCACGCGGTGGGCCGGCTGCAGCCGGGTGAGACGGTGCTCGTGCAGGGTGCGGCGGGCGGCGTCGGCACAGCGGTCGGACAGCTGGCGAAGGCAGCCGGGGCGGGAGCCGTGTACGGGGTGGTGTCGGGGGCGGCCAAGGCGGCGTACGCGCGCGAGTACGGCTACGACGAGGTGTTCGTCGGCGAGTTCGCCGAGGCGGTACGGGAGGCGACCGGCGGCCGGGGCGTCGACCTCGCGCTCGATCCGGTGGGCGGCGAGACGTTCCGTGGCAGCCTGGCCTCGCTCGCGGTCTTCGGGCGCCTCGTCTCCTTCGGCAACGCGAGCTCGGCGCCGGCGTGGCACGTCGGACAGCCGGAGCTCTACCCCTCCGGGGTGTCGGTCGGCGGCTTCTCGATCCTCACGCTGGCACAGACGGCCCCCGG
Source organism: Streptomyces sp. NPDC001604 (assembly GCF_042893475.1). Taxonomy (NCBI): domain Bacteria; kingdom Bacillati; phylum Actinomycetota; class Actinomycetes; order Kitasatosporales; family Streptomycetaceae; genus Streptomyces; species Streptomyces sp. NPDC001604. The sequence continues at coordinate 47,027 of NZ_JBIAUY010000018.1, read as the reverse complement.
CGAGCTGCGCTCCCTCGCCGAACGGGCCTTCGCGAAGGCGGTGGACGGCACGGTGTCGCTGCCGGTCACCGCCGAGTTCGGGCTGGAGGAGGCGGCGGACGCGCACCGGCTGATGGGGACACGGACCAGCACCGGGAAGCTGTTGCTGCGGGTGAGCGGCTGAGGGCGGGGCGGGGCTGGACATGCCCGTACAACGGCCCGAGCCAGGTCACCCTGCGGTGGGAAAGCGCCCCGAAAGGGGCGCGGGGCCGTGTCCATATGCGCCGCCGCCGCGGGTCGCGACCAGCCCCGACGGCGCCGCACCCGACCGACGGCCCATCACGCCACCCCGCGCGGAGCGCCCCCGCACGACCCGATGCGCACACACCGCCGCCAGCAACTCCCCCAGCAGGTCCGGATCGTCGACCTCAAGCCCCAGCAGGGACTCGATCCGCTCCAGTCGCTGGTAGAGCGACTGGCGGCCGATGTGCAGCAGGGCCGCGGTCCGGGTCGGGGAGCAGCCGTGCCGCAGATGGACTTCCAGGGTGCGGACCAGGTCGCTGGGGTGAGCCGCCTCCCAGGCCAGCAGCGGACCCAGGGTGTGCTGGACCAGCCGGTCGAGGCGGTCGCGGTTGGTGTCGATACCGCCGCGGGTAAGCTCCCGTTCCAATGCGAGCGCGCGGGCGGAGGTGACCAACGGGCCCTCGGGGGCGGACGGTTCGGCCGCCGGCACGGTCAGGGCCAGCTCCAGCGTCGTACGGGCGGCCCGCAGCGTGTCGCTCCAGCGCAGCCAGCCGCTGCCCGCGTCGACGGCGTGCCCGACGGCGACGGTGAGGCCCGCGTCCGCTGCCGTACGGAAGGCCTCCTGTACGGCACGGACCGGGTCAGCGGAGCGGAAGCCGCCGTCGCCGGGCAGCGCGAGCAGTGCCAGCACATCCCCCGGGAACGGCGCCCGCAGCACCGCCACCCCGCCCAGCAGCCGTACCGCCCGGTCCACGGCGCCCACCTCGCGCGTGCCGTGCACCGACACGCCGATGAGCCGGGCGCCCGGCCCCGGGTGGAACCCGGCGAGCGCGGACCGTGCCTCGACCTCCGGCTGGTTGAGGGCCGCGCGGTCGGCCAGGTCGGCGAGCAGGGCCGCCGTGTGGTCGCCGCCCCAGGGACGGAGCACCGACCGCCCCGACAGCCCCCGGGTCACGATCGCGCGGTTCGCCGCCTCCGTGATGCGTACGAAGGGCACGACCCGGTGCAGGGCCAGCAGGGGCAGGCCCAGGCGGCAGGCCTCGTCGACGACCTCGGGGGGCATCTGCGGCAGTGAGCGGCCCACCTCCACGGCCAGCCCGGCGGCGCCCCGCGCGGCCAGCTCGCGGACGTACCGGCGGCGGACCTCCTCGTCGGCGTCCATCAGGCCGAAACCGTTCGTGAGCAGCAGTTCTCCGCCGTCGAGGAAGTTGGCGCCCTCGTACACCTCGCTGGAGTGCACCCAGCGCACGGGGCGGTCCAGGGCGCCCTCGCCGGCGAGGAGGGCGGGCTCGGAGGCGCGGACGGGATCGAGGTCCAGGACTTCGCGGAGGGTGAGTGCGGCCACGGGCACCTCCAGGGACGGCGCGTGGACAGTTCGTCCGGCGGCGGGATGCCCGGAGAGTACTTTCCGCACGTTGCCCTCGTGTTTCGGCCACAGCAGAGTGAGGACATGGACCTTGAGGACCCCTTGGACCAGGCGACGGCACGGGCCTGGCTCGCCACCGCCGTCGCGGAGGCCCGTGCCGGGCTCGCGGAGGGCGGCATCCCGATCGGTGCCGCGCTCTACGGCCCCGACGGCACCCTGCTCGGCCGCGGCCACAACCGGCGCGTCCAGGACGACGACCCCTCGATGCACGCGGAGACGGCCGCTTTCCGCAATGCGGGACGGCAGCGCTCGTATCGCGGTACGACGATGGTCACGACCCTCTCGCCGTGCTGGTACTGCTCCGGCCTTGTCCGCCAGTTCGGCATCTCGCGGGTGGTGGTCGGCGAGGCGGCCACCTTCCACGGCGGGCACGACTGGCTGGCGGAGCACGGCGTGCGGATCGTGCTGCTGGACGACCCCGAGTGCATCGGCATGATGCGCGACTTCATCAAGAACCATCCGGCACTGTGGAACGAGGACATCGGTGAGTGACCCGCGTATTCCGACCATCGACCTGCGGCCCTGGCTCGACGGCGACGAGGACGCCCGCGCCGGCATCGCCCGCACCGTCGACGAGGCCCTGCAGACCGCCGGGTTCCTGCTGGTCACCGGGCACGGTGTGGATCCGGGGCTGCGGTCCGCGATCCGGGAGGCGGCTCGGGCGTTCTTCCGGCTGCCCACCGACGTCAAGCAGCCGTACGCGGCGAAGGTCGGGGGGCGCGGCTGGCTCGGGCCGGGCGCCGAGGCCAACGGCTATTCGGAGGGTACGGAGACGCCGCCGGACCTGAAGGAGTCGCTGACGTTCGCGACGCACGAGCCCTTCGAGGACCCCGTCGTCAACGCGGAGTGGTACGCGCCCAACGTGTGGCCGCGGCAAGTGCCGGAGCTCCGGGCGCTGTGCGAGGAGTACCTGGAGCGGATGGGTGAGCTGGAGAAGCAGCTCCTGTCCCTGCTCGGCGAGGCGCTGGGCCTCGAACCGGACTTCTTCTCCCGGCACATGGACCATCCGACGTACGGCTTCAACATCAACTGGTATCCGGGCACGGAGGTCGTCGGGGAGCCGCAGCCGGGTCAGTTCCGCATCGGGCCGCACACCGACTTCGGGACGGTCACGATCCTCGACCGGCAGGCGGGCAAGGGCGGACTGCAGGTGTACACGGACGAGGGCGGCTGGGAGGACGCGCCCTTCGACCCGGAGGCCTTCACCATCAACATCGGGGATCTGATGGCCCGTTGGACCGGTGACAGGTGGCGGTCGGGGCGGCACCGGGTGCTGCCGCCGCCCGCGGACGCGCCCGCCGAGGAGCTGATGTCGCTCGTGTACTTCGGCGAGTGCACACCGGGGACGCTGGTGGAGTCGGTGCCGGCTCCGGTGGGGCGGGTGGCGTACGAGCCGGTCGACTCGCACCGCTATCTGCGGGAGAAGCTGGACTCGATCACGGTCGGCTGACCAGCTTCTCGAAGCGGGCCCGCCAGGCGGGCTCCGCCGCTTCCGCTCCCCGGTACTCGTGGGTGAAGCGGAGGGCCGTGCCCTGCTCGCCGTCCCGCTCCAGGTGGAAGCGGATCCGGTCGCCGTCGTCCAGCGTGTACTCGGCGACCCGGTCCACGTCCCAGGCGGTGACCCGGCCGCTGCCCAGGTCACGCAGGGCGACCGCGCCGCCGAGCCTGGGTTCGAGGACGTCTGCGGCGGTGAACCACCGGGCGAGGCCCTCGGGGGTGGCCACCGCCGGCCAGACGTCCTCCATGCGCCGTGGGATCCGCACCAGGAAGTGCAGCATGTGCGTGTTCCCGTGGCTCTGACTGGTGCCCTGTGCGATGGAACCGCTCATGACACCAGTGTCGGCCACCCGCGGCTCAGACGCCCGCGTACGAGTGCTTGCCGCTGACGAAGATGTTGACGCCGTAGTAGTTGAACAGCCAGCAGCCGAAGGCGATCAGTGCCAGGTAGGCGGCCTTGCGGCCCTTCCAGCCGGCCGTGGCGCGGGCGTGCAGGTAGCAGGCGTAGGCGACCCAGGTGATGAACGCCCAGGTCTCCTTGGGGTCCCAGCCCCAGTAGCGGCCCCAGGCCGACTCGGCCCAGATCGCGCCCGCGATGATCGTGAACGTCCACAGCGGGAAGACGGCCGCGTTGATGCGGTACGAGAACTTGTCCAGGGAGGAGGAGGCGGGCAGCCGCTCCAGGAAGGACGTCGCGAAGCGGCCGGGTGTGCCGCCGTTCTCCAGCTTGGTCTCGTACGAGTCCTTGAAGAGGTACAGCAGCGTGCCGACGGCGCCCACGTAGAAGACCGCGCCGCACAGGATGGCGGTGGAGACGTGGATGTACAGCCAGTACGAGTGGAGGGCGGGAACCAACTGGTCACTGGCGGTGTACAAGACAGTGACGGCGATGCCGAGATCGAGGAGGACCGTGGTGATCAGGAACAGGCCGAGCCAGCGGACGTTCTTCTTCAGCGCGAGCAGCACCAGGTACACGGTGACGGCGACCGCGGAGAACGTGATGTTGAACTCGTACATGTTGCCCCACGGCGCCCGCTCCACCGAGGCCGCGCGGGCGATCACACCGCCGAGGTGGACGAGGTACGCGAGCACGCTGAGCGAGATGGCGATACGCCCGTAGAGGTCGCCCTGCTCGTCCCCGCCGTGCGCCCCCGGCCCGTCCGGCACGTCCCGCGCACCGGCCGAGGCCCGTACGACGACCTTGGGCCGCTCCAGCACGGCGGTGCCGCCCGCCTTGTTCACCGTGACGGCGGGGGCCTTGCTCCCCTTCGCCTCCGTGGTGAGCGCGGCGGCCGTGCGGGCGACCTTGCTGCGGCTGCCGAAGAGCCATTCGGCGATGTACGCGAAGAAGGCCAGGGTGTAGACGGCCATCGCGGAGTAGATCAGCGTGTTGCTGATGTTCGCGAGGTGTTCGTTGGTGGCCGTGGCCAACTCGGTTCCGGCGGCGAGAGTCACTGCGTCTCAGCCCCTTCGGCAGGTACGACTTCGGTGTCGGGGGTGGTGGTGTCGTCTTGGTCCGGTGAGCCGGCGTCGGGATCGGCGTCGGAGGCGTGGGAGTGCTCGTCGGGCTCGGGTGCGCCCGGTGCCTGGTCGTACAGGATTCCGGCGAGGTCGCCGAGTTCCTCGGGGACCTTGGCGGACTCGCTGCGGCCGAGGCCGGCCATCTCGACGACGGTCACACCGTCGGCGCCCTTGACGGCCCGCACCCAGACGCGGCGGCGCTGGATGAACAGGGAGGCGGCGAGGCCGAAGATCGCGGTGAGGGAACCGGCGAGGGCCCAGGTGGTTCCGGGCTGCTGGACGACCTGGAAGTTCGCCCACTGCTTGGTGGTCTCGTAGGTGATCGAGCCGGCGCCGTTCGGGAGCTGCATGGTCTGGCCCGGCCTCAGGTTGTCCCTGAGCTGGGCGCCCTTGGAGTCCTTGAACTCCTTCACATGCGCCTTGTCGAGCTGGTACACGCTCTGCGGGATGCCGGAGTCGACGCCGAGGTCACCGTGGTACGGCGTCAGGTTCAGCACCGGGTTGCGCAGCGCGGGGAACGTGGAAGCCGTCTCGCTGCCCGGGGTGTAGGTCGGCAGGAGGAAGGCCGAGATGCCCAGCTGTTCGCTGACGCCCTTGGCGTTCTTGTAGCCGTCGAGGACCTTGACCACACCGGTGGAGGTGACGTTGGAGTCGAGCGGGAGGAGCGGTACGGCGTCGCGGTAGACGACGTTGCCCTTGCCGTCGCGGACGGTGATGAGGGGGGCGTAGCCGTGGGCGGTGAGGTAGACCTTGGCGTCGCCGATCTCCAGCGGCTCGTTGACCTTGACGAGGTCCTTCTTGTCCTTGCCGTAGGCGCCCTGACTGTAGGTGAGGGCGGCCTGGTAGGTGCGCGGGGTGCCCTTGTTGGGGCCGCTGGCCTCGTAGGTGCCGGTGAACTTGTCCAGGTGGAAGCTGAACGGCACCAGGTCGTCGGGGGTGAAGAGGTTGCCGGACTTGAAGTCGTCGTAGGAGATGAGGGTGTTGGAGAAGCCGTCGCCCTCGACGACCAGCTTGTTGCCCTCGGACTTGAAGAGCTGGCCCCAGGCGAAGGCGATCAGCATCACGATCAGCGCGATGTGGAAGGCGAGGTTGCCGACCTCCCGCAGATAGCCCTTCTCGGCGGCGACGGCGTCACCGGCGAGGTGGGCGCGGAAGCGGCGCTTCTTGAGGAGGGCGAGGGCGGCCTCGCGCACCTGCTCGGGCTCGGTCTCCGTGCGCCAGGTCGTGTAGGCGGGCAGCCGGGTCAGGCGCTTGGGGGCGCCCGGCGGCCGGCCGCGCAGCTGGCCGATGAACTGCCAGGTGCGCGGGACGATGCAGCCGATGAGGGAGACGAACAGCAGGATGTAGATCGCGGAGAACCACACCGAGCTGTAGACGTGGAAGAGGCCGAGCTTGTCGTAGACCGGCGCGAGGAAGGTGTGCGATTTGCGGAAGTCGGCGACCTTCGTCTCGTCGATGCCGGACTGCGGGATCAGCGAGCCGGGGATGGCGCCGAGGGAGAGGAGCAGGAGCAGCAGCAGCGCGACCCGCATGGAGGTGAGCTGCCGCCAGAACCAGCGGGCCCAGCCGATGACACCCAGGCCGGGCAGGTTCGCCAGTTCCTCGCTGGGGGCGGTGGAGAGCTGGGAGCCGGCGGCGCCGAGGTCCGGGTCCTCGGCCCGCTCGGGGGGCGTACCGGTGGTGGTGGCCTTGCTCATCGATCAGATCCCCACAGTGAAGCCGGCGGACCAGGACTGCATGTCCTGCACGATGCGGTCCCAGGCGCCGGTCAGCAGCAGCAGACCGGTCACGATCATCATCGTGCCGCCGATCCGCATCACCCAGACATAGTGGCGCTTGACCCAGCCGAAGGCGCCGAGCGCCTTGCGGAAGGCGACCGCGGCGAGCACGAAGGGCACGCCGAGGCCGAGGCAGTAGGCGACGGTCAGTATGGCGCCCCGGCCCGCGCTCGACTGCTGTGCGGACAGGGTCAGCACGGATCCGAGGGTCGGGCCGATGCAGGGGGTCCAGCCGATGCCGAACAGCGCACCCAGCAGCGGCGCACCGGCGAGACCTGCCACCGGCCGCTTGTGGAAGCGGAACTCCCGCTGGGTCATCCAGGGCATCAGGCCCATGAAGAAGACACCCATGAGGATCATGAGCGCGCCCAGCACCTTGGAGAGGATGCCCTTGTTGTCCTGCAGCGTGTCGCCGAAGTAGCCGAACAGGGCGCCGCTGGAGACGAACACGGCGGTGAAGCCGAGCACGAAGAGGGAGGCGCCCGCGACCATCCGACCGCGCCGGGCCTCGGCCAGGTCGGTGCCGGCGACCCCGGTGACGTAGGACAGATAGCCGGGGACGAGCGGCAGGACGCACGGGGAGAAGAAGGAGACGAGTCCGCCGAGGAGCGCGATGGGCAACGCGAGCAGCAGGGCGCCGTTGAGCACCGTGTCGTTGTAGCCCGTCGCGGCGAGCGTGGTGACTGAGGTCACGTCACTTCTCCGCGAGGACCGGGGCGATCATCGTGCGCAGCTTGTCCTCGCTGAGCGCGGCCAGCGAACGGGCGGCGATGTTGCCCTCCCGGTCGAGGACGAGCGTGGAGGGAACCGCCTGCGGGTTGAGGGTGCCCCTCTTGAAGCGGAGCATCAGCTTGCCCGTGGGGTCGTAGAGGCTCTGGTAGGTGATGCCCTGCTGCTTCTCGAAGGCGACCGCGTTCTGGGTGCTGGTGTCGCGGGTGTTGATGCCGACGAACTGGACGCCCTTGCTCTTGAGGTCCTGGTAGACCTTCTCGAAGTTGGGCGCCTCGGCACGGCAGGGGGCACACCAGGAACCCCACACGTTCAGGACGACGACCTTGCCTTTGAACGAGGCGACGTCGAGCTGTCCCCCGTCGACGGTCTTGCCGGAGAGGTCGGGCGCCGCGGCCCGCTCCCCCTTCTTCGCGGTGGAGATGCCGTCCTTGCCCATGACGAAGTTGGTGTCACCGCCGCCGCCCGAGGTCCCTCCGGACGAGCAGGCGGACATCAGCAGCGCGGCGACCGCGGCACCGGCGGTGGTCAGGACGGCTCGGCGACGTGCGCGGTTCGGGCGCACGGGGGCGCGGCTGGCGGCACTCATGTGAAAAGTTTCGCATGCCCGTTCCCGGGGTCGTGCGCACCCCCCTTGCGGGGGGGAAACCCGCATTTCAGGCACCCTGTCCCTGGGGTGAGGACGAGGAGGAGGGGGTCTGCTTGAGGAAGGTCTTCCAGCCGCCCGCCGGCTGCTGACCGACGCCGAGGGTGCGCAGCTTGGCGAGCACCTCCGGCTTCTGCACGTCCATCCAGTCGACGAACTGCCGGAAGGAGACGAGGCGTACGTCCGCGCCCTTCTCCTTCTCCCGGGCGATGTGCTTGAACGCCTCCTCGACGGCGTCCATGTATATGCCGCCGTTCCAGTGCTCGAAGTGGTTGCCGATGAAGAAAGGCGCCCGGTTTGTCTTGTATGCCCGCTCGAAGCCCGCTATGTAGGCCTGTGCGGACTGGGTGCGCCAGGCCGGGTAGTTGTAGGCGGGCGCCTTGGTCGAGTTGACCGACTGGTTGGCGAGCATGTTGTAGTCCATCGACAGGACCTCGAAGCTGCGCCCGGGGAACGGTATCTGCTGCAGCGGCAGGTCCCACAGCCCGTGCTTCTTCTCGGGCCAGACCTGGCGGCCGCCGGGCGAGGAGGCGTCGTAGCGCCAGCCGAGTTCCCTGGCGGTGGGCAGCAGGCTGTTCTGGCCGAGCAGACAGGGCGTGCGGCCGCCGACCAGCTCCTTCTCGTAGTCGAAGGGCAGGGACGGCATGTCGGACCACCCGGTGTTCGTCCGCCACTCCTTCACGAAGGCCTTGGCCTGCTGGATCTCGCTCTTCCACTGCGCGGGCGTCCAGTTGCCGACGGTGCCGTAGCCGGAGCAGAAGTGGCCGTTGAAGTGGGTGCCTATCTCGTGGCCTTCGAGCCAGGCGCGGCGGACGTTGGTGAGCGTGGACCTGATGTGCTCGTCGGTGAGGTAGCCGATGTCGGAGGCGCCGCGCCGGTTGTTCGGCGGGTTGTAGAGGCGCTTCTTCGACTCGGGCAGCAGATACAGCCCGGACAGGAAGAAGGTCATGGACGCGCCGTGCTGCTTGGCGAGGTCGAGGAAGCGGGGGAAGAGCCCGTTGCCGACCTCGCCGGCCCCGTCCCAGGAGAAGATCACGAACTGCGGCGGGGTCTGCCCCGGCTCCAGCGGCTCGGGCTTCGCAGGCTGATGGGGCTGCTTGCCGGTGAAGGAGGTCGAGCCGTCGCCGATGGGGCGGGCGGGGTGCGCCGGCTTGTCGGATCCGCCGCTCTTGGAACCCGAGGAGTGGGTGGACCCGTCTGACGGCGTGAGGGTGCCGCAGCCGGAGAGTCCGACGGCGGCCGCGGCGCCCGCGCCGAGACCGAGCATTCCCCTGCGAGTGAGAGCGCTGCGAGTGCGCATTCCAACCCCGATTCGTCATGTCCTGTGGTGGTCACCCATTCAGAGGACATGACGAAGGGAGAGGTTCCTGACGATCACGTTGATCTGGCCACAATTGTCACGAACGTGTCATGGGACACCAAAGGGGATTTCTCAACTCCCAATGGGGCCCCATGACTTCCTCAAAGGGAGCCTCAGGCGCCGAAGGCCTTGCTCTTCCCCTTCACCGGCTTGGCGCCCGCGAGGAGATGCGCCGGGACCAGATCGCGGGCCGGTTCGCTGTAGCCGACGGACACGAGCTTGTCGCCCTGGTAGGTGAAGGACGTCAGCGAGGCGAGCGTGCACTGCCGCTTGCGCGGGTCGTGCCACAGCCGCCGCTTCTCGACGTACGACCGCACGATCCAGATCGGCAGCTGATGGCTGACGAGGACGGCCTCGTGCCCCCGCGCCCGGTCCTTGGCGGAGTCCAGCGCCTGCATCATCCGGACGACGATGTCGACGTACGGCTCGCCCCACGACGGCTTGAACGGGTTGACGAGGTGCTTCCAGTTGCCCGGCTTGCGCAGCGCGCCGTCCCCGACCCCGAAGGTCTTGCCCTGGAAGACGTTGTCGGCCTCGATGAGCCGCTCGTCGGTGGCCAGGTCGAGCCCGTGCGCCTTGGCGATCGGGGCTGCCGTCTCCTGGGCCCGCTCCAGCGGGGAGGCGCAGACGTAGGTGATGTCGCGGGGCGCGAGGTGCTCGGCGACCCGCTCGGCCATCTGCCGGCCCAGCTCGGAGAGGCGGTAGCCGGGCAGCCGCCCGTACAGGACCCCGCCCGGGTTGGCGACCTCGCCGTGCCGCATGACGTGGACGACGGTGATGTCGCTGCCCGCCGTGTTGGTGCTGTCGCTCATGCTGCCGTGGCCTCCGCCGCCGCTCGGGCCGCCGCCGGGAGGGCGTCGGCGATGCGCTGTACGGCCTGTTCGTCGTGGGCCGTGGACACGAACCAGGACTCGAAGGACGAGGGCGGAAGGTAGACGCCCTGCGCCAGCATCGAGTGGAAGAAGGCGGTGAAGCGGAAGGACTCCTGCTTCTTGGCGTCCTCGTAGTCGCGGACCTCCCGGTCCGTGAAGAAGACGGAGAACATGTTGGAGGCGTTCTGCAGCCGGTGCGCGACGCCTTCCTTGCTCAGCGCCTCGGTGACGAGCGACTGGATCGTCGCCGACACGGCGTTGACCTTGTCGTACGCCGCCTCGTCGAGCAGGCGCAGCTGGGCGAGGCCGGCCGCGGTGGCGACCGGGTTCCCGGAGAGGGTGCCGGCCTGGTAGACGGGCCCGGCGGGCGCGAGATGCGCCATCACATCGGCCCGCCCGCCGAAGGCGGCGGCGGGGAACCCGCCGCCCATGACCTTCCCGAAGGTCATCAGATCGGGCTTGACCCCGTCGATCCCGAACCAGCCCGCCCGGCTGGTCCGGAAACCGGTCATGACCTCGTCGGAGATGAAGAGGGCGCCGTTCTTGGAGCAGGCGTCCTTCAGGCCCTGGTTGAACCCGGGTCGCGGCGGCACGACACCCATGTTCCCGGGCGAGGCCTCGGTGATCACGCAGGCGATCTCACCGGGGTGCCGGTGGAAGGCCTCGTGGACGGCCTCGAGGTCGTTGTACGGCAGCACGATGGTGTCGCCGGCCTGGGCGCCCGTGACGCCGGGCGTATCGGGAAGGGCGAACGTGGCCACTCCGCTGCCGGCGGCGGCGAGCAGCGAGTCGACGTGACCGTGGTAACACCCGGCGAACTTGATCACCTTGGTGCGCCGGGTGAACCCGCGGGCGAGCCGGATGGCGCTCATGGTGGCCTCGGTCCCGCTGGACACCAGCCGCACCTGGTCCACGGGCTCGACTCGAGCGACGATCTCCTCCGCGAGCGCGACCTCGCCCTCACCGGGCGTACCGAACGACGTACCGCGCGAGACGGCGTCCTGAACGGCGGCGATGACCTCCGGGTGGGAGTGCCCGAGGATCATGGGCCCCCAGGAACACACCAGGTCGACGTAGTCCCGCCCGTCCGCATCCGTCAGATACGGACCGGTACCGGACACCATGAACCGGGGCGTACCGCCCACGGCACGAAAGGCACGCACCGGGGAGTTCACACCACCGGGAGTGACGGCCGCGGCCCGGTCGAACAGTGCCTGCGAGACAGGCGCTTCGTATGAATAAGGCAGTGAATCAGGCAGTTCGCTCATGACCTGCGACTTCTCCGACCTTCTCCGACTTCTCGGGCTCCGGTTGCAAGGGACCTCCTCAGGGTAGGCCAGGGTGCACGGGCGGCAGCGGGCGCCGCTGCTGACCGGCAGGACAGCCGCCGCCCTGGACGATCTGCGAAACTGGGACCTGATACACACAGCTCATACGGCCCTGGCGTACGTATAGGTGTACGGATGGATGTACGACCGGGTGCGCGGCCAGGTGTACGACGAGGTGTACGGAGGCTTGTTCAGAGGCTGCGAAGATCCTGCGGACAGGTGTTTCAACGCACGTTTCGGCGGGCGGCCGTGGGGGAGGTCACTGACACGATGATCGGGTTGCGCGGCGGGGGCCACGCGTCCTAGAAAAGCAGTCGGGTGGAGATATGCATCGCGGTGGCGGACTGGGCGAGGGGACTGATGACCTGGGTCCTCGACGTGCCCATCGAGGAAGGCACCGACGCGAGGCGGAGGAAGCGACCGAGGCACGTCGGGGACAGGGTGCACCGAGCGAGCCCGAGCAGATCGACCGGCGGATCGACCGCCGGGGCGACGCGCTCCGGGCGGGGAGCAGGAATGGTGGTCGGGTGGGGGTGACGTACAAGTACTTCGGCGCGCCGGACGGCGCGACCGCGGCCCGTGTCCCGATCTCGATGCGCCCCGAGGAACTCGGCGGCGACGAGCTCGGCATGAACGGCATGTTCACCAAGATCAAGCCGGAGACGATGGCGGCGATGGTGCTCACGGGCATCGAAGGCGTCCCCCTCCACAAGGTCCCGCCCCTGGAACTGGTCGTCCTGCACCCTGACTACGCGGTGGTCAAGCTCCCGATGACGGTCGTCGACCCGCTGCGGGGCATAGGCGAGGAGGCGGTGGGCGCGGCGGCGTTCATCTGGTCGACGGTGCCGGACCGCGGGGGCCCGCGGGATGCGTTCAACGTGTACCAACTGCTGCACGAGTGGCAGGACTTCAGCCATCGGCTGCATGAGGCGGGGCATCAGCCGTACTGCCTTGTGTGGCCCTGATCGGCTCTGAGCCGGGGTTTCTTGCGGGTTGGGCGGGGTCTTCGGACCTCGCCCTTTTTGGTGGCGTAGATGGCCGTCGGGCGGCCAGGGCGCATTGGTTTCGCTGGGGTACTGATGTGCCCTCGGCGGTCGGGCCGCTTGCCTCGGTTTATCGCCTTGCGGGTGCGGGTCTCGCTGGACGGCAGTGCGTGGACGCTGCCCCTCTGTGCCTGCCGAGATGTCATCCCGGTTGGTTCGCTGGACACGGCCACGCCGCCCGCCTCACGGTACGAGCAACTTCTCGGGCGGACATCACAGTCGGAAAGGGTTCTCGCCCAAGGGGGACGAAAAGTACCTTGTGCTGCTGATCAGCATGTTCTTCTTGTATGCGAAAGAGGCTTCGTCATGGGGCGCCCCGAACTACCGGTCGACCCGGCGGCCGGTCCCGTGCAGCGACTCGCCCATGATCTTCGGGAGCTGCGCCGTTCGGCGGGTGGCGTGTCGTACCGGGCCATGGCGAAGAAGGCCAGCTTCTCGGTGACGACCCTGGCGAAGGCGGCGAGCGGCGAGCGGCTGCCGTCGTTGGCCGTGCTCCGGGCGTACGTCCAGGCGTGCGGGGAGGACCCCGCTGAGTGGGAGGCCCGGTGGGCGGAGGCCGAGGCGCGGGCCGGGCAGGAGCGGCAGGAGGATGCCGACGCCGCACCGCCCTACCGCGGCCTCGCCCGCTTCGAGCCGGACGACCGTGAGCTGTACTTCGGCCGGGACCGGCTGATCGACGAGCTGAGCGAGCTGGCGTGCGGGTCCCCCTTCGCCGTGGTGTTCGGAGCGTCCGGCAGCGGCAAGTCCTCCCTGTTGCGGGCTGGTCTGATACCCGTGCTGCGGGAGAAGATCGCGCAGGAGGGGCGTACGGCGGTGCTCCGTATCCTCACTCCGGGGGCCCGGCCCGCCACCACCTACGGACATCTGCTGACGCCGGAGGCAGACGAGCCGGAGAGCTGGGTGGTGGTGGACCAGTTCGAGGAGGTCTTCACCCTCTGCCGCGAGCGCGCCGAGCGGGACCGCTTCCTCGACCTTCTGCTCGCCGCCCGCGACCCGGGCAGCCGACTGCGCGTGCTCATAGCCGTACGGTCCGACTTCTACGCACGGTGCGCCGAGCACCCGCGGCTCGCGGAGGCGCTGCACTCGAGCGGGCTGCTGGTCAGGCCCATGACCGCGGACGAGCTGCGCGAGGCGGTGATCGGTCCCGCGCAGGCGGCCGGGCTCATCGTGGAGCGGACCCTGACCGCACGGATCGTCGAGGACGTGCTCGACGAGCCCGGCGGACTTCCGATGCTGTCCCACGCCCTGCTGGAGACCTGGCAGCGGCGCAAGGGACGGATGCTGACCCTGGCCGCTTACGAAGCGGCCGGCGGGGTACGCGGCGCGATCGCGGCCAGTGCCGAGGAGGCGTACGGGGAGCTCTCCCCGGCCCAGGCGCACGCCGCCCGGCACCTGCTCCTGCGGATGGTCGAGCCCGGCCAGGGCAACGCCGACACCCGCCGCCCGCTCAGCTGGGAGGAAATGGCCGGGTGGGAGGACCCTGAGGTGCGAGCCGTCGCCGGGCGGCTGACCCGGGCCCGGCTGCTGACCACCGACGACGACGGAACTCAGCTCGCCCACGAGGCTCTCATCACCTGCTGGCCGCGGCTGCGCGAGTGGATCGACGCGGACCGGGAGCGGCTGCGCCAGCACCGGCAGCTGACCGACGCCGCCCGTACCTGGCTGGAGCACGAGCGCGACCCGGGCACGCTGTACCGGGGCACCCGCCTGGCGCGGGCCGAGGAACTGTTCGCGGGCGAGGACCGCGGCTACGACGGTCTGACGTCCGAGGAAACGGCCTTCCTGGTCGCCGCGGCGCAGCAGCGGGCGGAGGAGGAGCGGGCCGCCACCCGGGCCCGGCGCCGCAGCCGCACGCTCACGGCCTCGCTCTGTGCCGTGCTGGCGGTGGCCCTGGTCGTCGGGCTGACCGCTCTGCGGCTGCGGCAGGACAGCGAGAAGCAGACCACCGACACGGCGGCCCGCCGGGCGGCCGCGGTCGCCGAGGCACTGCGGACCACCGACCCGCGCACCGCGATGCTGCTCGGTGTCGCCGCATGGCGCATGTCCCCGCTGCCGGAGTCCCGCCGAGCCCTGCTGGGCGCGCTGGCCCAGCCCGAACTGGACAACTTCACCGACCCGGCGCCCGGTGACGAACCGAGGCGGGTCCTCGACGTCTCCGGGCGCACGCTGCTCAGCATCGGCGGTAGCGCCGCCTGGCGGACGTGGGATGTGGGAACCCACCGCCGTATCGCCTCGGGGCCGCTACCGCACGGGTCGGTGCTCGCCGCGGGCCCGGGCGGCCGGGTGCTCGTCATCCAGACCACCGACAGGACCCAGCGGCTGTGGGACACCCGAACGAGGCGCTGGATCGGGGGTCCCCTGCCGGACACGTACACCGTGAGCTTCGCGGCGAGTGGGCGCAATTACCTGGTGACGAGTCTGTTCGACGACCGGGTTGGGCTCTACTCCGCCACCGACGGCCATCTGGTCTTCCGGACCCCGTCGGCCGGCAGCGGGGAGCGCGCCGCCGCGGCGGCCGACGACCGGCTGCTTGCCGTCTGCCCGCGCGGCCGGGCCCCGGAGGTCTGGGACACCTCCACGCGCGGCGTCCGGTCCGGTGCCTGGACGAGCGCTCGCGGCGTCTGTGCTGACGACACCCTCCTCGACCTCACCGGCGGCCGACTCCTGGCTCTTGCCGGGGGCCGGGTGCGAGTGTGGGACACCACGTCGGGACGAGAACTCGCCGACATCGCCCACCCGGGCGCCGTGTCGGCCGTCGTGAGCGCGGACGGCTCCTTCCTGGCGACGGGCGGCGGCCAGGAGATCAGAGTGTGGCGTCTGTCCAAGGGCGGCGCCCCCGTTTTCCGACACTCCTTGGACAGCGAGTCGCTCTCGGGTCTCGCCTGGGACCCCTCGCGGCCCCTGCTGCGGTACCTCGAGGGAGGCACGGTCCACACCCTCGACCTCACCACGACGCTCACCCGCGCCTGGCGCAGGAGTCCGCTCGCCGGGGTCCGGCTCAGCCCCGACGGCAGGACGCTCGCCACCGCCGAACGTATCGGTGACCGCTACGTCGTCCAGCTGCGGAACACGCGTGACGGCCGTCTGTTGCGAACCCTGCCGCCCCCGTCACGTCCCTCCTTCCGCACCGGCGTCCCGAGGGTCCCCGGGGACATCACCGAGCCCTTGCTGTCCTTCAGCCCCGACGGCGGCTCGTTCGCGTACGGAGTCTCCGCCCCCTGGGACACGGCGCCTCAGCGTGTGACGGTGTGGGACGTGGCCGCCGGACACGCGAAGGCCACGGTGGACCTGGCGACGGCGTCCACCACATCCACGGACGCGATCGCCCTGGGACCAGGCGGTCGTACGCTCCTCACCGCACGTCTGACCGAGGGCGGCTACTTCAACGAGACATGGGACACCACGCGGCAGCGGAGGACGGCGCTTCTCCCCGGCCCGGCCGGCCGTCATCTGGCCGTCAGCCGGGACGGCGGGCTCCTCGTGACCGACAACCGCGTGGTCCGGGCGGGCCGGTCCCACGTCCATGACCTCGTCCAGCACGACGACATCGGAGCCATCGCCTTCGCGCCGGACGGTGGCCGCCTTGCGGCCGGCGACGGGACAGGGCGGGTGGCCATCTGGGACGGCGGTCTCCGGCACCGAGCGGGCATCCTGAGGAACGTCTTCTCGGCGCCCGTCGATCCGTCCACCGGCTCAGCCGAGACGATCACGTCTCTCGCGTTCAGCCCGGACGGCAGCACGCTCGCCGTGGGCGGCGACGCGGGCACCGTCCAGCTCTGGGACATCGCGACCCAGCAGCCTCTCGGTCCTCCTCTGCCCACCCCCGGTGAGAGCGTCGACACGCTCGCCTTCAGCCCGGACAGCACGATGCTGTACGCGGGCGGCAAGCACGCCCCGATCCAGCGGTACGTCGTGGATCCTGACCGGGCGGCATCCCTTGTCTGCTCCCGTGCCGGGAACACGGAGCTGACCCGGGCGCAGTGGCACACCTACCTCCCGGACCGGCCGTACAGGCGGGTCTGCCCCTGACCGTCACGGGCCTCGCGCCGGTACGGCGCGAACCAGCCGGACGGCCCCTCCTGGGCATCCCCACCCGCGCAACCCGGCTGTGCCCCCGTGGTCTCGCGTCCTGCCGCACGGCGCGAAGAAGCGGGCGGGGCGTCGAGCAGCGGGCTTACATCCGGACAAGTAGCGTGGAACTTGATCCTCCGGAATTGTTTGCGGTGGCCAAGGGGGCCTGCCGGACAACCTCCCGGCTGTGAGCGTCGGTCGTGACATCGCTGTACGTCGAACAACCGGAGCACACCATGCCCACCAGCATCCTGATCACGGTCGCCTTGTCCGTCCTTCTCGGGATCCTGGTGTTCTTCACGGTGCCCAGGGACACCGAGACATCCGCCTCGACGGCGGCGGACCATGTGCCGATCAACGCCGAGACCGTCGCGGGGAAGAAACACCTCGACTTCCCACAGGTCCGCTGGAACATCAACCGCGGCTCGGGCGCCTATCTGACAATGCTGGACCAGCTGCGCAACCTCGCCGAGACCTCGGCCGACGGCCGCGTCATGCCTGACGTCGACATCGAGGTGAACGTCGCCAAAACCGGCGGCACGGAGGGCCAGAGTTTCGCCGACATCGTGATCAGCAGCGGCAACCACACTCCCACGGTGCATGCGGTCGTACGGCTCAGGGACTTCTGCGTCGTGCGGTTCTTCTCCAGCGACACCCCGCACAACTTCGTCCTGAACCTCGCCTCCGACGCCCCCAACCAGGAAGACGCCGACGACGACTGGTTCCTCGGCAAGGAGGGCTGCGACGCTCTGGCCCGCGTCGCGAACCAGTCGCTGACCGCCGTCGACCTGAGCGAGTCCAGCCTTGAGAACAGCCTCAGGGACCTCGGTGTCCGCGGCGCCGACCGCACCGCCCAGGCGCGCGGCATGCTGCGCTACATCATCGCCATCACCGAGGCCTCCCGGTTCCGTCCCATCGCCAACCGCATCGCGAACGGCATGGACCACGGGTCAGATGTCTTCGTCACCGCACAGCAGGTCGGCCTGATGCGTAACTAGACCGGCATCAGCCACGTCCTCATCGGCCGCACCGCCCTCTCTGGGAAAGCTGGAACGGCGACACCACGCCGCCGATCGAGTACCTGCGCGCCACGGTCTGCGTGAACGACGAGCCGTCCTCGGGGACGCCTGGAGGTGGCGCGCGCCCCGCTCTCGGCGAGGAATCACGTCGGCGGCGGCCAGGGCGTCTGGCCCTGGGGAAGGTGACCTCGACCGCGGTCCTGTGCGGCGACGGTCCCGTCGGTCGTGATCGGACGTGCCGCGTCGCGTCTCCCGTCAGTGCGCCACCGCCAGGGGCCGGGCGAGTGCCGGATCGCTCATTTGTACGTTCGGTTAATCGGATGTGTCGGATGTATTGACGCGCTCTCTTTTCCGGATTTAGCCTCTGCCCGATTTCACGAACAGCGTTCGATATACCGTTCAACGCGCCTGATGGGACAGTGAGTTGGTCATGAAGGCTTCCGGTCGAAGAGCCGCCCACCTGAAACGCCTCCACGGGCGCTGAGACACGCAGACACCCGGCCCGTGCCGCACCCGCCCCACCTGGGCGAACGCCCATGCTCGCGCGCCATGACCCGCCTTCACCACGGCGTCCTGGGCGAAGCGGTGAAACACCGTCGTTCGGATCCCCCCTTCCGGCCCACACGGTGTCCGGGTCCCGTCCCACCCACTCCGAGACCAAGGCCCCCCACCACCCCGCTCCCCCTTCGCCCGGCAGTGGCACCCGCACCCGACAGGAGATCCGATGTCTGCGCTCCGCGCCCGGCTGACGGTGATATTGCTCGCCGTCTGCCTCCTCTTCACAGGGCAGGCCCTGACCACGCCCCAGCGGGCGGCCGCCGCCGACCCCGGCTACCTGATGGTGCACTTCACCGGCGACTCCGCGACCGGTCAGATGCTGTACCTCGCGCACAGCACGGACGGCCTGCACTGGAACGACCTCAACGGCGGAGCGCCGGTCCTGAACTCCACGATCGGCACGAAGGGGGTGCGCGACCCCGCACTGGTGCGCTCACCCGACGGCAGCAAGTACTGGATCATCGCGACCGACCTGTGCATCCGCTGCGGCTCGACGTACACCAACGGCAGCCCCAACTTCGTGGTGTGGGAGTCGACCGACCTGGTGACCTGGTCGAAGCCGTGGCTGCTCGGCGCCGCCGGACTGATCCCCGGCGGAAAGAACGCGTGGGCGCCGGAGGCGATCTGGAACCCCGAGACCGACGACTACGTCCTGTACTGGGCGACGAACGCCACGGTCAACGGCATCTTCAAGTACCGCATCTACGCCGCCCGCACCAAGGACTTCCGCACCATCACCACCCCGCAGATCTGGATCGACCCGCCCGGCAGCACCCCGGTCGTCGACACCCAGATGACCGAGGTGCCCGCCGGTACCGGCCCCTACCGCTACCTGAGGGTCTCCGGCGACGGCCAGAACAACGTCGAGGGCGCCAACTCGATCCTGGGGACGTGGACCAACCTCGGCAATCTCTCCAGCATCGGCCTCACCGGCAATGTGGTCGAAGGCCCGGTCTGGATGAAGTTCCGGGACCGCAATGAGTGGGCCCTCTACATCGACTACAACAACCCGCAGGGCGTCCGCGAATACCGGCCGATCCTGACGACCAACCCGTTCGACGTCAGCACCTACCGGCTTCAGGACGCGACCGGCTACGACATGGGCGGCACCCCGAAGCGCCACGGCGCGATCATGACCCTCACGGCCGCCGAGGAGAGCCGCGTGCTCGCCCGCTGGCCCAACACCCCGGCGCAGCGGCTCCAGTCGTACAACTTCCAGGACCGGTACGTGCGCCAGATCAACTTCGACGTGCGCATCGACCCGAACGTCAGCCCCGTCGAGGACTCCCAGTTCCGGCTCAGGCCCGGCCTGGCGGGCACCGGCACCGTCTCCTTCGAGTCGGTGAACCACCCCGGCTACTTCCTGCGGCACGCCAACTACGACTTCCAGCTCACCCTCTACGACGGCACCGCCCAGTTCGCCGCCGACGCGACCTTCCGCAAGGTCGCCGGCCTGGCCGACTCCACCTGGTCGTCGTTCCAGTCGTACAACTTCCACGACCGCTACATCCGCCACTACGCCTACTACCTGAAGCTCGACCCGATCACCACCGTGACGGGTCGCAGCGACGCCACCTTCCGTGTGACGAGCTGACCCGCCACCGACATCTCCCTTCCGGCGACGGCGACGGCGATGTCGTGAGGGGCGGGCAGGGGAGACGAATCCCAGCTTCTGTCTCAAGCCCCCATGACGGGACCACCCATTTCGCCGCCGCCACCCGTCGCTCCCTGGATCCGACGAGCAACCAGCCTCCGGGGCCGGTGCCGAAGACGGCTGTAGCCGCACCGGCCCCGGAGGCGTCGACGCAACCCGCGCCCTCACACAGCCGGGCACCACGGGTTCGTCGACGCCTCACCTCACAACCCACCTCGTGAAGGAGTCCTTCATGATCAAGCCACCGTGGATACGCAGCGCCAGACGCGCGCTTCTCGCGGCCGGTGCCACCGCCGCGCTCGCCGCCGGCCTGCTCACCGCCACGGCCGCCCCCTCGCAGGCCGCCACCCAGGGGCCGTGCGACATCTACGCCGCGGGCGGCACCCCCTGCGTCGCCGCGCACAGCACCACCCGCGCCCTGTACGGGGCGTACAACGGCCCGCTCTACCAGGTCAAGCGTGCCTCCGACGGCGCGACCAAGGACATCGGCCCGCTGACCGCCGGAGGCGTCGCCGACGCCGCGCAGCAGGACTCCTTCTGCGCGAACACCAGCTGCGTCATCACCGTCATCTACGACCAGTCACCCAAGGGCAACAACCTCACCCAGGCACCAGCCGGAGGAGCCGCCGGCGGGCCGGACAACCTCGCCAACGCCGTCGAGGCACCGGTCACCGTCGGCGGACACAAGGCGTACGGCGTCTACATCGCCCCCGGCACCGGCTACCGCAACAACAACACCAACGGCATCGCCACCGGCGACCAGCCCGAGGGCATGTACGCCATCTTCAACGGCAAGCACTTCAACGGCGGCTGCTGCTTCGACTACGGCAACGCCGAGACCAACAACCTGGACACCGGCAACGGCCACATGGAGGCCCTCTACTTCGGCAACAGCAAGGCCTGGGGCTGGGGCAGCGACAACGGCCCCTGGGTCATGGCCGACCTGGAGAACGGCCTGTTCTCCGGGGTCAACCGCGGATTCAACGCCAATGACCCGAGCGTCGACCACCGGTTCCTGACCGCCATGCTCAAGGGCGGCGCGAACCAGTGGGCGCTGCGCGGCGGCGACGCCCAGTCGGGTGGCCTGTCCACCTTCTACAACGGCGTACGCCCCACCGTCTCCGGCTACAACCCGATGCACAAGGAAGGCGCGATCATCCTCGGCATCGGAGGTGACAACAGCAAGTGGGCCCAGGGCACCTTCTACGAGGGCGTCATGACCCAGGGCTACCCCTCGGACGCCACCGAGAACGCCGTCCAGGCCAACATCACCGCCGCCGGCTACAGCAGCGGCTCGACCAGCACCGGAACCCTCACCCCCGGCTCCCGGATCTCCCTGAAGGCCACCACCTCGCCCTGCTGCACCTCGCACTACCTGCGCCACGACGACGCCGACACCAAGGTCGTCATCTCCAACATCACCTCAGCCAGCTCGGCCACCGACAAGGCCGACGCCACCTGGATCGTCCGGGCCGGCCTGGCCGACACCTCGTGCCTGTCCTTCGAGTCCGTCGACAAGCCCGGCCAGTTCCTGCGCCACTACAACTACCAGCTCAACCTGAACTTCGACGACGGCGGAAGCAACTTCGCCAAGGACGCCACCTTCTGCCCCACCTCGGGCAACAGCGGCACCGGCACCTCGTTCCAGTCCGTCAACTTCCCGACGAAGTACCTCCGCCACTACAACTACACGGTCTACATCGCCAGCAACGGCGGCTCCAACGCCTGGGACTCCACGACGTCATGGGCCCAGGACACCAGCTGGCTCACGGCGGCTCCCTGGAGCTGACGAGGGACCGAGCCCGTGGGCGGCTCCGGGCCGGGGCCGCCCACGGGCTCTCCATCCGCCCGCACCTTCCTGCGCCCCGGAGACACCATTCGGTCCTGGGGACGTACGCCTGCTTCCAGGTCCAAGCAGCGCTGCCCGGCTTGTGGTGGAGTTCGACCGACGAGCCGGTAGCCGGAGGCCGCCCGCGACAGCGCGGCCACCGAGACCCGGGCCTGTCCGGACATCGTCCGGTACGACGGGGAGCCGGCCCGGGCCCGTAAGGACCCTTGAGAGTTAGATGCGGTTGAGTGGAATGGCCGGTTCCAGACCCTCCGGGCGGGAGGGGCGGGTCACCCCCCGGCGCCCGTCCCGCTCCCCGGCACCCCGCCGACGGTGAACCCGATCACCGACCCGCCCCCCGCCCGCTGTGCCGCGAACGGCGCCCCGCCGTGCGCCATGGCGACCTCCCGCACGATCGACAGGCCGAGTCCGGACCCCGGCAGGGACCGTGCGTCGGCCGCGCGGTAGAAGCGGTCGAAGATACGGATCAGGTCGCCGTCGGCGATCCCGGGGCCGCGGTCGAGGATCTCCACGCGGACCGTGCCCGCACGGGCGGGCCCGGAGACGGCGATCTCGATGGGCCCGGTGCCGTCGCGGTCGAACTTGGCCGCGTTCTCGACGAGGTTGGAGATCGCTCGCTGCAGCATCCCGGGCCGTCCGTCGGTCGTCGTGTCACCGCTCACCCGGACCGTGATCTGCCGCCCTCCCCCACTCTCGGCTCCGCTCGAGCGGGGGGACCCCCATCGCCGGCGCGCGAGCCCGGCCACGTCCTCCGCGATGTCCGCGAGGTCGACCCGCTGCAGCGGCTCGCTGTCGGACTGCCCGGCCGCCAGGTCCACCAGCTCGTTGACCAGGTCGGTCAGTTCACGCGCCTCCTGGCCCAGATCCGCGACCAGCTCGTCACGGGTGGCCGGAGGCAGTTCGTCGATCCGGCGCAGCAGGGAGATGTTCGTACGGAGCGAGGTGAGCGGTGTACGCAGTTCGTGGCCCGCGTCCTGGACCAGGCGCCGCTGGTCCTCCTCCGACTGGGCGAGGCGGCCCAGCATGCGGTCGAAGGCACGGCCGAGGCGGCCCACCTCGTCGTAGCCGGTGACGGGTACCTCGATGCCGAGCCGCCGGGTGCGGGCGACGTCCTCCGCGGCCGAGGTCAGCAGGATCAGACGGCGGGTGATGCGCCGCGCCAGCCACCAGCCGAACAGTCCCGCCGCGATCACCACCGCGCACATCAGGATCAGCGTGCGCTGCTGCAGTGCCCGCAGCAGGTCCTCGGTGTCGCTGAACTCCTGCGCGACCTGCACCGCACCCCGCCCGGCGCCGAGCGAGACGGTCGCGATGCGGTAGACGTCCGTGTCGACGTCGACGTCCTTGTGCACGACCAGCTTCCCGGCCTTCCGGCCGGCCGCGACCGACCGGTCGGCGGCCACCACCGGCAGCCCGGGGCTGCCCGGGTCGACGACCTTGCCGTCCGACCCCAGCACCTGCACATCCGTACGGGCGGGCCGCACGATGTCGTGGCCCGGCGCCGAGGAGGAGAAGTCGTCCGTCGTCATCCGGTGGTGGCGCACCTCGTCCCGCAGGTCCTGCACGACCTGGTCGAACACCGACTCCTGGTCCACCCGGACCAGCCGGGCCGCGGCACTGTACGACAGCACACCGACCAGCACCGTGACGGCGGCGGTGACCGCCGCGAACGAGACCGCGAACGTGGTGCGCAGGGAGACCAGCCCGGGCCGCCTTCTCGCCAGTAGCCGCCTGATCCTGCCCACTAGTCTTCCCGCAGCACGTAACCCACACCGCGCACCGTGTGGATCAGCGCCGGCGCACCCGGCTCGTCGAGCTTGCGGCGCAGATAGCCGACGTACACGGCGAGGTTCTTGGAACCCGGTCCGAAGTCGTAGCCCCAGATGCGGTCGTAGATGGTGGAGTGGTCGAGGACGATCCCGGCGTTGCGCACGAGCAGCTCCAGCAGCTCGAACTCGGTCCGCGTGAGCTCCAGCTCCCGCTCGCCGCGCCAGGCCCGCCGCGCCTGTACGTCCATGCGCAGCCCGGCGGCCTCGATCTGCCGGTCGGAGGCCGCGGGCAGCTCCTTCGGCACGTCGGCCAGGGCCGCGGGGTCCGGGCTGGTCCGGCGCAGCAGCGCCCGCAGCCGCGCGAAGACCTCCTCGACGTCGAACGGCTTGACCACGTAGTCGTCGGCGCCCGCGTCCAGGCCCGCGATGCGGTCGGCCGTCTCGACGAGGGCGGTGAGCATGAGGATCGGCGTGCGGTCGCCCTCGGCCCGCAGCACCCGGCAGACCTGCAGCCCGTCGATGCCCGGCATCATCACGTCGAGCAGGAGCACGTCCGGCGGGGTCTTGTGGGCCTGCGCCAGCGCCTCGACGCCGTCGGCGACCGCGGTGACCTGGTAGCCCTCCAGGGTCAGGGCGCGTTCCAGGGCATGACGGATGGCGCGGTCGTCTTCGGCGAGCAGCACAGTTTGGGGCACGTCCCCATACTGCCAATTCATCTGGCGGTTCAGCGGAGGACGGTGGCCGTACGATCTGCCTTTTTACCGGCCTCTCACCGTCACACGAGCAACCCGGCGGTCCCTCCTACCGTCCTCTCACTGAAGGGGCGGACAGTGCGGCCAGCTGCTGAGCGAACGGCACCACCTCGAAACCGTCCGTCCTGGTCGGCGCCTTCGCCGGCCGCGACAGGCCGCTCATCAGACCGGCCAGCTCCCCCGCCGCCCGTTCGATCCGCCCGTCCAGTCCCTCCGCGCCCCAGTCCTCCGACGCGGCGTACACCCCGGTGGGGACGACCACGGCGCGAAGGTACGCGAAGAGCGGACGCAGCGCATGCTCCAGCACCAGGGAGTGCCGGGCCGTGCCGCCGGTCGCCGCGATCAGCACCGGCTTGCCGGCCAGCGCGTCCTTGTCGAGCACGTCGAAGAAGGACTTGAACAGCCCGCTGTACGAAGCCGAGAACACGGGAGTGACGACGATCAGCCCGTCCGCCTGCGTCACGGCGTCCAGCGCTGCGGCGAGTTTCCGCCCCGGGAAGCCGTTGGTGAAGTTGTGCGCGATCTCCACCGCGAGGTCGCGCAGCTCCACGACCTCGGTTTCGACCGGTGTCTGCCGGCCCACGGCGGCGGCCAGCCGGTCGCCCAGCAGCCGGGTGGACGACGGGACGCTCAGCCCCGCCGAGACGACGACCAGCTTCATACGGCGGCCTCCTCCTTCTCCGCGGCGGCCTTCAGCGACGCGTGCGTAGGCGCCTCCGGCACGTTCGCCGGACGCCCGGCCGCGAACTCCTTGCGCAGCACCGGCACGACCTCCTCGCCCAGCAGGTCGATCTGCTCCAGCACGCTCTTCAGCGGCAGCCCGGCGTGGTCCACCAGGAACAGCTGGCGCTGGTAGTCACCGGCGTACTCCCGGAAGGACAGGGTCTTCTCGATCACCTGCTGCGGCGAGCCGACAGTCAGCGGGGTCTGGTCCGTGAAGTCCTCCAGAGAGGGCCCGTGGCCGTAGACCGGCGCGTTGTCGAAGTACGGCCGGAACTCCCGCACCGCGTCCTGCGAGTTGTGCCGCATGAACACCTGCCCGCCCAGGCCCACGATCGCCTGCTCGGGCGTGCCGTGCCCGTAGTGCGCATACCGGGACCGGTACAGCTCGACCATCCGCTTGGTGTGGTCGGCCGGCCAGAAGATGTTGTTGTGGAAGAAGCCGTCGCCGTAGAACGCGGCCTGCTCGGCGATCTCCGGAGAGCGGATCGAGCCGTGCCAGACGAACGGCGGGACCCCGTCCAGCGGGCGGGGCGTGGAGGTGAAGCCCTGTAGCGGGGTGCGGAACTTGCCCTCCCAGTTCACGACGTCCTCGCGCCACAGCCGGCGCAGCAGGGCGTAGTTCTCGATGGCGAGATTGATGCCCTCGCGGATGTCCTGGCCGAACCACGGATACACCGGCCCGGTGTTGCCGCGGCCCATCATCAGGTCCACCCGGCCGTCGGCCAGGTGCTGGAGCATCGCGAAGTCCTCGGCGATCTTCACCGGGTCGTTGGTGGTGATGAGGGTGGTGGAGGTGGAAAGGATCAGCTTCTCGGTCTGTGCGGCGACATAGCCGAGCATCGTGGTCGGTGAGGACGGCACGAACGGCGGGTTGTGGTGCTCACCGGTCGCGAAGACGTCGAGGCCGACCTCCTCGGCCTTCAGCGCGATGGCGACCATGGCCTTGATGCGCTCGCGCTCGGTCGGCGTACGCCCGGTGGTCGGGTCCGGCGTGACGTCGCCGACGCTGAAGATCCCGAACTGCATGGTCGCTCAACCTCCAAGTTGTTGACCGTTCAACTATACCCGCTCAACGGTCACCCCCGCCCCCTTATTCCGGCGATTGTCAGTGCCCCGTCCTACGATCCCGACATGGCCGCCCCACGCCGTGACACCCGAGGCATCGTCGGCGCCGCGGACTTCCTCGCCCGCGTGGACTTCCGCCGCCCGGACCCCGCCGAGCCGCTGCGCCGCCATGTCGAGCACTACTGGCTGATCGACTGGGACCTGGAGGAGCCGTACGTCTCGCACGTGGTCCCGCACCCCGCGGTCCACATCGTCTTCCAGCAGTTCGCCGACCAGGAGCCGTTCGTCGAGGTCGCCGGCGTCCAGCAGGGCCTCTTCGCGCAGAAGCTGGAGGGACGCGGCCGGGTGTGCGGCATCAAGTTCCGGCCCGGCGGCTTCCGCCCCTTCGCACCCGGGCAGGCGGTGAGCGAGTGGACGGGCCGACGGGTCCGCTCCCCCGAGGCCTTCCCCACGGCGGACCTCGCGGCCGTCCTCACCCCGCCCGACGAGAGCGCCCGGATCGCCGCCCTCGACACCTTCCTGCTCTCCCTCTCCCCCTGCCCCGACCCCCAGGCCGACCTCGCGATGACCCTGGTCGAGCGCATCCGCACCGACCGCACCATCCGCCGCGTCGCCGACTTCGCCCGCGCCGAGGGGATGTCCGTACGGCTGCTGCAGCGGCTGTTCGCCGGGTACGTCGGCGTGGGCCCGAAGTGGGTCATCCTGCGCTACCGCATCCACGAGGCCCTGGAGCACGCGGAGACGGACCGCGAGGTCGACTGGGCGGCCCTGGCCGCCGACCTCGGCTACGCCGACCAGGCCCACCTGGTACGGGACTTCACGGCGACGGTCGGGGTACCACCGACCGCCTACGCAGCCAGAACCTCCGGCTAGCCGTACCCATCTGCGTCACGCGGATTCTTCACGAAAGCCCCTACGGGACCAGAACCAACCGGCCGCGCACCCCGCCCTCCGCCAGGCGGGCGTGCGCCTTCGCCGCGTCCTCCAGGGCGTACGTCTCGGCCACCCGCAGCGTCAACACCCCCTCGTCCACCAGTCCCGCCAGCTCGGCCAGCCGCGCCCCGTCGGCGCTCACCTCCACCGCACCGGTCCGCACACCGCGCACGGGCGCCGGGGCCGCCTGCGGGATGACGCCGACGTACGCGCCCCCGTCCCGCACCCACTCCAGAGCCGTCTCGCCGAGGATCGCCGCGTCCAGCACGGCGTCGACGCTCCCCGCCCCGCCGGCACCGGACGTGAAGTGCGCGGCCCCCAGGGACCGTACGAGCTCCTCGTCGTCCTCCCTGGCCAGCGCGGTCACGGTCACCCCCCGATGGGCGGCGAGCTGGACGGCGAACCCGCCGACCGCTCCCGCGGCCCCCGTCACCAGCAGCGACTGCCCCGGCGCCAACTCCAGCAGATCCAGGGCCTGTACGGCGGTCAGGGCGTTCAGCGGCAGCGTCGCCGCATGCACCGCGTCCACCGTGGCCGGCGCCTTGGCGACCGCGTCCGTGTCGACGACGACGTACTCGGCATGCGTGCCCAGCGGCTGCACCACGCCGTGGTCCAGGGCCACCACCTCGTCGCCGACGCTCCACGCCGTGGCCACTCCCGTCGCGTCCACGGTCCCGGCCACGTCCCAGCCGAACCCGATCTGCTTGCCCGCACCCCCGAAGGCACCGGCCCGCACCCCCGCGTCCACCGGGTTCAGCGCGGCAGCCGCGACCCTGATCCGCACCTGCCTGGCCGCCGGCTCCGGCACCTCCACGTCCACGACCTCCACGGCCTCGGGCCCGCCGAACGTCCTCACCACTGCAGCACGCATGGTCATTTCTCCCGTAAAGAGACTCTTCGAATGGCTTCGCTTGGCTTCGCTTGGTTCCGCCTGCGTGCAACAACCCTAGGAAGAGCTACTATCCATGAGGAAGTAGTTACCTGAAGGTGCCTACCTCACCGGGAGGAGAGCCATGGCGACCAGGACCGCGGCCCAGAAGCGCGAACAGGCCCGCACGGAGTACGACGCGTTCCTCCGCGCCTGCCCCACCAACCAGCTCCTCGACCGCCTCAGCGACAAATGGGTCAGCCTCGTCCTCGCAGCCCTGACCTCCGGACCCATGCGCTACAGCGACCTCAGCCGCAAGATCGCGGGCGTGAGCCCCAAGATGCTGACGCAGACGCTGCGTTCACTCGAACGCGACGGCATCCTCACCCGCACGGTCACCCCGTCCGTACCGGTCCGCGTCGACTACGAACTCACCCAACTCGGCGGCAGCCTCGCCCAGTTGCTCACCGCGGTGAAAACCTGGGCCGAAACCCACTTCGACGAGGTCCACGAGGCCCGCGAACGCTACGACGCCGCCGGCGCCTAGGCCTGTCCCGTGGACAGGTCGGCTACAGGGAACTGCGCCCTCCTGTGGCATCAGCCGCTGCCACGGCGGGCGACGCAGGGCGTCGGCCCCCGGGAGTGCGTGCCAGGGCCCGCGACGCCGAGCTGATCGCCGGACGGGCTAGACCTCGCCCGCCCGCAGCCGAGCGACCCGCTGGGCGCTGAACTCCACCGTGCGCCGCATGTGCCCGATGACCACGGCGAGTTCGGCGTCGTCCAGCTCCTCGAAGAGGCTGGACCAGCCGCCGCCCAGCCGCTCCCACATCCGCCCGAACTCGGCGATCCGCTCCGGCACGGTCGCCACCAGCACCCGCCGCCGGTCCTGCGCGTCCCGCTCCCGTACGACGTAACCCGCCTTCTCCAGCCGGTCCACCAGCCGCGTCGCGGAGCCGGTCGTCAGCCCCGTCATCTCGGCGATCCGGCCGCTGGTCACCGGCCCGCCCTCCAGCGTCAGCAGGTTCAGGCACTGCAGATCGGTGGGGTGCAGCCCCAGACGGTCGGCCATGGCCTGGTTGAAGAGGGCGTACGAGGCCATGTAGCGGCGCGAGACACCGGCCAGCTCGTCGAGCAGCCGCTCCCGCACGTTCCCGGCCATGCCCCGCTCCTCCCTGGAAGCCCCGGCCTCCCTAGAAGGAGTACTCGTCCCCGGTGGCGAGCACCAGCACCCGCTGCCGGTCGTTGTGCCGGTGGCGGTCGACGGCGCCCCCGTTCCACGCCGTGTCGATCTCCACCCGCACCTCGGACGGCGCACCCCGCAGCCGTACCCGCAACCGGATCTGCCGGGCCACCGCGTTCGCGGCCAGCGCTCCCACCCGGCACAGCATCACCCGCTCCCCCGACCGCACACACCCGCCCGGCAGCGCCTGCTTGTTCACCGGCGCCGCCGACCAGCGCAGCCGCACCGTCGCGTCCGGCACGGCCGACGGCCCGTAATTGCGCGGCGTCAGCCGCAGGTCCACCCGTCCGGCAGCCATGGACACGACACCGTGATACGCCAGATCGGCCTCCGGAGCACCCACGGCACTGCCCGGCACAGCAGCCGCCGTCACCAGGGCGGCAACCCCGACCACAGGAACCCGCAACCTCCGCATCCCACCACTCCTCACTCCACGCAGTCGTACGGATGTATCCCACGCGGAGCACGCGGCAGGCGCCGTCCAACAGGTGACAGCACACCTGCCGGTGGCGGCAGACATGCCAAGCTGCAGACATGCTCGTCGCCCGCTCCGCCGCCCTCTTCGTCGTCGCCGCCCTCTTCGAGATCGGCGGCGCCTGGCTGATCTGGCAGGGCGTACGGGAACACCGCGGCTGGCTGTGGATCACCGGCGGCATCCTCGCCCTCGGCGCCTACGGCTTCGTCGCCACCTTCCAGCCCGACGCCCACTTCGGCCGCATCCTCGCCGCGTACGGCGGCATCTTCGTGGCCGGCTCGATCCTGTGGGGCATGGTCGCCGACGGCTACCGCCCCGACCGCTGGGACATCACGGGCGCCCTGGTGTGCCTGGCCGGCATGGCTCTCATCATGTGGGCGCCGCGGAACGGCGGCTGAGCCTCGCCTACGCTGGACGCAGCCGACCGCCGACCCAACACCAGGAGCACCGCATGGCACCCGCACCGTCCGCCGCCTCCCGCATCGCCGTCGTGACGGGTGCGAGCAGCGGAATCGGCGCCGCCACCGCCCGGCAGCTCGCCGCAGCCGGCTACCGGGTCGTCCTCACCGCCCGCCGCAAGGACCGCATCGAGGCGCTGGCGGAGGAGATCAACGCGGCGGGCCACCAGGCCACGGCGTACCAGCTCGACGTCACCGACCGAACGGCCGTGGACGAGTTCGCCACCGCCTTCAAGACCATCGGCGTCCTGGTCAACAACGCGGGCGGCGCACTCGGCGCCGACCCCGTCGCCACCGGCGACCCGGCCGACTGGCGCGCGATGTACGAGACGAACGTCATCGGCACCCTGAACGTCACCCAGGCCCTCCTGCCCAAGCTGGTGGCGAGCGGCGACGGCACGGTCGTGATCCTCTCCTCCACCGCCGGCCTCGGCACCTACGAGGGCGGCGCGGGCTACGTCGCCGCCAAGCACGGCGAGCACGTCCTCGCCGAGACCCTCCGCCTGGAGATCGTCGGCCAGCCCGTCCGCGTCATCGAGATCGCCCCCGGCATGGTCAAGACCGACGAGTTCGCCCTCACCCGCTTCGGCGGCGACCAGGCCAAGGCGTCGAAGGTCTACGAGGGCGTCGCCGAACCCCTCACGGCCGACGACGTCGCGGACACCATCACCTGGGCCGTCACCCGCCCCCACCACGTCAACGTCGACCTCCTGGTCCTCCGCCCGCGCGCGCAGGCGTCGAACACGAAGGTCCACAGGGAACTGTGATGGCGGAGGACGCCGAGCGGGAGGCCGAGCAGCAGCGCCTGCGGCTGGAGAAGAAACGCGAACGCTACGTCTGGTACTACCTCGCGTACTTCCTCTTCGGCATCCACATCGTGGCCTTCGTGATGATCTACGCGGTGCTGCACGCCAAGTAGGCATAGGGTCACGGTCTGTGGACCGACACATAGCTTTCGACGCGCTGCACAACTTCCGCGACCTGGGCGGCTACACGACCCCGGACGGCCACCGCATCCGCCCCGGACGCCTGTACCGCGCCGACTCCCCGGGCAAGCTGACCGAGGGCACACAGGACTGGGACCGCTTCCTCTCCCTCGGCATCCGCACGGTCATCGACCTGCGCCATCCCTGGGAGGCGGAGGCGCGCGGGCGCGTCCCCTCCCACCCCTCCTTCACGTACCACAACCTCAGCATCGAGCACCGCGCCTACGAGCAGGCGATCCAGGCCCCCGACGTCGACCCCGGCCCGTACCTGGCGGAGCGCTACATGGAGGTGGCGGAGGACGGCGTGAAGGAGATCCGCCGGGCCCTGGAACTGGTGGCGGAGGCAGCGGAGTCCGCGGAACCCCTCGTCTTCCACTGCGCCTCGGGCAAGGACCGCACGGGCCAACTGGCGGCGCTGATCCTGACGTTGCTGGGCATCCCGGAAGAGACCATCATCGAGGACTACAGCCTCACCGAACTGGCCGCGCCCGCCATCCTGGCCAGCTGGAAGTCGAGAAACGCCGGCCGCGAACCGACCTGGCCGGGCTTCGGCCGGGCCCCGCAGCAGGTGATGCGCACCTTCCTGGCCGCCATGAAGCAGCGCTACGGCTCGCTGGAGGACTACATCACGCGGGAACTCTCCCTGGACGCAGAGGCCTTGGCGGCCACCCTCCGCACGGCCCTCCTGGAACCCCGGCCCACCACCTGGCCGCCCCTCACCCACCGCAAGGCGACCCCGCCCGACGCCCGCACCCTCGTCCGCCTCCGCGACTCGGCCGCGCTCTGGCAACTGGCCCGGGGAATCGACCAGTGGAAGCCGGGCGAGAAGGACGAGACCCACTTCCGCACGCGCATGCAGGAGGGCGAGGTCTGGCTGGCCCACGCAGGCCCCCACCTGGCCGGCGCCTGGGAACTCTGGTGGGACGACGAGGCCGCCTGGGGCCCCCGCCCCGCGGACGCGGGCTACATCCACCGCCTGATGACCACCCCGCACACGGCCCCACCGGGCACCGGCCGCCGCATGCTGGCGGAGGCGGAGTCCCGCATCGCCGCCACAGGCCGCCCGCACGCCCGCCTGGACTGCCTGGCCTCCAACCCCCGCCTGCGCGCGTACTACGAGTCGGCGGGCTACAGGATCGTAGGCGAACAGCTGGCGAAGGACGGCGGGGTGGGGAGTCCGTATGCGGTGACGCTCCTGGAGAAGCGGCTCCTTTGACGCAATGAGGGCCCGAGCAGGAAAGCTCGGGCCCCAATGGCGCGTAAGGCAGTCAGCTGCGTCAGCCCTTCACACAGACGACCTGCTTCAGCTTCGCCACGACCTCCACCAGGTCCCGCTGCTGATCGATGACCTGCTCGATCGGCTTGTACGCACCCGGGATCTCGTCCACGACACCGGAGTCCTTACGGCACTCCACGCCCCGCGTCTGCTCCTCCAGGTCCTTCGTCGAGAAGCGCCGCTTCGCCGCGTTGCGGCTCATACGCCGACCCGCGCCGTGCGACGCCGAGTTGAAGGCCTTCTCGTTGCCGAGGCCCTTCACGATGTACGAACCCGTGCCCATGGAGCCAGGGATGATCCCGTACTCGCCGGAGCCCGCGCGGATCGCGCCCTTGCGGGTGACGAGCAGGTCCATGCCGTCGTAGCGCTCTTCGGCAACGTAGTTGTGGTGAGCGCTGATCTCGGGCTCGAAGGTCGGCTTCGCCTTCCGGAACTCCTTGCGGATCACGTCCTTCAGGAGCGCCATCATCAGGGTGCGGTTGTACTTCGCATACTCCTGCGCCCAGAAAAGGTCGTTCCGGTAGGCCGCCATCTGCGGGGTGTCCGCCACGAAGACAGCGAGGTCACGGTCGACGAGGCCCTGGTTGTGCGGGAGCTTCTGGGCAACGCCGATGTGGAACTCGGCGAGTTCCTTGCCGATGTTGCGCGACCCCGAGTGCAGCATCAACCAAACAGAACCGGTCGTATCCGTGCACACCTCGACAAAGTGGTTGCCACTTCCGAGCGTACCCATCTGCTTTTCGGCGCGCTCGTGACGGAATTTGACCGCTTCGGCGATCCCGTCGAACCGCCCCCAGAAGTCGTCCCACCCCGCAGTAGCGAGCCCGTGCAGCCGCCCCGGATCCACGGGATCGTCGTGCATCCCCCGCCCCACCGGAATGGCCTGCTCGATCTTCGACCGCAGCCGCGACAGATCCCCCGGCAGATCATTGGCGGTGAGCGACGTCTTGACGGCAGACATCCCACACCCGATGTCCACCCCCACCGCCGCAGGGCAAACAGCCCCCTGCATGGCGATGACGGACCCGACCGTCGCCCCTTTCCCGTAATGCACGTCCGGCATCACGGCCAGGCCCTTGATCCACGGCAGTGTCGCGACATTGCGGAGCTGCTGGAGGGCCACGTCCTCGACCGTCGTCGGGTCGGTCCACATGCGGATCGGGACCTTCGCGCCCGGCATCTCTACGTACGACATATCGTCCCCATTCCCCCGAAAACATGACAGAAGTCTTAGATCGCAAAACCGGCGCCAAGGTCAGTGAAATAGGACAGCGGACCGGCGTCCACGGCAGTGCGTGCGATAGACATTGTCTCCAGTGGACGCCCCCGCGCGGCAAGCGAATAACCAGCGGGGACACTGGAGCAACGGCACAGAGCCACCGTCGAGAGGAGCCCGACCGTGCAGCGGAAGGCGTACGTATCCGGCGTCGCCGCGCTCCTCGTGGCGCTGCTGGCAGGCTGCACGGGCGGTTCGGGCGGCGGCGGTGCGACGGATGACGCGAACCCGGGCAACGCCGGTACGGCGAGCGTCGTGGCGCAGCCGGGCAAGTACCGCACGCTGCCGGGGCCGTGCAGCGCGGTGAGCCATGACACGCTGGACTCGCTGCTGCCGGGGATCAAGCAGATCGCGGACGCGGATCAGCAGGAGAAGGCGTACGAGGGTGATGCCACGCTCGCGTTCGACAACGACCGCAAGGCGGGTTGCCGCTGGAAGGTGGACTCGACGACCGCGACCGACCGGCTGCTGGTCGATTTCGAGCGGGTGGTCTCCTATGACAACTCGGTGAGCGACGACAGCCAGGCGCAGGAGCTGTTCGCGGAGAAGGAGACGGCGGCCGACCTGCCGGAGCCGACGAGTTCGGAGAGTGGTTCCGCCTCCGCCTCCGCTGCCGGTGCCAGTTCCAGCCCCAGTGCCGAGGCCAGTTCCTCGGCCTCGGCCTCGGTCTCCCCTTCCGGCTCCGGCTCGGGGTCCGCCTCTTCCTCCGCCACGCCGTCGAGTCTTCAGCCCCGTACTCTCGACGATCTCGGTGACGAGGCGTTCCTGGACGACGCTCTGAGCGGCCCGGGTTCGACGGCCCGGCAGCGCACGGTGACTGTGGTGTTCCGCACGTCCAACGTCATTGTGACCATCGAGTACGAGGAGCAGCCGGCTGCCGTCGGCGCCGTGCCGGACAGCAAGGAAATGCAGGACAGGGCGCGGAATCTGGCGGCGCAGCTGGCGGACACGCTGGGCGGTTAGGGGTCGTTCGGGTGCCTCGGGCGCCCCTTCGTAAAGCTGAAGAAGCGGAAGCACACAGTTTCCTCACCGCGTACGGTGGCTCCTCGGACCCGATCCGCCGACCTCAGGAACCACAGCGTCATGAGTGAAGGAACCATGCAGCGACCAGCAGAGCGAGACCAGCGCAACCGGCGAGAGATGCGAGCGAGGCGGTCAGGCCGTCTGCTTGTGGGCGCGGTCGCAGTCCCCGTGATGGTGTTCGCCGCGGGCTGCTCCTCGGACTCCGGCTCCGGTGACGGGGGGAGCAAGGGCACGAGCGCCGGTGAGACGGCGCCCGCGACGGCGAGTACGGCGCCGACGGTGCAGGCGGCGGCGTACAAGAAGTTGCCTGATTCGTGTGGGGTGCTGTCGGGCAAGACGCTGGGCTCGCTCGTGCCGAAGGGTGTCAAGTCCGGCAAGGCGGGCAAGTCCGGCGATACGGCGACGCGGGCGAGCTGCTCGTGGAGCAGTCTGGACAACAAGGGCGTGAAGGGCTCGCAGTTCCGCTGGCTCAATGTGTCGCTGCTGCGTTTCGAGTCGGATGCCACGCGTGGTGAGGGCGACCAGTTGGCGCATGCGTACTTCGAGAAGCAGGTGAAGGACGCCCAGGGGGCTCAGGGTGCGCAGAACCTGAAGTCTGAGCCGGTTGCCGGGACGGGCGCCGAGGCGACGCTGGTGCGCTACGACCTGAAGAAGAAGGAAGGCGCCTTCAAGCAGCAGACGGTGGTGGCGCGCGTCGAGAACGTCGTGATCACGCTGGACTACAACGGCGCGGGCCTGGCGGGTGAGAAGACCCCGGACGCGGACGGGCTGGTGAAGCTGGCGGAGGCGGCGGCCAAGGAGGCGGTGGCCTCGGTGGCGGCGGCGAACGGTGACGGCGGCGCGGGCACGGGGGGTGGTGCGGGCACGGCGAAGCCCTCGCCGTCCGGGGCGGCGTCGAAGTCGGCGTCCCCGGTTCCTTCGAAGTCCGCTTCGGCCTCTCCGTCCTCCTCAGCGTCGAAGAAGAGCTGACTGTCACATCTGGGCCGCGTGTGGACGCCAACTCGCAGCTCAGCACCGTATTTTGAGGGAGCCCGGTCCCCTGCGGGGATCGGGCTCCACCCGTTCCGTTACCTCGTTCGGCGTACACATGTGCCACTCTGTTGCGCGCAACAGCACGCAATGGGAGGGGAGTACGGGTGGCCGCGCCACTGCAGCTGACTCGGATGCACCGCGTTCTCATCGGCGTGGTCGTTTCCGGCGCCGTGATCATCGCCGGCATCGGCTTCGCCGGTTCGTACGCGGCGGTCCGTGAGTTGGCCATCAAGAAGGGTTTCGGGAACTTCTCGTATGTGTTCCCGATCGGCATCGACGCGGGTATCTGTGTCCTGCTGGCCCTGGATCTTCTCCTGACGTGGATCCGTATCCCCTTCCCGCTGCTGCGTCAGACGGCGTGGCTGCTGACGGCGGCGACGATCGCGTTCAACGGTGCGGCGGCCTGGCCGGACCCGTTGGGTGTGGGGATGCACGCCGTGATCCCGGTGCTGTTCGTGGTGGCCGTCGAGGCCGCCCGCCATGCCATCGGCCGTATCGCGGACATCACGGCGGACAAGCACATGGAGGGTGTCCGTCTGACGCGGTGGATGCTCTCGCCGATTCCGACGTTTCTGCTGTGGCGTCGGATGAAGCTGTGGGAGCTGCGCTCCTACGAGCAGGTGATCAAGCTGGAGCAGGAGCGGCTGGTCTATCAGGCGCGGTTGCGTTCGCGCTTCGGGCGGGCGTGGCGGCGGAAGGCTCCGGTGGAGTCGCTGATGCCGCTCAGGCTGGCGCGGTACGGCGTTCCGCTGGCGCAGACGGCTCCGGAGGGGCTGGCGGCGGCGGGCATCGAGCCGGCGCTGCTGCCGCCGGCGCCGCAGCCGGTTCCCGTGGCGGTTCAGGAGGTGGCACCGCCCGCGCCCAACCGCGCGGTCGAGGCGGCGCCCGCCGTGCAGTACACGCCGGAGCCCGAGCCCGAGCCCGATCGGAGCCAGTGGCTGCATGCCCGGCACCCCCAGCAGGTCGAGTACCACGGCGACTACGACCCGACGTACGACCCTGAGCAGTACGCCCAGTGGTTCGCGGAGCAGCAGCAGGCCGAGCAGTACCAGCAGGAGCAGTTCCCGGAGCAGCCGGTGTACGAGGAGCCGTCCCCGGAGGAGACGGGCAGCTTCCCGATCCCGGCCGGCCCGGGTCGCACCCGTGAGCTCGGTGAGGGCGGTGGCCCGCCGGAGCCGGACGAGGACGCGTACTACCAGGTCTTCCGTGAGTCGATAAAGAGCGGGAACGGGGCGCCCACCCCTCGCGGGTTCATCGCGGACGTGGAGGCGACGTACAACGTCACGCTTCCGCAGCGTGAGGCCGAGCAGATGGTGAATCGCTTCTCCAACCGGCTCAACGCGGAGCTGGCGGAAGAGCACATCGCATAGGCGTGTCGCATGAGAAAGCGCCCGGTGCCGTTCGGCACCGGGCGCTTTCTCATGGCGTCACTCCCCGAGCAGGGCCCGTACCCGCTCCTGCCCGACCGCGAGCAGCAGCGTGGGCAGTCGCGGGCCCGTGTCGCGGCCGACCAGCAGGTGGTACAGCAGGGCGAAGAAGGTCCGCTGGGCGGTCTTGATCTCCGGCGGGAGTTCCTTGGGCGTGGCGTCCGCGGGGAACCCTGCCTGCACCTTCGGTACGCCGTAGACGAGGTGGGTGAGCCCGTCGAGCGACCAGTGGTCGGCGAGGCCTTCGGTCAGCAGCCTGAGGGACTGCTGGGAGGCCTCGTCGAGGGACTTGAGCAGGTCGGCGTCGGGTTCGTCGCGCACGATGGTCCGCTGGTCGGCGGGGACGTGCGTGTTGATCCAGGCCTCGGCCTTGTCGTAGCGCGGACGGGCCTCGTCGAGGGAGCCGAGCGGGTTGGCGGGGTCCAGTTCGCTCAGGATCCGCAGGGCCTGGTCCTCGTGGCCTGCGGTGATGTCGGCGACGGAGGCCAGGGTCCGGTACGGCAGCGGGCGCGGGGTCTTCGGCAGTTCGCCGCCCGCGGTGCGCACGGCACGCGAGTGGGCCGCGACGTCCGCGGGGAGGGCCGACCCGTCGGCGACCTTCGCGTCGAGCTTGTCCCACTCGTCGTAGAGGCGCTGGATCTCCTGGTCGAAGGCGATCTTGAAGGACTGGTTGGGCCGGCGGCGGGCGTACAGCCAGCGCAGCAGCTGCGGTTCCATGATCTTCAGGGCGTCCGCGGGGGTCGGCACGCCGCCCCGTGAGGACGACATCTTCGCCATGCCGCTGATGCCCACGAAGGCGTACATCGGCCCGATGGGCTGCTTGCCGCCGAAGATCCCGACGATCTGTCCGCCGACCTGGAAGCTGGATCCCGGGGAGGAGTGGTCGACACCGCTCGGCTCGAAGATCACGCCTTCGTAGGCCCAGCGCATGGGCCAGTCGACCTTCCAGACCAGCTTGCCGCGGTTGAACTCGTTCAGCCGGACGGTCTCGGAGAAGCCGCAGGCGGTGCAGGCGTAGGTCAGCTCGGTCGTCTCGTCGTCGTACGAGGTGACCGTCGTCAGGTCCTTCTCGCAGTTGCCGCAGTAGGGCTTGTACGGGAAGTAGCCGGCAGAGCCGGACGAGCCGTCGTCCTCGCCGGCCGCTCCGGAGCCCTCGGCAGCCTCCAGCTCGGCCTCGTCGACGGGCTTCTGCTGCTTCTGCTTCGCCGGGGCCTTCTTGGTGCGGTACTGGTCGAGGATCGCGTCGATCTCCGTGCGGTGCGCGATCGCGTGCAGGATCTGCTCGCGGTACACGCCGGAGGTGTACTGCGCGGTCTGGCTGATCCCGTCGAACTCGACGCCCAGCTCGGCGAGCGACTCGATCATGGCGGCCTTGAAGTGCTCGGCCCAGTTGGGGTGCGCGGACCCCTTGGGGGCGGGCACGGACGTCAGCGGCTTGCCGATGTGCTCGGCCCAGGTCTCGTCGACCCCGGCGACACCGGCCGGCACCTTGCGGTAGCGGTCGTAGTCGTCCCAGGAGATCAGGTGCCGGACCTGGTACCCGCGGCGCCGGATCTCGTCGGCGACGAGGTGCGGGGTCATCACCTCGCGCAGGTTGCCGAGGTGGATCGGGCCCGAGGGCGAAAGGCCGGACGCGACGACGACAGGTTTGCCGGGGGCCCGGCGCTCCGACTCCTCGATGACGTCATCCGCGAAACGGGAGACCCAGTCGGCGGTCTCGGTGCTCTGAGCCACGATCGGCACGTCCTTCTTCCTATTTGTTCTGGTACGCCATGGAGACACGTCCTCGGGGCCGTGCCGGTGCGCCTGCGCCGACGGGACCCGCCACCCATTGTCACCCGCGCCTGTCCCTGCCGGAAACGGATTGGGTCGCCGTACAACCCCAGGGGCCCCACGGCAGTCCTCTTGCCGTGATCACAGACAGATTCCGGGCCGGGCTGCGCGTGGGGGCGGCCGGACTCGCGATGACCTTGCCGACGGCCTGCGTCCTCCTCGCGGCACCCGCCGCCGAGGCGGCCACGACCTGCGGCGACACCACGTTCAAGCGCACCTTCTACACGAACACCTCGTTCTCCGGCACGCCGAAGAAGACGGACTGCGACACCACGATCGACCAGTCCTGGTCGGGCGCTCCGTTCTCCGGGATGCCCACGAACTCTTTCGGTGTCCGCTGGTCGCTGACCCGTGACTTCGGTTCCGGCGGTTGTTTCACCTACCGTCTGTCCGGCACGGACGGCCTGCGGCTGTACGTGGACGGGGTGCGGAAGGTGAACAAGTGGAGCAACACCGGTGACTCCGGCAACAGCGTCCCGGGCATGTTCTGCATCGGCTCGGGCAGCCACACCGTGCGCGTCGACCACGTGAACTGGACGGGCCTGTCCCGGGTGAAGTTCACCTGGCCCGCCTCCTCCGACAGCAAGCCGCCGCTGGCCCCGACAGGCATCACCACCACGTACGACGCGGCGACCGGCAGGGCGAGCGCCGCCTGGAAGAAGAACCGGGAGCTGGACATCTCCCAGTACCGGGTGCGGGTGGAGACCCCCGCGTCCGGCGTGGCCTCCTGGACGACCACCGGCACCACCGCCGTGTACACCCCACCGAAGGACGGCCAGAAGTACCGGTTCTGCGTCCAGGCCGTCGACAAGTGGACGAACTACGGCGCCACCGCCTGCGGCCCGTACGTCAGCACACCGGACCGGACGGCACCGGCGGCCCCGGCCGTGAACGCCTCCGACGTCTCCGTGTCGGTGACCGGCGCCACGACGATCCCGCGCGTGAACGTCTGGCTGGGCCAGGTACAGCCGTCCGACGGCCCCGTCTTCACGCTGTGGCGCGCCACGGCGGCGGCGGGCCCGTTCACGAAGGTCGCCGCCCTGGACCTGCGGCAGACGCCGGATGAGCAGTACCTGTACGACGAGACGGCCGCCGAGAAGCAGACGTACTACTACGCGGCCACGGCCACCGACGCCGCGGGGAACACCTCGGCGCGCACCACTCCGGTCGCGGTGACCACGCCGGACGTGTCGGCGCCGGGCGCGGTGCGGGGGCTCGCGGCGAAGGCGGACACCGACAAGGTCGCGCTGACCTGGACGGTGCCGGCGGACGACGCCGTGCGCTGGCAGGTCTACGGTGCGGACGGCGGCGCGGAACCGGTCCTCCTGGGCACCGCCGCGGCCGCCGCGTACGACGACACGACGGCGCGGCCGGGCGTCACCCGCACCTACACGGTGTACGCCCTCGACGCGGCCGGACACCGCTCCGCACCGGTGACGATCGCCTCCCGGCGCCAGGTGGCGCCCGCCCTGCCCGTCTATCTGAAGCCGGACGCGAACGGCCGGCCGGAGCTGCGCTTCCGGGTCGCGGCGGACAACGACCACAGCGGCGGCTTCCGGGTCTACTCCGGCAGCAGCGCCTCCACGGTCCGCACCACCCTGCGCGCCTGCGCACCGGAGGAGATCTTCCGTACCGATCTGTACGTCGAGTACCGCTGCGTCCTCACGGACTTCGGCGGCTCGACCGACCGGTACATCACCGTGCTCGCCGTGGCCGCGAACGGCGTGACCTCGACGGACTTCAAGGCCGTGCAGTACGTGGACACCGTGGCGCCGCCCGTGCCGACCGGTTTCACCGCCACGCCGCAGCCGTGGGGCACGACCCTGCGGTGGGACGCCTCGACCACCGCCGACGTGCGGGCCTACTGGCTGCGCACGGGCACTCCCGAGATGGTCGACGGGGTGCGCACCTGCGGGGGCGGCACCACGCTGTACTCGGACGGGGCCACGTCCTTCGAGGACACCTCGGGGCTGCCGGACGGCGAGGAGCGCTGCTGGGAGCTGCGCGTGGTGGACGGCTCGCACAATTACTCGGAGGCCGTCACCGTCTTCGCGACCGAGCAGGACACCCGGCCCGCCGAGCCGACCGCGCCGGGCTCCCCGGTGACCGGCCTGGACGTGGTGGAGAACACCGGTGGCGCCGCCCTGAACTGGGACTCCGTCGACGGTGCCACCGGCTACCGGGTCTACCGCTGGGACCGCGCCACGGGCTCGTACGAGCGGATCGCCGAGGGGACGATGCCGAACCCGTACTCGGACGCGTTTCACGCGTACCGCGACGAGAACCCGCCGTACGGCACCGCCGCCTACTACCGTGTGACGGCCGTGTACGCGGACGGCACCGAGTCCGCCCCGGCCCTCGCGGCCGTGGCGCTGGCGCCCACGGCCTGACGCGCCGCCCGGGGGCGGGCGGTAATGCGGGAGACCGCCCGTCCGCCCCCGTGGGACACTGGAGGCGTTTTCGTACTCCTACGAGCGGAACGGCATCCACTCCATGGCCTCGGTCACGTCCCTCACGTCCTCCGTCCACCAGCGTCTCGCCGACGCCCTGGTCACCGCCCTCCCCGAGGCCGGTGCGGGCGCGGACCCGCTGCTGCGACGCAGTGACCGGGCCGACTTCCAGGCCAACGGGATCCTGGCGCTGGCGAAGAAGGCGAAGGCGAACCCGCGGGAGCTGGCGACGCAGGTCGTCTCCCACATCGTCACCGGTGAGGGGCTGATCAAGGACGTCGAGGTCTCCGGGCCCGGCTTCCTCAACATCACGATCTCGGACCGGGCGATCACGGAGACGCTCGCGGCGCGTGCCGCCGACGGCGACCGGCTCGGGGTGCCGCTGAAGGAGAACCCGGGCGTCACCGTCGTCGACTACGCCCAGCCGAACGTGGCGAAGGAGATGCACGTCGGCCATCTGCGCTCGGCGGTCATCGGTGACGCGCTGCGCGGCATGCTCGACTTCACCGGCGAGCGGACGATCGGCCGGCACCACATCGGCGACTGGGGCACCCAGTTCGGCATGCTCATCCAGTACCTGTTCGAGCACCCCGGCGAGCTGGCCCCGGCCGAGGACGTCGACGGCGAGCAGGCCATGTCGAACCTGAACCGGGTGTACAAGGCCTCGCGCGCGGTCTTCGACGCGGACGACGAGTTCAAGGAGCGCGCCCGGAAGAGGGTGGTCGCCCTCCAGTCGGGCGACAAGGAGACCCTCGACCTCTGGCAGCAGTTCGTGGACGAGTCGAAGGTCTACTTCTACTCGGTCTTCGAGAAGCTGGACATGGTGATCCGTGACGAGGAGATCGTCGGCGAGTCCGCGTACAACGAGGGCATGCCCGAGACCGCCCGCCTCCTGGAGGAGATGGGCGTCGCGGTGCGTTCCGAGGGCGCGCTCGTCGTGTTCTTCGACGAGATCCGGGGCAAGGACGACAAGCCGGTCCCGCTGATCGTGCAGAAGGCCGACGGCGGCTTCGGCTACGCGGCCTCCGACCTGACCGCGATCCGCAACCGCGTCCAGGACCTGCACGCGACGACGCTGCTGTACGTCGTGGACGTACGGCAGTCGCTGCACTTCAAGATGGTCTTCGAGACGGCCCGGCGGGCCGGCTGGCTGAGCGACGGCGTCACCGCGCACAACATGGGCTACGGCACGGTGCTGGGCGCGGACGGCAAGCCGTTCAAGACGCGTGAGGGCGAGACCGTACGGCTCGAGGACCTGCTGGACGAGGCGGTGCAGCGGGCCGCCGAGGTGGTCCGGGAGAAGGCGCAGGACCTCACCGAGGACGAGATCCAGGAGCGGGCCGCGCAGGTGGGCATCGGCGCGGTGAAGTACGCCGACCTGTCCACTTCCCCCAACCGGGACTACAAGTTCGACCTGGACCAGATGGTGTCGCTGAACGGTGACACGTCGGTGTACCTGCAGTACGCGTACGCCCGTATCCAGTCGATCCTGCGCAAGGCCGGGGAGACGAAGCCGGCCGCGCACCCGGAGCTGGAACTCGCCCCGGCGGAGCGGGCACTGGGTCTGCACCTGGACGCGTTCGGGGACACGGTCTTCGAGGCGGCCGCGGAGTACGCGCCGCACAAGCTGGCCGCGTACCTGTACCAGCTGGCCTCGCTGTACACGTCGTTCTACGACAAGTGCCCGGTGCTGAAGGCCGATACGCCGGAGCAGGTGGAGAACCGTCTGTTCCTGTGCGACCTGACGGCCCGCACCCTGCACCAGGGCATGGCGCTGCTGGGTATCAGGACGCCCGAGCGGCTCTGAGGCCCGTACCGGCCGACGCGCCGTGGCCCGCCTCCTCCCGGCCGGGAGGAGGCGGGCCGCGGTCGTTCGGGCGCGGGCGTCAGCTGCCGTTGGCGAACCGCTTGAACGCGGCCCTGGTGCCCGATCCGGCGTCGCCGTCGATGGCGCCGGTGTAGCCCCAGGAGTCCTTCAGCAGGCGCTGCAGTGCCTTGATGGTGTTGGGGCCCGGGTCTCCGTCGATCGTGTCGTTGTAGCCCCAGTAGGTGTGCAGGCAGCGCTGGAACGCCTTCCAGCTGTTGGTGCCGAGCTGGCCGTCGATGCCGTCGTTGTAGCCCCAGTACGTGTGCAGCCAGTTCTGGACGTTCTTGGCCTCCGCGGAGGTCAGCCCGAAGTTGTTCGTCGCCCTGATGGTGACGGTGTGCGCGCTCGTGGCCGACGCCGGCGCGGCGAAGCTGGTGCCCGCGGTGGCCAGTCCGCCGGCGGCGAGTCCGACCACGGCGGCGGCGCTGACGAGTGTCCTGGCCAAGGCGTTCGATCGCATGCGAGTCCCTCTCGGATCGTGGTGTGTGGTGCCGGGACGAGACTGCGGGGCGGGCGGCGGGGGCCGCCACGGTTGCCGCGGAAGTGACGTCGTCGCGGGACGTCCCGCCCGTTGACCTGCGGGGACATGCGGTGGGGCGACGGCGCGCAGGGACGGCTGTCGACGGGTGGTGGCCGATTGCGTATGGGTGCAGGGCGCAGGTTCCGGTGCGGTCCTGGGGATGCTGGTGCAGAATGCGGCTCGGGGTACAGGGGCCACTGACCACGGCCGCTGTTCATGAACGCGTGGGGGGACCACACCATGTCGCGTTGGAAAGCGCTGTCCGCAGAACTCGATCCACGTGTACGGCAGTTGCTGGTGCGCCTGCGCCGGCTGAAGGACCACAGCGGGCTGAGCGTGCGTCAGCTGGCGGCGCGGACGGGGTACAGCCCGAAGTCGTGGGAGCGGTATCTGAGCGGGCGTTCGCTGCCGCCGCGGGAAGCCGTGGAGGCGCTGGCCCGGATCGGCGGCGAGGACCCGACCCGGCTGCTCGCCCTGCACGAAGTCGCCGCCGAGGCCTGGGGGAACCCGCGCGGCGGAACTGCCGTACCGGAGACGGCGGTCGGCGAAACCGGCGTACCGGAGCCGGAGATCGTGTCGGCGGGGCCCGGCGGCGGGGGTGCGCGGTCGTTGCGCGTCGCGCTCGTCGCTGGGGCGGTGGCCCTGGTGCTGGCCGTGTCGTCGGCGGTGCTGGTGACCATACGGCTGACGGACCACGACAGCGGCGCGGCGGAGCAGACGACGACCACGGTCACCTTGACCGCGGGGGTGTCGGCACCGCCGTACACCTGCCGGGTGAACCAGGTCGACGGCCGCTGGTACGCGGGCAACAGCCGTACCCGGAACGCCACGGTGGGGTACGGCGACTCCGGGCCGGCGGTGGCCGAGG
This sequence comes from Streptomyces sp. NPDC001604, assembly GCF_042893475.1. Lineage (NCBI taxonomy): Bacteria > Bacillati > Actinomycetota > Actinomycetes > Kitasatosporales > Streptomycetaceae > Streptomyces > Streptomyces sp. NPDC001604. The sequence continues at coordinate 2,613 of NZ_JBIAUY010000018.1, read as the reverse complement.
TGCAGTGCCTGCTGCGCCGGGCGGGTATCTCGCCGGGCGGTATCGACGGCATGTTCGGCCCGCTGACGCAGGGCGCGGTCAAGGCCTTCCAGAGGCAGGCGCGGCTCGACGTGGACGGTGTCGTCGGCCCGCACACCTGGAAGGCCCTGCGGGGATGAACCCGGAGCTGGCCCGACTGGCCACCACGCTACGGGAGTTGAGAGGCCGCACGGGTCTGAGCCTGGCGGCTCTCGCGGCGAAGACGGCGTTCAGCAAGTCGTCCTGGGAGCGCTACCTCAACGGCAGGACGCTGCCGCCGCGCACGGCGGTGCAGGAGCTGTGCCGGCTGGCCGGGGAACCGGACGGCCGGTGTCTGGCGCTGTGGGAGATCGCGGAGTCGGAGTGGAGCGGGCGGGCGACGCAGGCGGGGCGGGCGTCGTCGCCGGTCGCGGATCCCGTGCCGCCTCCCGAGCCGGTGGAGGCAGGGAAGGGCGGTGGTCACCGGAGGGCGGCAACGGTGGCGGTGCTGGCGTCGGTGTGTGCGGTGGCCGTCGGGGGCGTGGCGGTCGCGCTGCTCCTGCTGCCCCGCCACGGCCACGAACCCCGGCCGACCGCGGTGGTCACCTCCACTCCGGGGCCGCACTGCCGGGCTTCTTCCTGCGAGGGCGAGAACCCGATCGACATGTACTGCGCCGCGAGACCGGACACCCTCGCCACACGTCACACGGCCACCGGGGCCTGGCTGGAAGTGCGCCACAGCAAGGAGTGCGGGACGAGTTGGGCCCGGATGTGGGGCACCCGGATCGGCGACCGGCTCGAGCTGACGGCGGGCGGCCGGGTCCGTGGCGCCGAGGTCGAGAACGACGTCGACGCGGACAACTTCGTCTACACCCCGATGACGGTGACCCGTCCCGGAACCGTCCTGCGCACCTGTTTCCGTCCGGCGAAGGGCCGCGGGGAGGAGTGCTTCACGTCCGTTTCGCGGTGACGGCCATCGTGGCGTACGGCACGGCGATGCTGCCGCCGCGCGCGTCGATGGCGCTGCCGACGGCCTCCAGGACCTCGGCGAGCGCAGCGGCCGGGAGGCGGGTGAAGGCGCCCTGGGTGGGCATGACGTCCAGCCAGGCGGCACGGCTGTAGGTGAACTCCCAGTCGTACCGCCACTGCTCGGTTCCGCCGAAGCCGCCGGCCGTGCGGATCCCGTCGGCTGCCTTGTCGAGGATGGCCCGGTACGGGACCGTGGCGGGCCGGGTGAGGGCCGCGCGGAAGTCGAACGGCGAGTCTGGCATGACGCGTTCGCAGGCGTCCGCGACGGCTTCGGCCAGGTCGGCCGGGAGCAGGGCCACGTTCCAGAAGACGGACAGCACCCCGCCGGGCCGCAGGACGGCCGCCGCCTTCGCGGCCCCGGCCACGGGGTCGATCCAGTGCCAGGCGGTCCCGGCGACGACGGCGTCGAACTGCCGCTCCCCCGGCTCCCATTCCTCGAACCTCGCCACGTCCACGGCCACGCCGGGTTCCAGGCGCCGGGCCAGTTCGGCCATACGTGCGTCGGGCTCGACCCCGAGCACTCCGCACCCGGCGGCGGTGAACTGCCGGGCGGCGATCCCGGTGCCGCAGCCGACGTCGAGGACCTCGGGGCCGGGGCTCGCGGCGACGATCCGCGCCACCAGGGCGTCGGGGTAGCGGGGCCGGGCCCGGTCGTAGCGCTCGGCGTCGCCGCCGAAGGACTCCGCGATGTCCCGGCGCTGGTGGGGCTGGTTGCCGGCGGCAGGGGCCGGGGAGGCCGCCGAGGACGGCAGGGACGAGGACGTCGAAGACGGTAAAGTGGGCATGCGCCCACTATGAGTGGGCACGCGCCCACTCGTCAATGGGTGCACTCGTCGATGGGCACTCGCCAATGGGTATGCGCCCACTCGTGCCGGGACAGGAGGCGGTATGCCGACAGGTGTGGCCATCCGCGACCCACGCCAACAGCTCTTCGACGCCGCCGAGCGCATCCTGCTGCGCGCCGGGCCGAACGCCCTGACCAGCAGGGCGGTGACGGCGGAAGCGGGCTGCGCGAAAGGGGTTCTGCACCGGCACTTCGCGGACTTCGACGCGTTCCTGGCCGAGCTGGTGCTGGACCGTATCCGCCGGCTGGCGGACCTGGATGCGGCGCTCCGCGAGGCCGCCGGAACGGGAACGGTCGCCGGCAACCTCACCGAGGCGCTGACGGACCTGTTCGACGCGGTGGCGATCGCCGTCGTGGGCCTGGTGATCACCCGGGACGAACTCCGCGCCCGGCTGCGCGCGGCCGGTTCCAGCGGCATCCCGCTCATGACGGAGGCGTCGGCGATGTTCACGGGCTATCTCGCCGCCGAACGCGACCTGGGCCGTATCGCGGCGGACGCGGACGTGAACCTCCTCGCCGCCACCCTGCTGGGCGCCGCACACCTCCTGTTCGCCGACCGGGAGGCGGGGCCACCGGACCCGGCGGCGGTGCGCGGAACGGTGGCGACGGTCGTCGGGGGCGCCGTGCGGTGACGGCCGCCCGGGGGATTGATGCTCCTATTGCCCGTCAAGCGGCTTGGAGCCAGTTGCGGTAGGCGTGGGCGAGGTCGTCGTCTCGGCGGATCCCGCGTTCGAGGGTGGAGA
>NZ_JBIAUY010000017.1:0-239006 GCF_042893475.1 Streptomyces sp. NPDC001604 | reverse complement strand
GGGCTCCGGCAGATTCAGTACCGCAGCAACCTCATCGACGGCTGCCTCAAGGAAACCGGCCTCACCCCCACGACATCACGGCAACAACGTCAGTAACACCAATGCCGTGGCAATACCTCGTCGGCGTGCGCGTTCTTGCAGCAAGCCCGCCGAGCTGTACTTGCCGCTCCACGCCTGAGGGCAATGCCGTGGCAATACCTCGTGGGCGTCCTGCCAGGCGACGAGGTGCCGCGGTCGTAGGTCCTGGAGGGCGAGGCGTTCGAAGGCGGGGATGAGGTCGGAGCGGTCGTAGTCGCGGTGACGGGCGAATGTGGTCGGCTTGAGCGCCTCCTCCTTGTTGCGGAGCCACTCGGTCAGTTTCCCCGGGTTGCTTTCCGAGGTACGTCGCCGCGTGGCGCGCACCGCGTGCCGGTACCGGACGCAGTCGGCCGATCCACAGCGTCCGGAAGCCGTTCCCGGGAATCGTGCCGGACGGGCAGCGCCATACGGCCCTCCACCTGCCCGGCGGCCCGGGACGGCGCCTTCTGCTCCGTTTTCGACGTGCGCCTGCTCGGTCAGCCGGCGCACGACCCGCTCGGCGACGGCGAGCTGTGGCCCACAGGATCACCAACCCACAGGATCACCAACGCCCTGCTGGACGAACAGGCGACGACCGGGCACCCCTCGTCATGCAGGAGCGTGGGTTCGTGCCTTCCTACTTGCGGGACATGAGGCAGATGATGTCGAACAGGACCGTTGCCGCGGCGATCGACGTGATCTCGGCGTGGTCGTACGCCGGGGCCACCTCCACCACGTCGGCGCCGACGAGGTGCACGTCCGTGAGTCCGCGCAGCACACGCAGCAGTTCGCGGCTGGTCAGGCCGCCCGACTCCGGGGTGCCCGTACCGGGGGCGAAGGCCGGGTCCAGTACGTCGATGTCGATGGACAGATACACCGGCAGGTCGTCGACCCGTTCCGTGACGGCCTGGATCGTACCGGCGGCGCCGAGGTCGTCGAGGTCGCTCGCCCGGATGGTGCGAAAGCCGAGACGCTTGTCCTCGTCCATGTCCGCCCGCTCGTACAGCGGGCCCCGAATCCCCACATGGATGGAGTGGTCCTCGACCAGCAGCCCTTCCTCGAAGGCGCGGCGCAGGACGGTACCGTGCGTCGTCGGGGCGTCGAAGTACGTGTCCCACGTGTCCAGGTGCGCGTCGAAGTGGATCAACGCGACCGGCCCGTGCTCGCGTACCACCGAGCGCAGCATCGGCAGCGCGACGGTGTGGTCGCCGCCGATCGCCAGCACTCTGCGCCCGCTGTGCCCGACCTCCCGGGCGTGCTGTTCGATCTGACCGAGGGCCGTGTCGATGGAGAAGGGTGTGACCGGGACGTCGCCCGCGTCGACGACCTGGATCCGGTCGAAGGGCGCGGTGTCCAACTCGACGTGGTGTCCGGGGCGGAGATGGCGGGACGCCTGGCGCACGGCCATGGGGCCGAACCGGGCACCGGGGCGATACGAGGTGCCGGCGTCGAAGGGGACTCCGAGCACGGCCACGTCGTAGTCGCCGACCCGGTCGATCTCGGGCAGCCGGGCGAAGGATCCGGATCCGGCGAAGCGGGGGACGTCGGTGCCGGACACGGGGCGGATCGGGTCGGGCATGCAGCACTCCTGTCCAGCGGCGCAGTCTCGTCCCGAAAGTGTTCAACAATCGGGTGATGTACAGGGTGTCCAACGGCGGTATCCGCCGTGTAACGCCATAGTTATTGTTCAACATTTCTGTGCTACCTTGCCGCCATGTCGCAGACCATCACAGGCGTCGGCCGCTTCGCCGAGGTGGCCGACGCCTTGCGCGAGCGAATCGTCGCGGGGCGGCTGCCGCCCGGCACGCCCCTGCGGGACGTGGCGCTGGCAGCCGAGTTCGGGGTGTCGCGGAACACGCTGCGGGAAGCTCTCCGCACCCTGCACGACGAGGGCCTGGTGGTGCAGCGCCTGCACAAGGGCACGGCGGTGACGACGCTCTCGGCGACGGACGTGCGGGACATCTTCATCGCCCGCCGCGCCATCGAGCTCGCCGCCGTCGATGAAAGCCCGTTCGCAGCCGAGCCGTTGCTCGACGCGCTGGAGGCGACGGTGGCTGCGTCGGAGGCCGCGGTCACCGCCGAGGCATGGAACGAAGTCGGCACGTCCTCCCTGCGCTTCCATCAGGCCCTGGTTGCCCTGCTGGGCAGCCACCGCATGGACGCGTTCTTCCGCGTCATCGTCGCCCAACTCAGGCTGGCCTTCGCCGTCATGGCCGACGAGGCGGCATACCAGGCGCCATGGGTGGCCCGTGATCGCGAAATCTGCGATCTCGTACGTGGCGGCCGCCGCCAGGACGCGAAGGATGCCCTGAGGCTCTACCTCGACGACTCCGAACGCCAGGTGCTGGACGCCGTGCGCGCGGACTCCCGGACGAAAGGCACTCCACCATGACCTCGCAGCCGTCCAAGGCCGCAGCCGCCTACCGGGCGACCGAGGGCGGCGCCCTCGACGTCGACCGGGACTTCTACGACCGCTTCGCGGGCGTACGCCACGAACCGGTGGAGGCCTTCGAGATACCGATCCGCTCCGGCCGCGCCTGGACCGTTCCCCAGGGTCACCTTTGTCGCATCGTCACCATCGAGGGACCGCAGGTCGGTGACCTCAACGTGTGGAACCTCCACGATCCGCGCGAACGCATGTGGGCCGCCCGGACCCGCCAGCTCCAGCGGGCGCACATCTCCACGTACGACCGGGTGTGGTCCAACCTGCCTTTCCTGCGGCCCCTGTTCACGGTCACCGCCGACAGTCTTGCCGACTACGGTGCCGACGCCGACGGCGGCCGCGTGCACGACCTGCTGGGCACGCGCTGCGACCCGTACGTCAACCGGATGCTCACCGGCGAGGACTTCGACTTCCACTGCCACTCGAACCTGGTCCGGGCCGTCCTGCCGTACGGCCTCACCGAGTTCGACGTGCACGACGTGCTGAACGTCTTCCAGTGCACCGGGCTCAACGCCGACGACCAGTACTTCATGAAGGACTGCCCCGCGCGCGAGGGCGACTACTTCGAGTTCTTCGCCGAGACCGACCTGCTGTGCGCCCTGTCCACGTGCCCCGGCGGTGACCTGTCCGTGCCGCTGTGGGGCCCGGACGCCCGCGACCCCCTGGACGTCTGCCACCCCCTCGGCGTCGAGGTCTACCGCCCAGACCCCGCCCTGCTGGACGGCTGGACCCCGCCGGCCCGGGCCGCCTACCGCAATCTGCACGGCATCCGGCGGCCGGAATGGACCGATGCCGGGGTGCGGTCCTGACCATCCGGCACCCCTCATTCTCGGGCTGTGCCACGGCAACGGAGAGGGGTGGGAAGAGGGATATCAAGGATTGACAGCTTTAGGCCGATTCCCTACTGTCCTCTGCCATACAAGCTGGGCAGGCCGCGCATGGGACCACGGGAGGTTCGAGGCGCTCGACGAACTGCTCAGCTCCTCCCCTCACGTGAGGCGCCGCGAAGTCGCCGCCGAGTCGCCGCCGCGAAACTACTCGTTATCCGGGTCGCGGACAGTATTTCGGCAGCATTGACAGCTGCGTAGCGCGAATTCAGTACTGCCAGGTGGCTGGCGGGACCAAAGCGGCCCAATCCGTGTACTGGGCCGCTTCCTTGGCGTGCCTTCTGCTTACTTCGCAGTACGGTCACAGTTCAATTCCGAAACACAATGAGAACAATGGAAGGTGTTCTCCCGTAACACTGGCACTCCAAATTCCACCCTACCTGCGGTGATGAGGAGTGGGATGTCCAGATCAGCCAAGATTTTCGCCATGGTCGCGGTGACCGGGCTCGCAGTGAGCGCCTGCGGAGGCAATGCCTCGGGCAGCTCGGACGACAGCTCGTCGGGCGGAAGCACGCTCGTCATCGGTGTGGACCTGCCGCTCCAGGGAGCGTCGAAGGACGCGTCCGAGTCGACGGTCAACGCGATGCAGCTCTACCTGAACCAGATAGGCGGCAAAGCCGGAAAGTTCAAGGTGAAGCTGAAGGTCTACGACGACTCGACGGCCGCCAAGGGCGCCTGGGACGACGCGACATGCGCCAAGAACGCGCAGGACCACGTGGCCAACACCGAAGAGGTCGCGGTCATGGGCACCTACAACTCCGGCTGCGCGAAGATCGAGGTACCGGTTCTGAACCAGGACCCGAACGGCCCCATGCTGATGGTGTCCCACGCGAACACCAACCCCGGTCTGACAAAGGCCTGGGACCCGGGCGAGCCGGAGAAGTATTACCCGACCGGAAAGCGCAATTACGCGCGTGTCATTGCGACCGACGACTACCAGGGCGCGGCGGGAGCCCAGTTCGCCGCCAAGGACCTCGGCGTCAAGAAGTGCTACGTCCTCAATGACAACCAGACCTACGGTCAGGGAGTTTCCAAGGCGTTCGCGGACGAGGCGAAGAAGCAGGGCATCCAGGTACTGGGCAACCAGGCCTGGGACCTCAAGCAGCCCAACTACACAGCGCTGTTCACCAGCATCAAGGCGACGAACCCGGACTGCGTGTACCTCGGCGGCATCTTCGACAACAACGGCGGCCAGTTGGTCAAGGACAAGGTCAAGGTCCTCGGTGACAACTCCAAGGTGAAGCTCATCGCTCCCGACGGCTTCAGCGGTTACCCGGACTTCGACAAGCTGGCGCAGGCGCAGGGCTCGTACCTCACCTTCGCGGGCCTGACCACCACGACCCTGCGCAAGCAGGGCGGCGCCGGCGCGAAGCTGCTCGACGCCTACAAGAAGAAGTACGGCTCCGATCCGGCCACCGGTTACGCCCTCTACGGGGTGGAGGCCCTTCAGGTGATGCTGAAGGCGATCGAGGGATCCGACGGGACCCGCAAGGGCATCCGGGATCAGGTGTTCTCGGGCAGCGGGATCACCATCCCGGCCGACGTCTCGGCCGTCGGCAAGAAGCTCACCATCTCCCCGAAGACCGGTGACGTCGACGTCCTGGACATCTCGGTGATCAACGTCAAGAACAACACCGAGAACTTCCTGAAGCCGTGGCCCGTCACCAGCTGACCTGAGGCCCGCGGGGCGGGCGGCATCCGACCGGGTGCCGCCCGCCCCCGACCGGCTTCGCGGCCGGCCCTCCACATCGTCAGCCCAACCCCTCGCGAGGACCTTCATGGCAGCAACTGCCACCAGCGTCGTGGCGCCCTCCACGATCGACCGCAAGGCGGTCTTCCAACGCTATGCCACGTACGTCATCCTGCTGGGCGTCGTCGTCTGGCTGGCCGTCAACCTGATCCACTCACCGTCACAGTTCTTCTCGGCGGGCGCCGAGGGATTCAGCAACGGGATGCTCTACGCGCTCATAGCGCTCGGGTACACCCTCGTCTACGGCATCATCGAGCTGATCAACTTCGCTCACGGCGACCTGTTCATGCTCGGAGCCCTCTTCAGCGGGTTTCTGCTGACCACGGTCATGGGCGCGGACCAGTCGAACCTCCTCGGCTGGGTGCTCTTCCTCGTCACGCTCGTCGCCACCATGGCCTTCTGCGGCGGCGTCAACGTGACCCTGGAGTTCGTGGCCTACCGGCGCCTGCGGAGGGCTCCCAAGCTCGCCCCGCTGATCACCGCGGTCGGCATGAGCTTCATGCTGCAGTTCGTCGGCCTGAAGTGGAACGGCTCGACGCCCAAGCAATGGCCTTCCGTTCTCCCCGAAGGGGACTTCGGGATCGGTGGCTTCAGGGTCGACTACAGCCTGCTGGCCGTCGTCGCGGTGACCGTGCCGGTCCTGCTGCTGCTGAGGTGGGTGGTCACCAGCACCAGGCAGGGCAAGGCGATGCGGGCCGTGGCCCAGGACCAGGACGCCGCCCGGCTGATGGGCGTCAACGTGAACCGGACCATCTCCTTCACGTTCCTGCTCGGCGGGGCGCTGGCCGGTACCGCGGGCGTCATGTACCAGCAGGTCGTGGGCACCACGGCGTACAACCTGGGGTACCAGATGGGACTCATCGCCTTCACCTCCGCGGTCCTCGGCGGCATCGGCAACATCACCGGCGCCGTGCTGGGCGGGCTGCTCATCGGCGTCATCCAGGGTTTCAACGACGGTCTGCCCTACGGGTTCGGACAGCGGTGGTCCCAGAGTGTCGTCTTCACCATCCTCATCCTGCTGATGGTCTTCAAACCCGAAGGCCTGCTGGGCCGACCGACCACGGAGAAGGTGTAGCCATGGCTTCCGAGGCTCCGAGCCGGGCACGGCGGAAGCCGGGCCTGGCCGTACCGCACCGTATGCGCTGGCCGCTCGGGTACACCGCGGCTGCGCTCCTGGTGTTCCTGGCGTACTACTACGTGATCCCGAACCTGGGTCCCGACGGCCAGACGTTCTTCCGCAACTGGCTGCCGCTCACCTCGGTCAACGAGGCGCTGGTCTGGGTGATCTGCGCGCTCGGTCTGAACATCGTGGTCGGGTACGCCGGTCTGCTGGACCTGGGCTTCGTCGCCTTCTGGGCGCTGGGCGGCTACACCGCCGGCTGGCTGATGTCCAGCTTCTTCTACCAGGTCAACGTCCATGTCTTCGGCGGATCTCTGGGCACCGTCCCGGGTATCCACGTCAGTTTCTGGCTGGTGCTCCTCGTCGCCGGTGCGTTCTGCGCACTGTGGGGCGTGATCATCGGCGCGCCCACCCTCCGGCTGAAGAGCGACTACCTCGCGCTGGTGACGCTCGGTTTCGGCGAGATCATCCCGCAGGTCTTCACCAACGGCGACGACATCGGCGGCTTCAACCTGACGAACGGCACCAAGGGCATCACCCCGGTCGACCCGATCGGCGTCGGCTCCGCCAGACTCGGACCGTTCGACCTGGTGTGGAAGTACCTGATCTTCGTGGGGATCGCCGCCGTCGTCGTCTTCATCTCACTGCGGCTGCGCGAGGGCCGGCTCGGCCGCGCCTGGCTGGCCATCCGTGAGGACGAGCTCGCCGCGAGCATGATGGGCGTGCCGCTCATGCGCACCAAGCTCTCGGCCTATGCCGTCGGCGCGGTGGCGGGAGGCCTGGCGGGCGTCGCCTTCGCCACGCATGTCGGAGGCGTCCTGCCCGACCGGTTCAACTTCTCGATCTCCATCACCCTGCTGGCGATGGTCGTGCTCGGCGGCATGGGCAACGTCTGGGGGGTCATGCTCGGCGCCCTCGTCCTCGCCTGGGTCAACTCGACCGGCCTGCCCCAGTTCGGGACGTCCTTCAACGAGCAGTTCGGGACGAACATCAACTTCCCGTCGTACAACTACCTGCTGTTCGGCGGCATCCTCGTGCTGATGATGCTGTTCCGCCGCGAGGGCATCCTGCCCGAGTCGCGGACCAGGCTGGTGCTGCACGAACCCAGCCGGACCGACATGGAGTCACTGCACGCCGACATGGAGGCGCCCGCCCCCGAGTTGGACGAGCCGCTGCAGACCGTCGTGTCCCAAGCATCGCAGGAGACCGCCGTGGCCGACGGGCCGGAGAAGACCGTTGTGGCCGACGGACTGGGGGAAAAGGCATGACGACGACCTCACCGACGCCACCGCAGGACGCCCTCACCGGCGTGAAACTGCACGCCGACCGCATCACCGTGAAGTTCGGCGGCCTCGTCGCCGTCAACGACGTCAGCTTCACCATCCCGGAGCAGTCCGTGGTGAGCCTGATCGGGCCCAACGGCGCGGGCAAGACGACGTTCTTCAACGTACTGACGGGCCTGTACCGGGCGACCAGCGGACGGGTGGTCCTGGGCGACAAGGACATCACCAATCTCGTACCGCACCGGATCGCCGCCCTCGGCATGGCCCGTACGTTCCAGAACATCCGGCTCTTCGGACTGATGACGGCCGAGGAGAACATCAAGGTCGCCATGCACTCCAAGCTGAAGTCGGGACCCTTCCACACGATCGTGCGCACCCGACGGCAGCGCCGCGAGGAGAAACAAGCCCAGGACACCGCGCGGGAGTTGCTGGACTTCGTCGGCATCGGCAAGGTCGCGGGCGAGTACGCACGCAATCTGTCCTACGGCGACCAGCGGCGGCTGGAGGTCGCACGGGCGCTCGCACTCGACCCGACGGTCCTGCTCCTGGACGAGCCGAGCGCCGGCATGAACCCCCAGGAGTCGGGCCGGTTCGCCGAGTTCGTCCAGCGCGTGCGGGCCGAGAAGGATCTCTCGGTGCTGCTCATCGAGCACGACATGAGCGTCGTCATGCAGGTCTCCGACCGGATCACCGTGCTCGACAGGGGAGAGAAGATCGCCGAGGGCGGCCCGGACGACATCAGGTCCGACACCCGGGTCATCGAGGCGTACCTCGGCAAGTCCGGAAGGGGCAAGACCACATGAGCGGCGCAGGCGGCGTGATCGACACGCGTGAACCGATGCTCGAACTCGACGAGATCCACGTCTACTACGGCAACATCGCCGCGGTGAAGGGCCTCTCGCTCACCGTCTACCCGGGCGAGATCGTCACTCTGATCGGTTCGAACGGCGCGGGCAAGTCCACCACCCTGCGGGCGATCTCGGGCCTGCTGCCCGTCCGGGGCGGCACGATGACCTTCCAGGGCCGCCAGCTCAACGGCGTGCCCGATCACGAAGTCGTCCGACGTGGCATCGCCCACTCCCCGGAGGGCCGGCGCATCTTCCCCCGGATGACCGTCGACGAGAACCTCGACATGGGCGCGTTCCTGCGCAAGGACAAAGAAGGGATCGCCGAGGACCGGGAGAGGATCCTGGAACTCTTCCCCCGGCTGCGGGAACGCCTCCACCAGCAGGCCGGCACCATGTCCGGCGGTGAGCAGCAGATGCTCGCCGTCGGACGGGCGATGATGGCGAAGCCGCGACTGCTCCTGCTCGACGAGCCTTCCATGGGCCTCGCCCCGGTGCTCGTCGACGTCATCTTCGAAACCATCGTCAGGATCCGCGAGCAGGGCACCACGGTCCTGCTGGTGGAACAGAACGCGCTGGCCGCCCTCGAAGTCGCGGACCGCGCCTACGTCCTGGAGTCCGGTGCGCTGAAACTTCACGGGCCCGCAGGCGAGTTGGCCGAGGACGAGGAGATCGTCAAGGCGTATCTCGGCGGCTGAGGGAGGCGCTCGCGTGAAGGAGATGCCGTCCATGACGCGAGCGCACCGACTCGGCGTGCTGATGGGTGCCGTCTCCGCCGTCCTGGTCGGCGTCTCCTTCGTGGCGAGCAGCAAGATGGCGCACTATCCGTTCCTGGGCGGGCAGGCGGTCCGCTACGCCCTGGGGTTCTTGTTGCTCGCCGTGTTCTGTGTGCGGCGCAACCGGGCACCGGTCCGGCGGCTGACCCCACGGCTGTGGGTGCGGCTCACCGGGGTGACGGCGGCGGGCCTGGTCGGCTTCAACGTGGCGGTGCTCTGCGCCGAGCGCACGGCGGAGCCGGCCGTTCCGGGCGTCGTCGTGGGGTGTACGCCGGTCGTGGTGGCGATCCTGGCGCCGCTGATGGAGTCCGGGCGTCCCTCCCGCCGCGTGGTCGGCGGAGCGCTGGTGGTGGCGGCCGGGGCGGCGGTGGTCCAGGGGCTGGGGCGGACGGACGCAGTCGGCCTGGTCTGGTCCCTGGTGGCGATGTCCGGGGAGGTGGTCATGGCCCTGTTCGTGGTACCGGTGCTCAGGGTCCTGGGACCGTTGCTCCTCACCACCTGCGCCTGCGCGATCGCCTCGGTGGAGGCGGCGGTGCTGGGATCGGCCGTGGACGGCCGAGCATGGGTGCGGATGCCCGACGGAGCGGAGACGGCAGCACTGGCGTGGCAGATCGTCGCCGTGACGGTCGTCGGAATCGTGCTGTGGTTCGGGGCCATCCACCGGATCGGAGCGGTGGGAATGGCCCTGCTGTCCGGGCTGATCCCGGTCTCGGCAGCGCTGACGGCCCCTCTGGTGGGTACGGGAACGTTCGGCGTCGGACAGCTGGTGGGAAGCCTGCTGGTCGCGGGCGGCGTGGCACTCGGCGCCACAGTCTCGCCCGACGCCTCGGACACGGACGCGGACCCGGGACCGGTCGCCGCGCCGTCCGTGCGCCGCAGGTACGGCGCGGGGCGCCGACGCGGCGCACCCTGACGAGGAAGCGAGAGCACATGCCGGAGCACATCCTCTTCCTGTCCCGCGGCCAGGTGGAGGCCCTCGCGGGAACACCGAACTGCCGGACGAGATCATCTATGCACAGCGCTCAATGGCGACCGGCGCCCGCCACGACATCGCGCACCACCTCCATCAGCGCTCGCGCCCGCGCGGACTGCCGAACCCCGTCGAGACGGGCGAGCACCACCTCCAGGGGTGGGTAGTCGTTGGTCAGGTCCAGACAGACCACGGCGCCGCCCGCATAGGTCTGATCGGTGGCGGGGCGCTGATTGAGCACCGAGTAGCCGTGGCCCTGAGCGACCAGGGAGCGCACGGTCTCGTAACTGCGCGTGCGGTAGCGCACGTCCGGGCTGGTTCCGGTCGCGCCGACGAGGGACCGGAAGTAGTCGCGGCTGTGCGGCAGGTCGAGGAGCACCAGAGGGTCGTCCGCCAGCTCCGCGAGGTCGACAGCACCACGATCGGCCAGCCGGTGCTCCGGCGCGACGATCGCGTAGGCCGGGGCTGCGGCGAGGGGCTCACGGACGAACTCGCCGTCGAGTCCGAGGTCGTAGGTGAGGGCGAAGTCGATCCGCCCGCCCTGCAGTGCCGACGCGAGTTCCTCGGCCTCGGCCTCCAGCACGGACACCTCGAGGTCCGGGTGACGTTCCGCGCACACGGTGAACAGCGGGGGCAGCAGGGTCGGGGCCAGTGTCAGGAAACAGCCCAGGCTCACCGTGCCGGTCAGCGAGGCGCCCGTGCCGCGCGCCTCCTCGGCCACTTCACGGGCGTGGCCGAGCAGTTCCCGCGCCTGATGGAGCATCCGCTCCCCCGCCGACGTGAGGGTCAGCCCCTTGGCCCGCCGACGGATGAACAACTGCACCTGCAGGTCGCGCTCCAGGTTGGAGACGGCCGTGGAGACCGCGGACTGGGCGATGTGCAGCTGCTCCGCGGCGGCGGTCATGGAGCCCGACTCCGCCGCGACGACGAAGTAGCGCAGCTGAACGAGCGTGAAACCGACCGGTGCCGTCATGCCGCTTGCCCCTCGCATCTACAAATCAGATCACCTATCGCGAAAACATCTGTTCGACAGAACTCTACGCGCGATCGAGGATGTTTCGTGCGGCCGCACCGCGACACCGAGACGGGTTGCCGCCCGAGGGGAGGCTGACATGCCGAGTGAAGAGACCGAGGTGGTCGTCGTCGGAGCCGGTCAGGCAGGCGTCGCGATGAGTGAGCACCTGGGAGCCCTCGGCATACCGCACATCGTCCTGGAGCGGCACCGGATAGCCGAGCGATGGCGCTCGCAGCGGTGGGACTCGCTGGTCGCGAACGGACCCGCCTGGCACGACCGGTTCCCGGGGATGGAGTTCCCCGACATCGCCCCCGACGCCTTCGCTTCGAAGGAACAGGTTGCCGACTACTTCGTCGCGTACGCCGAGAAGATCGGCGCTCCGATCAGGTGCGGTGTGGAGGTGACCTCGGTGCACAAGCACACCGGCCGACCCGGCTTCCGGGTCGAGACGTCGGAAGGCCCCATCGACGCACGCTTCGTCGTGGCCGCGACCGGCCCCTTCCAGCGGCCCGTGATTCCGCCCATCGTCCCCGACGGTGCGGTACCCGTGCAGATCCACTCCAGCGGATACCGCCACCCGGGCCAACTCCCCGCAGGCGCGGTCCTCGTGGTCGGCGCGGGTTCTTCTGGTGTCCAGATCGCAGACGAGCTGCGCCGGTCCGGTCGCCGGGTCTTCCTCTCCGTCGGCCCGCACGACCGTCCTCCCCGCGCGTACCGCGGACGTGACTTCTGCTGGTGGCTCGGCGTGCTCGGGCTCTGGGACGCGGAGACGCCCGCCCAGGGAGCCGAGCATGTCACCATCGCGGTCAGCGGCGCCCGCGGCGGCCACACCGTGGACTTCCGCGCCCTGGCCGACACAGGCATCGAACTCGTCGGCCTGACCGCTTCCTACGGTGACGGCATACTGCGCTTCGCGCCGGACCTCGCCACCAACATCGCGCTCGGCGACGCCACATACCTCGAACTCCTCCGGGCCGCCGACGCGTACATCGACCGCAACGGAGTCGACCTCCCCGAGGAGCCGCAGGCGCACGTCCTCGGGCCGGACCCGCACTGCGTGACCGACCCCCGCCTGGAGCTCGACCTGGCCGAGGCCGGCGTCACCTCGATCGTCTGGGCCACGGGCTTCGCCACCGACTACAGCTGGCTGGACGTCGACGCGTTCGACGAGAAGGGCCGGCCGAACCAGCGCCGCGGGGTGTCCTCCGAGCCCGGCGTCTACTTCCTGGGCCTGCCCTGGCTGTCCCGTCGCGGTTCCAGCTTCATCTGGGGCGTCTGGCACGACGCCCGGTACGTCGCCGACCACATCGCGACCCGGCGCGGATACCTCGCGTACGGCACCACCGACCAGTCCGTCGCCGCACGGGCGACCCGGAAGAACTGAGGAGCGGGCGATGACCTCCACGAACGAGGACCGCGAGCCGAAGGCGCCGATCGTGGCCGGCGGGCACACCCGGATCCGGCCGTTCAACACGCGCGACACCTATCCCGAGCAGAGCCTCGACAACGACCTCTGCCAGGCCGTCGTGGCCGGCAACACGGTGTACGTCCGCGGCCAGATCGGCCAGGACCTCGCCACCAGCGAGTCCGTGGGCATCGGCAACGCCGAGGCCCAGGCCGAGCAGGCCATGGCGAACATCAAGACGCTGCTCGAAGAGGCGGGCAGCCGGATGGAGCACCTGGTCAAGCTGACCATCTACCTGATCGACCCGCGTTATCGCGAGGCGGTGTACCGCACCGTGGGCCGCTGGACCAAGGGCGTCCACCCGATCTCCACCGGCCTGGTGGTGTCGGCCCTGGCCCGCCCGGAGTGGCTGTGCGAGATCGACGCCATCGCCGTGATCCCCGAGGGGGACCGGGCATGACGTTCTCCCTGGTGGTCCGCGACGGAGAGCGGTTCGGCATCGCAGCCAGCTCCTCGAGTCCGGCGGTCGCCGCGCGGGTCACCCATCTCCGGCCCGGCATCGGCGCGGCGACCTCGCAGAACATCACCGACCCCACGCTGGGCACCAGCCTCCTGGAGCGGCTGGCGGACCACGGCGACCCGGAACGCGCCCTGGCCGACGTGATCGGTGCGGCGCGGAACGCGAACACCATCGCCTACCGCCAGTTGACCGTGCTGGGGCGCTCCGGGCCCGGGTTCGCCCACAGCGGTGCGCACACCTTGGGCAAGCACGCCTGGGCCAGTGCGGACGGTGCGGTGGCGGCCGGCAACTTGCTGTCCGGCGAGCACATCCCCGGCGTCCTCCTTGACGCGTACGCCGCTGGCACGGGCGAGTTGGAGGAGCGGCTGCTCACCGCGATGAAGGCCGCCGTCGCGGCCGGTGGTGAGGAGGGGCCGGTGTACTCCGCGGGTGTGGCGGTCGTCGCGGAGGTGGGCTGGCGGGTGACCGACCTGCGGGTGGACTGGGCCGAGGACCCCGTGGACAGGCTCGGCGATCTCCTCGACGTCTGGCTGCCCCAGCGGGACGACTACGTGCGGCGCGGTCTCGATCCCGCTGCCTCCCCTGCGTACGGCGTCCCGGGAGACCTGTGATGAGCGCGGTGAAAGAGGCCGCCCGCAAGACGGTCGACCGTCATGCCGAGGAACTGATCGGGCTCTCCGAGCGGCTGCACGCCGACCCGGAGACCGCCTGGGAGGAGCACCGGGCTGCCGCCGCCGTACCGGAGTTGCTGGACCGCGCCGGATTCGACGTCATCTCGTCCTACCTGGGCCTGGACACGGCCTTCCTCGCCCGGTTCGGCAGCGGGCCCTTCCGGATCGCGTTGTGCGCCGAGTACGACGCGCTGCCCGGCCTCGGTCACGCGTGCGGGCACAACCTCATCGCGGCGAGCTCCGTCGGCGCCGCGCTGGGTCTGGCCGCCGTCGCCGACGACGCCGGCCTCACTGTGGAGGTCTACGGCACCCCGGCCGAGGAGGGCGGCGGCGGCAAGATCGAGATGCTGGACCGAGGTGCCTTCACTGGGGTCGACCTCGCGATGATGGTGCACCCGGCGCCGGTCGACGTCGCCGAAGCCCGCCCGTTCGCGGTCAGCCACTCGAGGATCTCCTACACCGGGAAGTCCGCGCACGCGGCCGCCTATCCGGAGACAGGGATCAACGCGGCCGACGCCTTCACCGTGGCCCAGGTCGCCATCGGACTGCTGCGGCAGCACTTGCCCGCCTCGGCGCGCGTGCACGGCGTGGTGACGCACGCCGGTGACGCCCCGAACGCCATCCCGGAACGGTCGACCGGACGCTGGTACGTCAGGGCCGAGACGCTCGCCGAACTGGCCGAGCTGGAGCCGCGCGTCATGCGGGCTTTCGAGGCGGGGGCCCTCGCCACCGGCTGCGACCTGGAGATCGAGCCGGAGAGCAAGCCGTACGCGGAGTTCCGCACGGACGAGACCGCCCTCGGCCACTACCGTCTCAACGCCCTCGCGCTGGGGCGGGAGTTCGCACCACCCGGCCAGGCCGCACGGATGAACCGTGCCTCCACCGACATGGGCAACGTCTCGCAGATGGTGCCCGCCATCCACCCCTACATCGGCATCGGCTCCCTGCCCGCCACCAACCACCAGCACGAGTTCGCCGCACACTGCGTGGGCGGGACGGCACAGCGGGCCGTGCTCGACGGAGCGCTCGCACTGGCCTGGACCGGCGTGGACCGCAGCGCTCCGGCCCTCCCGCGATGACGGCCGGCGCCCTCGATCGGACGTGAAGGCAGACGAGTCCGCGTTCGCCGCAACCGATGGTCGCCTCCCTGTCCAGTGAGGAGACCACCGGTTGCGCGCTGCCGCGCCCCGAAGACGTACCTCTCGCGGGTACTGCACACCTTCCACCCCTGCATCAGGATCTGTTCGCTGCAGGCCGTCAACTACCTGCATGGGTTCGCGGAGCACTGCGTGGGCGGCGAGGCCGACAGCTCGGTGCCGGCCGGGCTGGTGCTGACCGCCGCTTCTCCGGTCGCCGGCCCCTGTGCGCGGGAACCGTTCACAGACCGAGGCAACCGGTAAGCGTCCGGGCGAGGTCGGCCATCGCGTTGCGGGCCGTGTCGCGGTCCACGGCCGGGTTACGGCTGACGATGTGCAGGCCCTAGCCGTCCTCCAGCATCACCAGGTCGCGGGCGGACAGTGCGCACCTGCCCAGTGACGGCCGGCGCGCACTGTTGTTGGCAGGGACCGTCGTACGCCGATCCCCTGGGCCCTGGGGCGGCCCCGAAGGGCGGCACGATCGGCGCTCACCTGTGAGCTGCGGCATTGCCGGTCCACCCGCTCGGCCTCCACGATGACCGGAACAGACGAGGTCAAGGAGGGCGGCTCCTCATGGGACATCATGTGCACGTGCGGCTCAGCCAGGGGCTGAGCGTGTCGGCCGACGGGGAACTGATCGAGCACTCCCGCTGCCGGTGCGGGGCCACCTTCACCAAGGTGTTCGACGTGGACGGCGGGAATCCGGAGGGCCCGGCCCCCTCCTGATGCGCTCCCAGCGCCGCACGCGAGGAACCAGCAAGGGCTCCCCCGGCCTGAGCCTTCGCGACTTACCGGGGTGATCCGACACCGAAACGCCGTACAGCGCCACGAGGATGGCCGCCGTTGAGTTGCCGCTAGTGGCTTGACTCGGATTGTCGACCGCGTATTCGGGTCGCCCTCCGGGTGCCCGTCATTGTGCCTCCAGGTGTGATCGCGACGGTGGCCGTGAGAGCGTCCTGGAGTGTTCGCACGCCTGCGAGCATGGGCGAGGGCGCCTCCCACCCCGCGTGTCTCTCCGCTCTACCCGCCGTGGACCGTCGCCCTGCCCGCCACTGCGGCGGCCGTGCGGACGAAGGCGGCCAGGGCTGGGGAGGTGGCGTGCTCGGGCCAGGCGAGGACGAGCGTGGTGGGCTCGGCATCATCGACTGGGACAGCGACCAGGTCGTCGCGGAGCTGGTCGCGGATGGAGGAGGGGAGGACGGCGACCATGCGGCGCAAGGCGATGAGGTGGAGAAGCTGCCCAAGGTCGTGGACCTCGGGTCCGTGTGAGCCACCCTCGGATGCGCCCGGCCAGCGCGGCAGGGGCTCCCCGGCGAGGTCGTTCAGGCAGACCCGGGTACGGCCCGCGAGGCGATGCGACCTCGGTATCACGAGAAGTTGAGTCTCGGTCAGGAGGTCCTGGGTGTCCAGGCCGGTGAGGTCGTGGTGGGGGCGGTGAAGCAGGGCGGCGTCGGCACGCCCCTCCCGCAGGAGGATCTCACGCTCGCCGAAGCTGCACTCCAGCTCGACCGGCAGCGCATCCGGCTCAGTCTGATAGGCGTCGAGGATCGCGGGCAGCAGGCCGCCGTCGCCGCCCGGCTTGATGACCAGGACCAGACGCGGGTCGGCGCGGCCGGCCCGCCGGGTGCGGCGCGCCGCGGCCGACGCGGCGTCGAGCACCGTACGGCTCTCGCGGAGCAGGACGGCCCCCGCCTCGGTCAGTGCGATCCGGCGACTGCCACGTTCCAACAGGGCTACGCCCAGCCGTCGTTCGAGCTGCTGAATGGCTCGGGAGAGCGGCGGTTGGGTCATCCCCAGCCGGGCGGCCGCCCGACCGAAGTGCAGTTCTTCGGCGACAGCGGTGAAGTAGACGAGCTCGCGGACCTCCAGTCTTTCCATACCCGCACGGTATCGCTGCGTACCTGATCGGTGTTGGAACTCCCGGCCGCCCCCGTGGTGGGCTGAACGCATGACAGAAACCACGACTGCCCTGGTCACCGGTGCCAACAAGGGCATCGGGCGCGAGGTCGCAGCCCGGCTCGCGCCGCTCGGCATGAACGTCCTGCTGGCCTCGCGCGACCCGCACCGCGGTGCGGCAGCCGCAGCCGACCTGGGCCCGCGGGTGTACCCGGTCACCCTGGACGTCACCGACCGCGCCAGCGTCCTGTCCGCTGCCCGCTGGATCGAGGAGCGCTTTGGCCGGCTGGACATCCTGGTCAACAACGCCGGCATCTCTGGCGACCTCGCCGCCCAGAGCCCTGGCAGTGTCGAACTGTCCACTGTACGCGAGGTGTTCGAGACCAACGTGTTCGGCGTGATCAGCGTGACCACCACGATGCTGCCGCTGCTCGCCCGCTCCCCTGCCGCCCGGATCGTCAATGTCAGCAGTGGACTGGGCTCCATCGCCCGGATGACCGATCCCGAGGACTACTTCACAACCCGGCCCCCTTTGGCCGCATACGTCCCGTCCAAGACCGCACTCAACTCGCTGACCGTGCAGTACGCCAAGGAACTGCGCAGCCACAACATCCTGGTCAACGCCGCCGATCCGGGGCCGTGTGCTACCGACCTCACCACCGCGTTCCCCGGCCTCACCCGCACCGCGGCCGACGGCGCGGCCGTGGTCGTCCGGCTCGCCACGCTGCCCGATGACGGGCCCACCGGCGGCTTCTTCGACGAGCACGGCCCGGTTCCCTGGTGAGCTGCCTGTCAGGGAACCGAGGGACGGGGTGGTGGGGGTCAGCCCGGACGGGATGGGCGAGCCGGAGACCGCGCCGGCGCCCGACGGGCCGCAGCGCCCGGGTTACCCGCCGGACCGCCCCGGCAACAGCCGACGGAAGGGTAGCGGACTGTCAGGCAGCCTTGGCCGGGTACTCGGTCCAGGTGCGGACCGGTGAGTCGGGGGTGAAGCTGGTCTTCGGTTCGGCGCGGGCATTTCGCCGGCGCACGTAGGCGCCGATGGCGGCGTTCTGTTCGCCATGGCTGCGGTAATGCAGAGGCGGAAGAAGCAGTGGCGGGCGTCGTCGCCCGGAAGCGAGTGCTGTCCGCGTCACCCGGTCGAGGACCCGGGCTTGGGCTGCCGACCGCCGGCGTGGTGCACGTGGTCCCGCATCACGCGTACTGCCCCGGCGCCGTCGTGTCGGTGGGGCAGACCGCTCGGGTGCCCCCGATGGCGACGCCCGCCAGGTTCCCACGGAGCACCTGGCGACGCCCCGCGGCCGCGGATGCGCGAAGGAGCGAGAGACGGCGTCAGGGCCCCGGGCTGGTGCCCGAGGCCCTTGAAGAGAGGAGTTGTTGTGGCGTCAGCTGTGCAGTTCCTTGCGGTCGCTGCCGCCGCTGATGGCGATCTTGCGGGGCTTGGCCTGCTCGGCGACCGGGATCCGCAGGCTCAGCACACCGGCCTCGTAGGTGGCTTCGATCTTGTCGGTGTCGAGGGTCTCGCCGAGGAACAGCTGCCGGCTGAACGTCCCTGCGGGCCGCTCGGTGACCACCGTATCGGTGTTCTCGCCGTACGCCGGCTTGCGTTCGGCCTTCACCGTCAGGACGTTGCGCTCGACATCGAGATCGATCGACTCCGCGTCCACGCCCGGCAGGTCCAGCTCCACGACGAACGTGTCACCCTCACGCCAGGCGTCCAGCGGCATGCCCGCCGGGTGCGCGGCCGTGCCCCAGACCCGCTCGACGAGCCGGTCAAGCTCGCGGAAGGGATCCGTACGCATCAGCATCTGTCATCCCTCCTTCACGTCGTTCCTGCGTCCAATCCGCTCTACTTCTGATATAGCACCACGCCGGAAAGTTGACAACTATCCGCTCAACTTTTCTCGGCTGTACTGGGCGGCGACCTGCCGCAGCCAGTCCGCGTCACCCTCCGGGTCGGCGGTGGACACGGCGAGGCGGGTACACGGGGCGTCGCGGGCGGAGGTCGTCACCACGAGCACCGGGCCCCGGGCATAAAGGGCGGCGAAGTCCCGGCCCCGGGGGTGCTCCAGTTCGCCCACGCACCAGCGCCCGGGGCGGCAGCGGTAGCGCGGCCCGGGATGCGGGCGCACCGCGCGCCACCAGTGCGGCTCCACGCGGACCTCGTCCACGAACCCGAGTCGCAGGCGCACGCTGCGGCGCCGCGCCGCCAGCGCCCACCGCCACGGCAGACGCACCACCAGGTCGCCGCCGTCGATGCGCAGCCGCGTCATGATGCTCACCTGCCTTTGGGTTTCCAGGGCGCACGGCAGGCGTGCGGCGCCCCGCGGGCCTGCCGTGCGCCGCGCCTGAGCTATTCGGGTGCAGGTCAGTGGGCAACGCGGACACCGGAGGCCGGCTCGGCCCAGGACCGCGCATCGCGCCCGGGACGGGTGCGGTACTCGCCCCAGGCGGCAGCCAGCCACAGGCCGCCCGCGATCAGTGCGTAGATGCCCAGCACCAGCGCGATGGCCACCGCGCCGGCCTCCGGCCGCAGCCACAGCAGCGCACCCGCCGCGACCGACGCGGCGGCCGAGGCCCGCCACCACCACGCATGCCGCAGTTCGTGCCGCATCCGCGTGGCGACCCACAGCTCCAGGCAGCCCGTCACGATGGCCCAGGCGCCCGCCACGACCAACAGCGCCAGGGCCGTCAGCCCCGGCCATACGGCCGTGATCAGTCCGGCCGCCACTCCCAGGGTGCCGGCCGCCGCACAAGTCGCGGCAGACCGGCGCTCATGCCGGTGCCGCCACGCCGTGCCCAGCAGCATCACACCGTCCACCAGGGCGTACGCACCGAACACCCAGGCCAGAGCCAGCACCGTCAGCTGCGGCCAGAGCAGCGTCAGCACGCCGAAAACCACTGCTGCCGCGCCGCGGGCGGCCAGCAGCCAGACCGTCTTCATCCTTTCCGTCACCAGCGACCTCCCTTGCGGCCATCTGTGCGCCGACAGCCGGACCACTCCGGCGGCGGCCGACAACATCGACGCAACCGAACACGTTGGCACATATATGAGATTGAGTCGCTTGGTGTCAACTTCATACAGTGGGAGCTTGTCAGATAATCTCCTGCCGGGTTATACGAATAGGCGGGTACTCGATCGTCAGGCCGCGGTCCCTGCGGCCCGCCTTCACAAAAAGAGAGGTTGGACATGCTTGCGCGTACGGGTGTTCTGGGCGATCTCGACCGGCTCACGCAGCAGCTCGCGAACGGATCTGCCTCGGCCGGCACCGTCATTGCGGCGGACGCCTGGAGCGACGACGAAGCGCTCTATCTGCAGTTCGATCTGCCCGGCATGGACCGCTCCACCATCGAGCTGACCACAGAGCATCAGACGCTGACCCTGACCGCCGAGCGGCCCTCCCCGATCCCGGCCGAGGCCCGTCCCGTGCTCACCGAACGGCCCGCCGGCCGCTTCACCCGCCGCCTGACCCTGTCCGACGCCCTGGACACCGCAGCCGCCGAGGCCGCCTACGACAACGGGGTCCTCACCCTGCGCATCCCGCTGGCCGCCCACGCCAAGCCCCGCAAGATCGCCATCTCCGGCGGCGCGCCCAAGCAGCTGAGCGCCTGAGCTCCACCAGCCCTTCCGTCCCCATGCATCGAAGGAGGTTCACACCATGGGCGCCCTGCTGTGGCTGCTCATCCCGCTCTTGGCCGGTCTCGCCGCCAGCGTCTGGGCCTGGGGCACCGGACACCGCAACCCCAGCCTCACCGACCACGACACCTGGGAAGACCTCGACCGCTACCAGCGACTGCGGAGCGTCCTGAGCACCGACGAACACGCCACCACGGCGTGAGTTGAGCGAGCACGCAGCCGCGAGACACATCCTTCAGCGCGGGCGAGGTTGCCGGGGGTCCCTTCACCCATCTCTGAGTTCCGCGTTCGTGGCGTCCGCGGGTGCCACGCAGGGTGCTGGGCGCGCACCCAGGAGCTGACCGCCGCCCGCGGTGCCGCGAAGGTCGCCCACCACGCTTTCGTCGGCACCGCCGCCGGCCACCTCGCCCGGACCGCCTGACCCCACCACCCGTGTGCCGCCGGAGCGCCACCTCGGAGTGTCAACGCTCTCCGGCGTCCCGAGCACACCCAGACACAACCGAGCAGCAGCACGCAACGCCCCCTGTTTGCAACCGGCGCAAGCAGCAGCGCCCCGGACAACGGACGTCCGGGGCGCTGCATAAGGCAAGTTCAGATGCGCCAGGAACGGATGCGGTCCGCGGTGTCGTACCCGTCGACGCGGCCGGCGTCGATGTCGCGGGCGAGGTCGATCAGCGCGCCGTACGGCGGGTCGACAGCCTCGCCCGCTGCGTTCATGTATGCCGTGACGATCGCCGCGCCGTACAGAGCATTGCGGGCTGGGAGGGGGCGCAGCCGGATGATGGCGTGCATCAGGGCCGCCGCACGCCAGGCGTTGTCGACCGTGACGCCGACCTGCGGGGTGTTGACGCGGTGACGGGCGACGGCCGCCACGAGGTTGGAGAAGTCGTGAACCGAGGGCTGCTTGGGCAGTACCTCCGACTGGCGCTCCAGCAACCAGCGGATGTCGATGTGGAGCTCCATGCTCAGGCAGCAGCCCGACCGGAGGAGTCCCGCCGTGCGGGAGCATCGTCAGGGAACGCCTCGTCGAACGCGGCCGCGTTGTCGGCGACGAACGTTCGGAAGATCTCTGCGGCGCTGTCCAGGCGGGGGTCGCGGACCGCGTTGCGCGCGGCCTCGGTGATGAGCGCGGTCACCGTGGTGCCCTCGGTCTCGGCACGTTCCTGCAGCTGGGCGTGAAGTTCTTCGGGAACCCGGATCGTCACTGACTTCGACATGTTTCGACCGTACAGCAGGGCGTACAGCGCGGGGATGGATACGACGGAGCCGGTCTCGGACGACCGCCGGCCGCCGCGCGGTTCCGGGCGTGCTCGCGAGGCGCTGCAGGTAGCGGCAGGGGCCGTCGCCATCGACGACGCGGACGTGTTCGCGGGCCCGGGCGTCCACCCGGCCGGGCAGGTGCTCGGCGAGCACGGAGGCGAGGAGTACCGCAGGCAGCACGATGTCGACGGGGATGCCGTGTCGGGCGGCGACCAGCCCGGTGAGCAGGCTGATGGGGGGGTGCCGGTCCGTAGAGCCCTTGACATGCGCATCCACTCACTTCCACACTTTTAAATGAACGTTTATTAGATGCACAGGAAGGTCGGGTTCACCCATGTCCCAAGCCCAGGACTCACCCTGCGTCGACACCGTCGACGAGGTGATCGCCGAGCAGCAGGAAATCTTTCTGAAGCGCCAGCCGCGCAGCGCGGAGTTGGTCGAGGAAGCGAGCCGCTACCTCGCCGGAGGCGCGACGTCGAGCTGGCAGATCGCCAAGCCGCAGGCGGTCTGGATGAGCCACGGCGCCGGGTCGAAGGTGTACGACGTGGACGGCAACGAGTACGTGGACATGCACGGCGGCTACGGCGCGTCGATCGCCGGCCACGCGCATCCGGCCATCGTCGCGGCGGTCTCCGACAGGGTCCGACGAGGCACGCACTTCGCCCAGCCGACCGAGGACGCCATCTGGGTGGGCCGGGAACTGTCGCGCCGCTTCGGCCTCCCGCTGTGGCGCTTCGGCAACTCCGGCACCGAGTCCACCATGGACGCGATCCATCTGATGCGCGCCGTGACCGGCCGGGACATGTACCTGAAGCTCGAGGGCGGCTACCACGGCCACCACGACTCGGTGCAGGTCTCGGTGATGCCCGCCGCTGAAGAGATCGGCAGCCGTGAGCACCCGAACCGCGTGACCGCCAACGGCGGCATCCCGCGGGCGATCACCGATCTGGCCGTGATCGTCCCCTTCAACGACCTGTCCGCGGTCGAGCGGGCACTCGTCGAGCACCGCGGCCGGATCGCCGGCATGATCCTCGAGCCGGTCATGATGAACGCGGGCATCATCCCTCCCGACCCCGGCTACCTGGACGGCCTGCGCACCCTGCTCCACCGGCACGGCGCACTGCTGACCTTCGACGAGGTCAAGACCGGATTCACCACCGGACCCGGTGGCGCGACGGCCCGCTACGGCGTCGTACCCGACATCGTGTGCCTGGCCAAGGCGCTGGGCGGCGGCATCTCGGTCGCCGCGATCGGCGGTACCGCCGAGGTCATGGGCGCGATCGTCGACGGCCGGTACGAGCAGGTCGGCACCTTCAACGGCAACCCCCTGGCCATGGCCGCCGCCCGCGCCACCCTCGCCGAGGTGCTGACCGACGAGACGTACGGCCGCCTCGACCGTCTCGCCTCCTCTCTGCAACAGCAGATGGAGCAGACCGTCGCGGACGCGGGCGTGCGGTGGAACGTCGTCAGTGTCGGCGCGAAGGGGTGCGTCACCTTCAAGCCGGAGCGGGTCCGCGACTTCCGCGACTTCCTCGGCGTCGACGACCGCTACAGCCACGCGCACTGGCTCGTGCAGCACAACGGAGGAGCGTTCCTACCGCCGTGGGGCAAGGTCGAGCAGTGGCTGCTGTCGGCGCAGCACGACCAGGCAGACATCGATCTGTTCGCGCAGAACTTCCGCACCTTCGTGGCGGCGGTCTCGCGCTGAGCGCTCCGCTGCGCGATTCGGTGCGCCCCTTTCAGGGCGCTGTCGCATCCCAGCCGATCCCGCCCGACCCGCTGACTCCTTCGGTCACCCACTTCCCGACGAGGAACGGACGGGAGAACAATGAGCAGTGCGCAGTCCGCCGCCCGACCCGCCACGCCGCCCGGCCCCCAGCCACCGACCGACGCCCCACTCGACGCGCTGCGTACCACCGGCCTGCGCGCCATCCTCCGGCCGCGGTCGGTCGCGCTGGTCGGCGCGTCACGGCGCAACCTCCAACTTGTCGCCAACGTCCAACGGGGCGCGGCCGAGGCCGTAGGGATCCATCCGAGCAACTCCGAAGTGGCCGGACTGCCGTGTGTCCCATCGCTGTCCGCGTTGCCGGCACCACCCGAACTCGCGGTGCTCGCCGTGGGCCCGGCGACCATCGCGGCGAGCATGCGGGACGCTCTCACGCTCGGCGTGCGGTCGTTCGTGGTCCCCGGCCTCGGTGTCGAATCCGGAGCCGAGGGCCCGGCCGCCGTAAGGGAGTTGCACCGGATCGCCGAGGACCACGGAGCCGCGGTCCTCGGCCCCAACTGCATGGGCTCCGCCAGCCCGGATTCGCCCTCGGCCTGGCTCGGGACCATCCCCGCGTCCTTCCTGCCGGGCCCGGTCGCGATCGTGAGCCAGTCGGGCTCCATAGCCGACGCGTTCCTCGCGCTCGGCCCGCGCTACGGCTTCAGCGGCGTCGTCTCCTGCGGCGGCGAACTCAACCGTGACGCCGCGGACTGGGTCGCCCACTTCGCGGCCGATCCGGAGACCAGGGTGATCGGGCTGTTCCTGGAGACGGTGCGGCGGCCCCACGCCTTCCGCCAAGCGCTGCGCGTCGCGGCCGAGGCGTGCAAGCCCGTGGTGTGCCTGAAGATCGGGCGCAGCGAACAGGCTCGTCGCGCCGCCCTCGCGCACACCGGGGCGATCGTCGGGTCGCACGCGGCGTTCTCGGCCGTGCTGCGCTCCCACGGTGTCCTCCAGGTGGACGACCTTCCGGAGATGATCGAACTCCTCGGCGTGTTCTCGACCGCACGCCGGCCCACCGGAAGCAGGATCGGCGCGGTCACCGAGTCCGGAGCCGAAGCGGCCCTGCTGGGTGACCACGCCGAGCACAACGGGCTGAGTGCATCACACCGACCCTCCCGAAGCCCTCGCCCGCTATGCCGCCGAGCATGATGTCTGCCTGCTCAAGGGCATCGGATCAGGCCTGACGGCCGTCGCCCGAGCCGCCACCTGGTCCGCGGAAGCGGGCCTGCCGAAGGCCGCGGTGCCACCTCCGCGCACGGCCGACATCGCCGGCGGACTGGACGGGCTGCCCGCGGGTCCGCTCTCCGAGTTCGACTCCTCGGCGCTGCTGGAACGGACCGGCGTCGCCTTCGCCCGGCGCCTCCTCGCCGAGTCGCCCGACGACGCCGTCGAGGCGGCGAGGACGCTCGGGTTCCCGGTGGTCGTCAAGACGGACGGCCCGGCCCACAAGGCACGCACCGGTGGCGTCATGCTCAACCTGACCGGCCCCGAAGCGGTAGTCGACGCCGCGACGCGACTGGCCGGCCGCGTGCTCGTGGCCGAACAGGTGGGCCCAGGCCTCGAGGTGTTCTGCGGCATGGTCCGCGATCCGGTCTGGGGACCGGTCTACGCCCTGGGCCGCGGCGGCACCCACGTCGAGAGCACCACACCGGTCACCTTCGTCGGCCCTCTCACCCCCGAGCTGGTGCGGCTCATGATCAGCCGGGCCGGGCTCGAGACGTGGCAGTCACCGTTGGCCGTAGCGCTGCTGGCCATGGACGCCCTGGCGCGCGGCGCGCCACGCATCGGCGAGATCGACATCAACCCCATCATCTGCGCTCCGGACGGCGCGGCCCGAGCGGTCGACGCACTGATCGTGCTCACGGCCGACACTTCCCCCGACGAGGACTCACCTTGACCGACATCAAGTGCCACTACATCAACGGCCGTTGGTGCCCGCCGACGACCGCGGACCGGATACCCGTCATCGACCCGGCCAGCCACCTCGTCGTGGGATCGGCGCCCGCCGGCGGCGCCGCCGATGTCGACGCGGCCGTCGCCGCCGCCCGTTCGGCCTTCCCCGGCTGGGCGGCCACACCACGGGCCGAACGGGCCCGGCTGCTCGGCGCGCTGGGCCGGCTCCTCCGCTCGCATGCCGAGGAGCTGGCCTGGCTCATCGAGACGGAGATGGGCGCACCCGAAGCGTTCGCGCTGAGCGCGCATGTCGGCACACCCATCGCCATCATCGACGACTACGTGGCCTTGCTCGCCCACGAACCCGACGAGGAGCACATCGGGAACTCGCTCGTCACCCGGGAGCCGATCGGCGTGATCGCCGCGATCCTGCCCTGGAACTACCCGCTCTACCAGCTCGTCGCCAAGATCGTCCCGGCCCTGGCCGCAGGATGCACGGTCGTGGCCAAGCCGTCCGAGCTGACGCCCCTGGCGACCTGCCGGTTCACCGAACTCCTCGACGAAGTGGGCTTTCCCGCGGGCGCGTTCAACCTGGTCTTCGGCACCGGCCCCGTCGTGGGGGACGCGATGAGCCGTCATCCCGACGTGGACATGGTCTCCTTCACCGGATCGACCCGTGCGGGCGCCCTGGTCGGCCAGGCCGCCGCCGCGACCGTCAAACGGGTCGCGCTCGAACTCGGAGGCAAGTCGGCCAGCCTGGTCACGCCCGACGCGGACCTGGAGCAGGCGGTCACCGCGACCGTGCGCTCCTGCATGACCAACTCCGGGCAGTGCTGCAACGCCTGGACCCGCTTCATCGTCCCGCGGTCCGCGAGGGACGCCGTCGCCCGGATCGCCGCCCGCGTCGCCGCCGAGATCCAGCCCGAGCTGGGCCCGCTGGTCTCCCGCGACCAGTACGACCGTGTGCAGTCCCACATCGCGGCCGGGCTCGACGCCGGAGCGACACTGATCACCGGTGGACTCGGACATCCGGACGACCGGCCCGACGGCAACTACGCGAAGGTGACCGTCTTCGGCGACGTGACCCCGGACATGACCATCGCCCAGGAAGAGATCTTCGGTCCGGTGCTGGTGATCCTCTCCTACGACACCCTCGACGAGGCGATCGCGCTCGCCAACGACAGCCGCTACGGGCTGCACGGCGGCGTCTGGGCCGCGACCGCGGAAAGCGGCCTGGCGATCGCCCGGCGACTTCGCACCGGACAAGTGGACGTCAACGGCGCCGAGTTCAACATCGCGGCGCCCTTCGGTGGCTACAAGCAGTCCGGGAACGGCCGTGAACTCGGTCGCTACGGCCTTGAGGAGTTCCTGGAGACCAAGGCCATCCAACTCGCCTGAAACCGCCCCGGCATTTCCCTCGGAGAGGCAGCACATGAGCACCACAGACGCCGACCGGCGTTGCGTATCCACTCCCACCCTGTCGTCCGTCGACATCGGCAGCCTTCCCCCCTTGGGCCAGGTGCCCATGCACATGCACGCGCAGGTCGTACGACCCGACCGCTACGGCGACCCGGCCCAGGCGTTCCGGCCCGAACTCGTGCCCACCCCGGCCATCGGACCGGACGAGGTCCTCGTCGCCGTCATGGCCGCCGGCGTCAACTACAACAACGTCTGGGCTGCCCGCGGTTACCCCGTCGACCAGATCGCCATCCGCCAAAAGCGCGGCGAGAGGGAGGACTTCCACGTCGGAGGTTCCGACGCCTCCGGCATCGTCTACGCCGTGGGCGACCATGTCAGCGGCATCACCGTCGGCGACCACGTGGTCATCCATCCGGGATGGTGGGACGCGGACGACCCCTGGATCATCGAGGGCCGCGACCAGATGATCGCGCCCAGTGCCCGGATCTGGGGCTACGACACGAACTACGGGTCGTTCGGTCAGTTCGCCCGCGTCCAGGCCCACCAGGTGCTCCCGAAGGCCGACCATCTGACCTGGGAACAGGCCGCCGCACCCACGCTCGTCGGCACCACCGCCTACCGCATGCTGCACGGCTGGGCCGGCAACACCGTCCAGGAGGGCGACGTCGTCCTCGTCTGGGGCGGCTCGGGCGGACTGGGAACCCAGGCATCGCAGCTTGCCCGGCTCGCCGGAGCCACGCCGGTGGCCGTCGTCTCGGACGGGGAACGCGGCAAGTACAGCGAACGCCACGGCGCCGTCGGCTGGATCGACCGCACCGAATTCACCCACTGGGGCATCCCGCCCCTCGTCGACGACTCGGCCGGTCAGAAGCAGTGGACCGCCGAGGCACGACGTTTCGGCAAACGGCTGTGGGACATCGTCGGTGAGCGCAAGGATCCCGCGATCGTCTTCGAACACCCGGGCGCGGCCACCATCCCCACCAGCGTCCTCGTCTGCCGGCCGGGCGGCATGGTCGTCATCTGCGCGGGAACCACCGGATACGACGCCGTCGTCGACCTGCGCTACCAGTGGACGAGGCAGAAGCGTCTGCAGGGCTCACACGGCACCAACGACGCCCAGGCCGTCGCCTACAACGACCTCGTCCGCGACGGGAAGATCGATCCCTGCCTCGGACGTACCATCGCCTTCACCGAACTCCCTGCGGCGCATGCGGCGATGGGGCGTGGGGAGGACGTCTTCGGCAACGTCGTCGCCCTCATCGGTGCCCCCGGGCCCGGTACGGGCGCGTCCTGACGGGAGCGGGAGCACCGCACGTGACTCACCGTCCGAGTGCGGCCTTCGCATAGGACAGGGCCAGCTCGCACGCGAAGGCGGGTGTCATGCTCGGGTCCTCGAGGGCGACTTGGATGGTGAGCCCGTCGATGAAGGCGCCGAACCCCACAGAGAAGCGCTCGACCTCTACCGGTTCGAGCGGAAGTTCACGGACGATGTCGGCGATCATGGCCCGCCACCGTTCGTCCTGTGCCACACGGGTTGCCGCGACCTCTTCATGGCGCGTCGCCTGCGACCAGGTGTCGAGCCACAGAGCCCAGAGCCGGCGGTTGTCGTGCTCCGCGGAGAAGACCCACTCGACCAGGCGCCGCAGGCGTTCCTCGGGGGTGGCACCGTCGGCGACAACCTGCTCGGCGGAGGCGTAGAACTGTTCCTCCGCGTGCTTGAGAGCCTCCACCAGCAGGCGGTCGAGCGTGCGGAAGTGGTAGATGATGGTGGCACCGCTGACACCGGCCCGGTCGGCGATCTGCGCGATGCGGGTGTCGGCGAAGCCCCGTTCGCAGATGACGTCGGCGGCGGCGCGCAGGATCTGGTCCCGTCGGTCCTCGGTTTTGGACGCGGCACGCCTGACACGTCTGCCGTCGGCCTCTTGCGCCGCGAATCTGCCTCGTGGCACTCTCGCCCTCCCGCTGGACGGGCCCGTCGGACCCCCTCACCTGCCAGCCTACCGTCCCCAAAGATTCGTATGAACGTTTATTAGGGTTCGCAGGAGGGCAGATTCTGTGCCCCCACCTCGGACGTCAGGGTGCCATGTAGACCGCCGAGCCCTCCACGTACGTGGCGGTGACCCTCGTCGAGGCGATCTCCTCAGGGGGCCCGGCGCAGGGGTCGCGGTCCAGGACGACCAGGTCGGCGAGGTTTCCGACGACGATGGAACCGGTCTCGTCGAGGTGGTTCACCCAGGCGGATCCCGCCGTGTAGGCGGCCAGGGCGGTGTCGAGGGCGATCCGCTGTTCCGGCAGGAACGGCTCGGCCGTCGAGTGGGGCAGGATCCGGTTGACCGCCACATGGATGCCGCTGATCGGATCGGGGCTGGTCACCGGCCAGTCGCTGCCGGCGGCCAGCCTCGCGCCCGCCTCGCGGAGCGCGGCGAAGGGATACTGCCGGCGGGCACGCTCGGGGCCGATGACCGGAATGGTGAACTCGTCCATCTGGGGTTCGTGCGCGGCCCACAGGGGCTGGATGTTCGCGACGGCGTCCAGCGCGCTGAACCGTGGAATGTCGTCGGGGTGGACGATCTGCAGATGGGCCAGGTGGTGCCGGTTGCCGGAAGGGCCGTTGGCGGCCCGCGCGGCCTCGACGGCGTCCAGCGCCTCGCGTACGGCGCGGTCGCCCAGCGCGTGGAAGTGCACCTGGAAGCCGAGCCGGTCCAGGGCGGTGACATGGGAGCGCAGGGCGACGGGGTCGACGAAGCTCAGTCCGGCCGTCTCTTCCCCGCACTGGTGCGCGTAGGGGGCAAGGAGTCCGGCTGTCCGGTTCTCCACGACCCCGTCCTGCATGATCTTGACGGTGCCCGCCGTGAAACGGCCCGCGCTGCCGTGCTCACGGCGAGCGACCAACTCGTCGATCTGCTCGGCACCACGGCCGCGGTCCCACCACAGCGCACCCCGCACCCGTGCGGTGAGCGCGCCGGCCGCCCCGGCCTCGCGGTAGGTGCCGAGGACGTCGAAGCCGCCGAGGCCGGAGCCGACCAGAGCGTCCTGCCACGCCGTGATCCCCATGGAATGCAGCATGCGCTGCGAGCGAAGGAGGGCGTCGACGAGTTCGCCGTCGGTGGGCGGCGGCACCAGCCGGCCGACGAGGTCGGCGGCGCCCTCCTGGAGCATCCCGGTCGGTGAGCCGTCTGCCGCGCGCTCGATCCGCCCGTCGTGCGGGTCGGGGGTGGCCGCGGTGATCCCGGCCAGGGCCAGTGCGCGGGAGTTGACCCAGGCGCCGTGGTGGTCCCGGTTGGGGAGGAAGACCGGCCGATCGGGCACGACCTTGTCCAGCAGCGCCGCAGTGGGCAGCCCGCCGGGGAACGCCTCAAGGGACCAGCCGCCGCCGGTGATCCACTCCGCGGAGGGGTGTGCCTCGGCGTAGGCACCGATGCGCCGCAGATACTCCGCCACGTCGGTCGACCCGGTCAGGTCGCACTTGGCCAGTTCGAGACCACCGTGCACTGCGTGGATGTGGGCGTCCTGGAACCCCGGGATCAGGGTGCCGCCGTTCAGGTCGACCATCTCGGTGCGGGCCCCTGTGAGTTCGTCGGTTTCGGCGTGCCCGAGGCCGACGATCCGGCCGTGGCGTACGGCGACCGTGTCCGTGCAAGGCAGGGTCGGGTCCATGGTGCGGACGGTCCCGTTGACGAAGACGAGGTCGGCGGAAATGGTCATCGTGCTCCTGACGTGGAGGGGGTACGGGTGCGGGTGCGGAGGGGGGATCAGCCGGCCTGGGCCGGCGCGGGCGCCGGCCCCTCGGCCGGGTCGAGGCCGGCAGGGGTTTCGCCGATGGCACCACGGAAGAAGGCGGCGCGGCGGCCCCATTTCGCCCAAGCCGAGAAGCACAGGCCCGCCACGAGGATCGCGACCGGCACCGAGGCCAGGAACCGGCCGTTGGTGGCGTCGAGGGCGAACGATGGGCTGGTGGTCCAGTTGTGGTAGGTCAGGTAGCCGCCGAGGGTGAGCAGTACGACTGCGGACAGCGCCGGGATCACGACGTCCCGGAGTGCCGGGAGCACCCCCGCCCGCAGCCGGTCGGCGAAGCGGACCGCGCAGGCGAGCCCGCACAGGGCGTAGTAGAGCGAGACCAGGGTGCCGATCGAGGTGGCCGCGGCGGCCACCACCTGGTTCAGGGTGCCGATGCCGATGGCCAGGCTCGCAAGGGTGGCCGCGATGCCGGTCACCAGGAGTGTGCCGATGGCCGGAGTGGCGTACCTCGGGTGCAGCCGCGTCCAGATCCGGCCCAGCGTCTGGTCACGGCCCATGGCGAGGGTGTTGCGGGCGACCGGCAGGACGCCCGCCTGGAGTGAGGCCACCGACGAGCACAGCAGCGCGAGCAGCGGCAGCGCGGCCAGCGGTTCGGAGGCGAGCCGCTGGCCGAGGTACGGCAGCAGTTGCGGGGCGTGTGCGGCCATCTCCGGAACGCTGAACATCCGTCCGAAGCTGACCGCGGCGAGCAGGAACATGCCGAGCATCAGGAACAGCGAGGAGTATCCGGCCCGCGCGGCGTCCCGCGGGTCGCGGGTCTCCTCCGTGACCGCGAACACGCTGTCCCAGCCCCAGAAGATGTAGACCGACACGACCAGGCCGGCGGCGAGCACACTCACCGAGTCGAACCCGAAGGGGTTGAACCAGCCGAGGCTGAAGGCGTGGTGACCGGCGAACAGGGCGTAGCCGCAGAAGCCGAGCAGCACGGCGTACTCGAAGACGATCAGGTAGGTCTGGAACCTCGCGGCGACGTCCGCGCCCCGGATCGCCGCGTAACTGACCAGGAGCAGGACGAGTACGCCGAGCACGGTCGACAGCGAGATGGACAGCGGGTCGAGGGCCAGCCCGAACACCGAGCGCAGATGGGCCTCGTTAGCGAACCGCAACAGCATCGATCCGCACACCTGGCTGCCGTACGCCAAGTACAGGGTGGAGCCGACGATCTGGATCCAGCCGACCTGGAAACCGAGGAAGGGGCTCAGCGCCCGGCCCACCCACACATACCCGTTGCCGAGATTGCGCTCGACCCGGTTGAGGCGGGCGTAGGCGGAGGCGATTCCCAGGATCGGAAGGAAGGCCAGCAGGACGATCGCCGGCGTACGGCCGTCGACGATGCCTGCGATGACGCCCATGCCGATGCCGATGCTCATGGTGGGGGCGGTGTTGGACATGGCGATGACCGCCCCGTCCACCGGGCCGAGAACCTGTGGGAGTTTCGTGGTGGAGGCCGACGGCGCTGCGTCGGCGGACATCTCTGGCATGGATGCCTCCAGCTGTGATCCGCGGAGAGAGCCGCCAAGGCGGCGAGGGTGCCCTCATGAAAGCCCCGCCGGATTATTGCGTCAACACCGTTGACGCAACATTCTTGTGAACCGGCGTGATGGAATGGCCCGATGGCGAGCGAAAAGGCGGCAACATCTCCGGACCGGATCATCGGACGGCGAAAGCGCAGCACCACGACCCGTGCCGGCGTCGCGCTCTCCGCGGACGTGATCGTCGACGCCGCGCTGCACCTCATCGACGCCCGGGGGCCGCAAGCGCTGAGCGTGCGCAACCTCGGAGCCGAACTGAAGGCCGACCCCACGGCGATCTACCGGTACTTCCGCAACGTCGACGACCTGCTCCTCGCCGTCGCCGAGCGACTTATCGGCGACGCCCTCACCGAGATCGACCCGGCCGCGGACTGGCTGACCACACTCCGCGACCTGGCGATCCGCGGCCACCGCGCCTATCTCGCCCATCCCAAGGTCGCCCTGCTCGTGGCCACCCGCACCACCGGCCGCGCCCGCGAGCTGAAGGTGGTCGACACGATCCTGGCCGCGCTGGAGTCGGCCGGGTTCTCCGTCGCCGACGCCGTTCGCCACTACCGGGTCTACGCCGACTTCGTGCTCGCCTTCTCCGCGTTCGACGCGGCGTCGGCGGCCCTGAGCCCGCAGACGCAGGAGCTCGACCGGTCGGCGTGGGCGAAGACGTACGCCCGGGTCGACGCCGGCGACTATCCCGCCATCGCCAAGGCCGGTCCCGACCTGGTGGCCCAGGCCGACCTGAACACCTTCGAAAGCGCGCTCGACCTACTGCTCTCCTCGATCGCCGCGCAGGCGCCGTCCGCGAGGGACTGACCGAGGCGGCGGGTTCGCAAGCACCCTCCCGCGGTCGACGGTTCGCCTGCCCAACGGCACATCTCAGAAGGAAGATCCTCGTCGATGAAGCGCGCGGCCGGCTTCCCGACGACCTCGTCCGGCGGATGGCCCGGCAACTGGCGGGCACCCTCGCCCCACCCCGTCACGACGCCCTGCTGAACGCCGACGGTCCAGGCCGCCGACATCGACCCCGCACCCGACAGGACTGCCACGACCTGGTCTGCACTCCCTGGCCGAGGCACTCCTGGCCTGCGACTTCAACGAGACCGTCACCCTGGCAGGCCGAAGCCAGTACATCCTCACGGTCATCGAGCATGCCACCCGCCGCATCCGGATCCTCGGCCGACTTCATGTTCAACCCCGGGGCCGGGTCGGACTCTTGGACCGCGGTCAAGGCTGCCTCCCGCACCCTCACGCACACCCTCGGCAGCTCCAAACGGCTTGCGCATCTCCCTGACCGTGCTGCCGGACCAGGCCCACTGAGCCAGTCCGCCCACGCGCGGATTCCCCTCTCCTCTCCACTCTCCACGCCAGAGCGAGCCCGGGCCACGAGTGCACCCAGCTCGGACCAGGTGTGCTCGCTCGGCACCCTCGACCATCCTGCTCACGAGATCGGCACCACGACTGGAGGCGACGGTGCGGCGCCGGGCGACAAGGTCGGCATCATGCTGGGCAACCAGCTCGAGTTCTCCCTCAGTCGGCTTGGCGTCCGATGAGTGGAGAAGTCGACGTAGGCGAGCCAGGCGCGCTACTCCTCGTGTTCAGCCGGCGTGGCGTAGTGGGCATGGTCACACGCTATCGTTGTTGTTTGAACTTTCAATCTAATCCGCGTAGCGTGCTCCGCATCGAAACGTTTGAAGACTCAAACGGTTTCTTGCTCAGGAAGGCACAACAACGCCATGCAGCACAAGAACAAGCTGATCGGCGCGGCCATCGCCACCACCCTGGCCTTCACCGCCGTCACCACGACCGCCATGGCCGACACCACCACGCACCGGTACTCCACCGTGAGCGAGCAGAACCAGCTCCAGGCCCTCCACAAGGCGGCCGTGGCCGAGGGGGGCAAGGTCACCCTCTACATGGGCGGCGACGCCCCCGGCCAGTGGGACAACCTGGCCGCCGCGTTCCACCAGCAGTTCCCGGACGTCCAACTGCACCTGGTCACCGACCTGAGCAAGTACCACGACGCCCGCATCGACAACCAGCTCGCCACCGGCCGGCTCGTCGCCGACGCCGCGATCCTCCAGACCACCCAGGACTTCGACCGCTGGAAGAAGCAGGGGGATCTGCTCAAGTACAAGCCGGTCGGCTGGGACAAGGTCTTCGCCAACGCCAAGGACAAGGACGGCTACTACACCGGCGTCTTCTACGGCGCCTTCTCCTACATCGTCAACGCCAAGCAACTCCCCGCGAAGGCCGCTGACTTCAAGGCCACGGACCTGCTCAAGCCCGCCTTCCAGAACAAGTTGATCCTGACCTATCCCAACGACGACGACGCCGTGCTCTTCGGCTACCGGCAGATCGTCGACAAGTACGGGTGGAACTACCTGGCTCAACTGATCAAGCAGCACCCCAAGTTGATCCGTGGCGTCCCGGGCTCGGCCGCCGGGGTGGGGAGCGGCGACTACCTCGCCACCATCGCCGTCGGCGGCGACGCCCGGCCCAATGGCACCCAGGTCTTCTCGAACTCCGAGCACTTCAACTCATGGGCCCAGCGCGGCGCCATCTTCAAGCACGCACCGCACAAGGCCGGCGCCAAGCTCTTCCTGAGCTGGCTCGACTCCCAGGCGGTGCAGAAGAACGCCATCGCCACCTGGACCTGGTCCGTCCGCAAGGACGTCGCCCCGCCGACGGGCCTCAAGGCCCTCGCCTCGTACAAGAACACCAACCCCGACGCCTTCGCGAAGTTCATGAGCGACCGCTCCGCCGTCGAGCGCTTCCGCTCCCAGGTCGAGCTCTACTTCGGCCAGGTCAAGGGCGCCGACCCCGGCGACCCCGACGGAACCCTCGGCCGTACACCCGGAGCGTTCTGACCTCTGCTCACGCCTCGCCCGGAGCGGTTCCACGACGGCCACGACGGTAGAACCGCTCTTCAGGGGTCCCGGCCGGCGCCAGCACCTGGCCGAACCCTGAGCCGTCGAAGTAGTCACCAGGTGATGGTGGCGGCCGTTTCACGTTGTGCTGTCCAGTCCCGCAGATGCTGCGGGTCACGGGCCTCGGCCTGCTCGAAGACGTCGGAGACGACGCCTTCTGGGGGGACGGGTCACCGAGACGGTGCACCGTTCGCGCTCCGCTTTCGGGCCGGCCTCGGCGTCCGGCTCTCGCTGCGGCCGCCGGGCGGATGCACGATGTCGTGCGGCCGGCGCGGGGCCGGGCGGCGTCGAAGACGCAGGCCACCGTAGCCATGTCTGCGGTTGTGCCCACGCGCCGCCCATCCTCAGGGCTGCAAAACCGTGTGCGAGCGCGTGGGACTGGTCCTTACCCTCCGGTCATGGATCTTCGCGAAGAACTTCCGAGCGACAGAGAGTCTGTGCGGGACATCCACCTGCGGGCGTTCGGCGACCACGGCCTTGTCGTGGCCGACCTGGTCGATACCCTGCGGGGCACGATCACGCCCGGGGACGGTCTCTCACTGGTCGTTGAGCTCGACGGGCAGATCGTCGGGCACGTCATGTTCACCCGCAGTCTGCTCGATGCTCCTCGGCGACTGGTTGAGGTGCATGTGCTCAGCCCGTTGGCCGTCATGCCCGAGCATCACAAGCGCGGTCTCGGCTCGGCCCTGGTCCGACACGGCCTCAAGACCCTCGCCGAGCGGGCCGTCCCTCTGGTCTTCCTGGAGGGCGATCCGGGGTACTACTCGCGTTTCGGCTTCGAGCCCGGTGACGACCAAGGCTTCCGAAAGCCATCTCTGCGCATTCCGGATGGCGCCTTCCAGGCCCTCAGGCTCCCGGAGTACGAACCATGGATGACAGGGACGCTGGTCTACGCAGAGCCGTTCTGGCGGCACGATGCAGTCGGCCTCCGCGACCCCGGCGCATAGTGCCGCCAGAACCTCACCCCCTGTCGT
Source organism: Streptomyces sp. NPDC001604 (assembly GCF_042893475.1). Taxonomy (NCBI): domain Bacteria; kingdom Bacillati; phylum Actinomycetota; class Actinomycetes; order Kitasatosporales; family Streptomycetaceae; genus Streptomyces; species Streptomyces sp. NPDC001604. Next base: position 203,033 of record NZ_JBIAUY010000017.1, on the reverse strand, counting down.
GACGTGGCGCGCCGCGCGGATGCCGGTCCGGACATCGCGATGTCGCCAGGCTGCCGCGCTGATCCGCGAGAGCTTCGGCTCATTCAATGCACGCCGGGCGCCCTCGGTAACGCCTGCGCGCGATGGGCCGCGAGGAGCCGGCGCAAGGCCTCGACACTTTCCTCGGTGCGCTCCGGTGCGCCGGAGGTGACCTGGTGGAAGACGAGGCCGTCCAGGGCCGCGAAGACGATCTCCGTCATCTCCTGCGACACGCCGAAGCAGGCCAGTGCCTCGCGGACGGCATCGCGGTAGGCGTCGTAGAGCAGGTCGACGTGGTGGCGCAGCTCCGGCCGCCGCCTGGATTCGAGCTTCAGCTCGTACTGGAACGCCTGCAGATCCGGATCGGCGGCGATGAACGCGGCCAGCGTCGCGGCGAAGTCCTCCAGGCGGCCGCTGGTGGGCACCAGCGACGACGTCTCGATACTGCGCCGCACCGCCCAGCCCAAGGCCTCTTCGAGCAGCGTGTCACGTGATCCGAAGTGGTGGACCACGAGGCCGTGGGTCACACCGGCCTCGGCGGCCACGGACCGGTACGTCAGCTTCCGCAGGCCCCCTCGCGCGACGACCTTGACAGCCGCCGCCATCAGAGCTTCTCGTCCCTGACCGTATCCCGGCCGATTGTCCTGGCCGCCGGTCCCCTCATCGACCACCGTCTCGGTCATGCACCCCCCTTTCCTCTCCCCCCGCGCACCCTGACAAGCAAAACTATCCTATTGACAAGTTATCCGAATGGATAGATTCTCGGCGGTGCGTCACTTCCTCCGCCTCACTGGAGTTCCTATGGCCCTGCCCGAAGAACTGCGCAGCACCCCGTTCTCTCCGCGGTACGACGACCGCGTCGAGGAGTGGATGGACGTCTACGGCCATGCCGTGCCCCTGTTCATCACGGACCCGGCCGAGGAGTACGAGGCACTCCGCACCGCCGCCGGTGCGCTGGACTACTCGATGCTCTACAAGTGGCACGTCGAGGGCGAGGACGCGCTCGCCACCGTCGACGCCGTCTTCTCACGGAGCGTCCGCGGGCTCGCCGAGGGCCGCATCGCCTACGGCGTGGTCGTCGACGCGGACGGCTTCATGATCGACGACGTGACCGTGGCCGTCCTCGCGCCCGGCCACGTGGTCGTCACCGGCGGCAACCCCGCCACCCAACAGTCGCTGACCGCGCACGCCCCCGACGGCACCACAGTCACCGAGCGGCGCGACGAATTCGCCGTACTGACCCTGCAGGGACCGCGCAGCCGCGAGGTTCTCCAGCGGCTCACGCACGTCGACGTCTCCAACACCGCCTTCCCCTATTACACCTTCCTCCGGGACGTCCTGGTCACCGGCATCAGTGCGCAGGTCAGCCGGATCGGGTTCACCGCCGAACTCGGCTACGAGATCCAGGTGCCGCACGAACGTGCGCTGGACCTGTGGGACGCGGTCCTCGACGCGGGGGCCGGCCTCGGGGTGAAGGCCGTCGGCGCGCTCGCCCTCCTGACCTGCCGCACCGAGGCCGGGATGATCATGGGTGAGCTGGAGTACGACCACACCGTCACCCCGTTCGAATGCCGGATGGGCTGGGCGATCGACTTCGACAAGGGCCCCTTCCAGGGCCGCGAAGCGCTGCTCGCCAAGAAGGGCACCGCGCAGGGGCGTGTGGTCAGCGTCGTCGTGGACGCCTCGCCCGAGGCGGCTGAGGGCGCGCGGCTGGAGCTGGACGGACGCGCCGTTGGCTACGTGACGATGGCCGTGCCTTCGCCCGTGCTCGACGGCGCCACCCTGGGGCTCGCCCGCGTGCACCGCGACGCGGTGAAGCCGGGGACCGCGCTGACCGCGGTCGCCGCCGACGGTTCCAAGGCCGACGCCACGGTGAAGCCCACCCCCGTGTACGACCCCGAGCGCACCCGCGTACGGGCCTGAGCCGGAAGGCACCGCAGCCATGCAGCGCTACATCCTGACCGTCAGCTGCCCCGACCAGCCGGGCATCGTGCACGCCCTGTCCGGTGGCATCACCGAGGCCAAGGGCAACATTCTCGAGAGCGCCCAGTTCTCCGATCCCGGCACCGGCACGTTCACCATCCGGGTGCTCCTGGAGACCCCGCAGGCCGACGTCGAGAGCCTGCGTGACGAGCTCTCCCTGCGCCTGGCGCGCTTCGACCCCGTGCTGTCCCTGCGGCCGGAGCAGCAGCGGCGCCGGGTCCTGCTGATGGTGTCGAAGTTCGACCACTGTCTGGTCGACCTCCTCTACCGCTGGCACCTGGGCGAACTGCCCGTCGACATCCCGCTCATCGTTTCCAACCACCCTGACCTGGCGCCCGTCGCGCAGCGCTACGGCATCCCGTTCGTCCACCTCCCCGTCACCCGCGACACCAAGCCGGAGGCGGAGGCCGAGCTGGTGCGGCTGGTCACCGGGCACCAGGTCGACTTCGTGGTCCTCGCCCGCTATATGCAGGTCCTCTCCGACGACCTGTGCCGCAAGCTGTCGGGACGGGTCATCAACATCCACCACTCGTTCCTGCCGGGCTTCAAGGGCGCCAAGCCGTACCACCAGGCCCACGACCGGGGCGTCAAACTCATCGGCGCCACAGCCCACTTCGTCACCGCCGACCTGGACGAGGGCCCGATCATCGAGCAGGACGTCGTGCGCGTCGGACACCGGCACACCGCGCCGGAGCTGGTCGCCATCGGCCGGGACGTCGAACGGGTCGTCCTGGCGCGGGCGGTACGCCTGCACGCCGAGGACCGGGTCGTGCTGACCGGCTCCCGCACCGTCGTGTTCTCCTGACCCGAGAGGCTCTTGCGACCATGACCACCGCGACGCTGCTCGACGGCAAGGCCGCGGCAGCCGAGATCAAGGCCGAACTCGCCGTCCGGGTCCAGGCGTTGAAGGCAGGGGGCGTCACCCCGGGCCTGGGGACCATCCTGGTCGGCGACGACCCGGCCAGCCACTCCTACGTCGGTGGCAAGCACCGCGACTGCGCCCAGGTCGGTATCGCGTCGATCCGGGTGGAGCTGCCCGCCACCGCCTCCCAGGCCGACGTCGAGGCCGCCGTGCTCCGGCTCAACGCGGACCCGGCCTGCACCGGCTTCATCGTCCAACTGCCGCTGCCGGCCCACATCGACACCCACGCCGTACTGGAGCTCGTCGATCCGACCAAGGACGCCGACGGGCTGCACCCGACGAACCTCGGGCGCCTCGTGCTCGGCATTCCCGGGCCGCTGCCCTGCACGCCCCGCGGCATCATCGACCTGCTCCGCCGCAACCAGGTGGCCATCACCGGCAGACAGTTCTGCGTGATCGGCTGCGGCATCACGGTGGGCCGTCCGCTGGGCCTGATGCTGACCCGAAGCACCGAACACGCCACGATCACCCTGCGCCACGAGGCCACCCAGGACACCGCGGCCCACGCCCGGGTCGCCGACGTTGTCGTGGCCGCGGCAGGCGTGGCCCACCTCGTCGGGCCCGACTGGATCAAGCCGGGCGCCACGGTCCTGTCCGTGGGCATCACCAGGACCGTGGAGGGCATCCTCGGGGACGTCCACCCGGACGTCGACCAGGTCGCCGGCTCCCTGGCCCCGCCGGTGGGCGGGGTGGGGCCGATGACCCGGGCCATGCTGCTGACCAACATCGTCGAAGCCGCGGAGCTCGGCCGGCCCTGACGGGAAGACTGCGGGGCCGAGCCTGTCCGGGGTGCCCCCACAGCCGCGTGCATGCTGGCGGCGAAGGCACCGGCGGCGCCGGGGCGGGCAGGCAGTACACGCGCGTGCTCGCCGTCTGCCCCAGCTCACAGGGCCCGGCGAGCCGCACGCCCGATCACAGGCGGACGGCGTGGAAGGTTATCGGGCAGGCGGGCCGGTTTTCCCGGCCACCGCCTTCGATTGTCTGCTGCTCCCCGCCCCCGTCGTCGGGGTGCCGCCATGCCCGCCAGGCCGCCTTCATGCCGAGCGCGAGGGGCAGCAGGCCCAGGTACGGGATGGCCGCCTCGGGCGGGAACGTCACCCCGAACGCCGCGGTTACCGCGACGGCGAGGATGGCGGCGAACCGAGGTACTTGACCCACCACGATCCGGCGGGCAGTGCCCTGGTGGCCCGTGCCCTGAGCGAAGAACAGCGACCGGGGTGGTGAGAACAGGACGCAGAACGTCGGGCGGGCAGTAATCGTGGCCCCTGCCCTCCCGACGCGTGCATGGTTCACGGCTTCCGGATCAGAGGTGCATCGGTGCGGGCGGCGATGTCCTCGGCGGTGATATTCGGTGCGCATTCCACGAGTGCGAGGCCCTCGGGTGTGACGTCGAGGACGCCGAGGTCGGTGATGACGCGGTGGACGCACTGTTCGCCGGTGAGCGGCAGGGTGCATTCGGTGAGGATCTTCGGGCTGCCGTCCTTGGCGGTGTGTTCCATCAGGACGATGACGCGGCGGGCGCCGTGGACGAGGTCCATCGCGCCGCCCATGCCCTTGACCATCTTGCCCGGGATCATCCAGTTGGCCAGGTCGCCTGCGGCGGAGACCTGCATCGCGCCGAGCACGGCAGTGTCGATGTGGCCGCCCCGGATCATGCCGAAGGACAGGGCCGAGTCGAAGAAGGAGGCCCCGGGCAGCACCGTGACGGTCTCCTTGCCCGCGTTGATCAGGTCTGGGTCGACCTCGGCCTCGGTCGGGTACGGGCCTGTGCCCAGGATGCCGTTCTCGGAGTGCAGGACCACATGGACGTCCGGGGGCAGGTGGCCGGGAATGAGAGTGGGCAGGCCGATGCCGAGGTTGACGTAGGAGCCGTCGGTGAGTTCGGCGGCGGCGCGGGCGGCCATCTGGTCCCGTGTCCAGCCCAGCCGCGTTCCGAGCGTGGTGCTCATGCGCGTACGGCTCCTCGTGTCGAAGACGCGGAAAGGGAAAGGCGCTCGATCTGCTTGTCGGCGGCCTCGGTCGGCGTGAGGACCACGATCCGCTGGACGAAGATGCCCGGCAGGTGGATTTCGTCCGGGCTCAGCGCGCCCGGCTCGACGAGTTCCTCCACCTCGGCGACGGTGATGCTGCCCGCCATCGCGGCCAGCGGGTTGAAGTTGGCGGCGGACTTACGGAAGACCAGGTTCCCGTGGCGGTCGCCGCGCCAGGCCCGTACGAGGGCGAAGTCGGTGGTGATGCCGTGCTCCAGGACGTAGGTACGGTCGTTGAAGTCGCGGGTCTCCTTGGGCGGGGAGGCCACCGCGACCGTGCCGTCGGGCCGGTAACGCCAGGGCAGCCCTCCCCTGGCCACCTGGGTGCCCACCCCTGCCGGGGTGTAGAAGGCGGGGATGCCCGCTCCCCCGGCGCGCAACCGTTCGGCCAGCGTGCCCTGCGGCACCAGCTCCACCTCCAGCTCGCCCGACAGGTACTGACGGGCGAACTCCTTGTTCTCGCCCACGTAACTGCCCGTGACACGGGCGATCCGGCCGTCGGCCAGCAGGACGCCCAGTCCGCGCCCGTCCACACCGCAGTTGTTCGACACGACCTCCAGGCCGGTGGTGCCCTGGGCGTGGAGTGCCTGGATGAGCACGGCGGGGATGCCGCTGAGGCCGAAGCCGCCGACGGCCAGCGACGCGCCGTCGGGGATGTCGGCGACCGCCTCGGCGGCGCTCGCGCGGACCTTGTCCATGAGAGAGAGGGCCTTTCTGTCGTGGCTGTCCCGCGTGGTCGCCGGTTCAGGCGTCCGCGCGCAGGGCGTCGGAGATCGACTTGGCGCCGCCGTGCGCGGTGAGTCCGCCGTCGACCGGTATCTCGGCCCCCGTGATGAAGGACGCCTCGTCGGAGAGAAGGAAGACGACGAGCGGGGTGATCTCGTCGACGGTTCCGGTGCGGCCGAGCGGTGTCTCGCGGACGTTCGCCTCTCGGAAGCCGGGCGCCGCGGAGGCGGTCATGTCCGTTTCGATGAAGCCGGGGTGGACGACGTTCACGCGGATACCGACGGGCCCCAGTTCCATGGCGGCGGTCCGCGACAGGCCGCGCACCGCCCACTTACTGGCCGTGTAGGCGACCGGGTAGTGGCCGGTGAGCGCCGCGGACGAGCCGACGTTCACGATCGAGGAGCCGGGTGGCATCAGCGGGGCAAGGTGCTGGATGCCCAGCAGCGGGCCGGTGACGTTGACCGCGTGGACCCGGGCCATGTCCTCGGGGCGTACGTCGTCGATCCGGGCCCGCCAGGTGACGCCCGCGTTGTTGACCAGGCCGTGCACCTGCCCGTACGCCTCACGCAGGTCGGCGGCGAGTTCCGCCCAGTCCTTCTCGTTCGTGACGTCGAGACGGCGGCAGCCGGGTGACTCCGAGACGTCGGTGGCGATCACCCGAGCGCCCTCGCGGGTCAGCGCCTCGGCCTCCGCGGCGCCCTGGCCACCGGCCGCGCCCGTGACCACGACGACCCTGCCGAGGAGCCTCTTGGGGTGCAGGTCGGTCACGGCCGCTCCCGGGGGCTGCGCCGGGCGACCGGAACCGGTATGGGATCAGGGCCGGCCACCACGGTGTTGGAGACGGAGCCGATGCCCTCGACGGTGAGGGTGACCGTGTCGCCGGGCTTCAGGGGAGGCGGGGACTGCTCACCCCGTACACCCCACAACTCGGCGAGGCAGCCGCCGTTTCCGCAGGTCCCGGAACCGAGGACGTCACCGGGGCGGACGACCGTGCCGCGTGAGGCGTAGGCGACCATCTCCTCGAAGGTCCAGCTCATGTTGGACAGCAGATCCTTGCCCACGACCACGCCGTTGATCTCGGCGGTGAGCGCCAGGCGCAGGAAGCCGTCCGCGTCGCGGTACTTCCCCAGCTCGTCGGCGGTGACCAGGTAAGGACCCAGCGTGGTGGCGGTGTCCTTGCCCTTGCAGGGGCCGAGGCCCACCTTCATCTCGGCGGCCTGCAGGTCCCGTGCCGACCAGTCGTTGAAGACGGTGTAGCCGACGATGTGGTCGCGGGCCTTCTCGGGCGTGAGGTCGCGGCCCTCTTTTCCGATCACGGCGGCGACCTCCAGCTCGAAGTCGAGCACGCTCGACCCCGGCGGCATGGGGATGTCGTCGTGCGGCCCGTACATCGCGTAGGGGTTGCCGAAGTAGAACGTCGGGGCCGCGTACCACCGCTCCGGTACCCCGGCAGCCCCGTCCACGGACCGCCGTACGCCCTCGACGTGTTCCTCGAAGGTGACGAAGTCCCGCACGGTGGGCGGCTGGAGCGGCGCCAGCAGTCGTACGTCGGAGATGTGGGGGCCGGCCGGGACGTCGAGGGTCGCGGAGCCCGCGTCGAGCAGTTCGGGCAGGCCGCCACCCTCGGCGAGCAGGCCGGTCAGTGAGCTGACGCCGGGCAGGGGGTGGAGCCTGCCGTCCTCTGAGACGACGGCCACGTGGCGTCGGTTGCGGTACTCGTACGCGGCGAAACGCATGGCGGGTTCCTGTCGGCTGTCGGCGTGAGGGGTGGCACGAAGGCCGGGGGTGCGGCATGGGAGTCAGGGCAGTTGACAGGGCAACCGCACCCCCGGGGACTTAAGGCTCCGCCGATCAGACCGGCGGGGCGACGAAGACGCCGCGGTCGACGTCGTTGAAGGACTCCTTGGTGACCAGTTCGTTCATGGGGTTGGCGGTGCCCCACTGGTCGGTGACCTCGGGCTGGGAGAAGTCGTAGACGTGCGGGTGCCAGGTGTCCTCGTCCAGCAGCTCCAACTCCGTCGTGTACTCGACAGTGTTGCCGTGCGGGTCGAGGAAGTAGGTGAACGTGTTGTCGCCCGCCATGTGCCGGCCAGGCCCCCAGATCTTCCGGAAGCCGGCGCGCATCACACGGCCGGAGCCGCGCATGTACTCGTCGATTCCGCGCATCTCGAAGGAGACGTGGTGCAGGGAGGTGTGCGGGCCCTTGGCGATGGCCATGGAGTGGTGCTGGTTGCTGATGCGCATGAAGTGCATGACGTCGCCGATGTGCGGATGGCCGAGCGTGTCGGACAGCCGGAAGCCGAGGTGCTCCTCGTACCAGGCCTTGGTCTTGTCCAGGTCCGGCGAGTTGAGGACGACGTGCGACAGCTTGACCGGGATCGACTCCTTCTCCTCGATCTTGCGGTGCTGCCGTACCTCGACGGCGGCGGAGACCTCGATGGTGCGGCCGTCGACGTCGAAGAAGCGGAAGCCGTAACCGCCGCCGGGGGTGTCCACCTTGCCCGGCTGTGAGATCAACTGCACGCCGCCCGCGAGGAGTTGCTCGGCGAGGGTGTCCACGTCGGCCGTGCTTGCGGCACCGTAGGACACCAGGTCGAGGCGCTTCTCATCGGCCTTGCGCAGCCGGATCACGTACTGCTCAGGACTGCCCTCGGCGGCCAGGAAGGAGATGCCGGAGTCCTCGGCGACCTTGGTCAGACCCCAGACGCCGGAGTAGAAGTCGAGCTGCTTGTCATAGTCCGGCACGGCCAGGTCGACATGCCGCAGGTGGGTGAGCAAGCGGTTGCTCATGGGGGGTTCCTCCTCAGTCGAGGTCGAGCAGGGCGGCGGCGTTGCCGCCCCGCACCGCGTGGAAGTCGTGGTCGGGCAGGTCCGCGGCGCGCAGCGCGCGCAGCGGGTCGTCGGTGCCCATGTCGAAGGGGAAGTCGGAGCCGAGCAGGACCCGTTCCGGGCCGACCGCTCGCAGCAACTCCCGCAGCACCTGGGGGTCGTGGACGAGGGAGTCGAAGTACAGCTGCCGCAGATAGCTGCTCGGCTCCCGCTCACAGCCCCGGGCGTCGGGACGGGCCCGCCAGGCGTGGTCGGAGCGGCCGATGTGGGTGGGCAGGTACCCGCCGCCGTGTGCCGCGATCAGCTTCAGGCCCGGATGGCGGTCCAGGACGCCGGAGAAGATCAGGTGGGAGAGAGCGACCGCGTTCTCGGTGGGCTGGCCGACGGTGTTCGACAGGTACCACTGGTCCAGGCGCTCGTCGAACGTGCAGCCGAACGGGTGCAGGAAGACCAGCGCACCTGTCTCCTCCGCACGGGACCAGAAGGCTTCGTACGCCGGGTCCGACAACTCGCGGCCGGGCGCGTGCGAGGAGATCTCCACCCCGCTCAGCCCCTGGTCCAGGGCGTGGTCGAGCAGGCCGACCGCGAGGCTGGGATGCTGGAGCGGGACCAGGCCCAGGCCGTGCAGGCGGTCGGGAGCCTTCGCACAGTGTGCGGCGGTGCCCTCGTTGGCCAACCGGCAGACCTTCTCGGCCAGTCGGGGCTCGGCCCAGTAGTGGTAGTGGGACGGCGAGGGGCTGACCAGCTGGATGTCCACGCCCTGCGCGTCCATGGCCGCCAGGCGCACCGCGGCGTCCGTCAGCTTCGGCACGCGCGCCCCGACCATCGGACCGTTCACGGCCAGGGCCGCCGGGCCGTTGCGGCGCGCGTCGAGGGCGCGGGCCTCGGCGAGCCCGGGGTGTCCGGCGACGGCCTCCTCGACCTCCGGGAGCAGGAGGTGGGCGTGGACGTCGATCGTCGGCGCGGAGGATGCGGTGGTGGTCACGGGCGCTCCTTGAGGAGGTTCATGGTGCGGCCGACCAGCCCGGCCATGTCGGCGTCGCGCACACCGTCCAGCTGCCACTGGCCGATCTGCATGGACGCCTCGACGACGGTGCGCACCCGGGAAATGCGGCGGTCGTGGTACGCCTGGAGCAGCTCGTCGTCCCAGTCCCGGCCGTCGGCCACGGCCCCGCTGAGCAGTTCGGCGAGGACGAGGGCGTCCTCCAGGGACATGGCCGCGCCCTGGGCCAGGGTGGGCGGACAGCAGTGGGCGGCGTCGCCGATGAGCACGACCCGGCCGCGGTGCCAGGAGTCCTCCACCAGCAGGCGGTCGAACCAGGTGTAGTTGACCTTCTTCGGGTCGGTGATGTGCTTGGTGATCTCCGGCCAGACCCCGCCGTAGCTCTGCGCCAGGCGGCGCATCTCGTCGGCGTAGCCGGCCGGGTCGATGGAGGCGCGGTCGCGGCATGCTTCGACGACGTACGCGTAGATGGTGTTCTCGCTGGTGGGGCAGTAGCCGGCGATATAGGCGGGGCCACCGTAGGCGAGGTCGGTGCGCGTCACGCTCTCGGGACGCGGGGCGGCGATGCGCCAGATGGCCATGCCGGTCGGCTCGGGTTTGTCGATGATGCCGATCGCGGCGCGGGTGGCGGAGTTGAGGCCGTCGGCGCCGATCACCAGGTCGTAGCGGCCCTCGCTGCCGTCGCTGAAGCGCACCGCCACACCGTCGGCGTCCTGCTCCAGCGCTTCGGCGGTGATGCCAAGGCGAACGTCGGCGCCGGAGGCGCGGACCGTGTCGATGAGGATCTGCTGCAGTTGGGGGCGCTGCATACCGAGGGTGGCGGGCAGATCCTCCCCGCCGGTCTGGATGTCCTCGGCGACGAACAGGACGGTGCCGTCGGGCGCGGTCACGCCCAGCGAGCCGAAGGCGTATCCGGAGGCTTTCACCTGTTCCCACACGCCCAGTTCGCGCAGGACCCGCAGGGCGTTGCCCTGGAGGGTGATGCCGGAGCCGGTGGTGGCGTTCCAGTCCGGTTTGGCCTCGATCAGGTCGACGGCGATGCCGGCGCGGCGCAGCAGGATGGTGACGGCGTTGCCTGAGGCGCCCCCACCGATGACCAGGACGGTGCGTGTGCCCCCGGCCGGAGGCTGGGGAAGAGTGCGGCTGTCAGCCATGTCGGGGATTCCTCCCGGAGTTGGGCCGCGCGACTTCGGGCGGCGGGGGCTGCGGCTCGCCCGCTGCGAGTGCGGGCCAGAGATGGGGACGGGGGTGCGGGGCCGGATGCGCCGCTGCTGTCCGGGGAGCGGCGCATCCGGCAGTTGTGCGGGTTACTTGACGGCGATCGGGTTGACCGGGGAGCCCACGGCGCCGGTGATGGGGAGGGGAGCGGCGGTGAGCCAGAACTCGTACACGCCGTCGTCGGCGCAGTCGGCGGCGAGTGCGTCGAGGTCCCACATCTCGCCGATCAGCAGGCCCATGTTGGGGATGACGACCTGGTGCAGCGGCTGGAAGGCGTTGTCGAACTCGTTGGGGCGGACCTCGAAGCCCCAGGTGTCGGTGGCGATGGCGGCGATCTCGCTGCCGTGCAGCCAGCCGGCGGTGGTGAACGACAGGCCGGGCGCGGGGCCGCCCGCGTAGTCGCCCCAGCCGTCGCGCCTTGCGCGGGCGAGGTGTCCGGTGCGGACGAGCACGATGTCGCCGCGGCCGACGGTCACCCCGTGGGCCTCGGCGGCCCGGGTGAGGTGCTCCTCGGTGATGGCGAACCCGTCGGGCAGCTCTCCCCCACTCTCGGCTCCGCTCGAGCGGGAGGTGCCCCCACCCGTGCCGACGATCTGGCCGACGTCGAGGAGCACGCCACGTCCGGCGACGTGCGGCGCCATGTGCTCGATGCCGGTGACGAGGTCGCCTTCGGAGGTGACCACCTTGTTGGCGCGCCGCCCGTTCCAGGCGAATCCGTGGTCGAAGATGTGGCCGAGTCCGTCCCACTGGGTGGAGCACTGCAGCGGCATCGCGATCACGTCGTCGGCGCCGCCGATGCCGTGCGGGAAACCCTGGTTGCCCAGGACGGCGTCGGTTCCGGTGTCGAGCATGGTGTGCACCGGGTTGGTGCGCCGGCGCCAGCCCTTCTGCGGGCCGTTCATGTCGAACCGCTGCGACAACGAGAAGCTGACGCCGCGGCGCACGAGCGCAGCGCCCTCGCGCCGCTTGGCCTCGTCGAGGAAGTTCAGCGTGCCGAGCACGTCGTCCTCACCCCAACGCCCCCAGTTGGAGTACGCCTTGGCGGCCTCAGCTATCGCGCCCTCCGGGTCGCGGCGGTCCAGGCTCATGCCGTTCCCTCCGCGACGCAGCGGGTGCGCTGCGCGCCCAGACCGGTGATGGAACCCTCCATGACGTCGCCGTCGCGCAGCAGGCGTCCCCAGTGGATGCCGTTGCCGGCCGGGCTGCCGGTCAACACCAGGTCACCGGGGAGGAGTTGAGCCGTCTGCGAGGCGTACGACACCAACCGGGCGACTCCGAAGAGCATGTCCTTGGTGGACTCGTCCTGCATGGTCTCGCCGTTCAGCTTGAGCGTGACCCGCAGGTCACCGGTGTCCGCGATCGACTCCGCAGGTACGAGCCACGGGCCGAGCGGCGTGAAACCGGGAGGTTCTTGCAGCGCAGCCAGTCGGTGCCGATGGCCTTCATGTCCCGGCGGAACACGGTGGCGCGGTCGGTGAGGTCGTTGGCGATGGTGTACCCGGCGACGTACTCCAGGGCCTCCTCGACCGTCACCCGATAGGCGGGCTTGGCCACGACGGCCGCCAACTCCAGCTCCCAGTCTGGCTTTTCGGCCCAGGCGGGCAGGACCACGTCGTCGTAGGGGCCCGTGATCGCGCTGGGCAGGCCGATGAACACGTAGGGCAGGTCCTCGGCGGCCCGGCGGTCCATGACCGCGGCGATCTCCGCTCGTGCCTCCTCGACGGTGCGGGGGTCGTCGGGGGAACGGTGGGCGACCTCCAGATCGATCACGTGCTGCCGGTAGTTGGCGCCGGACTGGAAGATCTGCCGCGGCTCGATGGGGGCGTGCACGCGCAGGCCCTCCAGTGGCAGCCGGCCGAGGGAGTCGTCGTCCGCCAGGGTGCGCAGGACAGGGAGGGTCTCCTCCCAGCGCTCCAGGACTGCGCGCAGATCCGACGGCGCCCAGTCCAGGGCGCTGCGCAGATCGAGTACCCGATCGTGGGCCAGGAGGCCGGGAAACGGCTCCCCGTCCTGAGCGGAGAACGTGCCGAGTGCGAACGGGCCGGCTGGTTGCGCGAGCATTGCCATCAGATTTCCTCCTGCGGGGTTGGGGTCTACTGTGACCCTGATCAGCCGATCACGGAAATTAATCCTGTGGATGTGTCGAATCCACGCCATGGATGACTCTCGTTGCTAGGTGGTTGCCGGTGAACCTGTCCCGACTCGACCTCAATCTGGTCCTCGCCCTGCGCGCGCTGCTGGAGGAGCGCAATGTCACCCGGGCCGGCGAGCGCATCGGCCTCAGCCAGCCGGCCATGAGCGCCGCGCTGTCCCGGCTGCGCCGCCATTTCGACGACGAATTGCTCGCCCGCACCGGCAACACCTACGAACTGACTCCGCTCGGCGCCGCCCTGCGCGACCGCAGCGCCACCGCGTGCGACCTGCTGGAGCGGGTCTTCTCCAGCCAGGCCGACTTCGACCCGGCGGCGGAGTCACGTGAGTTCACGCTGCTCGCCTCCGACTACGGGGCGGCCGTGTTCGGTGCCGCACTCGCCCGCAGCCTGCACGAGGAGGCGCCCGGCATCCGGCTCACCTTCCAGCACCCGGCACCGTCCGTCGTGGAGAACACCGCCGCGGTGCTGAGCACCGTCGACGGACTGCTGATGCCGCACGGCGTCATCGACGGCCTGCCCGCGGTCGAGCTCTTCAGCGACCGCTGGCTGTTCCTGGTCGCCGACGATCACCCCGAGGTCGGTGACGAACTCTCCCTGGACCAGCTGGGGCGTCTGCCCTGGGCCGTCTACCAGCGTCCCTACGACGCCCCGGCCGCCCGCCAGCTCAGCATGATCGGCATCAGCCCCAGGGTGGAGGTCTCGGTGCAAACCTTCCAGTTGCTGCCCCACATGGTCGAGGGCACCCGCCGGATCGCGATGATCCAGGAACGCCTGGCGCGCAAGGCGGTCCGATCGGCCGCGGTGCGCGTCCTGCCCTGCCCCTTCGAGGCGGTACCGGTGCGGGAGGCGATGTGGTGGCACCCGGTGCACGCTCAGGACGCGGGCCACATCTGGCTGCGGCAGAAGGCCGCGGAAGTGGGCGCGACGCTGACGGGCAACGGTTATGGCTATGACAAGGGGCCGGGGAAGGCCGTGCCCGTCGACCAGAGCGCGGGGTTGCCGCCGGGCCGGCTCTGACCGGGCCCGGCGGCAGTCCGTGAGCGGCGCGCTCTCGGTGGTGTTCCCGCACACCCTCAGGCCAACTGCTCCGGCAACGGCCGGGGATCGACGGCGCCCACCCGGCGGCGGGCCGCCCACAGCCCCGCCGCGACGAGGGCGGCGGCCAGCCCCAGCACGCCCACCGCACCGGCGAGACTGCCGACCGCGGACTCCCCGGCGAGCAGCACCAGCGGGCAGATGAACTCACCGCCGAAGAAGGCCGTCATCCACAACCCCGTCCCACGGCCGCGGTCCTCGAACGCCAGGCGGGACATGGCACTGGTGAGAAGGGCGGGCAGCAGCATGCCGGTGCCCACACAGTTGACGACCGCCCCGATGACCAGCAGCGGGGCATTGCCCGCGAGGTACATCACCCCGAAGCCGACCGCGCAGACCGCGAAGACGGCGGGCAGCATCGGGTCGGGAGAACGCTTGAGCCGGGCGAAGGTGACCGCTCCGCCCACGGTCGCGGCACTGGCGATCGCGGTGGCCAGCCCGATCACGCCGGTGTTCTCCACCCCGAGGTCGTCGAGCAGGTACGACATCTCCACCGGGACGGTGTAGAAGACCATCGCCCCGAAGAAGGTGAGGGCACAGATGCCGCCCAACTGGCGCCAGGGGAACGAGCGGCGGGCCTCCGTCTCGGCAGGAGTCTCCTCGCCGTCCGCACGGGCCGCCGGGTTGGGCAGGGCGGTTGCCATCAGCGGGGCGAGCGCCAGGCTCACGGCGTAGACCCAGAAGGGCACGCGCCAGCCCGCCGATCCGGCGGCGCCGCCGAGCACGAAGAAGACGGTGGCCGACGCGGAGGCGCACATGGTCTGCAGCGCGAGGTACTTCACCCGCCGGTGACCGCTGTAGTAGTCGCCGATCAGAGTCGTGCAGCAGGTCATGATCGCGGCCTCGGCGACTCCGACCAGGGCACGGCTGGCGATGATGCCGCCCAGCGAGTCCAGCCACAGCGGCGCCGTGCCGAACAGCGCGTACAGGACGGTCGCCACGATCAGCAGACGCTTGCGGCCCAGCCGGTCCACGATCACCCCGGCGAACGGGGCCAGCAGCGCCAGCGCCAGCGCCGGGACGGTCAGCGCGAGGGGCACCAGCGCCTTGGCCCCCGGGACCGACGCGAAGTGGTCCTGCATCTTCGGCAGTACCGGGGCGATCAGCACCGCCCCCAGGATCGGCAGACAGCTGCCCGCCATCAGAAGGGTCACCCGCAGCAGATGGGCCGGGCCCGAGACGGCGACGGCTGACGGAGTGGTCGCATCGACCGTCGCGTGAGGCGGCGGGGGCACGGAACCGGGCATGGCGACTCCAGAGGGCGGTGTAAGGGAGGGGGCATGCCTCACGGGCGCCGACGGCGCACGGCATGCTGGGGAAGCTCGCACGCCGACGGCGTCCGGACAGCGGTGTGCGGTAGCGACGACTATGGGGGCGCCGAAGCGCCGGTGCCATCCCCTGCGCGATCCGAATCCCGTATCCGGGTTATCCACGCTGTGGATGGGATGGGCAACCGTCACGCAGACGGAAGACGTGCACAGTGTCGGCTGCCAGCAGCTAGTAGCCGGCAGCCGGCACTTCGCGCACGCCGGGCAGCGTCAGCGGACAGGCAGCGGCAGGACGCGCCGATAGGCGGCGACGGCGACGACCGCGACCACCACATGCATCACCATCAGCGCGATGACGGCCAGCGGCCCACTGCCGGGCGTACCGCCACCGAGCAGGGACAGATCGGGCCCGAACGACACGACCACGAGCACGGGCACCAGCCACCGCAGCAGCCCCGCCGGATTCTTGGCGACACGACGGACGACCGCCCAGCCCATGGCGCCGAGGACGACGCCGAACACCGTCAGCGGCCCGTACGCGGAGGGGTGCAGCGGAGCGAAATCGCCCGACGCCCCCGCCGCGTGGGCGAGCAACGCGACCACCACGTTTCCGAGGACGGCCACGACAGCCGCCGCGAGAAGCCCCACGACCACGGTCAGGCCGCGGGAGCGCGGCGCGGGCGGGGCGGACGATACGGCTTCGGGGACGGAACCGGGCATGGGGACCTCCTGCGGAGAACTCAAGAACGACGGGTGCAGCGATGGAAAGGCCGACGTTTGATTCCTCAAACATCTGGGACGCTACCCCGAAGTGTTTGATCAGGCAAACATCTCGATTAGAGTGGCCACCATGACGTCCCCCCGGTGGCTCGCTCCCGAAGAGCTACGAGCTTGGATCAACTACCTCGACTGCTCCACGCTGCTGAACGACTACCTCGATCAGCAGCTGCGGCACGACGCGGCCATGACGCACGCGGACTACAGCCTCCTGGCCCGCCTGTCCGTGGCACCCGACCGCGCCCTGGGGATGTCCCTGCTCGCCGAGCAGTTGAAGTTCACCCGAAGCCGCCTCACGCGCGCGGTGATCCGCCTGGAGGAGTCGGGCTACGTGCGGCGCCGGGAGGACCCGGCCGACGGACGCGGGCAGCTGGCCGAACTCACCGACGCCGGCATGGAGTTGATGACCAAGGCCGCCCCCGGCCATGTTGCTGCCGTACGCCGCGTGGTGTTCGACGCCCTCAGCCCCGAACAGGTGGAGCAACTCGCCACCATCACCGCCACCGTGGTCGCCTCCCTCAAGCAGGTCGGCGAGGAGGACGCCTACCCGGCGGCCCTGCCGTGGCATCGCCGCTGACTCCGAGAACCTGCCCCGGCCGCTCGAGGGCCGCGTGCTGCTGGTCGCCGCGTACTGGCGGACTGACCTGACCCGGCGCCGGCCGGCGCTGCAGTTCGGGGTGTCCAAGTCCGCAGCCGACCGCATATCTTCTCCCAGGCCGGTGCGAGCTCGGCACGGGGCCGCCCCAGCGGCCGCCGTGCGGCCGGCGCGCCCACCCGGGGCGTCGGATCGCCGGATGCACCTCGGCGGCGAGGAAGCAGAGCGCCAGGGCACCGCAGAGATCCGTGGCCCGTTCGGCCCGCTCGGCGAGAACCAGCACCGAAGGGGGGTCGCGCGGCCGACGCTTGTGCCACCCACGGGCCGGCGCGGGAGCAGCCTGCGCGAGCACGGAGATCCGGTGGCAGCCGCGGTCCCGGTCGGGCCCGCTGCGCCTCAGGAGTTGCTCGATCCGGTCGATGGCGAGGCCCTGTGGGCCCGGGTCCCGCAAAGAGGCGATACCTCTGGGCACCCGGCCAAGGGCGGCATCGTCGAGTTCCGGGCCCGCCGGGGCTTCGGCCGCCTGGTGCTGCCGAAGCATGTCATCTGCGGTGTCAGCGTCTGTCGTGGGCCGCTCGGACCAGGGCGTCGAACAGTCCCTGCTGGGTGGGATCCTCGTGGGCGGTGTCCTCCGGGTGCCACTGGACGGCGGTGAACCATCCGTGGACACCGGGGAGTTCGAGCCCCTCCACGGTGCCGTCGGCCGCGCGCGCGGAGACCGCGAGTCCCACGCCGGCACGGTGGACGCGCTGGTGGTGGTAGCAGGACGCCTCGACCTTCTGCGCGCCGGTGGCCTGCTCCAGCAAGGTGCCGCGCTGGATCGCCACGGGGTGGACGACATGCCGGTGCTCGCGTTCCGGGCCCCCCATGTCCTGCTCCAGGGTGCCGCCGAGGGCGACGTTGACGACCTGGAGTCCTCGGCAGACCGCCAGCAGCGGCAGGCCCGAGTCGATGGCCTGGCGGGCGACCTCGATGTCGAAGTCGTCCTGGAGGTCGTCGACGTCGTAGACGCTCTCGTGCGTGTCTGCTGCGCCGTAGCGGTGCGGGGCGAGGTCTCCGCCGCCGGGGAGCAGGACGCCGTCGAAGCGGGCGAGACGCTCGGCCACGTCTTCGGAGGCGGGGTGGATGCTCGCCGGTTCGCCGCCCGCCCGCCACACCGCCTCGATCAGCGCGCGGGCGTTGACCTCGGCGGCGTAGCGCAGCGCGGAGGTCGTCGCGGCGAAGCGGGCGGGGATCGCGATCAGGGGCCGGGTCACAGCTGGATCCAGGTGGTCTTCAGTTCGGTGTACTTCTCAAGGGCGTGGGCGGACTTGTCGCGGCCGTTGCCGGACAGCTTCATGCCGCCGAAGGGGACGGTCAGGTCGCCCTCCTCGTAGCAGTTGACCCAGACGGTGCCGGCCCTGAGCGCGCGGGAGACCTGGTGGGCGGTGGACAGGTCGGCGGTCCACAGGCCTGCGGCGAGGCCGTACTCGGTGTCGTTGGCGAGTTGAACAGCCTCGTCGAGGTCGTCGAAGGTGAGGACGGACAGGACGGGGCCGAAGATCTCCTGGCGGGCCAGCCGCATGCCGGGGCGCACGTGGTCGAAGACGGTGGGGCGCAGGAAACTCCCGCCGGTCTCGGCCAGGGTGCGGCCGCCGCCGACGCGCAGACGGGCGCCTTCCTCGAGGCCGGTCTCGATGTGGCCGACGACCCGTTCGAGGTGGCTCTCACCGGCCATTGCACCCATCTCGGTCGCCGGGTCGAGCGGGTCCCCGACGACCAGTTCCCGGGCCCGCGCCACGATCGCGTCGGTGACCTGTCCGGCGATGGAGGAGTGCACCAGCAGCCGGGAGGGGGCGGTGCACATCTCGCCCTGGTTGAAGAAGATGCCCCAGGCGGCGGTGGCGGCGGCCTTCTCCAGGTCGGGCGCATCCGGGAAGATGATGTTGGGCGACTTGCCGCCGAGTTCGAGCCAGACCCGCTTGAGGTTGGAGTCCGCCGCGTAGTGCAGGAAGTGACGGCCCACGGCGGTCGAGCCGGTGAAGGCCAGGACGTCGACGTCGGGGTGGAGACCGAGGGCTCGCCCGGCGACGGGGCCCTTGCCGCCCACCACGTTGAGCACACCCGGCGGCAGGCCGGCCTCGGTGGCGAGGCCGCCGAGCAGCAGGGCGGAGAGCGGGGAGTTCTCCGACGGCTTCAGTACGACGGTGCAGCCCGCCGCGAGTGCCGGAGCCACCTTCCAACCTGCCAGCGTCAGGGGGAAGTTCCACGGCACCACCGCGCCCACGACACCGGCCGGTTCCCGGGTGACCAGCGCCAGGGCATCGGGGGCGGTGTGGGGCGACTCGTCGGTGAGTTTGTCGGCCAGCTGCCCGTACCAGCGGAACGTGTTGATGACGGCGCGCAGCTCGATCCCGTACGCGTCCGTGATGGGCTTGCCCATCTCCAGGCTGACGGTCAACGCCAGTTCCTCGCGGTGCTCTTCGAGCAGGTCGGCGATGCGCAGCAGGATCCGGCCGCGGTCCGCCGGTGCGAGGCGGGGCCAGGGGCCGCAGTCGAAGGCCCGGCGGGCTGCGGCCACGGCCGCGTCCACCTCTTTGGTGCCCCCGTCGGCGACCTGGGTCAGCACCTGGCCGTCGCGGGGGGAGACGGCGGCGAAGGTCGCCCCTCCCCCGCCCTCGTCGACACCGTCGATGTGATGCGCGCCGGCCAGGTCCAGTGCCTTGGCCCGGCGCAGCCATTCCTCGTGGGTGATGTCCAGCATGCAGAACCTCCGGATACCTTATTTGATCTCAAACGACATGGGGAGGGCTCGGCCGTCACAAGGGTTCACGGATCGATCCCACGATCCGTGAACACACGGAACAAACCCTCCGTGGGCGGGTGGGGGTCTGACTTGGCCGGACCGGTCCCGGGAGAGCGGGAACCGGACCGGTCACACCGCGGGAAGCAGCCTCCTCAGACCTGGTCCGTCGCCCGGTCACGTGTCACGCGGGCGGTGACGACGCCGAGGACCAGCACCGCCGGGACGGCGAGTTCGAGCCAGGTCGCCGTGGTCGGGTCGCCGCCGATGAGGGTCGTGAAGTTGGCCAGGATCAGCCAGATCGCACCGGCGATGCCGAGCGCGCCGAGGATGGGGGCGATCAGAGTGTGCCAGGTGCGGGTGTCCAGCCGCTCGCGCCGGAAGAACACCACCACCGACACGGAGGTCAGCAAGTACAGGAGCATGATCCCCAGTACGGCCACCCCGCTGAACCAGGAGAAGAGGGTCAGCACCGGGTCCTTGCCCAGCAGCGCGAAGGGCATGACGAGCAGCAGGGAGAGCACGGTCTGCACGCTGCCCGCCACCCACGGGGAGTGACGCCGGTTGATCGCGGTCAGCCCGTGGGGCAGCAGGCCGTCGCGGCCAAGGGAGAAGAGGTAGCGATTGGCGGAGTTGTGGAAAGCCAGGATGCCGGCGAAGAGAGAGGTCGCCAGGAGGATCGGCAGCACGTCGCCCACCCATGCACCGAACTGCGCGGTGATCGGTGCGAAGACCCATGCCGTGGCGTCACCGTTCGCCAGCGCCTTGCCGGCCTCAGCGGTGGCGCGGGAGGCGCCGTGGGCGGAGACCAGCATCCACGAGGTGAAGGCGAAGAACCCGGTGATCACGGCGACGGAGAGGTACGTGGCCCGGGGCACCGTCCTGCGAGGCTCGCGCGCCTCCTCGCCGTAGATGGCAGTGGCCTCGAAGCCGAACATCGACGCGACGGCGAACATCAGGGCCACGCCGGGAGCACCCTGGAGCGCGGCGTGCGGCGAGAAGCTGTCGGCGAAACCCAGCCCCTCAGGGCCGCCGCCCTTGAAAAGGGTGACCAGGGCGAAGACGAGCAGGATGCTGAACTCGGCCAGGACGAACACGGCCAGCACCTTGGCCCCCATCTCGATGCCGGCCGCGCCCAGGACCTGGACGATCGCCATGGTGACCAGGGTCCAGACCCACCACGGGGCGTTCAGACCGGTGTACTGCTCCACCAGGGCGCTGACGATCGATCCGTACAGCCCGTACATGGCCGCCTGGACCGCGCAGTAGGCGAAGAGCGCGACACCGGCGCTGCCGGAGCCGGTCGGACGGCCGAGCCCCTTGCCGATGTACGTGTAGAAGGCGCCGGCGTCCACGACATGGCGTCCCATGGCGACGAAGCCCACGGAGAACAGCAGGATGACGATGCCGGCCCCGGCGTAGGCGGCGGGCGTACCCGCGCCGTTGCCGATGGCGACGGCGATGGGAACGGCCCCGGCGATGCCGGTCAGGGGGGCCTGTGCGGAGAGGACGAAGAAGAGGATGCCGAGGACACCGAGGGAGTTGGGCTTGAGTCGGCCAGCGGTGGGTTCGTCCTGCACGGTCTGGTTTCTCTGGACCGTTTGACTGTCCACGGGGATCACCTGCCAGGGAGCGGAGCGGAGGAGGTTTACTTTGGAGCCAAACGAGTTGCCTCATAGTGGAGGTCGAACTATCCACATGACAAGGGGTTGAGCGATGATTTTCCGCCACCGCCCCGCTTCTTACACAGCCGTAACCGGCTCACTCGTGGACCGTGATGGCCTGCAGCGGGCAGACGTCCGCGGCTTCCTGCACCTCGTCGACGTTCGCCGCGTCCAGCTCAGCCGTGTACAGCTCGGTGGCCTCGTTCCGCAGGGACAGGCGTCCCCGCTCGTCCAGGGCGAAGAGTTCGGGGGCGGCGTAGACGCACTGGCCGTGGTCCTGGCACTTCTTGAGGTCGACTTCGACACGCATGATGACTCCTGGGTGTGGTGCTGCGCTGTGTGCTGAAGGGGGAACGGCCGGCGCCCGGTCAGCGCAGCCGGATCGGCAGGTGGGCAATGCTGCGCAGGAACTCGGTATGGGTGAAGGTGGGCTCACCGGCGAGTTCGATCGCGCTGAAGCGGTTGACCAGCGTGGTGAAGACGACGTCGGCCTGTGCGCGGGCGAGCACCTGTCCCGCGCAGCCGTGCTGGCCGGAGCCGAAGGCCAGGTGCTGGCTCGCGGCGGCCGGACGGTTGTGGTCGAAGCGGTCCGGGTCGGCGAAGGCTTCCGGGTCGCGGTTGGCGGAGCCGATGAGCAGGACGAGGACCTCACCGGCGGGCACGGTCGTGTCGCCGATGACCGTCTCCTGGGTGGTGAGGCGGGAGACCATCTGCTCGGGGGTCTCGATGCGCAGCACCTCGTTGATGAAGCCGGGCCGGATGTCCGGCTGATCCCGGTAGATCCCGATGCACTCGGGGTGTTCGGCCAGGTGCCGGATGCCCTGCACGATGAGGTGCTTGATGTCCAGGTGACCGACCGCGAAGAAGAGCAGGATCGAGAAGACGACCTCGTTCTCGGTCATGTTCCCCGCGTCCTGCTCGGCGAGGAAGTGGTCGATCAGTCCGCTGCCGGGCTGGGCGCGCTTGTGGGCGATGAGGGCGCGGATGTGCTGCTCGTACCACTCGAAGGCTTCGCCGGTGACCCGCCAGTCGTCCTCGTCGGCCCCGGGCCCGAGGCTGACGCCGATGTCGTAGGTGGCCTTCTGGATCTCCAGCATCTTCGTGGGCTCGACACCGAAGATGTGACAGATGGTCTCGAAGGTGGAGCGCAGGGCGAGGTCGTCCACCGCGTCGAGCGTGCCGCCCGCCTCGACCGCCTTGTCGAGCACGGCGTCCACGGACGCCTGCATCACCTTGGACCACACCTCGACCGCCTTGGGCGTGAACCAGCGGTTGGTGATGCGGCGCAGCCGGGTGTGGTCGGGGGCGTCCTGGCCGAGCACCGTGTCGTGCAGCGGATCGGCCACGCCGAAATCGAGCTTGCGGACACTGAGGGTGGGGTTGCGGATCAGCTTCGCGACGTCCTCGTAGCGGGACACCACGTACACGCCGATCGGATGCCGGTAGACGGGCGCCTCCGCACGGAGCCGGGCGTAGTACGGAGCGGGGTTCGCCCGGTAGCCGGGGTCGCGGAACGGAAGCAGCTCGGCTGCGGGAGCCTCGATGGTCATGGGGATCTCCTAGGGATGCATGGCGGCCGCGGACGGTCCCTGCCATGCAGGCGAGAATTATCCATCTGGAAAGCTGCGTCAACGGTTCCGGCGGCCGTAACGAACTCTTTACTCGTACGGAATCAAACGAGATCAGGGCGCCGAACAGCGAAAGGCTCCGGACACGGAACGTCCGGAGCCTTGGAACAAGCGGGTCAGAAAGGTTGTCAGCCGTCCTCGGCGGTACGGTCGCCGGCACCGTCACCGTTGGCGTCGAGGAGCCGCAGCAAGGAGCGCAGTTCTTCCAGTGCGGCATCCGTGACCTCGGGCTCACCGAGGACGAGCTGGTGCAGTACGAGGCCGTCGAGCGCGGCGAAGACCAGCCGGGTCAGTGCCTTGTCCGCGCCGGCGGGCAGCATGCGGGTCAGTTCGCGCTGGGTGGCGTCGAAGTACTCGTCGTACAGTGCGCGGATCTGGGGCAGCAGCTCCGGGCGGCGGCGCGATTCCAGCAGCAGCTCGTACTGGAACGCCTGGATGTCCGGATCCGCCGTGACCATCTCCGACAGCCCCGCCGAGAAGTCCGCGACCTTGCCGGTGCCCGGTTCGAGCGCACTGGTGCTCAGCGAGGTGCGGATGGTGTGGGCGAGGGTCTCCTCGATCAGGGCATCGCGCGAACCGAAGTGGTGCACCACGAGGCCGTGCGTGACCCCGGCCTCCTCCGCGACGGCCCGGTAGGTGAGCCTGCGCAGGCCGCCCCGCGCCACCACACGGACGGCGGCCTTCAGCAGGGCTTCCCGGCCCTCGCCGTAGTGCAGGCGCTTGCGTGAGGGCCGGCTCTTGGGGGCGTCGGTGGACTCGGTCATGGAGGCGACCCTACCTGGGCGGGCGGCCGCACCGGGCGCCTCGGTCGGCAGGCCCGGTGCGGCGCCGTTCACGGGCGTTTGTCAGCGCCTGGGCGGGCGGATCCCCCGGAACTCCCAGTCGCCGCCGAGCGCCGTGGACAGGACCTCCTCGGACTCGGTGGGCTGGGCGCCCACGTCGGTACGGATGGGGGTCGGGCCGGTCACGATGCGGTTCGCCAGCCGGCCGAGCCCCTCCACCTCCACCTCGACCACATCCCCCGGCTGGACGGGCCGGGAGTTGGCGGGGGTGCCGGAGAGCAGCACGTCACCCGGGTAGAGGGTGATGGTGCGGGCGATGTCGGCGACGAGGTAGTGCATGTCCCACTTCATCTCGTCGGTCGAACCGTCCTGCACCACCTCGCCGTTGACGTAGGTGCGCAGGCTCTTGCCGTGGAAGTCCCAGTCGGTGACGAGACCGGGGCCGAGCGGGCAGAGGGTGTCGGAGCCCTTCACGCGGAGCATGGACCCGGCGTCGGTGTCGCGGAAGTCGTGCAGGCCGTAGTCGTTGGCGACGGTGTAGCCGGCGATGTACTCCCCCGCCTCGGCAGGGGAGATGTTCCGGGCGGTCTTCCCGATGACGATGGCGACCTCGCCCTCGTAGTTGAGCCACTTGCAGCCCTCGGGGCGGACGATGGCGCCCTGGTGGGAGTTGAGGGAGGAGGTCGGCTTGTGGAAGTAGGTGGGGGTGTCAGGGAGGTCGATCTGGAACTCGTCGACGCGGCTGCGGTGGTTGAGGTGGACGGCGATCACTTTGGACGGCACGACCGGCGGCAGGTGCTGCGCGTCCTCGGTCTTGACGTGGCGGCCGTCCCCGGCGACGAGTTCGTCGCCTTCGACGGTGACCTGGACGGCGGCGCCGTCGAGGAGGATGCGGCGGTATTCGGGCATGGCGGGCCTTTCTAGATACGGCTGTGAGGGTTGTGCGGGGTGGGCAGGCCGGCGCCGGTCCAGCCGTCGGCCGGGCGGTCGAACCAGAGGTGGACCTGACCGGTGCCGATGGAGTTCTCGTACTCGCCGTACTGGCGGGCCTTGGCGACGCACGCCTGCTCGCCGAGGGCGCCGGCCATCATCAGGTAGTGGAAGAACTTCGCCTCCGGCTTGAACTTCCAGAAGGCGTCCATGGTGTCGAGGACCTTGTCGTGGCGGCCCTCCTTGAACCAGGCGATGCGCTCGTAGTCGGCCTCCCGTGCTTCCGGCGTGAAGATGTGCACGGGGTCGCTCGACTCGTGGTCGCGCAGTTCGCGCAGCGACCAGAAGGTGTGTGACAGCGCACCGGAGGCGATGAGCAGGACCCGGCGGCCCGGGGTGGCGGCGATGCCGTCGGCCAGGGCGCGGCCGAGGCGCAGGTGGTCCTCCATGTCGCCGGTCTGGCAGACCCCGATGGTCACCCAGCGCTTGTCGGGCAGACCCTCGCCGAGGAACTTCCAGAGGTTGATGGTGGCGTAGTAGATCGGCAGGTAGTCGTCCTCGATCGCGGTGATCCAGGTGCCGTGCTTGTCGGCGAACTTCTCGATGTTGCAGGCGAGTTCGGGGTCGCCCGGGAAGTCGTACGGCATCCGGCACATGCCGCGCGGCAGCTCCTCGGAGGTGAAGAGGCCGGCCCTGCGCGCTTGCGCGGTGACGACGAACTCGACCGTCGTGGCCCAGTGGGAGTCCAGGACGACGACGGTGTCGTAGTCGTCGCGCTCGAAGACGTCCTTGCGGAGCTGGTGCAGGCCGGTGACGAGGGTGATCTCCTTGCCCTCGTTGAGCTCCAGCCGGGTCTCCTGCGGAAGCACGATGGTGGGGACGTGGGCGAGCAGGCCCGCCCCGACGATCTCACCCATGGTTCCTCCAACCGTTCGGCGCGGTCACGGTGTTCTTCACGTCGCAGTAGAAGTCGAAGCTCCAGGTGCCGCCCTCGCGGCCGACGCCGGAGTGGCGGGAGCCGCCGAAGGGCGCCTGGAGGTCGCGGACGAAGAAGCAGTTGGTCCAGACCGTGCCTGCGACCAGCTGTGCGGTGACGCGTTCGGCGCGCTCCGGGTCGCCGGTGGCGAGCGTGGCGGCCAGACCGAAGCGGGTGTCGTTGGCGAGGCGGACGGCCTCGTCCTCGTCTGTGAAGGTCTGCAGGGTCAGGACCGGTCCGAAGACCTCCTCCTGCACGATCTCCGAGTCCTGGGCGACGTCGGTGAGGAGGGTCGGCGCGTAGTAATGAGCGTCCTTGCGGTGGCCGCCGATGACCGCGCGGGCCCCGGCCGCGATCGCCCGCTGCACGAACCCGTCGATCTTCTCCAGCTGGCGCGGGTGGATGTTCGGGCCGATGTCGGTGGCCTCGTCACGCGGGTCGCCCTGGGTGAGCTGTCCGGCCTTCTCGACGAAGCGGCGGGTGAACTCCTCTGCGACCGACTCCTCGACCAGGAAGCGCGTCGCGGCCAGGCACACCTGCCCGGCATTGTCGTACTGCTCCACCGCCAGGTCGACCGCGAGGTCCAGGTCGGCGTCGGCGAACACCAACAGGGGTGACTTCCCGCCGAGTTCGAGGCTGAGCGGGGTCAGGTTCGCGGCAGCCGAGGCCGCGATCCGCTTCGCCGTCGGCACGGAGCCGGTGAAGCTGATCCGCCGCACGTCAGGGTGCGAGGTCAGGGCGTCACCGATCTCCGAGCCGTAGCCCTGCACGATGTTCAGCACCCCGGCCGGCAGCCCGGCCTCGGCGGCGATGTCGGCCAGCAGGGAGGCGGTCAGCGGGGTCCACTCGGCGGGCTTGAGGATGACCGTGTTGCCCGCCGCGAGAGCCGGGGCGATCTTCCACGTGGCCAGCATCAGAGGGGCGTTCCACGGGGTGATCAACACGGAGGGGCCCGCCGGGTCCCAGCTGACGTGGTTGGTGTGCCCGCGCGTCTCGAAGTCCTCGTGCTCCAGCTTCAGCAGCCAGTCCGCGAAGAAGCGGAAGTTGTGGGCGACGCGGGGCATGACGCCCCGGCGGTGGGAACGGAGCAGGGCGCCGTTGTCGTGGGTCTCCACGATGGCGAGCTCTTCCAGCCGCTTCTCGACGCCGTCGGCGACGGCGTGCAGGATGCGGGCGCGTTCCGCGCGGGGGGTGGCGGCCCAGGCGGGGAAGGCGGCCTTCGCCGCGGCCACCGCGGCCGCGGCCTCCATGGCGGTGCCCCGGGAGATCTTCCCCAGAACGCTGCCGTCGATCGGCGAGACATCGGTGAACGTTTCGGTGGAGGCGACGCGCTCGCCGCCGATCCAGTGCCGGGTGTCGACGGCGACCCCGGCCACCGTGAGGGTGTGCTCGATCATGTCCGGTCTCCAAGTCCTGTGGTCTGTAAGGGGGTTACTCGGCGCCGGACGTGCCGGACTCCAGAAGTCGGCCGCCATCCCAGACGACGCCGACCTGCCGGTAGTAGGCGGCGATCGGCTCGCGGATCTCCAGGCGTGCCAGTTCCTCGGTGGGCGCCTCGAACAGCTCCAGCTCGGCGTCGCCGCGCCACGGCTGCCCGCCCTCGAAGGAGGCGGCGCCGGACTCGATCAGCTCGTCGAGCGCCAGGCCCTTGCCCTTCTCGATGGAGGGCAGCCAGCGGTGGTGGGCCATGGGGTGGGCGTTGACGAAGCCGTTGGTCTCGGACGGCTCGCGCAGGGTGACCACGGCCTGGGCCAGGCGCCGGTCGGCGGCGGCGAGGGTGGCGCCGAAGCGGGCGCCGGCCTCGATGCGCGGGGCGGGCCCGTAGGGGTGCGGGCGGGTCTGGTGGATGGAGCCAAGCTTTTTCGGGTATCCCTGGTGCAGTCCGCGGGCGATGGCGAAGTCCTTGTCGACCCAGATGTAGACGCAGCGGGTGTAGGTCTGCCCCCGGTACTGGCAGCGCACGACCGCGAACGCCTCCTTGTACTGGGCCAGCACCGGATCCAGCAGCTCCCGGCCCGACTCCGAGCAGGACTGCCAGTCGGCCCAGATCAGCGCCACGGCGCCCGGGTCCTCGTCCGCCAACTCCAGTGGTTCGGGCAGCAGTTCACGCACCCGGGAGGGGTCGGTGCGGTACTCGACGGTCAGCAGGTCGCCGGAGTAGCGCCACGGCGGGGACGGGATCAGGGAGGAGGCACCGCTCGCCGTCTTGGGATGGAAGTAACCACGGACAGGGGACATGACAGGGGTTCCTAACGCTCGTTACGCGGTGAGGGCGGGCTGCTTGAGCAACTGGGTGCGATAGCGGGCGGCGCCCATCGCGGCGGCCTGGCCGCCGAGCGCGACGACGCCGACGAGCCGGCCACCGGTGTGGTATCCGACCAGGACGTCACCGTCGGGGTCGCCGTCCAGGATCCGTACGTCGTCCTTGCCCAGGACGGGCGCGCCGAAGGACTGCAGCCGGAAGTCGTGCTGGTCGCTCCAGAACGTCGGGAGCGGGGCGAAGGGCGCCAACTCGGCGACCGTACCGGTGAGATGGGCGACAAGGGCCTTCGCGGCGTGCTTGGCCGTGTCGGTGGGGATCGACCAGTGCTCGACACGCCGGGGTACGCCGTCGTAGCGGGCGTTGGGGAATCGCGCGACGTCACCGACCGCGACGACCTCCGGCCGTCCCCCGACCCGCAGCTGCTCGCAGGTGAGGACGCCGTCACTGAGGTCGAGGCCGTTGCCTTCCAGCCACTCGGTGTTGGCCACGGAGCCGACCGACTCCACGACCACATCGGCAGGCAGCACAGTGCCGTCGCTCAGCACGACCCCGGTGACCCGGTCCTCGCCTTCGAAACCGGACACTCCGGTGCCGAGCGCGAAGCGCACCCCACGTTCCTCGTGCCGCTTCAGCAGCGCGCGCCCCAGCAGTACGCCGAGCGGGCCGACCATGGGCAGGGGGAACGGATCGACGACGGTCACCTCGCGGACGCCGAGGCCCACGGCAGTGGCGGCGACCTCGCAGCCGATGAACCCGGCGCCGACCACGACCACGCGCATACCGGGGCGGGTCAGCTCGTCGCGCAGGCCCTGGGCGTCGGCCAGGGTGCGAACGGTGTGGCGGCCGGTGAGCGGGCCGGGGCAGCGCAGGCGCCGGGGCCGCATGCCGGTGGCGACGACCAGTCCGTCGTACGAGATCGCCGAGTCGTCGTCGAGTTCGACGACGCGCCGGTCGAGGTCGGCCGCGACGACCCTCGTGCCCAGCCGCCACTCCACGTCGGCGGCGGCTGCCTTCGGCGTGAAGGCGAGCGACTCGAAGGGGGCCTTGCCGGCCAGCACCTCCTTGGACAGCGGGGGCCGGTTGTAGGGCATGTGAGGCTCGTCGCCGATGACGGTGATCGTCCCGGTCCAGCCCGCGGCGCGCAGTTGTTCGGCGGCGCGCAGGCCGCCCATGGAGCCGCCGGCGACGACGACGCGTCCGCTCGTGGGTGCGGTCATGGCGGTCATCCCTCGATCCGGATGGCCTGCAGCGGACACACGTCGGCGGCCTCTTCGACCTCGTCGCGCAGCGCGTCGTCGGGGTCGGACACGTACACCAGGTGTCCGTCGTCGTCCATCGAGAAGACGTCGGGGGCGGCGAAGACGCACTGGCCGTGGTCCTGGCACTTGTTCATGTCGACGACGACCTTCATGGCGGTCCTCCTGAGGGGTGAGGCGTCCGAGCAAGGAAGAGGGGGAAAAGACGGGCCCGGCCCGGGTTGAGCCGGGCCCGTCGGCCAAAGGGGGCGAAATCCAGCGGATGCCGCACCCCTTACTCGTTTGGCTTCAAACAAGATAGGAAGCCGCCCGACTCTGGTCAATACCTGTCCAGATGGATAACTTTTTTGTACCAGCCCCTTGCGGGGTGGCAACCCCCTCCATATCGTTCGGGATCAAATGATTAGTCCAGGGCGTGCTTCTGCGTCGCCCCGGCTTCCCTCCTCCGCACCCCCTCCCCCAGTGCCCCCGGCACCGGGAGTCCCGTCCTTCCGCCAAGGAGACACTGGTGAGCGCATCCGACACCTCAGACATCCGCCGGCACATGGAGCGGCTCGCCGCCGCGGGCGTCGACGTGGTCCGCGTGGTCTACCCCGACCTGATGGGCACCGACCGCGCCCGCGAGGTGCTGCTGGACCATCTGCCGTCGGCCTGCGAGCACGGCCTCGCCTTCTGTCGCGCCGTCTACCACACCACCCCGCAGGGCGACGTGGTCCCGGTCGCGGGCGGTCTGGACGCCGGTCTGCCGGACGTGACCGTACGCCCCGACCTGTCCACCCTGGCCGTCCTGCCCTGGGAGCCGGGCGTCGCCGCCTGTCTCGGCGAGGTCACCGACCCGGCGACCAGTGCCCCGGCGCCCGAGTCCTCCCGCGACCTGCTGCGCACCGTCCTGGCCCGCTGCGCCGAGCAGGGCCTGCGCCCCGTCGTCGGCCCCGAGCTGGAGTACTTCCTGCTGGAGGCCGCCCCCGGCACCCCAACCGGCTGGCGGCGCTCACCGGAGACCACCGGCGCCGTCTACACCGCGGGCCTGCGCGCCGACCCCGACAACCACCTGCTGCGCACTCTGCGCGCGCTGCGCGACCTGGGTCTCGGTGTCGTCACCGGCAACCACGAGTTCGACGGCGGCCAGTACGAGATCAACCTCACCCACTCCGCCGCCCTCGACGCCGCCGACCGCGCCTTCCGCTTCAAGGCCGCCGTCAAGGAACTGGCCCGCAAGGAGGGCAACCTCGCCACCTTCATGGCCAAGCCCTTCGGCGACGCGGGCGGCTCCGGCTTCCACCTCCACCTGTCCTGCAACGACGCCGACGGCCACAACGCCTTCGACGACCCGGCAGGCTCCTACGGCCTGTCCGCCACGGCCCGGCACGCCATCGCGGGCATTCTCGCCCACGCACCCGCGCTCGCGGCCCTGGCCAACCCGACCGTGAACTCCTACAAGCGCTTCGGCCCGGACACCCTCGCCCCCTGGCTGATCGACTGGGGGCTCGACAACCGCAGCGCCATGGTCCGCATCCCGCCGGAGCGCGGCTCCGGGGCCCGGTTGGAGCTGCGCCTCGGCGACGCAAGCGCCAACCCGTACCTGCTGATCGCCGGCACGATCGCCGCCGCGCTGCTCGGCGTCCAGGCCGGCGAGGAACCGCCCGCCCCGCTGGAGGGCTACGGCTACGACACCTCCCGTGCCGCCCTGCTGCCCCAGAGCCTGTCGGGCGCGCTCGACGCGCTGGAGGCGGACACCGCCCTGACCGACCTGCTCGGCAAGGACTTCACCACGTCCTTCCTCACCTACAAGCGGGACGAGCTCGAACGCTTCGGGCGGCACGTCACCGACTGGGAGTTCACCGAGTACGCCTACCACCTGTAAGCCCGCCCCACCTGTAAGGCCGCCCTGAAACCCTCGCCCGAAGGAACCGCCCCATGACCAGCCCCACCGTTCCCGCCGTCCCCACCACCCGGGCCGAGCTGCGCGCAGCCCTCGACGAGCCCCTGCCTCTCGACCGGGTGGACCTCGCCGACCTCGACAACTTCGCCGACGGCATCACCCCGTGGCGCATGTTCCACACCCTGCGCCACCAGGACCCGGTCCACTGGCAGCCCGAAGAGGCCCCCAACTCCGGCTTCTGGTCGGTGACCCGCCACGCCGACATCGCCACCGTCGACCGCGACCCGGAGACCTTCACCTCCACGCGCTTCGTCAACCTCGAAGAACTCGACGACGACCAGATCAAGAAGCGCGCCTCCATCCTGGAGATGGACGGCGTCCGCCACCGCGCCCTGCGCAGCGTCATCCAGCGGCAGTTCGGCGCGAGCGTCATCAACAGCTACAGCGACTTCCTGCGCGGCCTGACCGCCAAGACGCTGGACGCGGCCCTCGCCAAGGGCACCTTCGACTTCGTCGCCGACGTCTCCGCCGACTTCCCCATCAACGTCCTGGCCCGGCTCCTCGACGTCCCGCCGGAGGACAACCAGCAGCTCATCGACTGGGGCAACCGCATCATCGGCAACACCGACCCCGACTACGCGGACGTCCTGCTGCACAGCGCGGAGAGCGAGAAGTACCGCGACCTGCCGTTCCGCTCCCCCGCGTCGATCGAAGTCTTCGAGTACGGCAGGGAGCTGGCGCGACAGCGGCGCGGCGGCGACGGTACGGACCTGGTCTCGAAGCTGGTCAACACCACGCCGCGCGACGGCATCCCGCTCTCGGCCCAGGACTTCGACAACTACTTCCTGCTCCTGGTGGTGGCGGGCAACGAGACCACCCGCCACACGATCTCCCACTCCATGCTGGCCCTCCTCCAGCACCCCGAGCAGCTGGCGAAGCTGAAGGACGACCCGTCGCTGGTCCCCACCGCGGTCGAGGAGTTCCTGCGCTGGGCCTCCCCCGTCTACCACTTCCGCCGCACCGCCACCCGCGACGTCGAACTGGGCGGCAAGCACATCAAGGAAGGCGACAAGGTCGTCATGTGGTACGCCTCCGGCAACCGCGACGAGCAGGTCTTCGGCAACCCCTACGACTTCGACGTCACCCGGCAGAACAACGACCACGTCACCTTCGGCAAGGGCAGCCCCCACCTGTGCCTGGGCAATCTGCTCGCCCGCACCGAGATCCGCATCATGTTCGAGGAGCTCATCCCGCGCATCGCCGACATCAAGCTCGCAGGCGACGTCCCCCGCGTCCGCTCCAACTTCGTCAACGGCATCAAGAAGCTGCCGGTCGAGGTCACCCTCGCCTGACCGCCGGCCGCAGCCGTCCGGACGACTGCGGCCGCCCCTCACATCTGCCCTCGAACACGCCCGCCTTGAGGATCGCCACGATGACCACTCCCCGCATGCAGCTCGTCCTGAGCGAGAACTGGACCATGACCGCAGGCCGCGCGGACCTGCCGACCGTGATCCGCTGGGCCCGCGAGGCCGAGGACGCCGGATTCGACTCCGTCATGATCAGCGAACACATCGTGCTAGGCCCGGATGCCGGCGCGGGCGGCGTGATGGGCAACCCCCGCGACTACGCCCTGCCGGGCAATCAGGACCCCCACACCCCATGGCCCAACTCCCTCATGCTGCTCAGCGCGATCGCCGCCGTCACCGAGCGCCTGCGCCTCGCCGCCTCGGCTGTCATCGCTCCCCTGCGGCACCCCCTGCTCCTGGCCCGTGAGCTCGGCACCCTCGATCTTCTCTCCGAGGGCCGTCTGATGGTGCTCCCCAACGTCAGCTGGAGCCGGGACGAGTATGCGGCACTCGGTGTTCCGTTCTCCCGGCGTGGCAGGCTCCTCGACGAGCACCTGGAGATCTGGGCGAAGCTGTGGGGCCCCTCCCCCGTGTCCCACGAGAGCGAGTACTACTCCTTCCAGGACGTCTACTTCGAGCCCAAGGCCTACCGCCCGGACGGCCCACGACTGTGCTTCGGCGGCGCGGGCATGCACGACGCGATGGTCCGCCGGATCGTCCGGTACGGCCATGCCTTCAACCCGCTGGGAAAGGTGACGCCCGAGCAGATGCAGACGCTGAAGGCCGCGATGGCCGCGGCGGGCCGCGACATCGCTGACCTGGAGATGATCGGCGGCACCCGCGCCGTGTTCCCCGACGACTATTCCTGCGCCGACCTGGCACAGGCTCTCGAGCCCATCCCCGAGCAGATGGCCCAGGGATTCACCACCTTCTGCATCAAGCCCTCGCAGTTCACCGACGACCCGAACGCAGTGGGCGCCTTCTGCCGCGAGGTGATGCGCCGCGTTCAGTCCCTGACCGCCTGACGGCGCCGGCCGATGTCCCGCATCGCGGCCCCAGCAGCCCACTGACGACGAACGGCACCGGGCCGCGGAAGAACCAAGACGGCGCCCGCTACCTCGAGATCTCCTCCATCACCCACACGCCGTACAACCCATGGGGCGAACCCGCCAAGCCTCCAGACTGGTTGGCGGATTTCAAGGGGCACGCAAACGGCCTCGGACCAGGAAGGGGGATGGCGGCGAGGATCTCCGGGGCGCAGCCCGCGAACCCCGGGGAGCCGTGGTGTTCGGCGGTCCAGTAGCGGACGTATCCCAACTCCTCGGCAGCCTGCGCCAGTTCGACCGACTCTCGCAGCGAGTTGGCTGGTGGGAAGCCCGCGCCGACGGGCGACTGGTCCAGCACCGAAAGACGCGGGGCGGGCGCCGCCGTCCCGCTCATCGCGTGCCTCGCGTGATCGCGGGCACGATCCTGTAGTCCCGCTGGAAAACCAGGTTGTGCAGATCACCGGTGGCAATAGCGCGCAGCGTGGGCACCTCGGCCGCCGCCTGCTCGGGCGAAAACACGTTCAGCGGCCAGTCGTGCACGGTCGCGCCCCGCAGATGCGGGTGGTGGAAGCCGCCGCCGTAGTACGCGAGCAGGGTGATCGGTGCGATCCCGGACTCCCGCTGCTCTGGCCACGACAGCGTCCAGCTCGCCCCGAGCCCCCTGTCCTGAGTGCGCCGGGTCCCGCTCGCCGCCACCTCGCCGGTACCGAGAAGCAGAGCGGTGTCGAACTCCTCCAGCACCTGGACGGCGTACGGGTGGAGCAGTTCGACTGCCCGTTCGAAATGCCGTTCCTTGCCCTGGCGCGACACTGTGTCGCCGCCCTCGCCGTGAGTGCCGTCGCGCAGGTCCCCGAAGTGGCGCAGCAGGGCCGCGATGTGCGGCAGCACCGTATCGGGCCGTGTGGTGGTCATGGTGTCTCCTTCCGTCGTTGCAGTTGCTCGCGCAGCGCCGTGCCGAGCCAGCGCCGCAGCCCCGGGTTCCCCGCACCGGGACCGTCGGCGGTGAGGAAGGCCGCGTGCGGGATGCCGGGGAAGGTCTTCAGCCGTACGGCGTTGCCCGCCTCGCGCAGCAGCCGGGCGTACGCCGTGTCGTCATCGCGGACGGGGTCGAGCTCGCCGACCGCGATGACGGCCGAAGCCAGCCCGCCCAGCCGCTGTGCCGCCAGGGGGGTGCTGTACAGCGGGACCCCGCCGCGTACGGCGGTTTCCACCCCGCCGCGGTACGTCTCCCAGGCCAGCCGGAGATCCTCCGCCATGGGGAAGGCGCCCCGCTCGCTGGTGTAGGAGGCGGCGGCGCAGTCGGGGTCCAGTGGTGGGTAGGCCAGCACCTGGGCGGCGAGCGGCTGGTCGCGGTCGCGGCGGGCGAGGGCCGCGCAGGCGGCGATGGTGCCGCCTGCGCTGTCGCCTCCGACCGCCAGCGGCTCGCCGTCCACCGTCTGTTCCCCGGCCCAAGAGAGCGTGGTCAGCACGTCCTCCAGCTGGGCGGGGTGCCGATAGCCGGGGGCCAGCCGGTAGCCGGTGCTGACCACCGTGCACCCCGAGGTCCTCGCGAGGTCCATGACGGGTGCGTGCCAGTGCTCGACCGACCCGGCCTGCCAGCTGCCGCCGTGCGCCCAGACCAGCCAGCCGTACGACCGCAGTCCGGGCCGGTAGATCCGTACCGGTATGCGATGGGTCCCCGCGTTCAGCCAGGCGGGCCGCCACTGCACCTCACCGGACCGCCGGCCGTCCGGACGTACGCCCCTGTCCTCGTCCGGAGCGGCCAGGTCGGCGCGGGGTTCGTACCGTCGTGAGTTACTGCGCACTCGACCGGGCACCACGCAGGAACGCGGCGCTGGTGAGAGCGCCGAGGACAACGAGGGCGGCGTT
The DNA here is from genome assembly GCF_042893475.1 of Streptomyces sp. NPDC001604. Classification (NCBI taxonomy): domain Bacteria; kingdom Bacillati; phylum Actinomycetota; class Actinomycetes; order Kitasatosporales; family Streptomycetaceae; genus Streptomyces; species Streptomyces sp. NPDC001604. The sequence continues at coordinate 167,992 of NZ_JBIAUY010000017.1, read as the reverse complement.
GACCGCGATGGCCGACCTCAGTCCGCCGAGGATGGCCGAGGCTCCCGGGCCGGTCATCGCGGCGGTGGCGATGGCGCTCATGATCGGCGTGCCCATGGTGATGCCGATCTGCTGGGTCATGGTCGCGAGCCCGGTGGCCAGTCCCTGCTCGTGGTCGGCGAGACCGGAGGTAGCGGTGACCATGAAGCCGACGATGACGAGCATGTTGCCCACCCCGCCGGCGAAGGTGGCGACGAGCAGCAGCCACAGCGAGGAGTGAGTGGTGCCCAGGCCGAGCAGGGCGGCCGTGAACACGGTCTGCAGGATGCCGCCGGTGATCAGCGTCTGCTTGCTGCCGATCTTCCCGATGACCTTCGGGGCTACCGAGCCGCCGATGACCGTTCCGATGCCCAGCACACCGAAGGACAGCCCGGCGGCCAGCGGGGAGAAGCCGAGCACCTCCTGAAGGTAGAGGGTCAGCAGGAAGACCAGGGAGGTCTCGGTGAGGAAGGCGATCAGACCGGCGACGTTGCCCCAGGCCACCGAACGCTTGCCAAGGACACTGAGCGGTACCAGCGGGGCGCTCACCTTGCGCTCGACTGCCCAGAACACGATCAGCAACAGAACACCGGCCGCCAGCGACAGCAGGGCGTTCGCGGACCCCCAGCCGTGCTCACCGGCCCGGGTGAGGCCGAAGACGATGGCCAGCAGACCCAGGGTGACGCTGATGGCGCCGGGCACGTCCAGCTTCGGGCGTTCGTCGGGCCGGGACTCCTTGATGACCGTCGGGGCGACTATCAGGACCGCGAGGGCGACGGGCACATTGATGAAGAACGCCCAGCGCCAGGACAGCAGGTCGGTCAGCAGACCGCCGAGGATCGCTCCGGTGGTGAACCCGGCGGACATCAGAGCCCCGTTGAGGCCGAGCGCCTTCTCACGCAGCGGGCCCTCCGGGAACGAGGTCGTCATGAGCGAGAGGCCGGCCGGGGTCACCGCCGCGGTCGCGAGCCCCTGGAAGACACGGGCCGCGATCAGCACCTCCGGGTTCTGCGCCAGACCACCCACCAGCGAGGCCGCACCCAGCACGACCAGACCGCCGAGGAAGAGCCTGCGGCGTCCGAACAGGTCCGCGACCCGGCCGAACAGCAGGGTGAAGCCTGCCGCACAGAGGGCGAACGCGGTGCCGATCCACTGCAGGTGCGCCATGGGTGGTCATCACATGACCACCCTTATGGCTCATGCCTGGCCCGGCGGGCGGGCATCATGAAGGGGAGCGAACGGGAGGCATCGATGGAGGCTCCGTCCGAACTGGGAGACTTCCTCAGGTCCCGCCGGGCCGCACTGCGCCCGGAGGACGTCGGCATCACCCCGCATCCGACCCGCCGCCGGGTCAGCGGGCTGCGCCGCGAGGAGCTGGCCATGCTCGCCGGGGTCAGCATCACCCACTACACCCGTCTCGAGCAGGGCCGTGCCCTCAGCGCCTCGGACTCCGTGCTGGACGCGATCGCGCGCACCCTGCGGCTGACCGACGACGAGACCGCGCATCTGAAGGACCTGGCCCGCCCCACCGCCACCGCCGCCCGCCCCACCACACCCCGCGCGGAGCAGGCCAGCCCCTCGGCACGGCAACTGCTGGCGGCCATGTCGGAGGTGCCGGCACTGGTCCTGGACCGCCGCAACGACGTACTGGCCTGGAACCGGCTGGGGCACGCGCTGCTCGCCGCGCATCTGCCCGCGGACAGCCCCGAGACGCCGGCCACCCGGCCCAATGTGACGCGGATGCTGTTCCTGGACGACCGCTACCGCGCCCTGTACACGGACTGGCACGACGAGGCACAGCTCGCGGTCGCCTCGCTGCGGCTGATCGCCGGCCGGCACCCCGACGACCGCCGACTGACCGAACTGGTCGGCCAACTCACCGTTCAGTGCGACGAGTTCGCTTCCCGTTGGGCACGTCATCCGGTGCGCACCTGCACCTCAGGGGTCAAGCAGCTGCGTCACCCGTTGGTCGGCACGATGGACCTGAGCTTCGAGAACCTCGTCATCCCCGGCTCGTCCGGCCAGCGCCTGATCGCCTACACGGCCGAACCGGGCTCGCCCTCCGAGGCGGCTCTGCGCCTGCTGGGCAGCGCGGCCGCACCGGAGACCGAGAGCACCTCTGCGGCGGTGTGATGCCAGGTCTTGCTGACCGGCCGGGAGGGAATCGCCTCCCGGCCGGTGCCCTTTCAGGCGCCGCGCTGCCCAGCCAGATACGGTAGGGACGGATACACGGGTCAGATCCAGAAGCTCGACGCCCTGCGCGGCCACCGCCTCGGAAACGTCAGCGCAGGTCAGAGCGATTCGAACAAACACCACCAGCCACAGAGTTGAACTCACTCGTGTCCTCGTTGTCAGGTTCGGCGTGGTCGGCCGCGGCCTATGTCTCTCGGCGCAGGACGAGCCCGGTGATGAGCGCCGTGACCGCCGTAAGAGCTGCGCCGATGACGGCGACGGTGTTGAGTCCGTGGACGAACGCGTGCACAAGGGGCGTTCAAGGGCCGGCCGGGCGGCGACCGGAGCCTGAGTGGTGATCGCTTGGGCTCCGCCTCCGGTGAGTTCCTGGGCGGTCGCGTGGGCGCCGGTGACGTGCCTGGTCAGTGCGGAGTTCGCGACCGCAGCCATCACGCTGGCGAAGATGGCGACACCGACGGCGTAGCCGAGCTGTTGGAAGGAGTGAACGCACCTGCGGCCATGCCGGCGCGGCGGTGCGGGACGGATTCGATCGCGGGGGTGGTGGCGACCGGGAAGACCATGCCCATGCCCAGACCGCCGACGAACAGTCCGGCGATGACGCAGCCGCCGGTGAGCCGGGGGCAGACCCGCTTGTGCCAGGGCGCCGACGGAGACCAGCGGAAGGGCGACGGGCAGCGAGTGGCGCGGGAACAAGCGGCGCAGCCGGCGCCCGCCGTCATCGGGACGATCATCGACCCAGCGGAGCTGGGCAGCATCATCAGGCCTGCGCCCAGCTGGGACAGGCCGGTCAGGGACTGCAGCCAGATAGAGGTTTACGCCAAGAAGCCATAGGCGGTGAACTCGCCGACGAACATGGCGACCAGGGCGGCGGTGAAGGCGGGCCGGTGCAGCAGCGCCAGATCGAATATCGGATGGTCGGTCGCACGCTGTCGCAGCACGAACGCGGGCAGGGCGACGGCACAGACACCGAAGGCGACGAGAGTCCCCGATCCGGTCCAGCCCGAGGCGTGGGAGCGGATGGTGCCGTAGAGCAGGGAGCTTGCGAACAGCGCGAACAGCAGCATGCCCGCCACTTCCAGGCCCGGCAGTGCGCTGCCGGGCCGGTTCAGCGGCTTCGGCACGACACGCACGGTCAGCACCAGGGCCGCGATGGCGATGGGGATGTTGACGAAGAAGATCCTGCCCCAGCCCAAACCCTGGGTCAGGATGCCACCGGCTCTCCGAAAGCCGACAGAGGGGCAGTTCTACAACTACTCGATGACGAACTGCCCGACGCCCCTCACCTTATCGAACTCGTGCGCGCAGCAAGGTGCTTACGGAATTCTGGAATCGGGTCGAGTCTGCGCGGGTCACACAGACGACCACACGTGGGACGGAAGAGAATCTTGGTGTTTGAGATGCGACCGAGAAACCCATTCGAAGAATAGTAGGGAATCCTGAACCGGAACTCTTTACGGCAAAGGTCCACAGCGGTAGACAAAGAGCCCTGAAATGGAATTCCGCCGGGCGATCGGCCACGACACCGGCACGGGGGGAGAGAGAAGACCTTGGACGGATTCACCATCGCAGGGCCCGTCATAGGGCGGACAGCTCCAGAGGGGGTTGGCCATGTCTGCCCCGGCGGCTGTGCAGGCGTTTCTTAGTGGTGTCCAGCTCTACGACCAGACCAACGACATCGCGACACTCGACCATGCCATCACGGCAGGACGGATGGTCGTCTCCACGGAACAGGACATCGAGACCTGGCGCGTGATGATCACAGTGCTGGGCCAGGCTCTGCTGCGCCGGTACGAGGCAACCCGTGACCGAGACGCCCTGGCCGAGTCGGTCCAGGCGTTACGCACTGTCAGCCACAACTTGCCGGTTGGGCACAAGACGCGTCCCAAGGCTCTGCTGACCCTCGGCCAGGCGCTGCGGGAGGCTGCCAACAACGAGGGGCGGATGGACATCGCGGACGAGGCCATCCACTGGTTTGAGCAGTGCGCGACGATACCGTCCGGGGTCCGGTCCGACGCCTACTTCGGGCTGTCCACCTGTCTCAAATTCAAGGCTGACCGCACTGGCGACCCTGTATTGCTGCAGCACGCTGCAGGAGCGGCTCGGTACGCGGTCGGCTTCGCCCCGGACTCAATGCTGCGAGGGAGGAACCTGCTGTACCTGGCCACTCTGCTTGCGCTCTTACACCGGAAAACGGGGCAGCCCGATGCCATCCGGGAAGCGGTTGAAGCGTGTAAAGAGGCAGTACGACTGAGTCCGGAGGGGCCGGAGCGGCGGAACCGCGAGAAGACGGCGGCGGTACTCCAAATCCAGGCCGATTCCGGGTGGTGGCTGGAATGACCGAGGACCATGAGCCCGTGGAGTACGCGATCACCGCTCTGTCGCCCCAACTCGCGACACGCACCAACCGCGGCGGTGAGACCATCGCCCGCTTCCGCTGTCCACGCTGTCAGGGAGGAACCGCCCAGGTCGTCACAGATGCTCTCCCAGCCAAGGGCATCCTTCCGTGGACCCGGGCAGGCGCCCCGTCCGTGCCGGAGCCCAATGTCATCGAATGCCAGTGCGGGCAAGCGCATCCCGGGCGCCCGGAGAACGCTCCGGCGTGGGGATGTGGCGGGTACTGGAACGAACTCGCCGCTGATGACTGACGCCGACGCCGACAATCCGGAACTCGCCTACCCGACCGTCGACGACCTTCGCTGGGCCCGTCTGGCCCGTGAACTGCCTTTCAAGGAACTGGACGCCGTACGCCGTCAAGCCGAACAGTGGCGCAATGCCATCGGCGGCGCAACAGCCCTTTTCGGCATCGCCGCCCTGGTGCGCGGGCGCAACGACCTCACAGCGGTCCCGGCCGGGTGGCGCACGGCGACCGCGCTCGTGCTGGGGGCTGCGTTCCTGGCCTTGCTCATTGCGCTGGCCGTCGCCGCCTACGCGTCGTTCGGCCGGCCTGGCATCCGCGTCCAGGCGCAAGGTGCCGCCTACCGCAGGTGGAGCGCGGCACGCGCCCGACAGATCGGCAGACTCGTCCCGATCGCCGCCGCATCCGCCGGGCTGGGAGTCATCCTCACCGCGGCGGCAGTCGGCCTGACGTGGCTCGCCCCTGCTGCCGAAACGCCCCAGCAGTACGCCGTGCGCAGTGTCAACGGCTACGCATGCGGGGAGCTCGTCGGCATGGAGGAGGGCCGGTTGATTCTCCTCATCAGGACCGGGAGCAGTGCGGAGTCGTGGACCGTACCGCTGGCCCAGGTGAGCCACATCGGCAAGGTGGTGACCTGTTGACCGATAGGGACCGACGACCCGACCTTGCCTTCGCGATCGGCATTACCGAGTACGACCGTTTGGAGGTCGCCGACCTGCCATCTGGAGCGAAGGAGATCCGCCGCGTGTTCGATGCACTGGCAAGTGGCGGATTTGTAGTCGCCCCAGAGCCGCTGATCGGCCGCGCGGACCGCGAAGCGATTCTTGCCCACCTGTCCAAGCTCGACCAGCCCGCGCGTCGGCTGCTTGTCTACTGGAGCGGTCACGGTGTCTCCGACGACACAGGCTCGTGGTTGTGCACCAGCGAGACGGACCTCGACGACCCGGGCGGTACCGGCGCCCTCGACCCCCGGACGGTAGCGAACGTCCTCGGCGCCCTTCATCAGGCGTCGCAGGTAGTCATGCTGCTTGACTGCTGCGGTTCCGGAGACGCGGCCCTGGACATCGCCACGGCGATCACCCTGTCTCCGCCACCGAACGTCCCGACTCACCACGCGCCGCCAACGGTTTCGCTGATCAGCGCCACGTACGGCGGTGGCAAGGCGACGCCGATGCTTTTCGCCAACGCGATTGCGAACGCGCTGACCAGCGGACCGCCGTCCCGGCTGTGGCCTGCGCAAATGAGCGAGATCTCACCGCAGGAACTCGCCGAGGCTGCGTCCGGCTGGCTGAGGACCAATCTGGCCTCCCGCACCCAGCGGGCGCGCGCCGTAGGAGTCCAGTCCGGGACAGGATTCTTTACCAACCTCGCATACGACCCCAACACACGAGACGTGCTGATCGCATCGGATCTGTCGATCCGGCGGAGCACAGTCCTCGACGAGGTGCGTAACTGGCACCGTTCAGCCAGTTGCGGGCTGTTCCTGCTGACCGGATCCATGGGCACAGGGAAATCCACAGTCGTCGACCAGTTGGTCGCCGAGCACACCGACGATGTTACCTGGATCAAGATCGCCTTGAGCAAGCTGGATCTCCGGTCGGTCACCGCCGACCTCGCGCTGCGCCTCCAACTGGACGGCGCGGGCGAGCTGTTGCCGGAGGCACTCATCGAGACGTACAACAGCGCAGGGCGACGCGGAAATCTCGCATTCGACTCGTTGGACGAGGCGGAGCCGGCGAGCCGACTCGAGATCGTCCGGCGACTGCTGCTGCCCCTGGCCGTCCTGCCGGGCGTGCACGTGCTGGTGGCTCATCGAGCCACCACCGGGCACACCGACCGTACGGACGAGATAGCGGAACTACAAGCGGCAGCGACCGGACACAACGATCTCGATACCGACCCCGCTGCCGAACGGGAAATCCAGCGACTCGCCATCCGGATCCTCGAGTCGACCCCCAATTCGCCGTACCGCCAGGACGTCGATCTTGCCCGCCGGATCGCCGGCGTAATCGCCGCCCGCAGCGGTGGCATCTTCCTCTTGGCCGCCAACGTGGCCAACCGCCTTGCCCGGGAGTCGTCGATCTACGAGCCCGACGACGACGCGCTGGCCGAGATGCTGACCGCCGGCATCGGCGGCGCCATCGCCTGGGACTTTCGGAATCGAGGGATGGACGCGGACCGCCTCCTGGACGTGCTGACGCCGCTGACCTGGGCCGCCGGTCCCGGGGCGCCCATCAATGACATCTGGCCGGCGATGGTGAACGCGTTGCGCCCCAACGGCAGCCCGGCCCTCACCGAGGACGACATCCGTAACATGCTCGGCCAGATCGGCGAGTTCGTCACCGCCGTGCCGACTGGCCCCGGCTCGGCACCAGGCAACTGCCTCTACCGGCTCAGGCACCGCGCCATTGCCGAATACCTACGCGCACGGGCGGGCCGGACCGACGAAGAGGCACATCAGCTCATCGCCACAGCGCTGAAACCGGCGATCGGCGGTTGGCCAACGGCGCCCCCGTACGTGCTCGACCACCTGGTCGAGCACGCCGACCACGGGGGCACCCTGCTCGATCTGTTCGCCGACCCTGACTTCATGGTCTTCTCCGAGCCGCGTCGTACGCTCATAGCCGTTACCCGGGCGGAACGGAACAATCGGCGCTCACCGACCCTGGATCTGTATCTGCGGGCCGGCGCCCGACTCGCCGACAACCCCATCGAGATGCGGGTGTTCCTTCTTCAAACACTGCGCCGAGAAGGACGACGGATCGGCGCACCGGAAGGCCGACCCTACTCGGTGAGCGCACCGTGCCGCACCCGATGGACCACCGCGTCGAGCCCGTCGAGCCACCGGCTCATCCGGATCGGTCCCGAGAGACTGGACGGATTCACAGCGATCCGGACCACGACTGGCTCGCGTCTGGTCGCCGCCAGTAAGAGGCCGAGGACCAGCGGGACCACGGCCGAGTCCGGTATCGAGGTGTGGGATCCCTCGTTCACCGTGCCGTTGCAGGTCCTGCGCGGACGCGCGGGCAAAGAGATCACGGCGATGGCCTCAGCCCCGTACCAGGACGGGGACGAGATGCTGCTCGTGGCGTACGGCCAGCGCAACAGCCTTCTGGAGGCACGGCTGATCAATGGCGACCGTGTGCTGTGGGTTCGGAACGAGGTCGAGGCGTACGAGTTGTCATGCGTGTGGGCCGGCGACTCCTGGGCGGTTGCCGCCACGGACCTCTCCCAGGTGGTACGGCTGTTCCGGGCGAGCAACGGTCATCCGCTCGGCGCGATCGGCGGCTCCGGCGGCAACGTCAAGTCGGTGATCGGATTCCATGCCCGGGGCATCAACGTCATCTGCGTGGTCACCGACTGGGAGCTGACGTTCTGGGACGCCGCCGGATTGCGCCCCCTCGGCGTGATCCGGCTCGACCAGGCCTGGAGCGCCGCCACCGTGGTTCATCACGGCCAGGCTCCGTTGATCGTCGGTGGGCGTCATGACGGCCGCCTTGAACTGCGCGACGCTGCTGATGGCCGGTCGGTCGCCGTGGCGGCCGACGATCTGGGCCGTATCGCCGACCACATGATCGGCATGAATTCATCGGTGGCCGTGGCTGCGGGAGCCGAGGTGTCTTGTTGGCGGACCCAACCGATCGAGCGCGTGTTCCGCTACGACGGACATGCCGCCGATGTTGCCGGCGTCGGTGTCATTCGGGACGAGATCGGTCACGAGTACATCGCCAGCGCCGCGGGAGATGGCTCTATCCGGGTGTGGACCGATACGAGGACCTTACGTTGGGACAAATGGCACTCCGATCCGACTACGGGCAACTTCGAGCGTGTCCATGCCGCGCGCGTCGATGGCCGGGCGGTCATCCTCGTCGAGGATGTGCTCTCCTTCGTGCTCTTGGACCAGGCCGACGGAAGTCTTCTGACCCGGACCGACAAGAAGCACTTCCGCAGCCGGGCGGAGAGCCAGGCCTCGGATCTGGACCGGTATGACGTCTGGGCGGTCGCTCTGCTCGGAAACGACTCCGTCGCGGTCGCCGGTCAGCACGAGGGCGCCCAGGTGATGTGGGGTGTCGACACCCTGACCGACTACGCGTTGCCGACGCCCGGCGCCCCATACGACCGCCATGCCCGCGCCCTGGTGCATACACCCGGCGGGCCGCTGCTCGTCAGCGGTGGCGGCCGGCACCCGGTCGGCGTCTTCAAGATCACCGGGGGCCTGCAATGCTGGCTCGACTGCCCCGCAGGCAGTTCGCCGCAGTCGGCTGTCGCCGCCGCAGACAGCGAACTCGTCCTTGTGCAGCTGCCGAACGGTGATCTTGTGGTGCACGACCCGGTCGACGGCAAATCCCGCGCCCGGATACGGCTCGGTTCGGTTTCGGCCGGAACTCAGACGCCGCCGGTTCCGCTCACCGCGGTCTGCGACTCCCAGCGGGCCACCGCAGCTGCCCTCGTTTCCATGCCGCACCTTGGTGTGCACTGGGTCGATTCGTCAGGGGCGCGCCGGTGGATAGCAGTCGGCGCGCACGGGCAGCGTGCCACCGTCGTGCGCGTCGCCGACCGGCGTTTCCTGGTGCTCCCGGACCGTGATCGGGTGCTGCTCGTGCGCCCCGAAGACGGATCGATCGCGGCAGCGATCCCGTTCCTCGGGCAGGTGAACGATGTCGTGTCGCCCGCACCGGGCCTGTTGTGCCTGATCGTTGCGGCACGCGTCGTTCTGATCGAACTCGCTGAGGACCTGTCCTGACCGACCACCGCAGCTCACTTGGAGATGTCCAGATCATGACATTCGAGAACCTCCCGCTCACGGAACAGATCCGTTACTGCCGAGAGAAACTCGCGCGCCTCCACGAACTCGAGACTCAGGTACGCAACATGCCGAGCACCCAGCAGAACCGCGAAACCCTGCGTGACCTGGCAACCGCCCGCGGCGAGTACACCAAGGCGCTGAAGCACCTCGAGAATCCTTCGCTGTGGCAACGGACGAACCGGTGGGTCAACAGGTGGGCGGCCGAGGACCGGGCGAAGGAAGCTGCGCGGAAACGCCGGCAGGGATGCACGAGCTGCAATGGCACAGGCCGAGTCACAGGCACCGGGAACTGGTTCGAGAGCTGCCGCTCGTGCTACGGCACCGGGGAGTACCGGGAGTACCTCTGAGCAATTCCAGGTTTTCCGATGACGGCGGTGGCCCTGAGCGACACGCACCGACGTCCAGACGCTCGCACAGCCCACCCACGACTCCGTCCACCAGCCGTAGGCCGATACGTCCGCGCAGGTCAGAGGGATCCCAATCCTCGCTACTGGCCCGGTGTCGAACGCACGAGCAGCGGATCCAGCCCCGGGGCCCAACGCCCTGAATCCGCACCTCAGATGAGACGTTTCCGCAGGTCATAAGCTGCACAGCGGGGCGGGTGGGACTCGAACCCACGGCCGACGGATTATGAGTCCGTCGGGGCAGCCTGGCTATCAAGCGGTAGACGTGCGGTGGCTGGATCAGCCGTCGACGGCAGCACCGGGCAGTTGAGGCCGGCCCGTCCCGCGGGGACGGACCGGCCTCCACTGGCTACGGCGTCACGGTCACCCCGGGCGCCATCTCGGCGGTCCCGTTGGTGAGCTTTCCGGAGCCGGTGGCGCCTTCGGAGCTGACGAAGCGCAGCTCGTGGTTGGTGCCTCCCGCGTTGCAGACGGCGAGCAGGAGCGTGGACTGGTTGGCCGCGTAGGCGTTCTGGACGAAGGAGGTGATGTCGACGGTGATGTCGCGGCCGTCGATGGCGTTGCCCTGGTGGGTCCCGCCGCCCTCGGGGACGATGGTCGAACCGAGGGTGAAGGTGGCCGACTTCGCGACGGAGGAGGTCGTGGCGGTGAAGCTCGGCCGGTTCTGCCAGGTCATGGTGTTGATCGGGCAGGACGTGCCGCCGCCGGTGCAGGTGGTGTCGCTGACGGGCTGTACGAGGAGTTGGTCGGTGTCGGTCGACGGGACCGTCGAGTAGCGGTGGCCGACGTAGGTGAGATGGAGTGTCGCCTGGGTCGGTGCCTTGGTGAGGCTGCTGATGGGGAACTGGATGTAGGAGAGCTTTCCGTCCCCGGATCCTGTGGTGTACTGCTCGCCCATCAGTCCGGTCCCGGTGTTGCGGGTGATGAGGGTCAGGTCCGAGGAGTTGTTCTTGGTCTGGTCGCCTGTCCACGCGCCCACCCAGGTGTCACCGTTGGTGGGGGCGCCGGCCTTGACGTTCTGGGTCTGGCCGTTGGCGTCGGTGTAGGTGGTGGTCAGCGTGCCGATCCCGCTCGTCGTCAGCGGGAGCTGGCTTGTGTATTCGACGAGCTGGCCGGCGACGCGGATGTTGTTCAGCGTCACGTTCGTGGCGCCGTTCAGCGAGCTGCTCGTGTTCTGCTGCGAGAACCACACGTTGTCGAGTTTGAAGGTGCCGATCGGGGCCCTGGTGTACGTGTACGCGGCCCCCGAGCCGTCGGGGTTGGGGGCGTACCCGTAGGTCGCTTGCTGGTCGGCGGTGATGGTCTGGGTGGATCCGTTGCCGCCGTTGAGCCCGATCGGTCCCTTGGTGAACCGGGAGGTGTCGATCGAGCTGTTCTTCACCACGATGCTCTGGATGCGCGGGTACGGGTTGGGGCTGTTGTGCGTGAAGATGCCGCCGGCCGCCGGCGACACGGAGTTGAAGTTGTCGAACGTGTAGTTGGTGAGCCGGTACCCGTACGGGCTCCATCCGATCCGGATCGCGTTGCCGGCGGCGACGGACCAGTTCAGCGTGTTGCTGACCGAGATGTTCTTCGAGTCCTCGTTGTCCCAGTGGTAGTTGTTGAACCCGAGATCGTCGGCGACGGTGTCGTGGGCGGCTACCGCGTTGACATAGCCCTGGACGTCGGCGCTGGAGGTGCCGAGCTGGAAGTTGTTCCACACGCCGGAGGCCAGCGGGGTGAATCCGTCGCTGGGGTTGTAGTGGCCGGAGGCGAACGCGTCGTCGTTGCCGAGGGTGAAGACACCGTTGGCGGTGATGTCCTGGCCGCTCGCGAAGTCCGTCCCGTCGATCCACGGCTGGCGGTACGGGGTGAGGGCCTTGATGTTGTTGAACGTCACGCGGTTGGCGCTGTGGGTCTCGTAGTTCCACTGCTTCGCGTTGCGCTCGTAGGTGTCGTTGAACGTGATGTCCGACGAGTGCATGACCATGACGCCGCCCTGGTGCTGGCTGCGGTAGGCGTCGTGCAGATCACCGCTGCTGGAGGCGTTGTAGTTCGCCACGCCGTTGCCGTCGAAGACACCACGGCCGTCGATTTCGATGTTGCTCGAGTTGATGATCCCGATCGCCGGCTCGAACGCCTCCATGTACGCCTGGATGCGGTTCTTCAGCAGGGCCCCTTCGTCGGTGTAGATCTTCAGCTTGCCGCCCTTGAGCTTGCTGCCGTCCAGAGCGTTGACCAGGAGACCGGACCACACGTACGTGCCGTTCGGGAAGTAGAGCGTGTTGAGCGCCGTGGGGTTGGCCTTGATGGTGTCAAGGGCGGCCTGCAGGGCGTACGTGACGTCGCCCGCGGCCATCGCCCGCACCTTCGGGTACCGCACATTGACGCTGCTCGCGCTCACCAGGCTCCCGGCCGAGGTTTGCTGACCGGCGGGTATGGCCGTGCCGTCGACGGTCTTGCCGGCCATGGAACTCGTTGTCGCGGCGGGAGCCTTCTGGGTCGCGCTGTTGGGGTGCGCCGCGAGGTACTTCGCGGCGAACTCCTGGAAGTTGACGACACCGGTCTGCAGGTTGACGCCGGAACCGTCCGGTGCGCTCGTGGTGTTCGGACGCTGCGCCGGGTCCTCCAGAGGGTCGTTGACGATCGCCAGGTAGGGCTGTCCCGTGGCGTTGGTCGAGTCGCCGTTGACCATCACGATCGCCTGGTTCAACCCGGCGGCGGCTGACATCTGGAAGGTCAGGGTGTGCTTGTCCGCGCTCACCGAGACGCTGCCGGCGGGGTAGTAGCGCGCCGGGTAGACGTTCACCGTGTCGATCGTGGTGCTGGGCAGCGTGACCGTGATCGTCGGTGTCCGGGAGTCCGACGCGAAGCGCGCTATGTCGAAGTTGTGGCCGTTCTCGGTGTACTGGACAGCCTGGACGGGCGTGCCGGCGACCTGCACCTGGTACTTGGTGGACGCCACGTCCGGGGAGGTCGTCGTACCGCCCCCCACTCCCGTCGGGGCGTAGGTGTGGACGGTGGTGGCGGCGTGCGCGGGGACGACGCCGGTGAGCATGAGGCTCGCCGCCGTGATGGTGGCGCCGGCAGCGGCCGCGATGAAGCGCTTCACACGCGAACCGCGTCGCGCCGGGACGGGGTTCGGGTCGGCGTCGCCGCCGGCCGGTCTGATCATGCCTGTCTCTCCTCCGGACGAGACCTTTCCAGGTCTGTTGAGGCGCTCACCGCCTGCTGGAGACGGGGGCGGAGCATTCGCAAGGGGTCAGGGTGACAACAGCACCACGTTGACCGATCCATGGGATCCAGCGTGGCGGGGACGTTACTGCCGCATTTCCGGAACCGTCAATGCTCCGCGCACGTCGAGTAGCGAAAAGAATCATGACCTGCGCCTGGCGCCCTCGCCATGCTCCGTAACGGCTGGAGCACTGCCATGACGCAAAGTCTTGCCCTGCCGCGACAGCCGTCCTACAGTGACGCCACTTTCGTGGATCGATAAATGTTTCGGGGAGACTACGTGGTGACGATGGCGGATGTGGCCGCGAGGGCGGGAGTCACCAAGCAGACCGTCTCCAACGTGGTCTCGGGCAAGAAGGTGCGGCCGGAGACCCTGGCGAAGGTGAACAAGGCGATCGCCGAACTCGGCTACAAGCCGAACCTGGTGGCGCGCTCACTGCGCACCGGCAGCACGTCGACGGTGGGGCTGTTCGTGCCGTCGGTGGCCAACGCGTTCTATTCGGAGGTGGTCGAGGAGGTGGAGAACCTCCTGGTCGGCCACGGATACAACCTGCTGCTCGCCACGACGCGCGACGATCCCGACTACACCCGGGCCCACCTGGAGAACCTCACCGCGCGCTCGGTGGACGCACTGCTGGTCGCCGGGGACAACGGCGTCGAACAGCAGCTGCCGATGCTCGCCGCGGCCAACTTCCCGGTCGCCCTGTTCGCCTGGGAGGGCGACCCGCCGACCACACTCCCGGTGGTGTCCATCGACTACCAGCACGCCGGGTTCCTGGCCGGGTCCCACCTGCGGGATCTCGGCCACCGGAACGTCGCTGTGGTCGCTGACCTCCCCGCGCACACACCGCGCGTCGAGGGCCTGCGCCGGGCGTTCGGCGCCGACGGGCTGGACGACCGCAAGGTGTTCGCCTGCACCAGCGACGACGCCGCCGGCGGTTTCGCCGCGGCCTGCGCGGCGCTGGAGGCGGATCCGGAGCTGACGGCGATCTTCGCCACCCACGACATCCTGGCCGTCGGTGCCATAGAAGCGGTGGTCCGGTCCGGGCGGCGCATCCCGGACGACGTCAGCGTCGTCGGCTTCGACGACATCGCCCAAGTCGGGCGGATCCGACCGGCATTGACCACGGTCACCTTCCCCAAACGCGAGATGGCCCAGCAGGCCGTCGAACTGCTGCTGCGAGCCGTCGACTCGGGCCGGCCGCCGACCAATGTCGTATCGCTACTGCGCCCGACCCTGACCGTCCGGGACAGCAGCGGCCCCGCCCGACGCGACCGCTGAGCACTTGGCGCCGCCTGACCTGCCACGGCACACCCCCATGAGCCGCCGGCGCAGTCCTTCCACGCCGTTTCCCGCCATGACGGGGCATTTGGAGAGGAAACACCTTTGCTGATGAACGGCCTCGACCCCAATGCCTACGTCGAAGACCGGTCGCCGGGCACCGGACGGCTGCGGCCGCGCGCCGCGTTCGCTTCCGACCTGCCCACGATCGCGCTCGACGGCGACTGGAGATTCCGCCTGGCGTCCGGGCTGGACGACCTCACCGAGGACTTCGCCGCGCCGGACTTCGACGACACCGCCTGGGACCTGCTCGCCGTGCCGTCCTGCTGGCAGATGACCGGCCTGCCCGGCGAGCCGCGCTACGGTGCCCCGGCCTACACCAACATCCTGTACCCGTTCCCGGTCGACCCGCCGCGGGTGCCCCGGCAGAACCCGACCGGCGAGTACCGCCGCGAGTTCGAGATTCCGGACGGGTTCCCGGCATCGGCTGCGGTGCTCCGGTTCGAGGGCGTCGACTCCGCGTTCGCGGTGTGGCTCAACGGGATCCGGCTCGGCGACGGCAAGGGCAGCCGCCTGACCACCGAGTTCGACGTCTCATCCGGTCTGCGGCCCGGCCGGAACGTCCTGGCGGTGCGCGTGCACCAGTGGTCGTCCGGCAGCTACCTGGAAGACCAGGACATGTGGTGGCTGTCCGGGATCTTCCGGTCGGTGACCGTGGCCGCCCGCGGTGTCGAGGACTTCTTCGTCCACACCGCCTACGACCACACCACGGGGCAGGGCACCCTGGCCATCGACGTCACCGCCCCCACCCGGGTGTCCCTGTCCGTGCCCGAACTCGGCATATCCGCCGCCGATCCGGCCGGCCCGCACGTGATCGACGGCATCGAGCCCTGGTCGGACGAGCAACCGCGCCTGTACACGGGGGAACTCGTCTCCGACGCCGGGGACCGCATACCGCTGCGCATCGGCTTCCGCACGGTGGCCGTCGTGGACGGCGTCCTGACCGTCAACGGCAGGCCGATCTCCCTGCGGGGCGTCAACCGCCACGAATGGCATCCGCTGACGGGGCGAACCCTCACCGAGGACACCATGGTGACCGACGTGCTGCTCATGAAGCAGCACAACATCAACGCAGTGCGCACCGCCCACTACCCACCCGACCACCGTTTCCTGGACCTGTGCGACGAGCACGGCCTGTGGGTGTTCTGCGAGGGCGACCTCGAGACGCACGGCTTCGAACCCGGCGGCTGGCGGCGCAACCCCAGCGACGACCCCGCATGGCGCGAGGCCTACCTCGACCGGACCGCGCGGCTGGTGGAGCGCGACAAGAACCACCCCTCGGTCATCGTCTGGTCACTGGGCAACGAGTCCGGCACCGGAGCCAACCTGGCCGCCGCGGCCGCATGGATCCGCCAACGCGACGACAGCCGCCTCATCCACTACGAGGGCGACTTCGCGAGCTGCGCGTACGTCGACCTGTACTCCCGCATGTACATCAATGTGGACGAGCTGTCCGCCGTGGGACGCGGCCAGGAGGCACCGACGGCTGATCCGGCCGACGACGCGCACCGCCGCGCCCTGCCGTTCGTGCTGTGCGAGTACGGACACGCCATGGGCACCGGCCCCGGCGGGCTGTCCGAGTACCAGCAGGTCATCGAGGCACATCCGCGCCTGGCCGGCGGATTCATCTGGGAGTGGATCGACCACGGCATCGCCCGGCTCACCGGGCAGGAGGACCCTCACACGTTCTACGCCTACGGCGGCGACTTCGGCGAGGAGGTCCACGACGGCAACTTCGTCGCCGACGGACTTCTCTTCCCCGACCGCACACCGTCGCCGGGCCTGGTCGAGTACAAGAAGGTCATCGAACCGGTCCGGATTCACATCGACCCGGCGACCCGGCAGATCAGCGTGCACAACCTGCACCACGTCCGCGACACCCGCTACCTGGGCTTCCAGTGGACCGTCGAGGACGGCGGCGAGCCGGTGGGCTCCGGCGGCCTGACCGTGCCCGCGACCGCGCCGGGCGCGACGACGACCGTCGACTGGCCCGCCGACGTCACCGCCGCGCTCGATGCAGCGCGTAAGAACGGCTCCGGCGACGAGGTGTGGCTGACCGTCACCGCGGCGCTCGCGGCCGACGAGACCTGGGCCGCGGCCGGTCACGAGATCGCCTGGGCGCAGGGTCTGGTCGTCGCTCCCGCCGTTCCGCCCGTCCCCCTCACGCCGACGCCGGCGATCGCCCACGACGGGGACATGACCCTGGGCCCCGCGCGGTTCGACGCCCGCACGGGGGTGCTGACGCAGCTCGGCGGCCTGGAGCTCGACGGTCCGAGGCTGGACGTCTGGCGGGCCCCGATCGACAACGACCTGCTCAGCGCCTTCGGCGAGCCGCAGATCGACGCCTGGCTCGCCGCCGGACTGCACCGGATGCGCCACGATGTCCTGCGCGTCGAGCCCGACGCGTCCGGACTCACGGTCACCGCGCGGCTGGCCGCCGCCGGGTCCTCCGCCGCGCTCGGCGTGGTCTACCGGTGGACGGCCGGCGACGGACCGGACGCGGGCCAGGCCCGGCTCCGGCTGGAATGCGCCGTCACCCCCGACGGCGCCTGGTCGGTGCCGCTGCCCCGGCTGGGGATCGCGATGTCGCTGCCCGGCACCGACGCCGAAGTCGAGTGGTTCGGCCTCGGTCCCGGCGAGGCGTACCGCGACTCCCGTACCGCCGCTCGCACAGGCCGCCACCGGTCGACCGTCTCGGCGATGCAGACCCCCTATGTCCGCCCGCAGGAGAACGGCAACCGCCACCAAGTCCGCCGCAGCCGGATCACCACCGCGGACGGCACCCTGCTCATCACGGGCGACCCGGTCATCGACCTGACCGTACGTCCTTGGAGCACCGCGGCCCTGGCTGCCGCGGCCCACCAGCACGACCTGGTCGGCGACGGCCGACTCCATCTCCACCTCGACCACGCGCACCACGGCCTCGGCAGCGCGGCCTGCGGTCCGGGCCCGTCGGCAGCGGACGTCCTGGCCGCGGTCCCGACTGTGTTCAGCGTGGAGTTCAGCACCAGTCGGTAGGCGGGCCTGGCCGCCCGCCCACCGACAGTCCAGCAAGTCAGTCCCCATCACGAAGGGTTTCTCTCACATGGACAGCACCACCATACGCAGCCGCAGACTCCTGGCGCTCGCCACCGCGACCGCCATCGCGTTCGGCGTCGGCGCATGCAGCAGCGACAAGAAGGATTCCGCCGAGGGGTCGGGCCAGGCCGGGCCGGTGAACATGGAGTTCTGGGGCTGGGCCGGCTACGAGAAGATCGTCGACCAGTGGAACGCCTCCCACCCGAACACCAAGATCACCTTCAAGAAGATCCCGTCGGGCCCCAAGGGCGGCTACACCCAGATCAGCAACGCGCTCACCGCCGGCAAGGGCCCGTGTCTGGCCCAGATCGAGTACCAGAACATCCCGTCGATGCTCGTGAAGAACTCGGTCATGGACATCACGCAGTACGCGAAAGACGGTATGGACAAGTACATCCCGTCGGCCGTCTCAGCCTCCAGCGTCGGCGGCAAGATCTACGGGGTTCCGGTGGACGTCGGCCCGATGGTCCTCTTCTACCGCAAGGACCTGTTCGCCAAGTACGGCATCAGCAAGCCACCGGCCACCTGGGCCGAGTACAAGGCCGACGCCGAGAAGGTCACCGCCGCCGACCCCAGGGTGAAGTTCGGCACCATGCTCGGCGACGCCGGCAGTTTGGCGTCCTTCACCTTGCAGACCGGTCGGTCCTGGTACTCGACCAAGGGAGACAGCTGGACCGTCAGCATCGACAACCCCGGCACCCGCAAGGTCGCCTCCTACTGGCAGGACCTGAAGGACAAGGGTCTGGTGGCGAAGACCGGCAGCGCCTGGGACCCGCAGTTCGACAAGGCCTCCGAAGCCGGCAAGGTGCTGACGTTCGTCGGCGCGGCCTGGGCCGCCGGCGGTCTGAAGTCGGACCTGCAGAACCTGTCCGGCAAGTGGAGGGTCGCCCCGATGCCGACCTGGGAGGCCGGTGACGGCAAGAGCGCCAGCAGCGGCGGCTCGGCCACCTCGGTGATGACCGGGTGCAAGACGCCCAAGGAAGCAGTGCAGTTCGCCGATTTCCTGTCCAGTGACCCGCAGGCTGTGAAGTCGGGCATCGAAGGCGGGCTGTACCCGGCGTCGAAGGCCGGACAGGAAGACCCGTCGCTCACGGGGGGTGACCCGTACTTCGGCGGCCAGAAGGTCGGTGACGTGTACAAGGCCTCCGCCGCGCAGGTGCCCAGCACCTGGACCAACGGCCCGACCTTCCAGCAGGTCGAGACGGACTTCACCGCTGCCATCGGTAAGGGCACCCTGCCGGACGCGGTCACCGAGGTCCAGGCCTCGACGGTCGCCGCGATCAAGAAGCTCGGACTGTCGGTGACCAACGGCTGAGGCAGCGGAACTCCAGCCGCCCCGAGGGATTCCCGCGGCCGCCCGTGGCCGGCGCCGCGGGAACCCGCTCCCTGACGACGAACCGCCCAGCGAGGTTTTCCATGAGCAGTCCCAGCAGCACCCGGACCGCGTCACCGCCGCGACCGGCGCCCGCGGCCACCCGCCGCGTCTCCCACGCCGGTCGGCCGCGGCGCACCGGCCGCCGCAGCGCGCTCACCGCGTCGGGTTTCCTGGCGCCGTTCGCGGTGCTCTTCCTGTCCATGATGGTCGCGCCGATCTGTTACGCGATCTACCAGAGCTTCTTCACCGTCCACCGCGCGGGGCTGTTCGGCGGTGCGCAGACCACGGAGTTCGCGGGACTGTCCAACTACGCCGACGCCTTCAAAGACCACGACTTCATCGCGTCGATCGTCCGGGTCGTGCTGCTGGGCTGCGTCCAGGTCCCGGTCATGCTCGGCCTGGCCCTCCTGCTCGCGCTCCTGCTGGACTCCCGCTCGGCCCGGCTGCGGAAGACCTACCGGCTCACGTTCTTCCTGCCCTACGCGCTGCCAGGTGCGATCGCCGCGGTGATGTGGTCCTTCCTGCTGGTGAAAGACCTCTCGCCGTTCACCGGACCGCTGTCCCACCTCGGGATCCACACCGACTTCCTGTCGCCGTCGTGGGTTCCGGTCTCGATCGGGAACATGATCACATGGGGCTGGACCGGCTACAACATGCTGATCATCTACTCCGCGCTGCAGACGATCCCGGCCGAGGTGATGGAGGCCGCCGCGCTCGACGGCTGCACCGGTTGGCGCCTGGCGTGGGCGGTGAAGATCCCGCTGGTGCGTCCCGCGCTCGTGCTGACCACGGTCTTCTCCATCATCGGAACGGCGCAGATGTACACCGAGCCGGCGGTGCTGGTCGGCGCGCGCATCCCGGGCGTCGACCCGAAGTTCACCCCGATCATGAACACGACCCTGGGCATGGACGTGGGCGGCCAGAACCTGGCCGCCGCCGAGTCCGTCGTGCTCGCGCTGATCACCCTCGTGCTCTCGTTCGGATTCCTCAAGTACAACCAGCGCAAGGGAGCGATGGCATGAGCGTGATCCGGGCCGACCGACCGACCCGACCGGCGCGCCGCGGCACCGACATCGCGAGCAAGGCCGTCGTCAACGGCGTGCTCGGCCTGATGGCCCTGTACACGCTGATCCCGCTGTGGTGGCTGTTCGTCTCCTCGACCAAGGCCTCGGGCTACCTCTACACCGGTACGCCGCTGTGGTTCTCCCACTTCGACCCGGTCACCAACATCAAGAACGTGTTCAGCTTCCAGGACGGCATCTTCTCCACCTGGCTCGCCAACAGCGCGCTGTACAGCCTCGTCGGCGCCACCGTCGGCACCCTGCTGTCCGCGATGGCCGGCTACGCGCTGTCCAAGTTCACCTTCCGCGGCCGTGAAGGCGTGTTCAACGTCATCCTCGCCTCGGTGCTCATCCCGGCGCCGATGTTCGCCCTGCCGTTGTTCCTGCTCATGGCCAAGCTGGATATCACCGACTCCTACTGGTCGGTGCTGCTGCCCAGCTGTGTCAGCCCGTTCGGCGTCTACCTGTGCCGGATCTTCGCCGCGTCGTCCGTCCCGGACGAACTCCTGGAGGCCGCACGGATCGACGGAGCAGGCGAACAGCGCACCTTCTTCCGGATCGCCCTGCCGCTGATGTCCCCGGCGCTGGTGACCGTCTTCCTGTTCCAGTTCGTCGCCATCTGGAACAACTACCTGCTGCCCTCGCTCATGCTCAACACCCCCTCCCTGCAGCCCGTCACGGTAGGCCTGGTGCAGTGGCGCGCGGAGTTCGCCAACGGAGTGCCGCCACTGGTGCCGATCACCGGTGCGTTCCTGTCACTGATCCCGCTGCTCGTCGCCTTCGTCAGTCTCCAGCGGTTCTGGCGCAGGGGCCTGACCGCAGGTGCCGTCAAGTAGCGCGTTTGCCGCCCCACGCTCATCCTGACCCGCAAAGGACCACTGCATTGCCCCGCGCCCACGTCACTCTCGACAAGCAGGCCGTCATCGCTCCTGTCCGGCGCCGCACCTTCGGCTCGTTCGTCGAACACCTCGGCCGCTGCGTGTACACCGGTCTCTACGAGCCGGAACACCCGAGCGCGAACGACGACGGATTCCGTATGGACGTCGTCGAACTGGTCAGGGAGCTGGGCACCAGGACCGTCCGCTACCCAGGCGGCAACTTCGTGTCCGGCTTCCGCTGGGAGGACTCGGTCGGCCCACGCGACAAGCGGCCGGTCCGCCGCGACCTTGCCTGGCATTCGCTGGAGTCGAACCAGGTCGGCCTGGACGAGTTCGCCCGCTGGCTCAAGCTCACCGACTCCGAGATGATGCTCGCGGTGAACCTCGGCACGCGGGGCATCCTGCCCGCCCTGGACCTGCTCGAGTACGCCAACCACCCCTCCGGTACGGCACTGTCGGACCTGCGTGTCGCCAACGGCACGCCGGAGCCGCACAACGTGCGCATGTGGTGCCTCGGCAACGAGATGGACGGCCCCTGGCAGACCGGCTTCATGACGGCCGACGACTACGGCAAGCTCGCCGCCCGTACCGCCGGCGCGATGAAGATGGCCGACAAGGACCTCGAACTGGTGGTCTGCGGCTCCTCCAACTCCGGGATGCCGACCTTCGGCGACTGGGAGCGCACGGTGCTCGAGCACGCCTACGACCACGTCGACTACGTCTCCTGCCACGCCTACTACCAGGAGCACGACGGCGACCTCGGCTCCTTCCTCGCCTCGGCGACCGACATGGACTACTTCATCGACACCGTCGTCGCGACCGCCGACCACGTGGGCTACAAGAAACGCTCCAACAAGAAGATCAACATCTCGTTCGACGAGTGGAACGTCTGGTACCAGAAGGAGCACGAGGAGTCCGACGAGGTCAACGACGAGTGGCGGCACGCCCCCCGGCAGCTGGAGGACGTCTACTCGGTGGCGGACGCTGTCGTCGTCGGCAATCTGCTGATGACGCTGCTCAAGCACAGCGACCGCGTCACCTCGGCCTCGCTCGCGCAACTGGTCAACGTGATCGCGCCGATCATGACCGAGCCCGGCGGCCCTGCCTGGCGGCAGACGACCTTCTACCCGTTCTCGATCACCAGCCGGCTCGCCGCCGGTGAGGTGATCCGGCCCGTGATCGAGGCGCCGACCTACACGACGGCACGCAACGGCGAGGCGTCTGTCGTCGACGCCGTCGCGACCGTCCACGAGGACCGGGCCGCCCTCTTCCTCGTCAACCGCGGGCTTACGCAGGCCACTCAGGTCACGGTCGACGTGCGCAGCCTTGACTCCTCGCGGATTCTGGAGGCGGTCACACTCGCCGACAAGGATGCCTACGCAAAGAACACACTCACCGAGCAGAACCGCGTGACCCCGCACGCGAACCCGAGCGCGATCCTGTCCGACGGGCTGCTCAGCATCGAGCTGCCGCCGGTGTCGTGGACCGCAATTGCGCTGGGCTGAGAACCGCGACCACATGACGGCGGCCCCGGTATCTGCGTACGAGTGAACGTGGCCCGGCAAGATTTCCGTGAAGCAGGGCGCATGCCACCGTGCGCCGGTGACGCTCCGTCACGTACAGCGGCCACGTCGGCGATTGTGACGACCTCGTACGGATCTTGTCTCCGCACCTGGATGCTGTGCGAGTGGAGCGAGTGTGGGTGGCGGTCGGCGTGGCCCGCATCGCAGCCTGCACCCGCGAGTTGACGGTGGCGTGCACGGATTGCGGTCGCGGTTCTGCGCTGCTGCACAATGCCGGGCCGGCTCTGCGGCCGGGCCCCCCGGATCGAGTTGTTGGAGGGACACGCCCGGTCCGGCGACGTACAGGCCGCCAAGGCCGCGGGAGACGAACTGCCCTGGGCCGTGCGGGCATGACCACCCTGCCCCTGCGGGACCGTACGGCACTGGTCACCGGCGGAGGGGGCTGCCCGCTCGAGCGGGCCTTCTCCTTGACATGGAGCGCGCTCCAATACCTAGCGTTCCGGGCGGATGAGTCCGGCCAACGCAGGAGGCAGCAGCATGAACGACGTCCCCACCCGGTATCTGGGCGAACTGGAGGTTTCCGCGCAGGGCCTGGGCTGCATGGGCATGAGTCATGCCTACGGCGCCACGGACGACGCACAGTCGATCGCGACGCTGCACCGCGCCCTCGACCTCGGGGTGACGCTTCTGGACACCGCCGACTTCTACGGCTCCGGGCACAACGAGGAGCTGATCGGGCGGGCCATCGCCGGGCGCCGTGACGAGGTGGTGCTGGCCACGAAGTTCGGTTTCGCCAACCGCCTGGGCGAACCCACCCGGGTGCGCGGCGACGCCGCCTACGTGCGGGAGGCATGCGAGGCCTCGCTGCGGCGGCTCGGGGTCGACCACATCGACCTGTACTACCAGCACCGGGTCGATCCGCAGGTGCCGATCGAGGAGACCATCGGCGCCATGGCCGAGCTGGTGCAGGCCGGTAAGGTCCGCTACCTCGGTCTGTCCGAGGCCGGGGCGCAGACCATTCGGCGCGCGCACGCGGTGCACCCGATCACGGCGCTGGAGAGCGAGTGGTCGCTGTGGACCCGTGACCTGGAGGCGGAGATCGCCCCGGTCTGCCGCGAACTCGGCATCGGCCTGGTCCCGTTCTCCCCGCTCGGGCGCGGCCTTTTGACCGGCCAGTACCGCTCGACCACGGAGATGGCAGACAACGACATGCGGCGCAGCCAACCGCGTTTCGCCGACGGCAACCTCGAACAGAACCTTGCGACCGTGGCCAAGCTGGACGAACTGGCTGCCGCGAAGGGGATCACCGCCGGCCAGCTCGCCCTGGCCTGGGTGCAGCACCAGGGCGACGACGTGGTGCCGATCCCCGGCACCCGGCGGCAGCGGTACCTCGAGGAGAACCTCGCAGCCCTCGCCGTCGAGCTGTCCCCCGAGGACCTCGCCGCCATCGAGGCCATCGCCTCGCCGGAGCAGATCGCGGGCGCCCGCTACGACGCGACCAGCCTCACCTTCGTCAACCGCTGAGCCTTCCCCACCTCCACCTCGTGTACGACCGGTGCGGGCGCCCACCCCGAGGGCGTTTCCCCGCCTTCCCGGAAACCGGTCGCACACGGGGAATCGGCACGCTCCTGCAGTCACATCGCCTTGCTGTCCTGGCAGTCGCATAAAGGCCCTCGCCCCACCCCAAAAGAGCGATCGAGGTGACGGCGGCCGGGGAAGTGACCTCCAGTTGACTGCGCGTCAACGGCTGGGCGGCCAGCCCCTGTCCGACGCCGTTTTCCCCCCGTGCGTTCCCACTTCGGCGGCGAGCGCGAAAGCCGCGCGGGCCTTATCGGCTCTGCGGCCGCCACTTCCGCGCCGCCAGGAACGCCAGCGCGCCGCCCGCCACCAGCAGGAGGGCAGTGCCCGCCCGCAGCAGGACTCCGTCCGCGCCCGTGGCGGCGAGCCCGCCGCCGGTCGTCGTCCCGTTCCCGGTTCCCGCCCCGGAGCCGGACGGGCTCGCGGTGGCCGTGGCCGACGCGGACACGGAGGCGCTGGGCGACGGGCTGGACGTCGCCGAGCCGGTGGCCTTCACCGTGATGGCCGCGGTGTCGTTCGCTGCGTCGTCGTCACGGTTGGGGTAGTCGGGGTTCTCCACTCCCTTCACGCTGCCCCGCGCACCCGGGACGATCCGGTCGATCCGCACCGTGAATTCCTGGGTCACGGAGTCGCCCGGCCGGAAGTCCGTACTGCCGATGGCGCAGGTGTAGCTCTTCGCGCCGGCCTTGCGCGGTGTGCAGTTCCACAGCGGCCCGGGGTCGCCCTGCTCGCCGGGGCCGGGGGCGCCGGTGATGGTGGTGCCGGCGGGTGGGGTCACCACGAAGGTGCCGGAGTTGTCGGCGTCCATCCACCGGAAGTCCATCCGGCCCGGCCCGTTGTTCCGCACGCCCACGGTGATGCTCACGGTCTCGCCTACCTTGCCCTCGACCGTGTCACCGAGCGCCTGGTAGTCGGCGTGCTGGGTGGTGGCGAAGGTGCCGTACCCGGGGCCGGTGAAGCCGGAGCCGGGGGCGACGGACTTCAGGCCGAGCGGCGTGCCGGTGCCGGTGTGGGGGAAGTCGGACGGGTCGAAGGAGTCGGGCGCGGTGCCGCCGACCGGCCACACGACGTAGGTGTTGTAGCCGTACATGGTGTCCGTGGCGGCGGTGTAGCGCAGCGGCGCGTTGGTCTCATAGGCCGAGCCGGGCGCGACCGGGGTGTCGAACCGGCACCAGGCGCCGCCCTCGGGGTGGTCCGCGTAGTGGCAGTTGGAGTGGTCACGGGCCAGCGAGACGCCGTCAGAGTCCTGCACCAGCAGCATGACGCCCTTGTCGGCGGAAGCTTTGCCGGAGTTGGCGAAGGCCGGGGTGCGCTCGAAGACGGCGCCGGGTGCGATGCCCTTCAGCGCCGGATAGGGCCGGAGGACGAGCTTCGGCCCGCCGACCAGGACGTCCGTCTTCCCTGTCACGGTAGGCGCGTCGGAGGCGGTGGCGGTGTAGGTGATGGCACCGGTGTCGCCCGCCTTGGCGGCCGCGGTGGGCTTCAGGAAGAACGGGTCGATCGACTCCTTGCCCGACAGCGGGCCCACCGCGCACTTGACCTTGAGGGCTCCGGTGCTCACGCAGTCCCCCGTGACCACCATCGTCGCCTTCCCGGCGAGGGACGACGCGTCGACCACGACGGAGACGTCATGGGCGTCCCCGCCCGAGGCGGTGATGCCGAGGTCCAGGTTCGGGCCCTCGCCCTCGGTGGGGAGGTAGTAGTTCTCCTGGGCGTTCAGGACGAGCGTCGTTCCGGCGGCGTGCGCGGCCGGGGTCGAGACTGTCAGGGCGGCAGTCGTCAAAGCGGCGGCCGCCGCTGTCCGCAATATTCTAGGTATCGTCAGCACACTTCATGGACACACCAGACCAACGGATGGTTGCGCCCAGGCAGCTGTCGGCTGACGGACAAGGGTGCGTCCAGTCGGTGCGGTACAGCTCCCGGTTGTAGTTCGACTCCCCGAGTGTCGAGGCGAACTTCGAGTACATCGCCTTGACGCACTCCAGCGTCACCTCGTCGTCTTCGGCGACCGCCCGGTCCCGGGCGTCCTTCAGTGCGACACGGAACTTCTCCAGCAGTCCCTCCGACTCGTGGATCTCCGGTGGGTAGCACAAGGCCGTACTTGGGTCCCGAGAGCCGCGGCAGCAGGCGCAATGTCGGTTCGGTCACCCATAGCAGGCCGACTCGTGTCTCGTCTCGCAGCGTTGGCCGGGTAATCGATGTGCCGCCCGGCGGTCAGCGTCTCCAGGACCTGCCTGGCGTTGGTCGTGGGACGTCGCCCGGGTTTGTTCGTCGGCCGGTCAGCAGGGAGGAAGGCTGCCGCTTGCAGCGGATTGGCCGGATGGCGAAGGACAGCTGCGGCGGGCGATCGTGGTGTTGATGTCCGCTCAGGGCAGCAGACCGTCAAGGCCACTACCCTGCTGAGGCAAGGGCGTTGAGCTGCCAGTTGCTCGAGCGAGGCTGTCGTGGGGTGGCCGCCTCCTGATCCGGGTTCAAAGGAGTGTGGCAACGCGGACCAGGTCAGCAACTGCACGAAGGCGGCTCTGCGGCGGCCAGGCGATCACCGTTGTCACAGGCGGAGCGTCCAGGACCCGCACGGCGGCGAGATCCCGGCGCAGGTCGGTGCCGGCTGACTCGGGAATGACCACGGTGGTACGGCCGAGCGCGATCAGCTGGAAGACCTGTGTCAGGTTCCGTATCTCCGCGCCCGGTCCTTCCGGGTAGCTGCCGCCGGGACCGGGCCAGCGGGCCATCGGGAGTTCGGGCAGTGTGGTGACGTCGGCCATCCGGACCTGAGAGCGGATGGCGAGCGGGTGTGAGGCCGGCAGGATCGCGACCTGTCCCTCGGTGCACAGGGTTTCGGTGTCGAGCCCTGCTGCTGAGTCGAAGGGCAGGTGCAGCAGAGCCACGTCGGCTTGCCCCTCCTGCAGCAACTGCCGGTGCTGGTGCGCCTCGCAGATCAGCAGATCGACGGTGGCTGCGCCGGGCTCGGCGGCGTAGGCGTCGAGCAGTTTCGTCAGCAGCTCACCACCGGTGCCGGATTTGACGGCGAGGACGAGGCTGGGGTGTGCCGTGGCGGCACGTTGGGTACGCCGCTCGGCCGCGGTCACTGCGCTGAGGATCTCGCGTCCTTCGGCCAGCAGCACGGCTCCGGCCTCGGTGAGCGTGACCTTGCGGCTGTTGCGTTCCAGCAGTGCGATTCCCAGCCGCCGCTCGAGCTGGGTGATCGTGCGGGACAGTGGCGGCTGGGCTATCCCAAGGCGCTGGGCAGCCTTGCCGAAGTGCAACTCCTCGGCGACGGCGACGAAGTACCGCAGCTCGCGTATTTCCATGAGCCCAGGCTAAGACGGCAGACGGCTGAGATCGATACCGCTCGGGTATCGCTGCACTACCGAGAGGGTGTTGGTGCCCGGCTGCAGCGCAGGCATGCTCGCTTTCATGAGCGAGAAGACGATCGCGCTGGTCACTGGCGCGAACAAGGGAATCGGGTATGAGATCGCGGCCGGGCTGGGTGCGCGGGGCTGGAGCGTCGGTGTCGGCGCCCGGGACGAGCAGCGCCGCAATGACGCTGTGGCGAAGTTGCGTGCGGCTGGTGCTGACGCGTTCGGCGTGCCCTTGGACGTGACCGACGCCAGGAGCGTGGCCGCCGCGGTCCAACTGATCGAGGAGCGGGCAGGACGGCTGGACGTACTGGTCAACAATGCCGGCGTTGCCGGCGGCTGGCCGGAGGAACCGACGACCATCGACCTGGAGATTGTGCGGCGACTGCTGGAGACCAACGTCCTCGGCGTCATCAGGGTCACCAACGCGATGCTGCCCCTGCTGCTCCGTTCGGCGCACCCACGGATCGTCAACCAGTCCAGCCACGTCGGCTCCCTGACACTGCAGACCACGCCCGGCGTGGATCTCGGGGGGATCAGCGGGGCCTACGCGCCGACGAAGACCTACCTCAACGCCGTCGCCATCCAGTACGCCAAGGAGCTGAGCGGCACCAACGTCCTGATCAACAACGCCTGCCCCGGTTACGTGGCCACCGACCTCAACGGATTCAGCGGCACACAGACCCCCGAGCAGGGCGCGGTGATCGCCATCCGGCTGGCGACCCTGCCGGACGACGGCCCGACGGGCCAGCTGTTCGACGACAGCGGTGTCGTGCCCTGGTGACCTGACCTTGGATGCGTTCCTCGTCGATATGGCCGTGGCCGCCCGGTCGCCCACGTGCATGCAGCAAAGTTCGCTGTCTCTGGGCATTGTCACGCAGCTTTGGCCGGGTAATCGGTCCACTGGCGGATCGGTGACTCGGGCGCGAAACGGGTCTTCGGTTCGGCGTGGGCGTTGCGCCGGCGGATGTAGGCGGCGATGGCGGCGTTCTGTTCGGCGTGGGTGCGGTGGTCGGTGCCGTTGAGGGCGAAGTAGCGCAGGGCGGCGAACTCTGACTCGATCCAGTTCAGCCAGGAGTCGTAGGTCGGCAGGAAGACCAGTTCGACGTCGTGTCGGGCGGCTCAGGTGCGGACTTCGGCGTGCTTGTGCGGGGAGAAGTTGTCCAGCACCGCGTACGGCTTCTGCTGGGGCCAGCGTTCCCGCAGGGTCTTGAGCAGGCTGAGGAACTCGCCTCCTACAGGCGATGACCAACCCATGGCGCCGGGCAGGGCAGTTGGGGGGCCGCCCTGCCCGGCGCTCTTCGCTGAGCGTGCAGAGTGGGGGTTCAGCTCAGGGGCAACGAACCGCCGGGCCTGTGCGGGAGGCGCGTCGAACTGCCCGGTCGGCGCAGGCCACTGACATCGCGTCAAAGCGGAGCTCTCGTGGCGCAGCGCCTGCGTGCCGTTAAGCCCGGGATCCTCGTTGCGGCCCTGGACGCCTGGGACACAGGCCCTCACGGGAACATGTTTACGAATTTTTCATTTACAGCCATACGCTTTACCACTCCTTGCCCTTCCGGCTCATACGATGCCTCCATCGCACTGCCCCAAGGGGCCACATGAGTGCGGTAAGTGTCATCCACACGACGGGGGTTGAGTGGCGTGAACAGTCTGTTCATCGTCGGTATGGGCTTCGGAATCACTGGGATTCAAGCCGCGAGGTCGTAACCGCCATCGGCGGTTCGGTCAACAGCACTGTGACAGCACGTACGGCTGGAGCCGAGGACGTGTGTGTCACGCCGGGCTGATCCCTGTCGACATCAGCAAGCAGCAGCGGCGCGGACGCGCCTCGGTTGCTGCTGCTGTCCTCTTCCCATACCGAAGGAGAAACATGGGGCCCTTTCGGGCAATTGCAGCTTCTCGTGTCCGGAAAGTCTTAATCACCGCAAGTTCGATGGCGCTCGCGGCAGCCGCCTTTGTCACGACCCCAGCAACGCCCGCGAATGCCACACCGGCCGCCGATGCGCCGGCCAAGGGGTGCAAAACCGTTACCGCCACACGGACGCGTCTGGTCGGGGCGGACGGAAAGACCGTGTCGCCGATGGCTGCGCAGTCCGTTCGGGCCTCCGCAGGCAAAGAGCTGACATACCGTCTGCCGGGCGGCGCGACCATGACGACGATCATCCCGCCCAAGGGCTTCCGGCCGCAGACAGCGGCGCCCGCCACGGCGCGTGCCTTCGGCTTCGACGCCCCGGACAACCCCAGGGCGCTGGCGGCATGGCGGACGAAGTACAAGGGGTATCGCGAGACCACACCGTCGGTGCCCTGCCTGGCGCCGTCCCGCAAATCGTCGCTGCGGGTCTCCTACAGCAGCAACTGGGGCGGCTATGTCGCCACCGGACACTCCAACTACAACGAGGTCTACGACGACCAGAACATCCCGACGTACTCCACGAGTTGCGGTTCCAACAGCAACACGATGGCGTCGCCCTGGATCGGTCTCGGTGGCTTCCGGTCCACCAAGCTGATCCAGCAGGGCTTCGACGCCGGCGCGTCGGCCACGGCCACCCAGGGCGCCCGGCTGTGGTACGAGTACCTCAACTCCGCGCACCAGAACCCGCTCGTCTATGTCGGGCACACGACGAAGACCGGACACGTCATCTCCCAGGCGATGACGTACCGCTCCGGAAAGGTCGTGTTCCACTGGTACGACCGCACCGCTGGATCCGGCTGGTCGGACGTCACCGTCTCCGGCCTGTCCAGCTACTACGACGGGACGACCGCGGACTACATCACGGAGCGGCCGTACGGGAAACTGCGTAAGTTCAGCCGCCAGACGTTCAGCGCCGCCGGTGCCAGCTACGGCAGCACCTTCAAGGACCTCTTCAAGCTGGCGACCACCGAGGTGCGGCTGACGACCAACGGCTCCTCGTCCGGAGCTGCCATGTTCAGCGACACCCACTCCACCTCGAGCTCCTTCTACCAGACCTGGAAGCGCTGCTCCTGACATCGTGCCTGCTGTGCCGGCTGTCGCCGGGAGCCGCTATGGCTCCCGGCGACAGCCGCGAGTCGGCAATGTCCGTGTGCGGCCGGTTACTTGGCCGACCGGAGTTTCACCTTCTGACCGTCGGCCGTGACCACGTACCTGGCAGTTGAGCCTGTCCCGGTGGCCGAGCAGTAGACGGCCACGGTGCCGCCGGGAACGTCGGGCAGAACGTCCTCAGGCCTGTCGTTCGTCGCAGCCAGATGCTTCGAGCGAACCCGCTCGACAGTGGTGAAGGTCCCGTCAGCGGTGGACGTGCCGCCGAGCGCCTTCTTGCACACGGCGGCGGGGGACTTGGTCGTGGTGTCCTCGCGCCACAGTGCAATGAGCCGCTTCTTGCTGTCCAGGAACCGCAGACTCCGGGCGGCCGAGCCAGCCGGCTCGTCCACGGCGACGTAGGCGGTGCGCGAGACCGCGTCCACGAGGTCGGGGGTGGGCGTGGTGAGCCTCGGACAGGACTGGCCCCGCGGCGATGGCAACTCGGCGGTGAACCCACCGTTGGCCTGCAGCGTGAAAGTGCCACCGACCAGTGGACCGCAGGCCCTGTTCACCTGCCATCCGTTCGATGTCCCGTCGGCACCGATGATGATGTTCGCCAGCAGACCGCCGACGTCGCGCCACGACGAGACGTCGTGACCGTCGATTTGGACCGCGATCCACCGCCCGCCGAGGCCATCGGCGGTCAGGGCGGGACCGCGGACGCTGGGGGCAGCCATGGTGTTGCTCCTCTCGTGGCCCACCTGCGTGGCGACGGCCACCGATCCGGCGACGGCCACGACGCAGGCGCAGACACCGGCGACGGCGAGTCGGCGGCGCCAGCGCCGCTTCGTCCCCGCCCGGACCGCCTCGTCGATGTCGACGCGGTCGGCGGGAGCGCTGATGCTGATGGACGCGATACGCGCAGCCAGGTCTTCCTGCGACTTGTCAGCGTTCACGATGCCCTACCTTCGGTCTTGGCCGGCCGTGTGGTCTCGCTCGGTTGCGTCAGGAGCGCAGAGCGCAGAGCTTCCAGGCCCCGGCTGGTCTGGCTCTTGACGTTGCCCGCACTCGTCTTGAGCAGGGCCGCGGTCTGCTCGACGGACAAATCCTCGAAGAAGCGCAGGACGAGCACGGTGCGCTGGCCGACCGGAACCGTCAGCAGGGCGGCAATCAGATCGTCGTCGCGCTCTTGCATGCTGGTGTGCGGGTGTGAGGACAACGTGGTCACATCCGCCTCACTGATCTCACGCCTGGCCGGCCGGCGTCGGTAGTCGGCGTGGAGATTGCACAGGATCCGACGGACATAGGCACGTGGATCACCTGCCGCCACCACTCTGCCCCATCGCGAGTAGAGCCGTCCGAGCGCATCCTGAACGAGGTCATCGGCCAGGTACCAGTCACCACAGAGCAGAAACGCTGTCGTACGCAGGCGCGTTCGATGTTCAAGCACCCAGGTACGGAAGTCGGTCTCGCGGGGGTGATCGGTCACACTCTTCCTCGTCTCGTGCATCCAGGCGTCGCCTGCGCCGAATTCAACCCGACCCAGGACGCTCCTCCCTACGACCTACACGGAACTGGGATCGCCCAGGGTTGCACGGGCGCATCAGCTTCACGAACAACCCGTGCAACACCGTCGTGACGCCGCACGGAGTCGATGGTGTCCAGCATGTGCCGCGCGCGTCCGGCGGCGCTGTGCGGACAGAGCCACTGCTCACTCGCGTGGTGCTCATCCCCTACGGCTTTCTCGTCGGGGAGTCTGTACTTCGCGGGGCCTGTCGGCGAAATCGGCTGCGCGGGCGGGCTGGTGAGGGTGGCGGGTCGTGCGGGTGGTGGGGATCAGTGGGCCGTGTCAGTCAGCTGATGGGGTGAGGCTGGTGCGGTCGAACGGGCCACCGTGCGCGGCGGCGTACGCGATGGCCTCGTTGACGGCATCGAGGCCGAACGACCGGACCCGTTCGGGTGCGAGATCCAGAGTGCCCGAGGCGAGGAGCCGGATGATGCCGACATTGGCGGTGCGCGGGTACATCCACTGCCCGCGCACGGTGATCGAGTTGCGCATGATCCATGGATACGGGAGTGCGAGGTCGTCGCCACCGAGCATGCCGACGCCGCCCATGAGAACGACGCGGCCGTACTCCCGCACTGTCATGGCTGCCGCGCGCGAGGCGGAGCTGGGTGCGCTCGGCGGGAGCAGGTCGATCACCATGTCGATCGGGCCGTCGGCCGCCGCGGACATCGCCGCGCGGTCGGTGGCCTCGTCCCCGGTCAGCCGGATCGGGCGCAGACGCGAACCGAAACGGTCGGCGAGGAGGTCGAGCGCGGCCTGGTTGCGGCCTGGGGCGACCACGCGGCCCGCGCCCATCGCGAGCGCGACCGCGACCGCGCTGCTGCCGAGGTTGCCGGTGGCCCCGCTGACGAGCAGCGTCTCTCCGGCCGCGAGCCCGCCTGCCAGCAACCCGCCATAGGAGATGGTGTGCACCGTGAGCGCGGCCCAGCGGGCCGGATCGTCCCCCGCCGCGGTGGGCAGCGGGAAGACGTTCTCCGTCGGGACCCGCATGAGCTCGGCGAACGAACCGTCGTGCAGGTACCGGGCGAGCCGCGCGCCGCCCTCTCCACGCGAGCTCCAGCCCTGGAGCGTGATGTCGGGCGTCAGGGCGTCGTCCCGCGAGCGCACCGTCGCGTCGCACCACACCAGGTCGCCGACCCGCAGCCGGGTGGCGTCAGGGCCGACGTGGACGATCCGCCCCACTCCACCGACACCGGGTACGACAGGAAGCACAAGGGGGTATTTCCTTTTGCCGCCGAAGACTTCGGCCGCGTAGGGCGCCACGCCGGCGGCGAGGACCTGGACCACGACCTCACCGCCCCCCGCCTCGGGGTCGGGCACCTCCCGCACCGTGAGCGGGGCGCCGAACTGCGTCAGAACTGCTGCTCGCACGTGATGACCTCCGTGTCCGTCCATGCTCGTAGGAGATCGACACTAGGAGCGGGACAGGCATGCGGGAAGCGAAGATCTGGCATCTGTGGTATGCGTATCCCGCATGGACATCTCCAGTGCGGGCCTGCGGGTCCTGCGGCAGATCGCCGAGTCCGGCAGCTTCACCGCGGCAGCTGCCCGACTCGGCTACACACAGTCGGCCGTCTCCCGCCAGGCCGCCGCCCTCGAACGCAGCGTCGGCACCAACCTGTTCGAGCGCCGCCCGGACGGGGTGCGCCTCACTCCGTCCGGCCTGACCCTGCTGCGGCACGCCCACACGGTCCTCGCCGCGCTCGCAGCGGCCGAGCGTCAGCTCGCCGACAGCGTCCCGCGGACCGAACTGGTGCGGCTCGGGGCAGTCCTGAGCGCGGGCTCGGCGATCCTGCCCGCCGCACTCGCACACCTCGCCGCGGCCGACCCGCAGATCACGGTCACCACCCGCGAGGGCACCACTCCCCTCTTGATCCGGGCGCTGCGCGCGGGCTCGCTCGACCTCGCCGTACTGGTGTCCCGCCCACCCCACCGGCCGTTCGACGGCGACTCGCCGCGCCTGCACGTCGAGACCGTCGCGGACACCGAACTGGTCGTGGCCGTGTCGTCGACCGGAGACTTCGCCGGACGCACCACGGTGCACGTCGACGAGCTGATCGACGCCGCATGGATCGCCACCCCGTCATCAAGCTCTGAGCCACTGCTCGGCGTCTGGTCCGGCCTGCCCGGTCGGCCGCGCATCATCCACTCCGCGCGCGACTGGCTGACGAAACTCCAGCTGGTCGCCGGCGGCTTCGGCGTGACCACGGTGCCGTCCCGGCTCTCACCGGTGCTGCCGCCCGGGGTGAGCCTGCTGCACGTCGACGGCGCACCCCCCGAGATCCGCCGGGTGCTCGTGGCACGCCTCTGCGGCCACCCCGCCCCGGCGATCACGGCCGTCACCCAAGCGATCACTTCGACCGCCTGAACCGCCGCCAACGCTGCGCACCATCGCGTGGGCCCCTTCCCTTATGGGCTTGGGCTCGGAACCCACTTCTTCAGGAGACCTCGACACCTACCGGCCACCGAGGCGGGTGAGCTGCCACCGCCGGTTGCGGGCCGTTTGCCTCTGGGGCATTCAGCGGCTGATGTCGTCCAGCTCGGTCAGGTCCTCCTGGGAGAGGGGCAGTCCCGCGCCGGCGATGTTCTCGCGCAGGTGTGCCGTCGATGACGTGCCGGGGATGAGCAGGATGTTCGGTGATCGCTGCAGCAACCAGGCCAGTGCAACGGACATCGGTGTTGCCTCCAGCCGAGCGGCGACCGCCGAGAGCGCCGAGGACTGAAGCGGGGTAAAGCCCCCGAGGGGGAAGAAGGGCACGTACGCGACGCCCTCGGTGGCGAGCCGGTCGATGAGCTTGTCGTCGTGGCGGTGGGCGAGGTTGTACATGTTCTGCACGCACACGATCGGCGCGATGCTCTGCGCCTCAATGACCTGCTCCTCGGTTGCGTTGCTGACCCCGAGGTGGCGGATCAGGCCCTGCTCCTGGAGCTCGACGAGCGTCTCGAACGCCTCGGCGAGCGAGCCGGGTTGGGGACCTTCGGCGTTGCCGAGTCGGAGGTTGACCAGGTCGAGTACCTCGAGCCGGAGGGACTTGAGGTTGCCGTGGACCTGGTGGCGCAGATCTTCGGGTCGACGGGCCGTGGGCCAGCCACCCTGCTCGTCTCGTGTCGCGCCCACCTTGGTCACGATGTGCAGCGACTCGGGATAGGGGTGCAGCGCCTCACGGATGAACTCGTTGGTGACGCGCGGCCCGTAGGCGTCGCTGGTGTCGATGTGGGTGATACCGAGGTCGACTGCTTCACGCAGAACGGCCAGGGCACCCTCGCGATCGGCGGGCGGCCCCATGACCCACGGACCTGCCAGTTGCATGGCGCCGTAGCCGAACCGGGTGACGGTCAGGTCGCCCAGAGTCCAGGTGCCGCCAGGAAGAAAGAGGGAGCGTGTGCTCATCTTGTTGCCCTTCGTCGTGGCCTTCGGGGGTGGTGTCTGCTGCCTCCGAGATCGCTCGTCTTCTGGCCGGGGTCAGCCAGAAGATGCTGACCCAGACGCTACGGTCGCTGGAACGCGATGGTGTGCTCACCCGTACCGTGACGCCAACCGTCCCTGTCACCGTCTCCTACGAGCTGACCGACCTCGGTCTGTCGCTCCACCACATGACGCGGGGGCTCAGAAGCTGGGCGCAGACGCACATGGCCGAGGTCCTCGCAAACCGCGAGAACTACGACTCTCGCACCTCCTGACGACTCACCTCCAACGGTCGAACAGCTCGATCAGCTCTACATCCTCAACCGCGGAGAGCTGCTCTGAGCTGGTGACACGGTCATGATCGTTGAACGAGCACGCGGGGCCCCTTGCACCGTGACCACACGCTTCGAACGTTCTCGGTCAGGGTCCGGGTGCCTCTGCGGGTGCCTGCTCATCCATCGGCAAGGCGTTGGATCGTGGTACTCAGCCAGGCTTGGAGGTCAGCGGGGTCGCCGAGTTCGGAACGCAGCACCCGGCGGCGGGTCGAAACGCCGAGCACGAAGGCGTCGATCGCTGCAGCCCGGCTGCGGGCCTCCGCATCGTCCAGGCCGCTGCCGCGCAGGAAGCGGTGCAGCGGCTCCAGCGAGTTCGTGTCGAGGAAGGCGGCCAGCGCCTCCGCCGCCTCAGGGCGTTCGCCGGACGCGCGTTGCAGCACCAGCAGGGGGTCGTCCTCCCCGGGCGCACCGAACCAGCGCTGGACGATGCTCGCCGCGAGGCGCGCACCCAGCGCGGAACGATCGCCGTCCAAGGCGGTGGAGACCGGGATCTCCACTCTGGTTGCCGCCACGAACAGGCCGTCCTTGCCGCCGAAATAACGCGTGATGAGGTTGGGCGACACGCCGGCCGCGTCGGCCACGTCCTTGACCGTGACCGCCCCGAACCCCTGCCGGGCGAAGAGGCGACGCGCATGCTCAAGGATCCGCTGCCTGGTCGCCTTCGCGTCATGAAAAGTCATGTGTATGAGCATACACATCATGTGTATGCTCATACACATGACTGATGAATTGCGAGAACGACTCCAGATGACGCGGCGCGTAGTCACCCCCTGGAGCGACGACGCGACCCGTGGCGTCGGCGGCACTCGCCTCACCGCACTGCTCGACCACTGGGCGAACGAGTACGACTGGGGCGCGCACGAGCGTCGTATCGCCGACTTACCTTGGGTGACGGTGCGAGCAGGCGACACCGACCTACGGCTGATCCACCAGCGGTCCGCCGACCCCGGCGCCCCGGTTGTCGTGCTGCTGCACGGCTGGCCGGACTCGGTGTTGCGGTTCGAGCGCGTCCTGCCTCTGCTCACGGACATGCACGTGGTGGTTCCCGCACTGCCGGGCTTCCCGTTCGCAGCCCCGCTCACCATGCCCGGTATGTCAGTCAACCGGATCGCCGGGATCATCGCGACCGCCCTTGATGAGCTCGGGTACGCCAGGTACACGGTGTCCGGTGGCGACGTGGGTGGCACCGTCGCCGAGATCCTCGCGGCCGAACGACCGGACCGGGTAGCTGCTCTCCACCTCACGAACATCGCTCCTCAGCGCGCGCTCACGGCGGACCCGGCAAAGCTCGCGCCTGACGCGGCGGCCTATCTTGACCAGGCGGCGCAGTGGTTCCGGACCGAAGGCGGATACATCGCGGAACAGTCGACTCGGCCGAACACGCTCGCCGCCGCCCTCGGCGACTCCCCCGCTGGACTTGCGGCGTGGATCGTCGAAAAGCTGGAGTCCTGGTCCGACGCGGCGGCCTTCACCCCGGACGAGCTTCTCACCTGGGTCACCGCCTACTGGGTCACCGGCACGATCGGCACCTCTTTCGCCACCTACGTCGAACCGGTCGCCCTCCCTGACCGGATCGACACGCCGACGGTGCTTTCCGTGTTTCCGCGCAACATCAAACCGGAGCCGCGAAGCTACGCCGAGGTGTTCCTGAACGTCTGCGCATATGTGGAACACCGCGCCGGGGGCCACTTCGCAGCCTGGGAACAACCCCAGGCTTTCGCGGGCGACCTGCACACCGCGGTCGAACTGGGCGTCTGAAACGGAGTCTGCCGACGGCGGCGCCATCGAACATGGGAAGGCGACGGCGCGGAGATGGCCGACCTGTCGAGTCCGATGCGTTTCTCGACCAGGGTCCGGACCCGAAGCTGCTCGAGAAACTCCTCGTACGGTGCCCTGAGGAAGCGGACTTCGATGACTTCGAGGACGCCAGGAAGGGGGGACGAGCGGAGGCGAGCAACCATGTTCGCCCCGGAGCGCACAGCCGCCGGCGCGCACCTGCACGTCTGGGACGCCGGGTATCGACAGCCTGATGTGTTGTCATCCACAGGGGCTCTGGGAAGAGCGAGGGCCTGAGTCACATCCCGGGCCGGGCAGCCCGTCGCCCGTCGCAGCTGCGCCCCCATCGGCTGGACACCTCCGGCCTGTTGGCCCCGGCCACGGACTGCCGCGCTCTGTCCGGTACCAGCAGATCAGCGCGGACAGCGGCCCGAGGTGCCCCGTACCGCTGCGCGGCCGCGCAGCCACGGTCACCCGGCTACGCCCTCGTACGCCGGCCGCCGGTGGGTGATCGGAGGCTTCACCGCGAGTTGCCGAATCCACTGTTTGGCGGTGTTCCTCGCGCGCGCACACCGCAGAACAGCCATCGTGGAGCAGACCGGGCCCGGGATGTGCACCTGTCTCTGCTCGCAATTCAGGAAGGAAACAAGTTGTCCAGGAAGTTCGCAGTTATCACGGCAATCGCCCTCAGCGCTTTCTGCATTAGTGCAGGAGTCGCCTCCGCCGACACGAACACGGTCGTCACCGGTGGGGACGGCTTCTCGTCATCCACGGTCACCGTCAACGCCCCTCAGCAGGCCCTGTTCCTCTCGAACGGCACACCCCTCCTCGACCTCCACTGCCTCGGCGCGGGCGCACCGAGCGACCACTACGCGGCCTGCGAGTAGGCGCCGATCTGACGAATTCGTTGCCGATCACGGGACGGCCGAGTCATTGACCTGCCTTCACTCTCTACCGGCGGGTGGTCAGGACCCATCGGAGGCGGATACCACGGGGGCCCTCGGACCAGCCCTTGATGTCCGTTGTGGGCGCAAAGCCCCAGATGATCGGGCTCGGCGTGCCCGTGATCGGCCGTCGGCTGGGGTTGCGTCAGTCGGGCCCAGGACCGAGACAGAGCGCAGCCAGCCGCGGCAGACGTCGGCGCATCTGCTGGGCATCTCCGAAGCCGAACGACTCGCTCATGCCCTCGCCCTCCTCCTCGGTCGTTGCGTGAGCCTCGGTATAGACATCCCAGGCTTCCCAAAAAGGCGTCCGAGTCACCGGTCAGTCGCTCATACGCCCTGGACGATACGAAGTTGAAGTCTTCGTCGAAGATGACGTCCTGGTCCGGGTCGGCCGCCGCGATACGCACGGCAGGAGCCCGGTCGACGAACTCCGGCTTCGGCTTGCGCCCGGCTCCTGCCGCGCGCCTGCGTTCCCCACCTCGCTGCTTGTGAAGTTCCGACTCACGCCGCGCCTGCCACTCGGGATGGATCTCTTCGATCAACCCGCCCAGATGTGCACGCGAGATGCCGGACAGGACGGGATGGGAACAGGGCCGCACGCGCCCAGGTGCGCTTCACAACTCACCGAATATGGAGGGACCTTCACGGGTCCCTGCCCGCCGGGGACAGGGCTTCTCATTCCCGGTCGTCAGTCGACGGTCTTCGGGGCGGTGACGAGGATCAGCAGGGCGCGGACCAATTGGTCTGCATCCGAGGGGGAGAGCGGGGCGAGGAACTGACGCTCCATCTCCTTGCGGGCATGCTCGGCCTTGCGCAAGGTGTCCTGACCCGTCGGGGTCAGCTGCACGGTGTTCTTGCGCCGGTCCTGGGAACTGCGGTGGCGCTCGACGAGCCCCTTCTCCTCCAGGGCGTCGACGAGCGCCACCATCGTCGTGCGGTCAACACTGAGCCTGCCCGCCGCCTCCAGCTGGGACAGCGGGTATTCCGCCGCGAGCACGACCATGACCGCCAGCTCGCGGCCGTTGATGCCGAACGGCGCCAACGCCAGTGCGGACGCCTCAGCCAGCCGCAGCTGCACGTGCTTGAGCAGGTAGCCGAGTCGGGAGGCGAGGGCCCCGGAGGCTGCATCATCCGTCATGCCCACATCATATCGTGGAACTGATCGTCAGCATCACTGACCATCATCTATGGTGACAGCGTTGCCGTCATGAGCGGCGACACGTCGAGCCGAAGGGCGCGTGCGCACCATGACCGACCAGATTCACCACCGGGTGACGTTCGGCATCAAGACCACCCCGATGCGCGCCTCCTACGAGGAAATCCTCCGAGTGTGGCAAGAGGCTGACGCCCTGCCGGAGATCGCGGACGCATGGCTGTGGGACCACCTGATGCCGATAGCAGGCCCCAAGGACGGGCAGATTCTCGAAGGGTGGACGCTCCTGAGCGCCTTGGCCGCACAGACCCAACGGCTACGGCTGGGACTGCTCGTGACCAGTAATCGCATCCGCCAGCCCGCCGTCCTAGGCAAGATCGCCACGACGGTGGACGTGATCTCCCGTGGCCGCCTGGTCATGGGCCTCGGTGTGGGCGGCACCCACCAGCCACCCGACGCCGGTGGCATCACCGGTGAAAACCCCGCCGCCGCGGAGTACGACGCCTACGGCCTGACCCTGGTCCCGCCGGCCGAAGGCATCGCCCGCCTGGCCGAGACCATCGCCATCCTCAAGCAGATGTGGACGGAGGATGTCTTCGACTTCTACGGCCGCTACTACACGCTGAAGGGCAATCGCAACGAGCCCAAGCCGGTTCAGCAACCAGGCCCGCCACTGCTGATCGGCGGCTGGGGGACCAGAACCCTTCGCCTGGTCGCCGAACACTCGGACATCTGGAACATCCCCGGCCCGCCGCACAACACCCTCGACTACATCACCCAACGCAGCCGCGTCCTGGACGCACACTGCGTGGCTCTCGGCCGGGACCCGCAGACGATCACCCGCTCCGTGCAGTACATCGTCTCCTACGACGACCCGGCCGGTGACCGCAAGGCCATCCGGGATCTCATCGGCGCCGGCCTGACGCACATCGTGCTGAGCCTGCGAAGCCCCTACCCCCCACAAGTTGCACAGTGGCTCGTCGAAGAGATCATCACGCCCCTGGGCGCGGAGTACGACGGGCACTGAAAGCCGCCGCCGTATCAGGCGACCGATGGGCCATCACCTGAACTGATCGACCGATGACACCATGCCGACGCCCTTGCACGCGTTTTCTCCCGAGGTCGTACGGGCGGTACGCGCGACCGGCCCAGGTGGCCAACCGCAGCATCGACCCGACCGCTGGCCGTCCAACGTATGGCCAGAGCGTGCCAGCGACGCCTCTGGCAAGCCCGGCACACAGCAGGCTCCTGGGCTCCATGCCCCTCGCCCACCGGTAGCGGCGCACGGGCGTCAGCCATGTCACTTCCATCAGCTCCACTGCACGGTCGCCTCCCTCGCCTGGATCGTCCGGGGCCGGGGACTGCCGGACTTGCTCGATCTGCCGTTCGAGGCCTCGCAGGTTCTCCTCAAGGTCCATGGTCACCACGTTGTCGACGGTGACCTTCAGTGGATCGGCGAGGATCTTGGCGTGCCACTCG
This sequence comes from Streptomyces sp. NPDC001604, assembly GCF_042893475.1. Taxonomy (NCBI): domain Bacteria; kingdom Bacillati; phylum Actinomycetota; class Actinomycetes; order Kitasatosporales; family Streptomycetaceae; genus Streptomyces; species Streptomyces sp. NPDC001604. Next base: position 126,867 of record NZ_JBIAUY010000017.1, on the reverse strand, counting down.
CCCAAAACCTCGAGCGCGAGCGCGCATACGGGCTGCCGCGCACTGTCAGCTTCTCGCTCCATGGGGCGGCATCACGCCGGGCACCATCGCGCAGGTCCCGTAGACGGGGACGCTCCGCCCGCGCTCCAGACCGGGCGGAGCGTCGTGGGCGGCTAAATTAGAGCATCAGCTCTTGGGTACCGCCGGCCTACGAGCCGAATGGAAAAAGCATTCTAGGGCACACCGGGCAATCTCTGACTAAATTCAACACCTTCTGACAGGACATCAAAAAGAAGGGCCTCAAGTTCACCTCAAAACCATTGATCGATTATCCATGAGGAAGCTACGTTCCTGGTCGACCAAGATCTCCATGCACATACCTGACCAGGGGGATTCATGCTCCGGGCCCCAATAGCCGCGCTCGCGACAATCGCATCAGCAAGTCTGGTTACCGCGCCGGCCGCCCACGCAGTTGATGCATCGCCTGATCACCCGCAAAGCTGCCCCGAAGTGGGCGAGATCTCCACCAGCTTCGGAGCCAAGAAAGGCTACTTCATCGGCGCACCTGTCCCTGTTTTTCGCTCCGGCCCGTATGGCCCCAAGGGCGGTTCGATGAGCGTCGCGTTCCAAGCAGGTGCCACCGTCGGCGCGTCCGTGACCGGCACAGCGAAAAGCGTACGCTAACCGCGCCTTCCCGTTCCATCCGTATCAAGTTCTGGGAGACCAGTTCATGAAGCGTGCGTCTGCCGCTTGGGCGGCTCTGGCCGCCGGTGTGGCATTGGCGGGATGCGCCGGTCACCCGGCAGACCGAACTACCGCCGGCACTCACCCTCCCACGACGGCCAGCCCGGCCCATACGGCATCGGCTCTGCATGTAACCGCCTCCGGGACGGGGCTGCGCCTTGTCGCCGGGAGGCCCGTCCACTTCGGTGCCGAGAGCACACCAGGAGTGGCCGGAAAGCTCACATTGTCGTGCCAAGGCGAGGGCCCGGTTCATATCCAGCCCGCCAAGGGGCAGGCCACAGACGTCCAGTGCGGCGGCTCTGTTGAATTGCAGGCCGGATCCGGCGGCACCATGTTCACTGCCTCCACTACGAGCAAGTCAGCCATGACGCTCGACTGGACCCTGGAGAAACTGGCGCGCTGATCGCTTGACGATGGGCGATTGCGAATCAAGTCGGCCGTCAGACACACCCGGGCCCCGTCGTCCGGAACTCCCTGACCAACCGGCCGAGACACGGACGAACGACAAGCACCCAATCCGCACCTGACGGAACGCCAGCAGCATGGTCTACCGATAGCGGCGCGCCGGGCCAGCCACGTGACCTCCATGGCCACGCCCGCTTCGTCGTCATCCGATGGCTCATCTGGGCGGGACCCTGACGCACCTGCTCGATCTCCCGCTCGATCCCCCGCAGGTTCTCCCGAACTCGTGCAGGACCTGGCGGCTGCACGTGGCCTCCGGATCGCAGGGGCCGCACAGCTTCGACTCGGCGACCTTGCCGACCGGCACACAGGAGAAGACCCGGCCGTACGGCTCGCAGCCGTCCCCGCACCGGTGGTGCACGCCCTCGGTGAACAGGTTCATGCCGAGGGTGATGGTGTCGGTGGAATCGGTGCCGTGCAGGGAAGCCAGCCACTCACGGTTGGCGGTCGTGTACGGGGACTTCGAGACAGGCTGAATGGTCATGCGGTTGTCTCCATGGGCGATGCGGTCAGCTACCCGCACACCGCCCATCGGGGCAATGCTTCCACGAAGTCGAGGGGGCGTGGTCCCCACTGCTTGGCAGTGATCTCAGGTCAGCGAGTGTCGGTGGACTCGGGCACCAGGCCGCGGCAGCGGGCAATCTCCAGCCCGGCCGCGCCCGGCTTCGGCGGCGGCGTCCGCGACGAGATGCGCCCGGCCGGGTCCCCTGCCGGGGCGCCGGCACCGGCGGCGTACGGACCTCACCGAACAGCTCCGGACGCCGGGAACGAGCGCCTCCGCGGGCGCCTGGATCTGCGCGGTGTCCGCGTCCTTGTCGTCCGTTGCCAGCAGACGCTCTGCGTCCACCAGGTCCTCGCCCTCCGCGCCGAGCGCCACCAGAGCAGCGCGGCCAAGCGCCGCCCGCTTCCGATCAGCGGCCGGCTCCTCCCGGCGCGCGGCCTGCAACTCCCACTCCTGAGCTGCTTGTAGTTCAGCCACGACCAGGCATCGTTCACGAACTGACGCAGGCTCATCGGGAAGACCTCCCTTACGGCCCCGCGCCGGACGATCAGCCTAGCGGCACTCGGCGCACCGACTGCCGGAGGACGGCATTCCCCGTAGGCCAGGTGGGTTCGGTGAAGGCGCTGTGCTGCTCGGTGTTTGGCGCGGTGCTGTTCAGGGACGGGTCTGGGTGACGCGCCACAGGCGGCGGGGCAGCTCGCCCTCCTCGAAGGCATGGACCTCACTGAGGGTCCAGCCGTCAGCGAGAGAGTCGACGAGGGCACGGGTGAAGAAGTGCACAGCGAAGCCGGCGTGCTCGTAGATGTCGTCGCCGTGCGGGGTTCCGGCGCCGTAATGGGCATCGCCGGTGTGGCGGACGGTGTAGATGAATGCGCCACCCGGACGGAGCACGCGCCGGACGTCGTGGACCAGGTTGTGGATCTCCTGGGTGGACAGGGCCATGCACAGCAGCATGTGGGCAAACACGGCGTCCGTGGCGGCGTCGGGCAGCGGCAGCGGCTCACGCACGTCGTGAACAGCAGTGGTCACACGATCGGCGAGGTCCTGGGACTGTGCGGCGTCCTTCAGCTGCTCGAGGGCGATGGTGCTGAAGTCGGTCGCCTGGACCGTGAACCCCTCGCGGGCGAAGTACAGGGTGTCTCGTCCATGGCCGGCACCGAGTTCCAGCAGGTCCTTGGCCCCTTTGGTGCGGAAGACCGTCGCGGCGTGAACCGCGGGGGCGGACGGCTGTTGGCCGTACATGCCGGGATGGGCGACGTAGGTACGCTGCCAGTGTTCCTGCTGGGCGTCGGCGAGATCGCCGTTGTCGTGCTGCATGGCTTCTCCCGCCGGGCCTCCTGGTCGAGATTCGTACAGTGTCGTCGATCTTTCCACGCGCATCGGGCCGACACAGCGGCAGGATCAGGTCGCGGCAGGCGCTGCATCCCGGGGTGTGCGGAGGCGGGTCAGGCGTTGGGCGCGCCGGTGTACAGGAGCCCGAGCAGCGTCACACCGATGACGATGCGGTAGAGCAGAAAGCGTTGAAGGAGTGCTTGGCGACGAACTTCAGCAGCCAGGCGATGGAGGCGTGGGCGACGACGAAGGAGAGGCTCGACTGGTCCCACTGGCGACGACGTCACAGGCTCGGTCCCCGGCCAGCCGGGACGACATCCGGCCGCGCGATCCCACCTGAGCGCCGGATCGTTCGACGGAGTTCCGTTCTCGTACGGCTCCGTCGCATCCGTGCGGCCGCCCGCAGCGTGAGCCTTCGCGCTGCGGGCGGCCTGGCTGCCGGTCTTCGCCGGGATCATGTGCTGGATGCTGGGCGCCGCAGGCACGACCAACAGGGCCGTTGTTCTGTCAGTCGCGCCCTATCCCCGGGGAGTGAGCCATCGACGCGCGGGGATGATGTGGGAGGGCCGCGGCTTGCGTGCGGCTATCGCGGCACCGGACTGCTCATCCCCCACCGGCGTGCTCCAGGCCAGGAGGTTGCGGCATGGATGCAGCAGCACAACGCCTCGCACCGCCGTGGCCGTGCCCGCGTCGAGCACGCCTACGCGCGGATGAAGACCTGGAGCATTCTCCGCGACTGCCGGCTGAAAGGCGAAGACGTCCAACACGCGATGCTCGGCATTGCCCATCTGCACAATCTTGCGCGCCGCGCGTGACCGCCCGCATCGATGCAACTGCCCGTTCGTTCAAGACCCGGTGGGCAGGAGCTGGACCAGGCCGACCCAGTTTTCCTGGTCTGCCTTGGTGTGGGTGGCCCGGACCCTCCAGCAGCCGGCGGGCAGCGGGACCGGTGCCTGGTCAGGCATCCCGCCGCCGGGATACTCGATGTCTAGTTCGGGGCCCGCTTCGGCGGAGTCCATGAGAACGGCCGGACCGTCCGATACCCACGTGCCACACTCCTCCCACTCGGTGGCCGGGTCCGCCAGGACAGCCTCTGCTGCAGCCTTCAGCCCGGCCTCGGAATCGGCGGCAAGCCACCGCAGGAAGGTTCGGCGCTCGGGCAGATAGCAGCTGGTGGCCGGCTCGTCCGCCAGCACCAGTGCCTGCGCACCGTCCTCGCCAACGGTGATCACGCCGGCCAGATCGTCCACCGCACAGGCCCGGTCGTAGTCGTCTGGAGCGGTGGCGTCTCCCGCCATGACGCCGGTCTCCGTGAACCCGCGCCATGCAGCCAACGCGGAGACGGGGATGACAATCAAGGGTCCGCCCATCGACTCCACCCAGACAGGCGAGGTGTGGGACGCATCGGCTGCGGTAGACGAAGAGGCGCTCATGCCGTCAGTGTGCCCGCCCCCGCTGACAACGCCCACGCGGCTGATCCGGCGCCACAGCGCCCTCCAGCGCCTCCTCGACCTACCCCTGCCACGCCATGACGCCCACGGCCTTTTGCCCCTACGGCGTCCAACTGCAGCCGTGCAACGGGATGACGTGAGGCGTTTATGTGCGAGCGCGGCCAGGAAGGAGCTGGGTGCAGATCCCCTCAGGGATCTGCACCTTTCCGGATCACTGGAACACCGGAGACTTCGCTCCCCTGGGCGCAGCAGCCAGACGTCGCACGTTACTCCTCGTTGCTGGTCTGCAGTTCGACGGGCCGGTCGGCCACGTCCGTCGTCTGCGTCGTGGCCAGCAGCTTGTTCAGCCCCAGGGTCAACTGCACGACGAACACACTCAAAAGGACGGCCAGGGCTATGCGGACCAGGCTGTAGCCGGCCTCGACGTCCGCCGCGGTCTCGTAATCGCCGGGCGTTTGGGGGTCGGAGTTGACCACGAACGAGACGAAGAACGCGGCGAAGACCGACAGGGACCACGCGCCGTAGGTCCAGACGACTCCACGCCCGCCGGGCAGGGCCCTGAGCCATCCCAGCCCGATGTCGCTGCGTGTCATGGCGTTCGCGTGGCCGGCACGCACCCACCGCTGGTAGGCATACAGAACTACCAGGAAAGCGACGAAGCGAAACATGTTCGTGGTCTTGATCGTCTGGAGTGCGGTGTGCACAGCCGGCTGGTCAAAGCCACGGTGAGCGGCGGCCAAGGCCCATTGATGGGCTCGCGTGCGCTCGGCGAAAAACCGGGCCATTTCGATGAAGATGGCAACGACGGCTGCAGCCAGCATCACAAGGACTGGGCCTGACAGCGAGACCGGCCCGGGACTCACCTTGGACTGGACCAGCAACGCCGCTTTGTCGTTGCGCCCGCGACGCTGAGGCGGCTTCGCCTCGTCGCTCTTCTGCGGACAGACCGGACACAGCCCTTTGATCCCGTCAAAGGCAACTTCACGCTGCCGACAATTCCGGCACGTCAATAGCATCCCGCGCCCCCTCCATGCTTGATCACGGTTGAATTGAGCGCCGCATCCTATCGAGGTCCTCCACGAACACGTCGAGACCTCTCACACAGTGAAGATCCAACATGGGCGCAGCCCCCCGTGCCTGGATGGGAGACCTACACCTACTTCCGGATGGGACAAGCAGCCCGGCCGTGGCTGGAGGACTCGGCCGTGCTCCCCACACACCCGCATGACGACACATGTGGCACTACGTCGCATACCGTCCTCGGAGAGGGAAGTCGGCCTGGCCGCGGCGGCGCCGTGCGAGGCAACGTCTTCCACTTCATGTGCGGCATCCTGCCCGGCGGCCGGGGAATGCGATGAGTTTGGCCGCGGGGCGCAGTCTCAGCACCGTAGCCGGTCGATAGGAGCAGAAATGGGCACACTGCAGCAGGTGGCCGACGGCGTCTGGGTCCGGCAGAGCGAGTGGGTCTGGGCCAATTCCGTCGTCGTGCGCGCACAGGATGGACTGGTCCTGATCGATCCCGGCATCCACGGCTCGGAGCTGAGCCACCTCGCCGACGACGTGGAGCGGCTCGGTGTCCCGGTGATCGCCGGGTTTTGCACCCATCCCCACTGGGACCACCTGCTGTGGCATCCCCGCTTCGGCGACGTGCCCCGCTACGCCACCTCCGCCGCCGCCCGCGTTGCCGGCCAAGCACGTGAACGGGCCCAGGCCATGGCGGCGCAGAGCGCCTCCGGCATCCCCCTCGAACTGGTCGCGCTCGTGGACCCGCTGCCCGCCGACGGCAACCCCGTCCCGGGTGAGATCATCGAGCATCAGGCGCACGCGATCGGCCACGCCGCCATCCTCCTCGCCGACCGGGGCGTCCTGCTCGCCGGCGACATGCTCTCCGACGTCCTCATCCCACTCCTCGACGTCCGCCAAGACGGTCAGGTGGCGGCCTACGAGAGGGCGCTCGACCGGCTGGATGAGGCCGCCGCCCACGCCGATGTCTTGATCCCCGGCCACGGCACGATTGCCGAAGGAGCCGAGGTGGCGGCCCGCCTCGCCGCCGACCACGCCTACATCGACGCGCTCCGGCAAGGAAAAGAGCCCCTCGACCCGCGCCTTGGACCACACGCGGACTGGTTGTCCGGCCCTCACCGGGCGAACCTCGAACAGGCCCGAAAACGATAAGGGCCTTGTGACGGCCTGGGGCCCTCGCCAGGAGGCCAGACCGGACCCAACGCCCAGGGCGGTCAAAGACATCAGGCCGCATCTCGACACTCGCCCGAGAACCCCGACAGGGGATCCTCCCTGAGGATGCACACCACCCCAGACGACGTGGCTGCCGCCCGCGACCACACCGCGATACTCAGACCGAGGCACCATGCCGTCCCGCGCGATACACACTTCAGTCGAAAGACCACCAGGGCCGCGTCCTCCGCAGACGCGCGCAAGCAGCGTAGCCACCCGTCTCCACGTCGGTCCGCGCCTACTCATCCCGCGCGATCCGCGACCACCTGCGCAAGCGCGGAATCAGGCGATGATCCCAGTCCGGCCGACCAGCGCGGCCACCGGCCACGACGGGCAGCCGGGGCGGCCGGCAACGGTGCGCCCGTACCGCTCGGGCACCTCCCGCCACGGCGAGCCCGTCCGCGTCCGCCGCCAGATGCCGTCGAAGACCTGCCGTCGATCCCGCGGCGGCCGGCCCCTCTTCGGTATCGGTCGGCAACACGGCCTCCAGCGGGCCCCACTGCGTTTCCGTCAGATCGCCCTGAGACATCTGAAGATCTTTTTCACGGCTGGGGTGGACAGCAGCCCGTCAGCTCTGATCTGTGGTGGGCCGCCACGAACTGCCGGTCTCGCGTTCGAACGCCGGACGCACGTCAACGGTGTCGTACACGATGCGCAGCGTGGCAATTCGGCCGTCCTCGGCGAGCTCAGCCAGGTCCACCACGTCAAACGGCGCGGCAGTTCCGGACGGCAGGCGCCAGTCAAAGTGGAACCAGAACGAGATCAGTGCGGCCCCCTGCTGGGTCCGGCCCTCCGCCACCCCCAGCAGAGTCAGGCTCGCCCGGCTGGTATCGGCGAAGAGTTCGGGATAGAACTCCGTGGCCGGTCGAGGGCCGTACAGCGGAGAGTGCACCGTCGCTCCAGGCGCGAACAACTTCAGCACCGCCTCGGCATCGGCCCGCTCCAGCGCCGACAGGTAAGCCGACACAAGCTCAGCTGCAGTCATGATCACTCGCTCAAGATCAGGCCAAATCGACAGCCCATGCTCTCATCCCACCACTTACGCTCCGCGCAACAACCGGTACGACACCTGTTCGTCATGACAAGCGCAGTTGCGTCCACCTCGGCACGTGACCGCCGCTGCCTGATCATCTGGCTACGACCTGACGGCCGTAACCAGGCAACAGGAGATCAACCGTTCGCCAGCTCCGCGGCGCTGCGTTCCACACAGAATTCGTTGCCCTCGGGGTCATGCAACGTCACCCAGCCGGTGCCGTCGGGCCGTCGGTGGTCCCCCTGAAGCGTGGCACCGAGCAAGAGCAAGCGCTCGACCTCCTCGTCCCGGGTGCGGTCCTGGGGTTGGAGATCCAGATGTACGCGGTTCTTCACCGCCTTGCGGTCACCGACCCTGACGAACAGCAAGGTGGCAGCAGCAGTGGTGACCACGGCTTCCGGATCACCGGGAAAGTCGTCATCACCCAGCGAGCCGTCCAGAACTTGGGCCCAAAAGCCCGCAAGAACGAACGGGTCGGCGGCATCGACAGTGACATGGCGTATCAAAGAACTCATGCTCCCAAGCCGATCATGAATGCCTCCCACCGTCCAGAGCGGCCAGCCTCGACACCGACCACCTCACCAGGCTCTCGGCACGATCGAAGAGACGACCCTAGTTGTTGCGTGTCAGGACGTGGGTGACGGCGCATAGTGGTGGGCAAGATTGGTGGCGAGGTCGCGGAGGTAGCCCTGGCTTCGGTGGGACCGTGCACAGTGATGGCGCTCCCGAACGGCAGTAGTGCCCGCACGAGGGCCATCCCCGCCGACGCCCCGACCCCTGCTGGGCGACAAGGCGTACGACTCCCGGGCCGTCCGTCGGGAACTGCGCAAACGCCGGATCGTGCCGGTCATCTCCCGCAACGGCGCCCCGAACATCCAGGGCCTGGGCAAGCTCCGCTACGTCGTCGAGCAGGCCTTCGCCCCGCTCCACCAGTTCAGACGCCTCGCCGTCCGATGGGAACGACGCCTCGAACTCCACGACGCTTTCCTCTCGTTGGCCAGCCTGATCTGCTGGCGGCGCCTCAAGAGGACCCACTCATGAACGTGTTGCGAGCTCCAAACCGACAAGCGCCCAAGGGGCGGGTCGTGAGAGGGTGCGGTTCGATTGGACAGGGGGAAATGTGGGACTGGTCTACGGCTACGACATCTATCTGCGCCCTCGGAATGTCGCCAGGGCGTTGACCAATCTGGCCGAGCTGGCGCCACCGGCACGTGCCGTGCCGCCGCTTGAGATCACCCTGCCCGGCCGTGACCGGCTCGTCCTCCCGTTCACGTCCCACTTCAAGAGCGAGCCGGTCGACTGCTCCACGAGCAGCACGCTCGAGCTCGACACGTCCCTCATGTTCGACGTCGATGATGCACTGCGCGAGTACGCGCAGACGAACGACCTCGAACCCGAGGCGGACGGGCGCATCCAGATCGGGTACATCTACGCGACGATCCGGTTCGAGTCCCTCCTGCACCCCGGCTACACGTCGGTGGAGTGCTGGGCAGCGACGTCGGGGATGAGCCGCTTGTTCGCGCGGTCGGCCAACATCAGGAAGGTGTTCACCGACCTCACAGTCAACAGCGGCGGAGTGTGCTGCCTGTTCGACACTGGCGACGGCGCCCCCGAGCAAGTGTGCTGGCTCAACGGTGAACCCACCCAGGAGATAGTCTCCGGTCCCCGCTTTCCAGATCGGCGAGCACTCGTGGCGACTTGGTCCGACCCCGAGAAGTGAGCATCGATGCTCCCTCTCTGAGGCCACAGGATCGTGTTACGAGCTCGTAGGGATCCACGACGCTTCCACCCGATCGCGTCAGCCGTGTGGGACCGCCACCCCCACGCGCCGGGAAAGACGCACTATTTACCCAAAGGATCTTCACTGACTGTGAAGCATGTCCATATGATGCGGAGATCAACAGGCCTGACCATGGGGGGACTTGGGCGGGCCTCTCAATTTCCCGTGGGGGATTCATGCGTATACGCGTTGCGACCGCCGTCGTTTCCGGTGCCGCCGTTCTGTCCGCGCTCGCTCTTCCGGTAGCCGCCCAGGCAGCGGTACGGACGGGTGCGGAGGCGAAGCTCAGCTCCTTCACCTCGCAGTCCGGCCAGCCGAGAGACTCGTTGGGGAACATGAAGTTCTCACACGCGGTCATCAACGGGGGCAAGGACATCGTCCTCGGCACCACCGGTACGAAGACCGTCACCGTCACCTACACCGCCACGGACGAGAGTGGCGTCGCCGTCACCGAGGCCTTCCTGTGGCAGGGCACCGACAGTTCGACGACAGACGGCATCACCGGCGGCCTGGGGACGGACGACGACCCCAACTGCACGGAGACGGCGACCCAGGGCACGTACACCTGCAAGGCCGTCTTCAACATCCACCCCGCCACCGACATGAAGGACAACGGCGTTGCGGGGACCTGGAAGCTGTTCCTGGGTGGCTGGGACCTGTACGCGAACGCCAGCTACAACGACGACGTCGCCACCGTCTCGATCAAGAAGGCCTCCACGCTGACCGCCGACGCCACGCCCGAGCCGGTCAAGAAGGGCAAGACCATCACGGTCACCGGCAAACTCGCCCGCGCGAACTGGTCGACGGGCACGTTCGCGGGCTATGTGTCCCAGCCCGCGAAGCTGCAGTTCCGCAAGAAGGGCAGCAACACCTACACCACGCTCAAGACGGTCACGACGAACAGCACCGGCGTCCTGAAGACCACCACCACCGCCACGGTCGACGGTTACTACCGCTACGTCTTCGCCGGCACCGCCACCACCGCCGCATCAACGGCGCCCGGCGACTTCGTCGACGTCAGGTAACCAGTCCGACAGCACCGCCGGTGCCGGGTCGCCACGTATCACGGCGCCCCGCACCGCACCGTTGGGTCGCTGACGGGCGGGTTGATAGTCAGTGGCGGATGCCAGAATCCTTGGCATGCCAGACGCTGACTACTTCTCTGCCGTCGATGATGAGTCCGCCGTTGCCGTGATCGAGGCTGGCGGACCCGAGCGTGCAGGGCTGGATGTGATCTTCCTCAAGGACATCGATCCGGTCGTTGCCATCGCCCAGGTCGAGGCTGTGATGTCCGGCTGCAGTTACGAAGAGGCAAGCCGGCGCCCGAGGGTGGGACAGCTGTTGTCCTCTGAGGACGTCGACAGTCCGTTCGTCTTGACCGTGTCGGACACGCTGTGCGATGTCCTGGTCTCCACCTCCGGGACAGACCTTGCGGCCGCGGCCGAGGCTTGGTCTGCGGGCGGTACGGTCGTCGGGCTCGATGCGGCGACGGCAGCGGTGGTCCTGGAGGCCCTGGTTGGCCTGGCCAGACGGGCTCGCGTCGCGGACCTGCGCCTTTATTGCTGGTGGACGCTGTGACGGCTCACTCCCGTACGGCACGGTTCTTGGCTGGCAACTCGCGTCGGGCCCGTCCGGTAGGAGTCGCCGGTGAGCGTGAGGACCTCGGCGTGGTGGACCAGGTAGTCGATCATTGCGGCTGCGACGACGTCGTACGAGTACACCGCTCACGGACCAATGACCTCACGCGGTGACCCACGGGACACTGCCTGGGCCGCATGGCCCCACCGCTCGGCCACATTCGAGGAATACGTACGGTCACCGTCGCCGCACGGCCAGCAGAAACCTCCTGGCCGGCCGCGGCGGGCCTTTCACACCATCAAAGGTCAGGCGTCCGCAGGAATACCCGCTCTCACTCCCGGCGGGCGCATCATGAAGACGTCGACTGGATCCTCGGCCTCCACGACGAAACCGTGACGCTCATACAGCCGCCGGGCAGCACTGCCCTGCAAGACGTTCAAGCCCACTGTCACACCCTGTGCATCCGCTCGCTGCAACACCGTGCGCAAAACAGCAGACCCCAGCCCCCGGCCCTGACAATGCGGAACAAGGTAGAAATGCTCCAGCCATAGCCTGTCCTCGGCGGGCCGGACCGTGACACATCCCGCAAATTCACCGCGGACCATGATGACCGACGTGTGCTGCGGGGAAAAAGAGTCCCGCAACCGCTGCCGCACCCGGTACTCGTCATAGCGCCCCAGGCGCTCCAGATCCGCGCGCATCACCGCGGCCCGCAACTCCGCGATCACCTCGAGGTCCGCCGCCACCGCACCACGCAGCAGCCATTGCCCCGCCGACGCAGCCCCCGCAGACACCGCCATGCCCGAACCCCCGTCCCTCCCCACACACACCACCATCCACGACCGGATTATCCACACACGCTCGGCCGCCGGCGCGACGCCACAGGTCAACAACCCACATCGCAAGCGGCGCAGGCCTGTGCGCCCTCAACGGCCCACGGCAAGCATGTCGAGTCGACTCCGAGAGGACAGCGGCAGCAGACGTCGAGCAAACGCCCGCGTCCGGCGCGCGGATCACCCCATTCTGATCGCTTGACCACGCCCCTGCTTCCCCTTGCTGCCCCCGCGAGGTCTTGGGATGCCGTATCCACGCGGTCCGAAGTGCCTCTCCGGAGCTGGAACCTGCCTCGGCGGAATAGACACTCGGCCGCTGGCCCGGGTCGGCGGGCATGGTGCGGGACCCGCACTTGAGGGTGAGCGGGCCGACGATCGGGGGGTGGAAGTGTTCGCTGCCATGTGTGTGCCGATATACGTTCTGGTCGGCCCACCAGTGGCGGAAGGCCTCGTTCGCGATGGAGAGTTCGCCGACGCGTCCGGCCAGCAGCGGATCGTGGTGATGGCGTCCGGCGGCTCGCCGGAGCGAGGCGACGATGTCCTGCGTGGGTGTCCCACTCGGTGTACTGCGAGCGGGCGGTCTCGTCGCAGAACATGAACCGCACCAGGTTCTGCTCGCGGTGCGGCAACGCGTCGAGGATCCGGAGCAAGTCCCGGCGTCGCGGGCGGACCGGCTGCCGACGTCACCCGTTGCGCCTGACGTCACTCGCCGTCGGGCCCCCGGCGCGGGGCCCGACGGCCGCCATCATCGCCAAGTCGGCCGGAGGTCAAAACCCAGGCTGAGAGCCTGCTTCCGGGCCCGCCATCGCATGTACCAGAACGGTGTCGGGCCGGAAGTGCGGGCGTGCGTCGACGCCGTCGGCGAGGGCCTGGACGCGGGCTGCGGGAGCGGAACTCGTGCGGACAAGCCGCCGGGGGTGGGACATGCTCGATCGCGCCAGGCCGATCGATGCACTGTCCCGGCCGGTCGGTCGGACAGGCGGGTGGGCGGATCAGCGCAGTCCGGCGAAGAGATCGTTCTCGGGTACGGTCGCGCCGGTGGTGTCCTGGACACGTACGAAGGTCTCCATGCCCATCAACGCGCCGAACCTCTCCTTGCCCATCTTGAGGAAGAAGATGTTCTCGCCCTGACTGGCGTGCGCGGCCAACGCGTCGAACTTCTGGCCGCTGAACCCGGTCGTGTCCACCCAAGTGGTGATCTCATCGTCGGGGAGGCCGATCTCGGCCAGCGCGGCGGCCTCGGCAGGATCCGGCTCCGGCATGCCCTCGCCGAACTCGCGCATGATCTCGCCGAACTGCTGCATCATCGAGCGGGGCGCCGTGGTCCAGTACACCTTCGGTGTCAGCTCGGTCATCTCCAGCGCCGCCATGGTGATGCGGTGCGCCTGGATGTGGTCGGGGTGGCCGTAGAAGCCGTTCTCGTCATAGGTGACCACCACATCAGGCCGGTAGTGCCGCATGAGTTCCGCAAGGCGGGCCGCGCCTTCCTGCACGGGGGTCCGCCAGAAGGAGCCGGGCGCGTCGTTGCTAGGCCAGCCCATCATCCCGGAGTCGGCATAGCCCAGCATCTCCAGATCGCTGACCTTCAGCACATCACAGCTCGCCTCGAGCTCTTGACGACGCATCAAAGCGACCGCCGCCGGATCGTGCCCGGGCTCGCCCGGCTTGACGCCTCCCGGTCCGTCACCGCGCCCGCCGTCGGTACACGTCACCAGAACCGTGCGGATGCCTTCCGCCGCATAGCGCGCAAGGACCCCTCCGGTTCCGGTGGCCTCGTCGTCGGGGTGGGCGTGTACTGCCATGAGCGTCAAGCGCCGGTCAGTCATGAAACACTCCTTCAGCAGAAATACGTCTCGGTCCAAGCAGCGCGGCAGGCCTGCCCCGATCTTGCGGTCCGGGTGGGGCGGACGACCATGCGGCCTCCATGTTCCCCACCCCCGCAGCTCCGGTCCCTCGGCGATACAACCGTGCCGACCGGACCGGCTGTTCCCGCCGTGGCCCCTCGGCAGTCCGGACGTCGGCGTTCAACGTGAACGAGTCACCGGCGCGACCCGCACGTCCCCGCACCACGCCAGACCCGGTCCCCCCACCGACACCCGCTTGGGGCTGCGGCCTCTGCCACTGCCGGTCCCGCCCGCCAATGGGGCGACGCCCCACATTCGATCCCGGCCGTGGACCGCGTACCGCGCTGCGGACCAAGGCCACCCAGGGTGTCGGTAGCGCGCTGCCGCTCCAGCCGTGGCCTTGAAGGCCGTCGAGTCCGCCCGGCAGCGGTGCGCTCCGGTCTTCGGCCCGGGCCGGGTACGGCCGGGCACCCCCGACCCGGACGCGGTGCGGGGCGGTCAGCGCACCCAGGTGCCGGTGAGGGCCTGGACGGCGGAGCCGTCGAGGTCGGCGAGGGTGGTGGCAACGAAGTCGCGGGCCCACTGCGAGGTCTGGACACGGAAGGGCGGCTGGGCGGCGGTCAGCGCGTCGACGATCGGCGCGGCTGCCTCGGCCGGGGTCTGGGCGTTGCCGAACGACTGCCGGGTGCGGGTGAGGTAGGCCTCGAGCGCCGGGCTGTAGGGACCGGCGGCGGCCAGCAGCGTCGGGACGTCCACGCCGAGATTGGCGACGAACTCGCTCGCCACCGCGCCCGGCTCGACCACGGTGACATCGACGCCGACGGTGGCGGCGACCGGCGCGAGGGACTGCATGAAGCCCTCGACGGCGAACTTGGCCGCGCAGTACGCCTCGTTGAAGGGCTGGCCGACGACGCCGCCGACGCTGGTGACGGTGATCAGCCGGCCCTTCGACGCACGCAGGTGCGGCAGGGCGGCCCGGGTCACCGCCACCACGCCGAAGAAGTTGACCTCCATGGCCGCGCGGACGTCGTCGACACTGCTCTGCTCAATGGTGCCGACCTGGGCGGCGCCGGCGTTGTTGACCAGCGCGTCCAGGCGGCCGTGCTCCGCGACAACCTCGTCCAGGCAGGCGGTGATGCCGGCGGAGTCGGTCACGTCCAGGCGCTTGATCTGGATCCGGTCCGCGACACCCGCCTCGGCGGCGGCCTTGAGGAGGGCATCGGCCTTGCCGGTGTCGCGCATGGTGGCAATGGTCGTCCAGCCCGCCCGGGCGGTGCCGACGGCGACGGCCAGGCCGATGCCGGAGGACGTACCGGTGATCAGAACTGTCTTCGGGGAGGTCATGAGGGTCTTCCTTGACTGGGAGCACGACGGGCCGACACCCGCAACCGGGGAGTTCCCCAGTTATCTGCCACGGTAAGCGGGGAACTCCCCGGTTGTCCAGCTAGACTGGCCTTCCGAGGAAGGGAGCAGCCTTGACCAGCAAGCCGAGCGTGTTGCGCGCCGATGCCCGCCGCAACCGGGAGCGCATCCTCGAAGCGGCCCTGCGCGCCTTCTCCGAGAAGGGCCCGGACGTCGCGATCGACACCATCGCCAAAACCGCAGGCGTCGGCTCGGCCACCCTCTACCGCCACTTCCCCACACGCGAGGCGCTCATCGAGGCGACCTACCGCAACGAACTGGCCCGCGTCTGCGACAGCGCCGCGAAGCTGCTCGCCGACAACCCGCCCGACCGGGCGATGCGGCTGTGGATGGACGACTTCATCGACTACCTGACTGCCAAGCAGGGCATGGCGGACGCCCTGCGGGCCGCGGTCGCATCCGGTGCGGACCCCTTCGCCGAGACCCTCGACAAGCTCGGCACCGCACTCGGCACCCTGCTGCGCGCCGGCGCCGACAGCGGCCTGCTGCGCTCGGACATCGACCCCTTCGACGTCGGCTTCAGCCTGGCCGGCGTCGCGCTGATCACCAGCGCTCCCGACCAACGCGAACGGGCCGGCCGCCTTCTCGACCTCCTCCTCGACGGCCTGCGCTACGGAGCGGACGGGCCGACGCCCAGCTCATGACCCGGCTCCGGCAACTCCAGGCAGTAGCCCTCCGCAACACGGATCGACAAGAAACCGTTTGGCGGACCACGGCGCCCCTGCTACTTTCACGGAGGCCGTGCGAGAGAACGAGGAGGTGGTACCCGTGAACGAATCGACATGGGTGCTCTCCTTGGGGGTCACGGTCGGGCGATAAGTCGTCCGGGAGCGCCGCTCAAGCGCACTCCCGAAAGGCACGACCATGGCCCTTCACTTCACTTCCGCACAGCACCTCGACGACGGTGTCCTGGAACGCGAATTCACCCTCGGCGAGATCCCCGGCATCCTGTGGACGCCCACCTCCGCCTCCGCGCCGACGCCGCTGATCCTGCTCGGCCACCCCGGCGGGCAGCGCAGGATGTACCCCCGGCTGGTGGCGCGGGCCCGGCGCTGCGCGGCGGACGGCTTCGCCGCCGCCACCATCGAGCTCCCCGGGAGCGGTGACCGGCCCCGTTGGGCCGCCGCCGAGCAGGCCCGCGCCGACCTGCGCCGGGCCATGGAAGCCGGCGAGCCGGTCAGCGAGGAGATCATCGACGCCCTCATCCTCCCGCTCGTCGACAGGGCGGTCCCCGAATGGCAGGCCACCCTGGACGTCCTCCTGTCACTGCCCGAGATCGGCGGTCCGGTCGGATACTCGGGGGGAGTGATCTCCATCGGGGTGCGCCTGGCGGCATGCGAGCCGCGGATCGTGGCCGCCGGTTTCTTCGCCGGGAGTTTCGTGCCTCGCGCCATGTTCGAGGAGGCCCGCCGGGTCACCATTCCGCTGCACGTACTTCTGCAGTGGGACGACGAAGGGAACGACCGGCAGGCAGCCCTGGACCTGTTCGACGCCTTCGGCTCCGAAGAGAAGTCCCTGCACGCCAATATGGGCGGTCACACCGGCGTCCCGCCGTTCGCGGGCGAAGCCGCAGCCCAGTTCTTCACCCGGCACCTGAAGTAAGGCCGGGCCATCAGGCCGTCATCAGACGGTAGGCCATGTGAGGCCGCGGGCCCCTGCCAACTCGGAGGAGGCCCGCGCTGCCCAATCCCATGAACTGCTCAGCATCTGCAGTGCTCGTATGCTGCCCGAACTCGTGTCCAGGTGCCGGCCTGACGGTCGTGCGGGAGCTGAGCCGCGAGCCAGTTCGTAGGCGAAGTCGACCGTTTCGGCGAGGCGGTCGTTGATCGTATCGCCTGCAAGAACCCCGACTGCGGCTGGACGGCGAACGCCGACTGGAACGCGGCCCGGAACATCTTGCCCCTGTACCGGACCGGCCACTTCATCGTGGAGGTCCCAGCGGCCGGAAGGCGCGGTCGCAGGGCGGGTAAAACCGTCAAACCTGCCGCAGCAAGGTAGGCGGGAATCCCCTTCCTGAGCTTGCGAAGGAAGGGGAGAACTTCAAGGAAGTGCGGCTGCTGTACGGAACAATCTGCTCCCCGTATCCGTACTATCTCTACACGCCACGCCCTGTGCTGCGGTGCCACCCATATCGTCGTGCAGCACACGGGGGCCACTCCCCCGGGCTCGCTGCGGCCGCCGCAGGACTGTTTCGGCCGCGACCTCAAGAAAGGTCGGCATCATGCCCGAGAACACAACCACTTCGACGGAACTTACCTCGCAATACGCCGCCCAGGTCACCAGCGACCTCGAGCGCAACCTCAAAGAGCAGGAACGCATCAGCGGAGAACTCGCCGCGCTGCAGGAGCAGTTGGCCACCTTGCAGCACGATCACACCGTGCTGACGAACATGCAGCAGGCACTCGGCATCACTCTCCGCCCCGACAAGCCCGCCACCGCGCCCGAACAAGCCGCCGTGCCCGCTCCGCGCAAAAAAGCTGCCACCCGGTCGAGTGGCACCGCCCGCGCCAAGAAATCCAGCGCTGCGCCCAGCCGCGCACGAACGCGAAAGCCGGCCGGCAAGGCCTCGGTGGCAGCTACGTCAACGACACAGCCCTCGCTGGTCGAGCTGATCCGCCAACACCTCGCTGGACAGAGCGAACCGCGCTCCACGGCCGAGGTCGCCGCTGCCCTCGACCAGGCCCATCCCGACCGCGGGATCAAGAACACCGTGGTGCGCACCACCCTGGAAAACCTCGTCGCCAGGGGCCAGGCCCAGCGCACCAAGCAGGGCAGCTCCGTCTACTACGTCGCCCCCGACGCCGGCCGGCCCACGCCGTCCGCCGCGGCCTCATCACAGCAGCAGGAGGCTCAATCTGAGGAAGCGCAGTAACCGGGCCGAGGTTGCCGGCGCCCGGCCCTCTGAGGGCCGGTACGTCAAGGGGGCGTTCCGTTCCGTCAGTACCAGCGGACAAGGCCGGCCGCGCCCTGCCCGGTGCGGGCAGCGTGGCGGAGAACGCGCAGGGGGCCCTCCAGGAGCTCCTCGGCGTCGTGGTCGGGATCATCTCCCAGACCGGTCATCCACCGGTGGATCCGTTCGACTGCAGCACGCCGCTGGGCTCCGGTCAGGGCAAGGGCCTTCTCGGCCGCGGGGAGCTGGGTGCGAACCTCCTCGGCGTGCAGCAGGAAGCCCCCGAACCAGCCCGGCAGCCGCAGCACCGCATCGGGACCGAGCGCGTAGGCCAAGGCCGAGAAGGGGCTGGCTTTGCGTGCCACGGCGGCGAACAGACCCTCGTCTCCCTTGGGCGGGAACCGGTCCATGACAGCGTCGCCCAGCGCCTCCGCCGCATCGGAGTCGTCATAGCAGTTGTCGAAAAGTGCGCTCAGCCGGAAGGCGTCGTCGTGAGCGACCCAACTGCCGTGAGAAGTCCTGGACGCGCTGAACAGTGACTCCGGTGCCTTGCTCCGCCACCAAGTCAGTTCGTCGGCCACATTCGGGACCTGAACCGCCGCTCGCGGCAGCTCTTTTGTCTTTTGATCAGGCAGCGTCCCGATGACCCACACACCCATGACACTCAACTCCGCCTCCTTTTCAGGCATGAGCGGCGACGACTGCAGCTCGATCACCCAGACGGTACCGGCACTTCCGGCTCCATCACCGCTGAACGATTCCGGCGTCTGCGCCGTAGCAGGGGGTGGCGCGGGCATCGGACGACCGACTGCGGCGCGCCGCTGACCAGCAGGCTGACGCCCCAGCTCGGCACCCTACGCGTAAGAGGTGACGTCCATGTCCCGGCCTCCGCACCGTCGACACCGTCCCCGGCTGCCCCGGGCCGGCGGCGCATGGCTCGTCATGGTTCCGGCTCTCCTTGCCATCCTCGTAGTGGGACTGACCGGCTGCTCGCAGCCGGACGTCCGCAGCGGCGCGCCCCCACTGAAGCTGTGCGGGGTCACCTTCTGGAGTGGCGCCGAGGGCATTGGCACGACCCAGCTCAACACCTCCACCCGTGGAATGCCGTCCGCTCCGGCCGGCGACCGGCTCCCCGCCACGAGCTCCCGGGACACGAGCGGTCCGCCGCCCCGCGTCGTCTCCGTCTCCTCCGACTGCTCCCACGGCCGTACGGTCGTTGTCTCTCCTGCTTCCGCGGTGCGCGTCCGCAAGGTGGCGAAGGACGGCGCCGGCCGCATCGTCGCCCTCTCCCTCGTCCCGACGCAGCCCGGCACCTCTGCCAAGGTGCACATCTACGCCTACGACGGCACCCGCCCCACCGGCCAAGTCCTCACAACGGTGGTCTGATGCGGGCAGCGGCCAGTGGTCATCAGCTCAACAGCGGTCTCAGCATCGAGGGCGAGCATGCCGAGCAGTCGTTTCCGGCGATTGGGCAAGAGCCCCGCCGGCCAGGCCGTAGAAGAAGTCATCGGCGCCTCGGTGACCTTCTCCCGCAGTGACCTGCTGCCGGCCGCACAATGGGTCGTGTGGTTCACGTCCCGATCGGTCGTCATCTGCTTCGTGCCAAGGATCTCGCGGACGCCCGCTACAGCGAGCCGCTGAGCGTCGCCGACATGGCGGCGGCCGCCGCGCTGTCGCCGGCACACTTCAGCCGCTGTTTCAAGGCCGCGTTCGGCGAGTCGCCGCACCAGTATCTGCTGACCCGCCGCCTCGAACGGGCCGCCGCGCTGCTGCTTGCGACCGACTGGACGGTGGCCGCGGTCGGGGTCGCCGTCGGCGCGCAGAGCATCGGCTCGTTCACGACGAGTTTCCGACGGATGTACGGGACGACCCCGCAGGCCTACCGGGCGGCTCATCCGCCCGCCGCACGGCATGTGCGCATCCCCCGCTGTGTGGCGATGGCCTATGCACGGCCGCAGCACCGCACGTTTCGAGAAGACACGCCATCGGCGACTGCCTAGCGTCGTTCCCAGGCGACCGACCGAGGAGGGGCCATGGCCATGATCAAGATAGCCAATGCTCAGTTCTGGGTGCACGACCAGGACGAGGCGCTCGACTTCTACACCACCAAGCTCGGCTGGGAGGTCAGGGCGGACGTGACCATGGAGGCGTGGAGCTTCCGCTGGTTGTGTGTCGCTCCGCCCGGCGGTGACGGCCCGGGGCTGGTGCTGATGCCCGTACCGGGGCAGCCGATGCTGGATGAGGGGAGCAGTGCCCAGCTGTCCGATCTGGTGGCCAAGGGTGCGGGCGGCACGCTGTTCCTGGAGACCGACGACTGCAAGGCCGCCTATGACGAGCTGTCCGCCCGAGGGGTCGAGTTCAACGATCCTCCGACCGTGCAGCCGTACGGGATCGACACGTCCTTCCGCGACCCCTCGGGCAACAACATCCGGCTCACACAAGTACTGGACTTCGATCCGGAACGGCACTGACCTCGGCCCGGCTGTCGGCGGGGACATCAGGGACTGGATCAGGGGTACTCCTCAGGTGGAGGTCCATGATGTTCGAGGCAGGCGACATTCGTGAATGGCGTGGTCACGGCGTGGTCGACCCCAGCGGTCACAAGATCGGCACCCTGGAGGCCGTCTACGTCGACACCGCGACCGACCAGCCCTTCTTCGCGACGGTGGCCGTGGGTCTTCCCACCCGTCGGCGCCTGGTCTTCGTGCCGCTCTCCGGTGCGACCGTCGGGCCGGGCTATCTCAAGATCGCTCATCCCAAGGACCTGGTGAAGAAGGCTCCCGCGATCGACACCGACGGCGAGTTGCCTGCCTCGGACGAGCCGGAGATCTTCGCACACTACGAACTCGACTACGCCCCGGGAGCAGGCGGCGAACGCCGTCTGGCCCGTCGCTGAGCCGCCGCCGAGAAGGCGATGACGCCACTGGAGCACCGATGAGTCTGTTTCTGTTCCTCGTCCTCGTGGCCCTCGTTCTGGGCATCATCGGATTCGCCGCGCACGGTCTGTTCTATCTGCTGATCATCGGCGCCGTCGTGCTGCTCGCCGACCTCACGTACGGCGCCGTGCGCTTTCGCCGGGGCGGCAGGAAGCACCGCCTTGCGCGCTGACCGCGGCTCCAGGCGACGGCCGCCTGGTCAGATGTCGTCCAGGCGGCGCATGTCCTCCTCGTCCCAGGTCCGGGTGTCGCGCGGCTGCGTGTAGGGCTCGGCCTCGGGCGGAAGGCCGCCGGCGATGGCCCGCTGCCGCACGCTCTCGGCGTCGAACTCCAGGCCCAGGAGGATCGCGAGGTTGCTGATCCACAGCCAGACGAGGAAGACGATGACCCCGGCCATGGTGCCGTAGGTCTTGTTGTACGAGGCGAAGTTGGCGACGTAGAACGCAAATCCCGCGGAGGCGGCCAGCCAGATCGCCAGGGCCAGCAGGCTGCCCGGCGTGATCCACCGGAAACCCTTGACCTTGGCGTTCGGGGTGGCCCAGTACAGGATCGCGATCATGATGGTGACCAGCAGCACCAGAACGGGCCACTTGGCGATCGACCACACCGTCAGCGCGGTGTCCCCGATCCCGAGCGCCTGCCCGGTCTGGCGGGCCAGCCCACCGGTGAAGACCACGATCAGCGCACTCATCACCGCCAGCACCATGAGCACCACGGTCACACCGACACGCACCGGCAGGACCTTCCACACCGGTCGGCCCTCCGGCATGTCGTAGACGGCGTTCGCAGCACGAATGAAGGCGGCCACGTACCCGGATGCCGACCACACCGCCAGCACGATGCCGACCAGGGCCATCACCGAGCCGGTCCCGGAGTTGTTCTGCAGCTGTTCGACGGCGCGCGTGATGATGTCGCGTGCCGAGCCGGGGGTCAGCTGCCTGATGTTGGTCAGCACCTTGTCGGTGGCCGACCTGCCGGTGATTCCCAGCAGGGAGACCAGTACCAGGAGGGCCGGGAACAGGGACAGCACGCCGTAGTAGGTCAGCGCCGCGGCCCGGTCCGCCAGTTCGTCGTCCTTGAACTCCTTCAGGCTGCCTTTGAGTACGGCGGCCCAGGCCCCCTTCGGCAGCTTCGTCGGTGAGTCCGGAGCAGACCGTTCGACGTGCCGGTCCGGTCCTGCCTCCTCCGGCGACGGCACCGGTGTGCGGGATGCCGGGGCCTCGTCGTCGTGCTGGTGTTTCCGGCCTGGAAGATGCAGCTTGGTCATGCTCGCCGGGTATCCCCACGGCGCCCGCTCAAGCCGACGCACGAACGGGGATCACGGAGGACGGCATCCCGCCGTGGCCGGTCGGTGAGCTCATGGCCCGTTCTTCTCGGCTCGAGGCTTGGATCTGTCGGGTGGGTCCAGGGTGAATACGGTGATCCACTCGGCGTCGGCGGCGTGGTATCCGAGGCCGGTCAGGGTCTCGGAGGCGGCGCGCATGTGCCCGGCGCCGTAGACCACGGCGATGGTGAACGGGCCGGTCCGTCCCGCGTAACCCCGGTCGAAGTCGGTCAGGGCCTTGGCCAGCAAGCGGTCGCGGCGCCGGAGGACCAGGTCGTCCAGGCCCGGCCAGAAGTCCGCCACCGCCTCCTCGCCCTCGCTCATCAGGTCCTCCACCGCGAGGTGCCGGGCGAGCCAGCGACGCGTCCCCAGCAGCCGCATGCCAGCTGTCACGGCCGGCACGACGGTGGCCACCATCGCGCGTTCCTTCAGGGGCAGCCGCCGGAACCCTTCCTGGAATTGGGCACCGCTCATGTCGGGGCACACCACCGGCCGTCCGAGCGCCTCGAAGTCGATGTCCTGCACGACCAGTCCCAGGCGTTCGTTACCGTCCAGCCGCTGGTACGACGCGACCAGGGCGTCGGCGCCGGGCGAGCCTTCCCCGACCCCCTCGGCGACCACCAGGTCACACCCGCGGCGCAACCGTTCCGCCACTTCCCGGTAGAAGGCGGCCTCGCCGAGGTGAACCATGGGAAAGAGAACAAAGGCGAGCCCTGTCCCCGGCCGAGTGAATCTGATGACGGCCGATCGCACCCCGGCCAGGCCGGTCACCTCGATGAACTGCACATCCGCCCCCTTCGCGCCCGCCCTCCCCCACAATCACGCCAGGACGGCCTCTGGGGGTTGCTCACGGCTCACTGTTTGCGGGCCGCCGTGGCGTGTTCCGTTTCCGCCGAGCGTTCCGCGGCGGAGGAAGTGATCACCTCGGAGTGTCGGCCGCCCCGGTCCATGAGACCGCCCATCAAAGCGAGGCCGAGGCCGGCCAGCGCGAGGGCGGCGCCGACGAGGTCGGGGGAAGCCCAGCCCCAGCCTGCCGAGATGGCCAGTCCGCCGAGCCAGGCGCCGCCCGCGTTGGCCAGGTTGAAGGCGGAGTGGTTGGAGGCCGCGGCCATCGTCGGCGCGTTCTTCGCCTTGGTCATGAGGAGCATCTGGACGGGCGTGGTGACGAAGGCGCCCATTGCACCGATGAAGGTGATCGTCGCCAGGGCCGGCACGGTGCTGTGGACGGTGAAGTAGAAGGTCATCAGCGCTGCGGCGAGCAGGGCGAGGCCTCCGTAGAGCGTCGGGCGCAGCGCGCGGTCCGTGAGGGGGCCTGCGATCAGGGTGCCGAGCGTCATGCCGACGCCGTACAGCGCGAGGACCAGGGTGGTCGAGGAGTCGGAGATGCCCGTGAGGTGCGTCAGCATCGGCACCAGGTAGCTGTAGACGGCGAAGAATCCGCCGAATCCCACCACGGCGGTGGCCAGGCCGATCGCGACCTGCCTGTTGCCCATGGCCCGCAGCTCGTGCCGGATGCCGGACTGGCTGCCTCGCGGCTGGTGGGGGACGAAGAGGGCCAGTGCGGCGAGGGCGACGAGGCCGATGACGGCGACGGCAGCGTAGGCGGACCGCCAGCCGAAGTGCTGACCGAGAGCGGTGCCGGCCGGCACCCCGACGATGTTGGCGACGGTCAGTCCGAGAAACATCCTGGAGACGGCGCGGGCGGCTCGCTCGGGGGCGACCAGCCGGGAGGCGACGACCGC
This sequence comes from Streptomyces sp. NPDC001604, assembly GCF_042893475.1. Lineage (NCBI taxonomy): Bacteria > Bacillati > Actinomycetota > Actinomycetes > Kitasatosporales > Streptomycetaceae > Streptomyces > Streptomyces sp. NPDC001604. The sequence continues at coordinate 102,780 of NZ_JBIAUY010000017.1, read as the reverse complement.
GCCGACGCCGAACAGGGCGCCGTGCGGCAGCCCGGCCAGGAAGCGCGCGGCGAACAGCAGCCCGAAGTCGGGTGCGAGTGCGGAGGCGATGTTGCCGACCACGAACAGGCCCGACAGGAGCAGCAGGAGCCGTTTGTGCGGTATGCGTGCACCGATGCCGGTCAGCACGGGGGCACCGACGACGACACCGAGCGCGTACGCCGACACGAGGTTGCCGGCGTGGGGCACCGACACACCGACGCCGTCGGCGATCTGGGGCAGCAGCCCCATGGTGGCGAATTCGGTGGTGCCGATGCCGAAGGCGACGACAGCCAGGGCCAGCAGAGCCAGAGGCATGGTGCGGGTGAACCTTTCAACGCAAGCAGTGCAGGGACGAGGGAGCGGAAAACCGCCGAGGTCGTCCAGATCCCACGGCCGGCCGCGTCGAGCACCATTGCCCTGCGCACCCCCAAGCAGGGCGAACCCATGAACAGTGCAGCAGCGGCAGGAGACGGCGCATTCCAAGATCGAGCCGCAGGCTGACGTGATCTACGTCATGGCACGGTTGCGTCGATCGAACTGCCCGCGCCCGCCCGGGGGTGGGCGCGGGCGTTGCTTCAGCCGGTGTAGGCGGCGAAGATCTTCGCGAACTCGTAGGGGGACTGGGGGATGTTGGTGCACTGGTAGAGCGCGCCCGTGCAGGCGTTGCGGTCCCGGGTGGCCTCCCAGAAGGCGAGTTCGCCCAGGTGCTTGCCCTGGGCGAAGGAGACCAGCTGGCGGGCGTCGGCCTGGTCGTAGAGGTGGCCGTCGTCGTTCTGTCCGAGCATCGGTGTCACTCCGACCATCGCCCAGAGCCGGGCGTCGGTCCTGCTCGGGTAGAGCGACTTCAGTTGGGTGAAGGTGCTCTGTGCGGCCTGGACTGCGGCGTCGCCGTAGTCGACGCTGCGGTAGTAGTCCATGGCCATGACGTTCACCACGTCCAGGTCGACTCCGGCGTCGCGCGCCGACTGCACCACGTTCAGGCCGTCCGAGGTCAGTCCCTCCGGGAGGACGGGCAGTGTCAGCGAGATCCGCAGGCCGGGGTGGGCCTGCTGCAGGCGGGCCAGGGCCTGGGAGCGGCGGGCGACGGAGGCCGGGTCCGCGGTGGCCGCGCCTTCGATGTCGAAGTCGACGTACTTCAGGCTGTAGGCGTTCACCACCGAGTTGTATTCGGCGTAGAGGGCGTCCACCGAGCCGCAGGCCTGGGCGAGCTCGATTCCGCTGGCGCCGCCGAAGGAGACCTTGACGTCGCCCCCGCCGGCCCGGATGGCGTCGATCTGGTCCTTTGCCCAGCCGTCGCGCGGGTCGTAGGCGTTGAACCACATCGCCTTGCAGCCGGAGGCGGTGATGAAGGCCATCGTGTAGTTCTTCACGCCGCTTGCGGAGGCCATGTCGGGCATGCTCGGCGTGGGCCAGGCCCCCATGTCGATGTAGGGGGCGGTGAACAGACCGCCGCTCGGCTGCTGGCCGCCGGCGGAGGTCGTGCCGCTGACGGCTGCGGAGTAGGCGGACACGTTGCCCGCCGCGTCGCGGGCCCGCACGCGGAAGGCGTAGTTCGTGGCCGGCTGCAGGCCGGTGGCCGTGTAGGAGGTGCCGGTCACGGTGACGGGTGTGGCGCCGTCGCGCGAGATCTCGTAACCGGCGACGGATCCTGAGTCGTCGGTGGCGGCGCTCCATCGCACGGTGAGGGAGGTGGCGGTTGCGGAGCCGACGGTCACCGCGGCCGGGACACTGGGCGGCGTGGTGTCGGTGCTCGAGGCGCCCGTGCAGGAGGCGCCGTTGAGCTTGCAGCCGGTGGGTGTCCCGGTGCCGTTGGACACCCATCCGAAGGAAGCGGACGCGCCCGGTGCCAAGGTGCCGTTGTACTCACGGTTCTTGAAGGTGTAGTGGCTGCCGTTCTGGGTGAGCAGTGCGTCCCAGTACGAGCCGACGGTGGTGCCGGAGGGCAGGTCGAACTCGACGCTCCAGCCGGACAGGGTGGTGCTGCCGGCGTTGGTGATCGTGTATGCGCCCTGGTAACCGCCGTCCCAGGTCGACGTCTTGGAGAAGGCGGCGTTGGGTGTGCCCGCGGCGGAGGCGGGTGGCGCCAGGACCAGGAGGAGCAGCCCGCTGAACAGGGTGAGAAGTACCGGTGGTCTTCGCATGTGCTGCCTCCACTGGGGGGGTGGGTGCCGGGTTGACGTGTAGAGCCGCAGAGTTGGTCCATACCAATCCTCTGGCATGTACATACCGAGCGAGGGTCGGGCCGTCAAGCAGCCGAGAATGCATAGAGTTCTTCGCGAAGGACTCTTTGCGAAGAACTCTTTGCGGTCTAGAGTGCGCGACATGGCAGACACAGGCGCAGGGCGCCCACAAGTCGCGGCAGACGCAGTGGTTCTGGATGCCAAGGGCCTGCGTGCCCTGGCGCACCCGGTGCGTGTGCACCTGGTCGGGCTGCTGCGGAAGTACGGGCCGTCGACGGCCACCCGTCTCGCGGAGCGACTGGGCGTCAACTCCGGGACCGCCAGCTACCACCTGCGTCAGCTCGGCGCGGCCGGTTTCGTCGAGGAGGACACGGAACGCGGCAACGCACGAGAGCGCTGGTGGCGCTCGGTGCATCAGATGACGGAGTTCAGCGACCGGGAGCTGGCCGACCGGGAGCCCGAGGCCACCCTGGCCTACCTGCAGTCCGTCGCCGCCATCTACACCCTGCGTGCCCAGCGGACCTTGAACGAGCTGCAGACGATGCCCCGTGCCTGGCGGGACTCCTTCGACATGAGCGACTGGGCCCTGCGGCTCACGCCCGAGGAGGCCGTCGCCCTGCGTCAGGAGCTGAGGGATGTCATCGCCCGCTACCGGCGGGACACGCCGGAGGCGGCGGCGGAGGCCCCCGAGGGTGCCGAGCGGGTGGCCGTGGTCACGCACCTTCTGCCGGAGCTGGATGCGCCCGCCGCCTCGACCGTCCGTTCCGGTCGTGGGGAGACGACGGGAACACAGGCGTCATGACGGGTGACGTCCTGGACGCCGAGGGCATATCCGCCAAGCGGTCCTTACGGCCGCTGGGCGGGGTGCTGGCGGCCATGGCCGTGTCGCTGACCGGGACCCGGATCTCGGCCGTGGCACTGCCCTGGTTCGTTCTCGTCACGACCGGCAGCGCCACCCGGACCGGCCTGGTGGCCTTCTGCGAGATGGCGCCCTATGTGCTGGTCAAGGCGTTGACCGGGCCGCTGGTGGACCGGATCGGGCCGCGGGCCGTGTCCTGGACCACGGATCTGGCCAGTGCAACGGCCGCCGCCGTGGTTCCCCTGCTGCACGCCCTGCACCTGCTGTCCTTTCCGCTGCTGCTGGCTCTGGTGGCGGTGATCGGCGCCGCCCGCGGCCCGGGCGACCTGGCCAAGCAGGTCATGGTCCCGGAAGCTGCGGAGCGCGGCAGGGTGCCGCTGGAGCGGGCAACGGGCTTGTCCGGCGTGACCGAGCGGCTCGCCTCCACCATCGGCCCGGCGGCCGGGGGCTCCCTCGTGGCGCTGCTCGGCCCGTTGACCGGGCTCGTCGCCAACGCGGGCTGCTTCGCCCTCGGATCAGTGATCATTGCATCGGTCCTGCCCCGCGGCATGGGACATGCCGTGGCAGAGGGTTCCTCGCAGGCCGGGGAGGTGGGATCGGGCTACTGGCAGCGGTTCGGCGCGGGCTTCACCTTCCTGCGCGGCGAGCCGTTGCTGCTCACTGTGATCGTCATGGTGGGGATCACCAACCTGCTCGACGCCGCCTTCGCCACGGTGCTCATGCCCGTCTGGGCCAAAGCGTCCGGCAACGGGCCGACTGCCATCGGCCTGACGGGCAGTGTGACAGGAGCGGCGGCAGTCGCGGGGAGCCTGATCGCTGCGGTGGCCGCCCATCGGCTGCCCCGCAGGGCGGTGTTCTTCACGGGATTCCTGCTGGCCGGGGCACCGAGATTCCTGATCCTCGCCGTCGACGCCCCCTTGTGGGCCGTGCTGGCCGTCTTCGCGGTCAGCGGATTCGGGTCGGGCTTCCTCAACCCGGTGCTGGGGGCCGTCCTCTTCGAGCGGGTGCCGCGCCGGATGCTGGGCCGGGTCAACGCGCTCGGTGACTCGCTGGCCTGGGCCGGAATCCCTCTCGGCGGACTGCTCGCCGGGGCGGCCGTGGCCTGCTTCGGACTCGTGCCGGTGCTGCTCGCCTGCGGGACCGTGTACTTCCTCACGACGAACCTCACGGGCCTGCGACCCGAATGGCGCGAGATGGACCGTGCCGGTGGACGAGGTGTCGTCATGCCGCACGCCGACGAAGACGCTTCACGCGGCAGCACGAACATCACGACATGACATGGACAGGAGGGGCACCCCCTTCCGCTTTCTGCTTCCCACGTGCCATGACCAGCCCCTGTCGTGCTCGCGGCGGGCATTAATCCGGCAGTACTGCTGTTGCACCACAGGACGCCTGCCACAACAGCCCCGACCGGCGTCACCCAGGAACCGGCGAGAACGGAACGGGCGGATGAGCGACACACAGACCGGCAACCGCATACAGGTCGCCCCACCGGCTCCGGACAGCGATCTGCTCGAGCGGATACGCCGGCACCGGCGGCACACCCTGGAACTGCTGACCGTCTGCGCCGTCGCTCTCGTCCCCTGGACCGTACTGCTGGCAGTGACGCTGCCCTCCGGGTACCGGGTCCATCACTGGCGCGTGACCTGGGTGGGATTCGACGTCCTGCTCGTGGTCGGGATGGCGTCCACCGCGCTTCTGGGGTGGCTGCGGCACCGCGCCGTCATCGTGGCGGCTGTCGCCACGGCCCTGCTGTTGATCTGCGACGCGTGGTTCGACGTGTCGCTCGCCTTCGGCACCCCGGAGATCTGGCTGTCGGCGGCACTGGCCGTGTTCGCCGAACTGCCTCTGGCCTTCTATCTGATCCGCCGGGTGATGGGGATGATCTCGTTGGCGCATTGGCCCTCCGCCAAGGCCGCGGCCTGCAGCGACGAGCAGGCCCCTGACCTGGACTCCTGAAGGATCTGCGGCACGGCGGACGCCTGCTCCGCCGGGGTTCAGCCCGTGCGCTTCTGCGCCGCGGGCGTCACCGTCTCCGGGTGCGGATACGACGGCGCCACCCGCAGCAGGCGGGCCGCCCAGCCGGGCAGATACCAGTTCCACGGGCCGAACAGCGAGACCAGCGACGGAACCAGCAACATCCGCACGATGGTCGCATCCAGCAGGATGCCGATGCCGAGGCCCGTCGCCAGCGTCTTCAGATCGGTGCCGGGGCCGGAGGCGAGCGCAGCGAAGGCCAGGAAGAGGATCAGGGCGGCGCTGGTGACCAGCCGGCCGGTGCGGCCGAGGCCCTCGATCACGGCGGCGTCGGTGGAGCGGCCGGTGTCGTACTCCTCTCGGATGCGGGAGAGGATGAACACCTCGTAGTCCATGGACAGCCCGAACAGGAACGCGAAGACCATCAGCGGGATCCAGAAGGTGATCGCGCCGGTGGCCGCGATGCCGAAGACCGCGTCGGAGCCGTGACCGTCCTGCCAGAAGATCACCATCACGCCGAGGGTCGCCGCGAGGGAGATCAGGTTCAGCAGGACCGCTTTGAGCGGCAGCAGCAGGGAGCGGAAGGCGCGCACCAGCAGGACGTACGTCAGCAGCGCGATGATGGTGAGCATCAGCGGGAAGTTGCCGTAGACGGCGTGCATGAAGTCGATCTGTGCCGCGCCGATGCCGGCGACGCCGAGGACGCCGGGCAGGCCGTCCGCGGCGGCCTTGACCCGTTTGACCACGCCCACGCTCTTGGAGTTCACGGTCTCGTGGTCGGGGACGACCACGACGATGCTCTGCCCGGCGCGGTTGCCGGCCGGTCCGGACGGCACGAACACGCTGCTCACACCGTCGATGCCGGCGAGCCTGGCGGCGGCCGTGCGGGCCTGGTCGGTGCGGACCAGGACCTCCATGGGGGTCAGGGCACCGGTCGGCACACCGCCGCGCTCCAGGGTCTGCAGGCTCTCGTAGGCCGGGCCGCTCTTGGCCAGTGACTCGGAGGAGGCGAGACCGATCTTGATGCCGAGGAAGACTCCGGTGAGGGCGAAGAGTGCGGCCAGCGCGGTGGCGGCGGCGATCCAGCGGTGTCGTACGACACCAGTGGTCCATCGGCTCCAGAAGCGGCTGGCCCGGTTCTCGTGCCGGATCTTCGGCCAGTCGACCTTCGGCCCGATGCCGCCCAGGATCGCCGGGGTGAGCGTGAGCGTCGTCAGCACGCTCGCCAGGGGGATGAGTGCTCCGCCGTAGCCCATGCTCCGCATGAACGGGACCGGCAGGACCACCAGGGCCAGCAGTCCGATCGCGACGGTGACGCCGCTGAACAGCACGGCGTGTCCGGCGCGTTCCATCGCGACGACGACCGCGTCGTGGTTGTCCCGGCCGTGGTCGCGCTCCTCGCGCCAGCGGGTGACGAACAGCAGTGAGTAGTCGATCGCCACGCCCAGGCCGATGAGGGCGACCAGGAACTGCACGATGAACGACACATCGGTCGCATAGGTGAGCGGCAGCAGCATCACGAAGGTCGCGAGGATCGACACCGCGGCCACCACCAGCGGCAGCAGGGCCAGGAAGGACGCGAACACGAAGGCGAGTACGGCCAGAGCGCCGACGGCGCCGAGAAGTGTCTCCCCGAGGACGCCCGGCCCGCCGCCGTTGCTGCCTCCGGAGGCCAGCACGTCCTCCCCCGTCACGCCCACCACCGACCCCGCCGGCACGGCGTGCTGCGCCGCCGACCGGATGGGATCGGTCAGCAGCCTCTGGCTGGGTGACGGGTTGAACCGGTAGAACACCAGGGCGTAGGCCGTACGGCCGTCCTTCGTCCGGAACGCCTTGTCCCCGGTGTTCGCCTCGTCGATCACCCGTAGGCCGGGGACGGCTGTGCCGGCGGCCGTGAACGTCCGCCCGACGTCCCTCTCGTGACCGGTGACCGTCTGCCCTGCGGGGAGTGTGACCGAGACCAGATAGGGGTTCGTGTCACCACCGCTGCCGAAGGCGCGCTCGATGCGGTGGGCCGTCACCGTGCCGGGCTGGCCGGGCAGGGAGAAGTCGATCGTCAGCCGGTTCGTCGTCCGGCCGGCCAGGAGGATGCCGGCGACGAGCACCAGTCCCCAGAACCCCACAACCGCCTTGCGATGCCGCAGAACGAACTCGGCCCACCGCCGCATGCCCGGGCCCTCCCCACGTCGTAGGTTGCGGGAGTCTAGCGCTATGCACCCTTCCTTCACTATCAGGTGAATCGATGACTTTTGATGCGATCCGGTGCCGTGTCGCCCAGCGCATGAGAGCGGAGGTTCACGGTCGAGGGCGGGAGTGCCCGGTCATCTCGATGCTGAGTTGTGCGCCCAGTTCTGCAAAGCCCAGTGCGGCCGCCACGCGTCGGGAGGCCGTACGCCGGGCGCGCCATTGCGGCAGCAGCCCGGCAGCGAGGGCGTGTGCGACCGTTGCGGAGCCCGCCGCCCGGGCAAGCCCGCGCCCTCGCGCCCGTGGTGCGGTCAGCACGCTGATGTGGGCGGTACCCCCCAGCCAGGTTCGGTATCCGGCGGCGGCGACCACCTGACCGCCTTCACGGACCACGAACGCGGGCGACGTGATCTCGTCCAGGCCGGCCTCACCGGCGTCCTCGGGTCCTGCCACCTCCTCCAGCAGCCTCAACTCCCGGTTGCCTGCGGGCAGTTGTTCCACTTCCGATGCCACGGGGGGCACCGGCCGGAAGCGCTCCGGGGACAGGTACGCCAACACCGCCGGACCGAGCACTCTGCTCACGGGCAGCACCGCACGCACCGAATCCGCGTCCACGACGGCCTGCACCGGAAGTTCCCGCAGCGCGTCGCGAACGATCGCAGCGGCGCTGTCGCTGGGCGCGGTCACGATCGCCGATCCGCCCAGGGCCACTACGCCGACCCAGCCCGCCGGGCACATCCCGGATTCCGGGGAGACGGCCACGTTGACACCGCCGCACGGCGGGAACGGGACCGGCACTCCGGCCAGCTCCTCCCAGGATCGGCGGGCTCCGGCCAGGAGCGGATCGATCGGCATGGCTCCGATCCTGTCAGCTGGAAGGTCACACGGGTGATGCCTTTTCTGCGGATCCGTCGTCGGTGAAGATCAGCGGATGGAGCGGCCGCCGTGGCGGTCCTCTCCGATCAGAGCACCGATCCCCCAGCCGCCGCGATCCAGATGCCCGCCTCGGCTGTCGCAGCAGGGTCAGGACCGACGGTACGTCTTCCGCCCTCCGCCCTCCCGGCGGCGCGGTCGGCGTCGCACCATGATTGGCTGACCCTGGGCAGTGCGACAACACACCGGAGGGTACGCATCATGAGCAGTGGCTACAGCTACGAGTACAAGGTCGTCAGTTTCCGGGAGTCGCTGATCGGTGACGCGCTGGACAGCGACAAGCTGGAGAAGGTTCTCAACAAGCATGCCGAGGACGGCTGGGGCCTGAAGGCGATCACCGCCGCCGACGTCAAGGGGCGTATCGGCCCCGGCGCGGTCGAGGGCCTGCTCCTCACCTTCGAGCGGCCCCGCGCATAGCGCCGCTGCATCACGGTTTCCCGCGTCGGGTCCGCGCACTGCGCGGGCCCGCTGTTGTGTCAGCTGTTCGCGCCGGGGGCGTCGAGGGCTGCGGCGCGGAGGGCGGCCGCCACGCGTGCGACCGGTTCGGTGGGTGGGTGCGGGAGGCGGGCGAGGAGCAGGCGCCGTTGTTCTTGGGGGCCGCCGCGGACCGGGAGGATACGTACGCCTGGCGGCGCGGCGGGGGCGAGTGACGCGGGCACTGTGGTGAGGCCGCAGCCGGCCGCGACGAGGTGGAGTTTGGCCAGCCAGTCGCGGGCGGTGTGGGCGATCTCGGGCCGCTCGTCGAGGCCGGGCCACACCCCCATCAGCCGGTCCTCACCCGAGCCGGTGCTCCCGATCCAGCGCTGGCCGCGCAGGTCGGCGACGTCGACGAAGTCGCCGCGGGCCAGGGGGTGGCCGGCGGGCACGGCGAGATGGAGGGCACGTTCGCTGAGCGTCTGCAGGGCGAGCGGGGGCGACTCGGTGTCCGGCGGCCGGAACGGTGGCACCGAGGCCAGGAGGGCGAGGTCCAGGGTGCCGGCTCGCAGGGCGCGCACCAGCGCCGGAGTGGTGCCTTCCCGGCTGACTACGTCGAGCCCCGGATCCGTGCGCCGCAGCGTGGCGAGTGCCGTGGGGAGCAGGACGGCTCCCGCGCTGGGGAACCAGCCCAGGCGGACCGTGCCGGACTGCTCGGGCAGGCCGGACAGTTCGCGCGCGGTCGCATCGATCTCGTCGAGCACGGTCGTGGCGCGGCGCATCACGATGCGCCCGGCGGCGGTCAGGCGTACTCCGTCGCGCCGCCGTTCCAGCAGCTCCGCACCTGCCGCCCGTTCGATCGCGGCGATCTGCCGGGACACCGCCGACTGGGTGTAGCCCAGCGAGGCAGCGGCCGCGGTGAAGGTTCCCTGTTCGGCCACCGCACGCAAGACGCGCAGCGCGGTCAGCGACACATCCGTGAAGTCCATGACGATTGCGCATACTAGCTGTGCCCAACTTTCGTTGGACTCATGGAACCTCGCGTTTTTAGCGTGGGGGCATGAATGCTTCGCGAATCGCTCTCGTCACCGGCGCCAACCAAGGCCTGGGCCGCGCACTGACCGAAGGGCTGGCGGCCCGGATGAGCCCGGACGACCTGGTGCTGCTCACCGGCCGCGACCAGCGGCGCGTGGCGGACGCCGCCGACGCGGTGGCGCAGCTGCCCGGCACCCGCAGCCGGGTTCAGGGCCGGGTTCTGGACGTCAGCGACACCGGCGCCGTCACCACACTCGCCGAGGAGCTGCGCGCCCGGTACGGCGGTGTCGACGTCGTGATCTCCAATGCGGTCGCGCGGGTGCTGCCGGAGGAGTCGCAGGCCGCGCGGGCCGACGAGTTCATCGACGTCTCCAACACCGCCACCCATGCGATCCTGCGCTCCTTCGGACCGATTTTGCGGCCGGGCGGCCGCCTGCTGGTGGTGGCCAGCAGCCTGGGCACTCTCGGCCACCTCGACCCGCGGCTGCACCCTCTGTTCGACGGCGCGAGCCTCGATCAGGTCGAGTCCGCCGTCGAGTCCTGGCGCAGCCGGATCCACGACAAGACCGCCGAGGAGGCGGGCTGGCCCCGCTGGCTGAACGTGCCCTCGAAGGTCGCCCAGGTCGCCGCCGTCCGCGCGGTGGCCGCCGAGCGGCGCGAGCGCGACCTCGCCACCGGCACCCTGATCGCCTCTGTGTGCCCCGGCATGGTCGACACCGCCACCTCCCGCCCCTGGTTCAGCGACTACAGCCACGCCCAGTCGCCCGCCCAGGCCGCCCGCGCCGTGCTCGACCTGGTCTTCGCCGAGCACGTCGATCCGGCGCTCTACGGAGAGTTGGTGCGCTTCGGCAAGGCCCTGCCCTGGCACGACGGCACGCCCCTGGTGGAACAGGACCGGCTGCTCACACCCTGAGCGCGTGGGGTGCGCCGCCGTACGGGGAAGGTGTGCGAACCGCTGGACCGTTCTCCCCGGGCTCAGGAAGCGCCGCACGCTCCAGACATCGCCCACGCCGCATCCGGTCCGGCCCCGGAGGTCGGGCAGCACATGGCCGACGGCCCGGCACGGGAAGACCTCCTCAAGAACCTCGCGGGATGACTGGCGGCGCCCAGCACGTGGCGACAACGGGGCGCGCGCGGGCGCGTCAGTGTCGGGCCACGGCTGCGACACTGCCCCCGTGCTCGCGCCAGGCCTGCTCGCGTAGGTCGGCCGACAGCAGCAGTTCCACAGCTGTGCAGGCCAGGGCCTCCGTCGCGGCGAGCAGCACGCGGCGGGCGCGGTCGGAGGCTGCCGCGGTGGCGAACTCCGGGGTGTGGTCGGAGCCGTCCGGGTCCATGATCGCGACGAAGGGGTGGATCGCGGGGACGCGTCCGCTGACGTTGCCGATGTCCGAGGAGCCCAGGAAGACGCCGGGTGCCGGCGGTGTGAGGTCGATGCCTGCGCGGGCCAGGTGGTGGGCGAACCGTTGAGACAGGGGCGCGCTGTCGCGGAAGTGCTCGTAACGCGGTGTGGCCCGTCCGAAGGTGACTGTCGTGCCCATGGCGCGGGCCACGCCCTGGGCGCAGGTCAGCACCTCGCCCGCGAGGTCCTCCAGGGCGGCGGTCGTCGCGGCGCGCAGCCCGAACAGGCCTTCCGCGTACTCGGGCACGATGTTCGTCGCCAGGCCGCCGTCGGTGATGATGCCCTGGACGTGCGACCCCTGCGGCAGGCGCGGGCCGATGGCGGCGAGGGCGTTGAACAGCTGGATGAGGGCCGCGAGGGCGTCGATGCCCTCGGTGGGGTTCCCGGTGGGGTGGGCGGCGCGGCCGTGGAAGCCGATGCGGTACTGCGTCTGTGCGGTCAGGGGCGCCCACTGCCAGTTGTGGACGCCGGGATGGAACATCAGGGCGGCGTCGACGTCGTCGAAGACGCCCGCCTCGGTCTCGGTGACCTTGCCGCCGCCGCCCTCTTCCGCGGGCGTACCCACGGCCCATACGGCTCCCGCGCTGTCCCCCAGCACGGCCCGTGCCGCGAGTGCGGCGCCGAGGCCGGCCGCGGCGATCAGGTTGTGGCCGCAGGCGTGTCCCAGGCCGGGCAGGGCGTCGTACTCCAGGAGGAGGGCCACCGCCGGCCGGCGCACGGTGCCGGCCCGCGCGGCGAAGGCGGTGGGCAGTCCGGCGAGCTCCCGCTGCACGGTGAACCCCTCACGTTCGAGCTCGCCGCTCAACAGCCGCACCGCCCGGTGTTCCTCGAATCCGTACTCGGGGTCGCGGTGCAGGGCCAAGGCGACCTCCCACAGCCGTTCCGCGCGGGCGTCCACCTCCCTGATCACCCTTCCGAGCGCCTCGTCCACCGCGTCCGCCACACCGGCCTCCCGAGGTTTCCAGGTACGTGTGTGTCTCTGTGCGGGTTCCAACAAGTCGGCCTCCCACACCGTTAACCCGCTGCGGCACGGGGCACTCGGGGCTGCGGCGGATCCGGACGGGGAGCCGCCGCTTCTTGGCTGGAGGTGGACAGGATGGGACACGGAGGAAACGTCATCGACGAACTGATGACCGATCACCGGGAGGTCGAGGAGCTCTTCGGCCGGATCGAGGCACTGCCGTCCGGTGACAAGACTCGCAAGGTGTACGCCGACCAGGCCACGATGGAACTGGTACGGCACTCGGTGGCCGAGGAGGAGTACCTCTACCCGGCGGTGCGGGAACACCTCGTCAACGGCAACACCATGGCGGACCGGGAGATCGAGGACCACGCCGGCGCCGAGCAGATCATGAAGGATCTGGAGAGCTGCGCCGCGGACGACCCCGAGTTCGACCGTCTCATCGGGAGGCTGATGAGCGAGGTACGCGCGCACATCGCCGACGAGGAGGAGAACCTCTTCCCCCAGCTGCGCACGGCATGCTCGGCGGAGGCCCTCGACGAGCTGGGAGACAAGATCCGCCAGGCCAAGAAGCTGGCACCGACCCGGCCGCACCCCTCCGCACCCGACAAGCCTCCGGCCAACAAGCTGCTGGCGCCGGGGGCCGGGCTGGTAGACCGGATGCGTGACGCGCTGAGCGGGCGCGGCAAGCACGAGTGACGGGACGGACCGCCGACCGGACGGCCTGCTCTCAGGCGGGCTGTTCGGCCTTGAGCAGGGCCATCAGCTGCTCCTGATGGAGGGCGGTCACCGGGGCGAGCAGGTCGGGGTGGCGCAGCAGGGCCGCTGCCCTACGGTCGCTCTCGTCGGGGGCGACCAGGCGCCGGAACGCGACGGGCGCCTTCGCCGTGTGGCTGCCCTCGGCGAGAGCGGCCACGGCGCGGCCGGCCAGTTCCGGGTCGCTCAGCAGACAGGCCGCCCAGCTGGCCACGACCTCGTCGACCCAGGTGCGCCAGGCGTGGGCGTCCGTGTCGTGGTCGCCCTGGTCGTCCGCGCCGGCGATCCAGTCGAGCCGGGCGGATCCGCCAGGGCCTGCCATGCCGACCAGGGCCGCGTCCACCGGGGTGGGGTAGCGCAGCCAGGCCGCGACCGTCACGGCCTGGCGGGCCTGCACCTCGCACAGGGCCGAGGCCAGTGCGCCGCCACCCGAGGGGTAGGCGCAGGTCAGCCACTGGGCGGTCGCCGCGATGAGCGGTGAGAGGTCTGCGAGCACTGCGGGGCCGTCCGTACTGCGTGGGGAGAGAGCAAGGGGCTGGGAAAAACGGTAGCTCGCCGGCTCGGGCAGCGACATGCCCGCATCCGGTCCGGTGACGTGGCATCGACCACAGCGGGGCGGGAACTCGGTGGGTCTCTGCACGCGCCCATCCTTTGGAGAGGGTCATGAGTCTTCTGCGTCTGGTCGGCCGCCCCATGCTCGCCTCCATGTTCGTCTCCGGCGGTCTGAACACGCTGCGCGCTCCCGAGGAGGTCGCGCCGGTGGCGGAGCCCGTCGTCCAGCCGGTCACCGAGCGGGTCGACGCCCTGCCGGACCGCACCGAGCAGGTCGTACGGCTCAACGGGGCCGTACAGGTGGTGGCGGGTCTGCTGCTGGCGAGTGGCCGACTGCCACGGCCGGCCGCGCTCGCCATTGCGGCCACGCTGGTGCCGACGACACTTGCGGGTCACCGCTTCTGGGAGGCGGACGACCCCGAGGAGCGCACCCAGCAGCGCATCCACTTCTTCAAGAACCTGTCGATGCTCGGCGGTCTGCTGATCGCGGCCGACGACACGGCAGGTGCCCCCTCGCTGGCGTGGCGTGGCCGGCACGCCGCCCACGATCTGCGGCGCGACGCCCATCTGGTACGCCGGTCCGTGCGGGCCACGGCCCGGCCCGCCGCCGCCGTCGGCGGTGTCCGGGCCCGGCTGGCCCGCTGATCACCTCACCCGCGGGCGAGGAACCGCTCAAGGGCGGCGGTGAGTTCCGCCGGCTTCTCCAGCGGCAGTTCGTGGCCGGCGTCGATGATGCGGACCTCGGCGTCCGGGTAGGCCTTGGCCATGCGCAGCATCTGCCGCACCGGCAGCTGGATGTCGTGGTAGCCGTGGATCAGCAGGGTGGGTACGCGGATCTCCCCGACCCGGTCCAGGACGTCGAAGGCGCGCATGGCGCCGTAGAGCGTCATGACGACCTCGCGCGGGGTGGCCGCGGACGCCTTGATGTGGGCGCGGACCTCCTCCCGGGGATAGCCCGGAGCGAAGGCGCGCTGGATGTTGGTGGCGACGAACAGCTTGTAGGGGACGAGCGTCGAGGCCGCCATCAGCAGGCCCCGGCCACGGCTGTAGGTCATGCGGGCGATGGAGCCGACCAGTACGAGGCGCTCGACGCGCTCGGGGTGGTCGAGGGCGATGGTCTGCGCGATCATGCCGCCCATCGAGTGGCCCACCAGGACCGCCCGTTCCACCCCGAGATGGTCGAGCAGGGCGAGGACGTCGGTGGCCAGTTCCGCGACGGTGGGCACCCCCGCGCCGCTGCTGTCGCCGTGGCCGCGCAGATCGAGCCGGACCACCCGGCGCTTCTCGGCGAAGTGCGCCATCTGGTGGTCCCAGCGGTGGCGGTCGGCTGTCCAGCCGTGGATGAACACCAGGGGCACGCCGTCACCGTCGCGGGGGCCCTCGTCGTCGTACGTCAGCGCTGCGCCGTCGACTTCGAGCTGCGGCATCGTGCCTCCAGGAGAACAGTGCGGTTACTGGCGAGTACGTTAGCGGTCGGCGGGGCCCTCGTCACCGGCGTTCGCCGAGGAAGTCGAGGATGTGCCCGAAGACGTCGAGTGCGGCGCCCCGGCCGAGGAAGGTGTCCAGGTGGCCGTAGCCGGGGATCTCGGTGTAGGTCACGTCCAGGTGCGGGTGGCGGCGGGCGAGGACGTCACGGCACAGCTGCTGGGAGTCCAGCCAGAGGCCGTTGTCGCTGCCCGCGAGGAGCAGCAGCGGGGTGTCGATGCGGCCGGCCGCGTCCAGCGCGTTGGGGGGCAGGGCCGCATAGCGGTGGTCGGTGTCGTGCCAGCGGACCACGGTGCGGGCCAGTTCGATGCGGCGCAGATGCGGCAGGATCCACAGGGGTGCGGGGCCGAGGAGTTCGGCGAGCCGGTTGTGGGTGGTCTCGGTCAGGTGCTCGTGGACGAAGAGCGAGGCGCCGGTGCCCCATGCCGAGTGGTGCAGGATCTGGCAGGTGGGGTCGGGGCAGTCGGCCTTGCGGGAGGCCAGTGCGAACAGAGGCGTGTACTTGGACCGCAGTCCCACGGTGCGGAAGTCGACGGGGATGTGGTCGAGGCGGGACTTGAGGAGCTCTGCGGCCAGGGACATGCGCAGCGAGGTGCGGCCGGCGAGTTTCGGGGTGAGGAACACGCCCTGCGCGACCACGCCCGCCAGGCCCGGTATCAGGCCAGCCGTCATGCTCAGGGACAGGGTGAGCGCGCCGATGCAGTGGGCCACGGCGAACAGCGGGCGGTCCTCGCCGATGCGGGCGCGGATGTGGGAGACGGCGGCGGGGATGTCGTACAGGGCGACGTCGTCGTAGGTGTATTTGCGGCCGGTGGCGTTGTAGGGCAGGCGGCAGCTGCCGCGCCAGTCCAGCAGCCAGGGCTCGTAGCCGTCGTCGATCAGGACGTCGACGAGGTTGCGGATCTCGGGCAGCAGGAACATGTCCGCGGAGGCCGTGTGTCCGTGCAGCAGGAGCACCGCGGGCCGGTCCGGCTCGCCGGTGTCGATGCGGGTCAGGCCGAGGCGTACGCCGTCCCCGGCGTGGAAGGGGATCTCCTCGACGCTCTGCGGGTCGAGACGGTGCTGCAGGCGGCGCAGGGCGGGGGTGGTTCTGACCTTGCGGAGGGCCGGCCTGGTGGTGGGTTTGGTCGCCTTGAAGATCATCGGTTGTGCTCCGTGGGGTGCGGGGTGCGGCGCAGGTCGAGGAGGTCGGCGGCGGCCCGAGTGAAGGGGCCGAGCAGGCCGCGGCCCATCTGGAGGCCGAACCAGGCGAGCCAGGTCAGCTTGGCGGCGCGCTGCTCCCGGCCGGTGAGACGGGGGTCGACCTGGATGCCGTCGATCTGGTCGCGTACGTAGCTGTCCGCGGGCACGACCAACTCGCCCGCCAGGAGGGCGGATTCGCCCTCGCGTCCGATCTCGACGGTCAGCGCACGGGTCTGGCGCCAGAGGTCGCGGCGGGCGCGGGCGTGCTTGCGGCCCTCCAGCCACCAGCTGCCGCCATCCGTGTCGCGCAGCAGCAGCCGATAGCGCAGGAGTTGGTGGGTCAGGCCGTGGTGTTCGGGGATGCCCTCCTCGGGGCGGATCCACACGTCGCCGCGCTCCACGGTGAGCGGGCCGGGGTGGACGGCCGGGCAGGTGAGGTCTCCGCGTACGTCGATACGGCGCTCGGTGACCAGCTGGTGCATGCTCGCGATGGAGAGGGTGAGGGCCATCGAGCAGGGCGTGTCGGCGGCGGCCGCGACCGGGCCCACCTGGCCCTCCGTGGTCTCGGTGAACCAGAGGTGGGGCTGGTCGTCCTTGTGCGGCAGCCGGGCCAGACCGTCGCCCGCCAGCCGCTCGAAGGTCTTGAGCTGTGCGCGGGCGCCGTAGCGGGTGGCCGGGGGCAGGCCGAGAGCCTCGACGAGGTGGGCGGTGCGTTCTCCGGTGGCCGCCGGCCCCTTGAGGGTCGCCTCGCACAGCTTGAGTGCGGTGGGACTCTGCAACACCCGGGTCAGGAAGGTCAGTTCGGGTATCGGTTCGGCCTGCAGGCGGGCCAGGGCGTCGGTGCGCCAGTCGTCCCAGTCCTTGACGCGCACGTGCATGCCGCCCAGCGCCATGTCCTGTACCACGTCGTCGAGGGTGTTGGGCACGCCGGTCAGGTTGTAGTCGAAGCCCCAGGCGTCGGGTTCGCAGATGACACCGACGGCGACCCGGCTGACCCAGTCCACCGGGGCGACGTTGAGGTATCGGAAGGCGGGCACGGTGCGGAAGCGGCCGAAAGCCGAGACGAGGCCGCTGGAGAGGTCCTGGGGGTTGTAGGCGCCGGTTCTGGTGTGGCCTCCGATGCCGCCCGGGCGCAGCGCGGTGACGATCAGGCCGTGGTCGCGGGCGCGGCGCAGGGCGACCTCAGCGGCCCACTTGGTCTGGTCGTAGCCCGCGATGAGGCGGTCGGCGTGGGCCAGCGGGTCGTCCTCGCCCATGGAGGTGATGCCGACCTCGTTGAAGACCGCGATGGAGGAGATGTGGTGCAGGGGCTTGGGGCGGCCTGCGGCCGCCAGTTCGGCCAGGGCGAGGGTACCGAGGACGTTGCTCGCACGCAGTGACTGGTAGCCGCGCAGGAAGTCCACGGCCGCGGCGACGCCCACGATGCCGTCCAGTTCGTGCGCGAGCTCGTTCCACCGTTCCTCGCTCAGGCCCAGCTGCGGGCGGCGGATGTCGCCTGGCAGCACCGTGATGCGGCGGCGGACCTCCGTCGACCAGGGCAGCCGGTAGCTGCGCAGGGCCTCGCCGAGCCGGGTCCGGGCGGCTGCCTCGTCGGCGGCGCGGACCAGGCAGTACACATGGGCGTCGCTGTGGCGCAGCAGGTCCAGGAGCATATGGCTGCCGAGGAAGCCGGTCGCGCCGGTGAGCAGGAGCCGGCGGGGCGGCAGCGGCTCGGGCGCGGAGACGAACGGGAGGCGGTCGGCCAGGGCGAGGTCGGCCAGGATCTGGTCGAGGTCTTCGCGGCGGGCGGTGCTGTGCGGCGCATGGGCGGGCTCGGCCGACCGTGCGGCCGGGGGCGATGGTGTGCGCGGAGAGGGCACGGGCGGCGCAGTCGTCGACCCGGCGGTCGAGTGTCCCGCGGTGGTGACAGTGGGGGCGACGGCCCTGATGCCGGGGATCCGTGCCCAGCGGCGGGCGAGGCTGCTGGGGCGGGCGTCGGCGAACACCTCGTCGAGATCGACCTCGATGCCCAGTTCCTCCTCCAGCTCCGCCACGAGTTCCACCGCATTCACGGAACTGCCCCCGGCGTCGAAGAAGTCGGCGTCGGGCGCGAGATGCCCCTCGGGCAGATGGCGGCCGGCCGCCGCGGCGATGACGGCGGCCAGCACGTCGACATCCGGGGGCGGGTCCGTGTCGGGTGAGGCGCCCGCGGCGGTGGCGGAGTGCGCGGGCACGGCAGCCGGCACGACCCTCGCCAGCAGGTCGCTGACGCTGAGTCCGCCTCCGCCGCGTTCGATCGACTCGGCCGTCGCCCGCTGACCTGCGTACGCCGACGTGTCCTCGTTCGTCTCACGCATGAGTGCCCTTCACCATGTCAGCAACCATTTCCGCGGTTCCTTTCTTCTTGCTGTGCCTGATCACCGGTCACTGCTGCCAGGAGCGGAACGCCCGCAGATGTTCGGGCGTGACCACGCACTCCAGGCGCTCGTCGTCCTGCGCTCCCCCGCCCAGGGCGGCCAGCAGCCGACGGGCCGGTGCGTTGCGTCCGGTGCGCTGCGCGGTCAGCCGGACCTTGGTGCAGCCGAGCTCCTCGGCGCGGTCGGCGAGCCACTGCAGCAGGCGTTCCTCGACGCCCCGGCCGAGGGCGCGGCAGCTCATCAGCCAGGCCGGCACGTCGAGCAGGTCGCCGTCCGCACGCAGGGCGAGCAGGGCGATCTGGCCGTAGTCGCCGAAGCGGTCCCGGGCTGCTGCCGTCCACACCTCGCCGTGCTCGCGCCAGCGGGCGACGTCGAGGCCGTCGTCGGAGCGCGGGTGGAGGGTGAACTGGTTGGTGCGGCGCACCAGTTGCTCGGCCCGCGGCACGTCGGCGGCGGTCAGGGGCCGGATGGCGACCTCCAGTTGCAGCCCGGCCAGGAACTCCTCGAAGCCTGCCTGCTCGCGGGCGGTGTCCCGCTCCCGTTCCTGTTCGTAGAAGCGGGCGCGCAGCGCGTCCTCGGACGTCGCCGCGGAAGGCACCAGCGGCCACAGACGGCCGAGGAACGCTCCGAGTTCGGGGGCCGGTGGGCAGGTGACCGAGAGCACCTGCGGCAGCGCCGAGCGCACCTTGGCGATCTCGGCGGGGTTGTCGTCGAGGAACAGGAAGCTGTCCAGGCCGAGGCCGAGCGTGTGCGCCGCCTCGGCGAGGCGGTCCGGCTTGGGGCCCCAGGCTGCGGAGAGCACGCTGAAGTGTTCCGGCTTCAGCAGGCTGTCCGGGCGGTCCAGGACGGCTCGCACCGTGTCCTCGTCGTTGTTGCTCATCAGCACCAGCAGCGCGCCGGCCGCACGCCATTCGAGCAGCCTGCGTGCCAGCCGGGCCCGGGCACCGGTCAGGTTCACCGCCGCCGGGCCGATCTCTCCGGCCACCCCGCCCCACAGGGTCTCGTCGCCGTCCACCGCGATGACCTTCGGCGCGGGACGGCGCACGGCCCGCACGACCTCGGCGAGACGCAGGGCGACGGCCGCCTGGAAGTGGGGGGTGAAGGGGAGGTGGGCCAGGCGCTCGGTGCGTTCGTCGAAGCGTTCCTCGACGGAGTGCAGGCCGGTCCACTCGTCGGGGCCGAGTACGGCTGTTGTGGGCAACTCGCCGAGCTTGGCTGCGAGTTCACGCTCCCAGCGCTGCAGGCGCTCCGGGGTGTGTGCGGCGGGCAGGAAGCCGACGATGATCGGCTTACGGGTGCGCTCGGCCAGGGCGCGCAGGGCGGCCGGGTAGGCGGTGCGCAGCTCGGCGAGCAGCGCGTCGTCCACCGGCCCGAACCGCTCCAGGTCCGCCGCCCGCAGCAGCACCACGCCCACTGCCGTCGCCGGGTCGGCGAAGACACCGGAAGGATCCCTCAGACCGGCCAGCACGTGGTGGTACGGGGCTTCCGCGACGCGCGTCGCCGCGCCCTCCGGCGCCCCGTCGTTGAGGGCCGCCTCGCACATCAGGGGCAGGTGGCCGAGGGCGAAGGTGGCGGCGAGGGCGAGTGCGGGGCGCGGAGCGGATGCCGCGGGAGCCTCGTCGCCGACGGCAGGAGACGTGCCCACCGAGCGCGAGGCGTCCTCGGCCGTCTGCGCGAGCAGCCGCACCAGTTCCTCCCCCAGCCCGGCGACCGTGGCCGTGTCGAGGATGTCGAGGTTGTGGTCGAGCCGGATGCGGCCGGCCTCCGGGGTCACGGTGATCATGAGGTCGAGGTCGGAGTAGCCGGTTCCCACCGGCAGCACGTCCAGGCCGGTGAGCCTGCCCGCGGCACGGACGTAGTTGAAGTACACCTCCACCAGCGGCGCGTCGGGCCGGTACAGGCCCTGCTTGGCCAGCACCGGCAGGACGTCCGAGAACATCGCGCCCTTCGTGAGGATCTTCTCCAGGCGGCTGTCGGTGCGGCGCAGCACGTCCTCGATCCGCTCCTGCGCCCTCGCCTCGGCGGGGAAGGGCACCGGTACCCCGAAGAAGCCCACCGCGTCGAACGCATCGGCATGGATACGGGTGTCGACCGGCACGGCGAGGACGAAGCGTTCCCGTTCCCGCAGCCTGGCCAGCAGCACGGTCAGGGTGCCCAGGCAGAAGGCGGCGGGTGTGACGGCGAGGCTGCTCGCGGCCCCCGTCACGCGTTGCATGAGGCCGTCGGGGATCGTCACGCTCACGCTGCCGGCCCGGTAGGAGCGTGCGGCGGGGCGCGGATGAGTGAGCGTCAGGTCGAGGCGCTCACTGCCGTGGAAGGCCTCGCGCCACTCGGCCGCACCGGTTCCCGGACCCTCCGCCGGCTGCTGCGCCTCGATCAGCAGGTCCAGGTCACGGTTGCTGACCGTGCCCGGGAGGGTGGTGCCGGACAGTTCGGCGTCGATCTCGGCGGCCACCAGCAGCAGGGACTGCAGGTCGCTGACCGCGTGATGGGCGCCGTACAGCAGGATCTGGCCGCGCTCACCGCCGTCGAGGAGTTCGAACCGCCACAGCGGGGGCTGTGTGAGGTCGAACGGCGGCTCGAGCAGCCCGCGCAGCCGGGCGGCGGCGTCGAGTTCGTCGGCTGCGGGTACGGCCGTCCAACGCAGCAGCGGCTGCGCGGGCTCCCGCTCCACCCGCAGTTGCCTGCCTCCCTCGCTGCCGGTGACGATCGCGGTGCGCAGGGCCGCGTGCCGGGCGGCCAGGCGGGCGAGGATGCCGGTCAGCGTGGCACGGGTGGTCGCGTCGGTGAGCCGTACGGCGAGGCCGACGGCATGGGCCGCGGCCGGCATGTCCGGGCGGGCGCTGCGCAGCAGACGCACGACGTCACGGGTGGCCGGGCGTAGTTCGCTGTCCGGCACTTCGGTGGCCGCTTCGGTCCGGGGCGCCACCGTGCTGCGTTCGGGCAGGGCTGTGGCCAGGGCCTGGGCGAGGCCTCGGATGTCGGTCGCCGAGAAGACCGCGGTGGACGGGAGTTCGGCGCCCAGCTCGCGGGCGAAGGAGTTGCGCAGTCGCACCAGCATGAGGGAGTCCAGGCCCAGTTCCTTCAGGGCCGTGGTGGCCAAGGCGTCCACGGCGCCGCCGGAGACCTGGCCGACCCTGGCGCGCACATATGCCTCGAGCCGTTCCGTGCGCTGCTCGTACGTGGTCGCCGCGAACACCTGCTGGACCAGGTCGTCGGAGCCTTGCGGGCCCGTGGGGACGGTGGCCAGGTCGGCGAGGAGGGGACGGGTGCGTGCGGCGTCGGCGTCCAGGGCGAGCAGTTCCCAGTCCAGGGCCATCGGGGCGAGTTGGCGGCGTTCGGTGGCCAGGATGCGGTCGAACATTTCGCCGCCCTCTGCGGGGGTGAAGGCGACGAGGCCCGAGCGGCTGGTTTCGGCGGCCCGGGTGGCGTCGGCGGCGACCATGCCGACGCCGGTCCACGCACCCCAGTCCAGGCTGAGCGCACGCCTCCCGGCGAGGCAGAGGTGGTGGGCCCAGGCGTCGAGGAAGGCGTTGGCCGCCGAGTAGGGGCTCTGGCCGGCCGAGCCGAGCAGTCCTGCCGCCGAGGCGAACAGAACGAGGTTCTCGGCCTCGGGGACCAGTTCGGTGAGCAGGGTGGTGCCCAGTACCTTCGGGGCCAGGACGTTCAGGACGCGCTCGTCGCTCAGGTTCGCGACCGTGGCGTCGTCCAGGACGCCCGCGGTGTGGACGACCGTGGTGATCGGTCCGGCTTCCCGTCGTACGGCGTCCAGGGCGGCCGTCAGGCCGGCGCGGTCGGCCACGTCGGCATGGACGACGTGCACGGTGACGCCGCGCTCTTCCAGGTCTTGGACCCACACGGATGCCTGCGGGGTCGGCGCGCTGCGGCCCAGCAGGGCCAACTGCCGCGCGCCGCGCCGTACCAGTCGCTCGGCGGCGACGCGGCCGAGGCCGCCCAGACCGCCGGTGATCAGGTGCACGCCGTCCGAGGTGGCATTGTCGCGGGCGCCGTCGTCGGGACGGGTGCGGGCCAGGCGCGGCACCAGGCGGTCCGCGCGGCGCAGCGCGACGAGGCGTTCGTCGTCGGCGTGCCGCAGTTGTGTCCACAGGGCGTCCAGGCCGTCCGTGGGCGGCAGGTCGATCAGGGTGGTCCTCAGCTCCGGGTGCTCCTGGGCGAGGGCGAGGCCGAAGCCCCAGGCCAGGGCCTGTTCGGGGCGGGTCACCTGGGTGCTGTCACCCGCGGCCTGGCTGCCGCGGACGACCGTGAACAGGCGGGGCGCCGCGCCCTGTCCCCGGTCGGTGAGCGTCCGCACCAGGTGCAGGGTGCTCAGGCAGCACAGCCGCGCCGCATCCTGCGCGGTGCGCGCATCGTCGATCGCCGGGGCGTCGAGCGCGGACAGCTGCACGATGCGCTCGGGTGCCGTGTGCGCAAATGCGTCGTCGAACAGACGGGTCAGGTGCTGCGGGTCGGCCGGGTCGAGCACGTACCGGCCGGGGCCCTGGACGTCGTATGCCCCGCCCCTGTGGGCGATCACATGGGGCACCGAAGCAGCGTCGAGCCGGTCGGCGAGTTCGGCGGCGACGCCCGTCTCGTCGGCCAGGATCAGCCAACTGCCCTGGGTGGGCGCCTGTTTGGCGGGCGGGCGCGGCTGCCAGCAGGTCTCGAACAGTGCGCCGTCCAGTGGGGAGAGCGCGGCGAGTTCGAACTCCTCGACGGCGAGGAGGAGTTGCTCGTCCCCGTCGTACAGTCGCAGGTCGAGGGTTGCTCTGTCGCCGTCCATGGAGCGCAGTCGGCACGTCGTCGACACGGGAGTCGTCCTGCGTCCGGTGAAGTGCAGCCGTCCGGCTCCGGCGGGGACGAAGGCGCGGCCTGCGGGTGTGTCGTGCGGCAGGGCCGCCGTGTGGAAGGCGGCGTCGAGGACGGCCGGGTGCAGCAGATGACCGGCGGCCGGCCGCGGGGCAAGCCTTCCCCACGCGGCCGAGTCCCCGGAACGGCCCTGCTCCAGGCCTCGGAAGGCCGGGCCGTAGTCGATGCCGAGGGCGGCGAGTTGGGCGTAGACGGCGGACAGGTCGGCCTCCTGGCCGCACTGGTCGCGCAGGGCAGCCGGTGCTTCGCGCTCGTCCGGGGCTCGTTCGCCGCTCACCGCGATGACGCGTCCGCTGACATGCCGCTCCCAGCGCGCGGAGGCCGCGGCCGAGGCGATGGTGAAGTGACGCGCGCCGTCCTCGGTGGGCCGCAGGACCAGTTGCAGCCGCACCGGTCGCTGTGCGTCCAGACGCAGCGGCTGGTCGAACCGGACATCGGCCAGCGCCACTTCGCCGCCGTTCTGCACGGCCGATGCGGCCTCGAGCGCCATGTCCAGGAAGGCCGCGGCGGGCAGCCAGATCTCGCCGGTGACGCGGTGGTCGCTGAGATAGGCGAAACGGCCGTCACGCAGGTCGATCTCGGTCTGGAAGAGGTGGCGGTCCGCCTCGTCACTGGCCTCGATGTGCGTGCCCAGCAAGGGTGAGAGGCCGCCCGCCGCGAAAGCCGGCGTGCGCCAGTGGCGTTCGCGGGCGAAGGCGTAGGTGGGCAGGTCGACGCGGCGCCCGGCCGGGAAGAGAGCCTGCCAGTCGGGGATGTGCCCGGCCGTGTACAACTCCCCCAGCCTGCGCAGCAGGTCATCGAGACCACCCTCCTCCCGGTGGAGGGAGGCGATGCTCACGGCGTCGATTCCGGCTTCGGCGGCGACCGCTTCGATGGCGGAGCCGAGCGAGGGGTGCGGGCTGAGCTCCACGAAGTACCGGTATCCGTCGTCCAGCATCCGCCGGATCGTGTCCCCGAAGCGGACCGGCTCGCTGAGGTTGCGATACCAGTACCCGGCGTCCAGCCGGTCCCCCGGCACGGGCTGTGCCGTCACCGTCGAGTACAGCGGCGTCGTGGTCGGCGTGCCCCGGACGGTGCCGATGCGGTCGAGCAGTTCGTCGTGGAGCGCTGCCATCAGGGGGGTGTGCGACGCGAAGGGGGTGGACAGCCGCCGCGCCGGGATCTGCAGCTCCTGACACTGGCCGAGCAGGTCGCTCAGCGCGTCCGCGTCGCCGGACACGGCCGTGGACTGCCCGCTGTTGACCGCGGCGACGAACAGCCGCCCCGCATACGGCTCCAGCAGCTCCTCCGCCCGGGTGCGCGGGAGCTCCAGGGCGAGCATGCCGCCCTTGCCGACGAGCGGTACGGCCGCCCGCGCGCGCCCGCACACCACCGCCACGGCATCTTCGAGCGTGAGGGCGCCGGCGCTGTATGCGGCGGCGATCTCGCCCAGGCTGTGTCCGACCACGGCGTCCGGGGCGACACCGAGTGCGCGCCAGGCGGCGGCCAGCGCCGCGTTCACCGCGAACAGGGTCGGCTGCAGGTACTCGGTGCGGCCCAGCGGGGCCAGCGCTTCCGGCGCGCGCAGGACGTCCAGGACCGACCAGCCCGCCTCCCGACGGACCGCCTCGTCCACACGGGCCAGCTCCTCACGGAAGGCATCCGAGTCCGCCGTCAACTGCACGCCCATACCGGGCCATTGGCCCCCGTGCCCGGCGAAGACGAAGGCCACCTTCCCGGACGGCTCCTCACGACGCGCCCCCACGGGCCGCCGTCCACCGGCCAACTCCTCCAGCTCTGCCAGCAGTTCGTCCCGGTCACCTGCCACCAGCGCGGCGCGCCGCTCGAAGTGGCTGCGGTGCCTGGCCAGGGCGTGGGCCACGTCCGGCAGTGCCACGTCGCCGGTCAGGTGCCCGGCGAGCCGTGCGGCCTGGCCGCGCACCGCGTCCTCGGTGCGCGCCGACAGCACGAACAGGCGCCTGGACGGCACGGGCCGCCCCTCGGTGGCGGGCGGTTCGACCGGCGGCGCCTCCTCCACGATCACGTGTGCATTGGTGCCGCTGATGCCGAAGGCGCTCACTCCGGCACGTCGCAGCCGCTCGCCGGCCGGCCAGGCCACCGCCTCCCGCAGCACGTGCAGCCCGCTGTCGGCCCAGTCCACATGGCGGCTGGGGGTCTCCGCATGCAGGGTGCGGGGCAGCAGGCCGTGCCGCAGCGACTCGACCACCTTGATCAGCCCGGCCACGCCCGAAGCCGCCTGGGAATGGCCGATGTTGGACTTGAGCGAGCCCAGGTACAGCGGCCGGCCGGCGGGGCGCGAGGCGCGGAAGACCTCCGCGAGGGCGTTCGCCTCGATCGGGTCGCCGAGTGTGGTGCCGGTCCCGTGGGCCTCCACGTAGTCGATGTCGGCCGGGGCGAGTCCGGACAGCTCCAGGGCCCGCCGGATCACCTGTTCCTGCGCCGGACCGTTCGGTGCGGACAGCCCCTGGCTGCGGCCGTCCTGGTTCACCGCGGTGCCGCGCAGCACGGCCAGTACCTCGTCCCCGTCGCGGCGGGCGTCGCTCAGCCGCTTCAGTACGACCATGCCGGCGCCCTCGGCCCAGACCGCGCCGTCGGCGGCGTCCGAGAAGGACCGGCAGCGGCCGGTCGGGGACAGACCGCGCAGGCGGCTGAACTCCACGAAGGTCTGCGGGGTGACCATGAGCGTCACCCCGCCCGCCAGGGCCAGGTCGCACTCGCCGGAACGCAGTGCCTGCGCCGCCAGGTGCACCGCCACCAGCGAGGACGAGCAGGCCGTGTCCACGGTCAGGGCCGGGCCGTTCAGCCCGAGCGTGTAGGCGAGCCGGCCGGAGGCCACGCTCAGGGCCGAGCCGGTGCCGACGTAGCCGTCCAGCTGGTCGAGCCGCGCCCCGGCCAGATAGTCGCCGGCGAACATGCCGACGTAGACGCCGGTGGTGCTGCCCGCCAGTTCGGCGGGCACGATCCCGGCGCGTTCCACGGACTCCCAGGCCGTCTCCAGCAGCAGCCGCTGCTGCGGGTCCATGGCCTCGGCCTCCTTCGGTGTGATGCCGAAGAACGCCGCGTCGAAGGAGTCGATGTCGTCGAGGAATCCGCCTTCGCGGGCGTACGACTTGCCCGGCGCCTCCGGGTCGGGGTCGTAGAGGGACTCCACGTCCCAGCGCCCGGCCGGGAACGGGCCCACCGCGTCGCGGCCCTCCGCGACCAGCCGCCACAGTTCCTGCGGGGATCCGACCCCGCCCGGCAGGCGGCAGGCCGTCGCGATGACGGCCACGGGCTCGTCGGACGCAGGCGGCGTCGCCCGGGCCTGCTGCCCGTCCGGCGCGGTGGGGCGGAGCCTGCCGCCGTCCGGTGCGAGCGCGGTGGCGAGCAGGTGATCGGCGAGGCGGGCGGGAGTGGGGTGGTCGAAGAGCAGGGTGGCGGGCAGCCGCACGCCCAAGCGGGTGCCGAGGCGGTTGCGCAGGTCGACGGCCGTCACGGAGTCCATGCCCAGGTCCCGCAGCGGCTGGTCGGGGCGGACGGACCGGGGCGAGGGCAGGCCCAGGGCGTGGGCGGCCTCCTCGCACACCAGCTCCAGGACCCGGGCGGCGCGCTCGGTGTCCGTCAGCCGGGCCAGACGGTCGGCCAACCCGCGGCCCGTCTGCCGGTCGGGGCGCGGCGAGGCCAGCAGGGAGGTCCACAGAGCGCCGGTGGCCGCCGCGTTGTCGCGCAGGCGGGGCAGGTCCAGGTGCCAGGCGAGCAGGTGCGGTGTGCCGCGGCGCAGCGAGAGCTCCACGAGAGCGCGGCCCTGCTCGGCGGTGAGGGCGCGGTGGCCCAGGCGGGCCATCCGCTCCAGGTCGGCGTGTACGGCGGCAAGGCCCTCGCCGGCCCACGCGCCGAAGGAGATCGAGGCGGCGGGCAGGCCGAGCGCCCTGCGGTGGTGGGCCAGTTGGTCGAGGAAGACGTTGGCGGCCGCGTAGTTGGCCTGCCCGGCGTTGCCGACGACGCCTGCGGCCGACGAGATCAGCAGGAACAGCTCCAGCGGCAGGTCGGCGGTCAGCCGGTGCAGATGGGCTGCGCCATCGGCCTTGGGGCGCAGCACCTGCGCGAGTCGATCGGGAGTCAGCTCGGCGATCACGCCGTCGGCGAGGACTCCGGCGCAGTGCACCACACCCCGCAACGGCAACGTGTCGCCGACATCGGCGAGCACACCGGCCAGGGCGGTGGCGTCCGCGACGTCGCAGGCGGCCACCTCGACTTCGGCGCCGAGTGCGGTCAGGTCCGCGACGACCTCGGCGGCCCGAGGGTCGGCGCCGCCCTGACGAGAGGTCAGCAGAAGCCGGGGAACGCCCCGTTCGGCCAACAGGCGGGCGATCTGCCGGCCGACCGCGCCCAGGCCGCCGGTGATGAGGACCGTGCCGTCGGTGGGCACGAGAGAGGGACGGCCGACGAGGTCGAGGACGACGGGGCGGCCGGACGCCTCCCGGCGGCGTAGCGCCTCCCGCGCGGCGGTGACCGGGAAGACCTGCGGACGTACGGGGGCGTGGACGGCCGCGCGCAGGGCCTCGGCCCACCGCTCGCCCTCGGCTGCGAGGGACACGGCGGCCGCGGCCGTGAACGGCACATCGTCCGGGACCACGGCGACCAGCCGCGCGTCCGCGACCAGCTCGGACCCGGGCGTGGCCTCGGTGAGGACGACGACCCGCGTACCGCAGGCCAGGCCCTCGACCTCGGGACCGACCTCGACGAGCAGACCGGCGCAGGAGATGTGCGTGGGATGCAGGCCGACGGCGTGCACCTCGATCCGCACCTGGGCGGGCCCGAGCATCTGACGTGCGGCCGGGCGCAGGGCGACCTCGGCCGGAATGCCGGTCAGCCGGTAGCAGTCCCCGGCCGGGATCCGCAGCGCGTCGGCCGGGCGGGCGCGCACCAGACGCGGCGCCAGCAACTCACCGTTCCGCAGGGCGAGTTCGGGTTCATCGGCATACGTGACGGCAGCAAGCATCGCGGTCGCGGCATGAGCGCTGTCGATGTCGCCGTCGACGTCGAGCAGGGCCAGTCCGAGGTCGGGGTGCTCGCTGCGGATGCTGCGGGCCAGGCCCCACAGCACCGACTGCGCCAGGCCCGGCACGGTGTCGCAGTCGCCGGTCGCGACCGCACCGCGGGTCACCCAGAGGGTCCGCGCGGGCGCCCCGCCGGGCGGGAGGGCGATGAGTTCCTGCACCTCTGTGAGGGCTTGGGCCGCCAACTCGCCTGCCGCAGCTGCCTGTTCGGCCTCGGCCGCCGGGCGCGGCCACAGCCGTACGACGGTGTCGCCACCTGACTCGCGCAGCTCGGCTCCCGCCGACGTGAGGCCCCGTACGATCGCCGCGACGTCCGGGTCCGAGCGGTCACCGATCACCGTCCAGGTCGCATGCTCGCCCGTCACCGCCGCTTCGGGCAGTGCCGTCCACGCCACTTCGTACAGGTGCCGGGCGTGTTCCGAGCCCGCACGCAGGTCCGAGGGGTCGGCGGCCCGTAGCCGTACGCCTTCCAGGCGGCCTGCCGGGATGCCGTCCGCGTCCCACAGCGTCACGTCCAGGACGAGGTCCGTCCCGGTGCCACCTTTGCGCCGCACCATCGCGGTCAGTTCGCCGGCCCCGCCCGGCGGGAGGACGCAGCGGCCCACCGCCACGGGCAGCAGCGCCCGGCCGGCAGACGTGTCGAAGGCGGCGGCCGCCTGCAACGCGGCATCCAGCAGTGCCGGATGGACCGGGTACGCCTCGGCCGCGTCCCCGGTCACGGGTGGCAGCGCGAGCCGCGCCAGCAGTTCGTCCTCGCCGGTCGCGACCACCGACCGGACGCCCCGGAAGGCGGGGCCGTAGTCGAGCCCGAGGGCGGCGAGCCGCTGATAGGTGTCCTCCCGCCAGACCTCCTCGGCCGTCTGCGGCCATACGGGCGGCGACGCGACGGCGTCAGGGCCGGGGCCGGCCGCCGACGCGGTGGCGTGCAGGGTCCAGCCCGTCGTCTCCTGGCCGCGCGGGCGGCTGTGCACGGTGATCTCCGGCACGGGGGCGGAGGTGTCCACCTCGACCGACACCTCGACCGTGCCGGCATCGGGCAGGGTCAGGGGCGCGAGCAGCAGCAGGTCGGCCAGGTCGTCGCGGGACTCGGGGCGGGCTACGGCGAGCGCTGCGCGGCACAGCTCCATCAGGGTGGTGCCCGACACCACCGTCTGTCCGAACACGGTGTGGTCCGGCAGCCAGGCGGCGGTGGCCGGGGACCACTCGTTGCGGAAGGTCCAGCGGGTTGCGTCGGCCGACTGCAGCTGGATGCCGAGGACCGGGTGGGCGGCGCGGTCGAAGAGGGCGGGCCCGTTCGCGGTGGTGTCGGGTTCGGTCCAGTGGCGCTGTGTGTCCCAGGCGTACGTCGGCAGGTCGGCGGCGGCGGTGTCGGGAACGAGGCGCCGCCAGTCGACGGGGCGGCCCTGGACGTGGAGTTCGGCGGTCGCGCGGTCCAGGCAGGCGGGTCCGGGTTCGTCGCGGCGCAGCGATCCTACGGCGACCAGGTCGTGGCCGCGTTCCTCGCCGACGGTGGTGATGGCGGTGAGCAGCGAGGGGTGGGGACTCAGTTCGACGAAGCAGCGGTAGCCGTCGTCCGCCATCCGCTGCACGGTCGGCCCGAAGCGGACCGGCTCGCGCAGATTGGTGTACCAGTAGCCGGCCTCCAGCTCTTCGGTGACCGGTTCGCCGGTGACCGTCGAGTACCAGGCGACGGACGTCGGACACGTGGTGACGCCGTCGAGCTCGTCGACGACCGACGCGCGGACCGGGTCCACGTGGGCCGTGTGGGAGGCGTAGTCGACGTCGAGACGGCGGGCGAACACCTGCCGCCGGTCGAGGTCGGCGAGGAAGGCTTCGAGTGGTTCGACGTCGCCGGCGATCACCGTGGAGCGGCCGCTGTTCACGGCGGCGACCGACACCCGCCCGTCCAGTGCGGCAAGGAGGGGCTCGACCTCGGTGTGCGGGAGGGCGACGACCGCCATCGTTCCGGTGCCGGACAGCTCGGTCAGGGCCTGGCTGCGCAGCGCGACCACGGCGGCGGCGTCATTGAGGCTGAGCGCCCCGGCGACGCAGGCCGCGGCGACCTCTCCCTGGCTGTGCCCGATCACCGCGTCCGGCCGTATGCCGCGCGCCCGCCACACGGCGGCCAGGGAGACCATCACGGCGAACAGGACCGGCTGGACGACATCCACGCGCGCCGGCGAGGGGGCGGCGGCATCGCCCCGCAGGACCGCCGTGACCGACCACGTGGTGAACGGGCGCAGGGCCGCGTCGCAGCGGTCGAGCTCGTCGGTGAACACCGGGTCGCTGTCGAGCAGATCGCGGGCCATGCCCGCCCACTGGGCGCCCTGGCCGGGGAAGACGAAGGCCAACTTCCCTTCCGGGAGGGCTTCTTGGGGGCCCACGGTCAGCCCGGGGTCCGGTTCTGCTGCCGCAAGTCCGCGCAGGGCGTCGAGCAGTTCGTCGCGGCCGGCGGCCTGGAGGACCGCCCGGTGCTCGAAGTGGGTGCGGTGGTGGGTGAGTGTCGACGCGACGGCGGACAGCGGCAGCTGCGGTTGCCGGGCGAGCGCCTGCCGAAGGCGTTCCGCCTGTCCGCGAAGGGCCTCGGGGCTGCGGGCGGAGAGCGGGAAGAGGGTCTGCCCAGTCGGCTCGTCGGCGCCGGGCCGGGCCGAGTCCTGCGGCGCCTCCTCCAGGACCACATGTGCGTTCGTCCCGCTGATCCCGAACGCGCTCACGCCGGCCCGCCGCACCCGCTCCTCGTCGCGGGGCCACGGCCGGGGGCTGGTGACGAGGCTCAGGCCGCTGTCCGGCCAGTCGACGTGCCCGGTCGGAGTGGCGGCGTGCAGTGTCGCGGGCAGCACGCCGTGCTGGAGCGCCAGCACGGTCTTGATGACACCGCCGATGCCCGCCGCGGCCTGCGCGTGACCGATGTGGGACTTGAGCGAGCCGATACCGAGGGGCCGGTCCGCGGGGCGGTCGGGCCCGAAGACGGCGGCCAGCGCCCGGACTTCGATGGGGTCACCCAGGGGTGTGCCGGTGCCGTGGGTCTCGACGTGGTCCAGATCGCCGGGGTGCAGTCCGGCCGCGTCCAGGGCCGCGCGCAGCACGCGCTCCTGCGCCGGACCGTTCGGGGCGCTCAGGCCCTGGCTGCGCCCGTCCTGGTTGATCGCGGAACCCTTGACCACGGCGAGGATGCGGTCGCCGTCCCGGCGTGCGTCCGTAAGCCGCTTGAGCAGCACCAGACCGCAGCCCTCGGCCCACACCACCCCGTCCGCATCCGCGGAGAACGCACTGCACCGCCCGGACGGCGACAGCCCGCGCAGCCTGCTGAACTCGACATGCGCGCGGGGCGTCACCAGCAGCGAGGCACCACCCGCCAGCGCCAGGTCGCACTCGCCTCCCGCCAGCGCCCGCGCCGCCAGATGCAGGGCGACGAGCGAGGACGAGCAGGCGGTGTCGACTGTGACCGCCGGTCCCTGCAGGCCGAGGGAGTAGGCGATACGTCCGGAGGCCACACTGGACGCCGAGCCCGTGCCGACATGGCCGTCGAGCTGCCCCAGCGAGGCGGAGGCGAGGTAGCCGCTGTCGTACAGGCCGACGTAGACCCCGGTCGAGGTGCCGTTCAGCGTGCCCGGCACGATCCCGGCGCGCTCGATGGTCTCCCAGGCGGTCTGCAGCAGCAGCCGCTGCTGCGGGTCCATGGCCGCGGCCTCGCGCGGGGAGATGCCGAAGAACGCCGCGTCGAAACAGTCGATGCCGGCCAGATAGCCGCCGCGCAGCGAATACGCCGTGCCGGTGGACTCCGGGTCCGGGTCGTACAGCCCCTGCGTGTTCCAACGGCCGGGCGGTACTTCGGTGATGACGTCCTCACCCGAGGCCAGCAGCCGCCACAGCGCCTCCGGGTCGTCCGCGCCGCCCGGGAAGCGACACGCCATGGAGATGATCGCGATGTCGTCGTCCGTCCGCCCGGCCGGGCCGGATCGCACAGGGCGGGCCGTCCCCGTCGCGTCGGGCGGGTCACCGAGCACCGCCTCGGCCAGCGCTGCGACGGTGGGATGGTCGAAGATCAGCGACGGACTCAGGGGTTGGCCGATCCGTTCGGACAGCTGTCCCGCCAGTGTCACCAACTGGCGTGATCCCAGGCCGAATTCCGCGATCGGCCGGTGCGGGTCGACGGTCTGCGGGTCGAGCCCGGCCGCCTCGGCGACCGAGGAGATCAGCCAGGCCCGCACGCTGCGCGGTGTGGTGAGGGACGGCTCGGCGGTCTGCTTCGCGGACTCGTTCGCAGGCATCGGGGCAGGTGTCCTCGTGAACTCGGGCTCGGTGTGTTTTTCCGTACGAGCGATACGGCCGTCGGGGCGTGACGGAGCCGCGGGCGGCCGAACGGGCAGGCGGTGTACGGGAGTTGTGCCGCAAGGCGGCGCGGGCAGGCGGGTGGTGTCAGCGCGGGGCGGGTGCGGTGACCGGCGAGAGGGAGCCGGACAGGTGGGCCGTCCGGGTCGCGTGGCGCTGGATCTTCCCGCTGGAGGTCTTGGGGATCGTGCCGGGATGCACCAGGACGACCTCGCGTACGGACAGGCCGTGGGCCTCGCCGAGCGCGCTGCGGATCAGGTCGGTGATCTTCTCCGAGTCGCCCGCGGCGTCCGGGGCCACCTCGGCGACGAGGACCACCTGCTCCCCTTCGACTCCGTCGCCGGCGGGGACGGAGAAGGCGGCGGTGCAGCCGGGGCGCAGGGCCGGGTGGCACATCTCGGCGGACAGCTCCAGGTCCTGCGGGTAGTGGTTGCGTCCGTCGATGACGATCAGGTCCTTGAGGCGGCCGGTGACGAAGAGTTCGCCCTCGCGCAGGAATCCCAGGTCGCCGGTGCGCAGGAAGCGGCCTTCGCGGCCGGGCAGGGTGGCGCGGAAGGTCTCGCGGGTGGCCAGGGCGTTGCGCCAGTAGCCCTTGGCGACGCTGGCTCCGCCCACCCAGATCTCGCCGACGTGCCCCTCGGGGAGTTCCGTGCCCCGTTCCGGGTCCGCGATCGTCACCGTGAGGCCGGGGCCTGGACGGCCACAGCCGACCGCGGCCGCGTCCGCCTCGCCGGCGTGCGGCCCGAGGTCCTGGGCGGCGAGGAGGGTGGGCGGGGCATCCACGGCGGCGCCGGTGACCATCACGGTCGCCTCGGCGAGGCCGTAGCAGGGGTAGAAGGCCTCGCGCCGGAAGCCTGCGGGGGCGAAGGTCTCGGCGAAGCGGCGCAGCGTGGCCGGGCGTATCGGTTCGGCGCCGTTGAAGGCGACCTTCCACGAACTCAGGTCGAGGCCGTCGACGAGTTCGTCGGTGGCGTGCTTCAGGCTCAGTTCGTAGGCGAAGTTGGGGCCGCCGCTGGTGTGCGGGCGGTAGCGGCTGATGGCCTTCAGCCAGCGGTCGGGCTGCTGCAGGAAGTGCAGCGGGGAGAAGAGGGTGGTGGTGAGTCCGAGGTAGACGGTGTTCAGGACCGGCCCGATGAGACCCATGTCGTGGTAGACGGGCAGCCAGCTGACGACCAGTTCGCGGCCGTACTCCTCGATGACCTCCGGGGTGTGCCCCATCCGTTCGGTGATGATCCGCTCGTTGTCGAGCAGGTTGCCGTGGGTGACGGCCACGCCCTTGGGGGCGGAGGTGGAGCCGGAGGTGTACTGGAGGAAGGCGACCGAGTCGGGGCTGAGGTCGGGGGCGTGCCAGGCGTCGGCGGCCTCGTCGGGGATGTCCTCCGTGGTGAGGCAGGTGATGTCGGCCAGCTCGGGCAGGTGCTCCGCCATACCGGCCAGGGCGCTGACCACGTCCCGGCCGCCGAGGATCACCTTGGCGTCCGCGTCGGCGATCAGACGCCTCATACGGGTCAGGGCGCGGTGGTTGTGCGCCCGGCCCTGCGGCGGCACGCCGGGTACGGCGACGACACCGGCCGCGAGGCAGCCCAGGTAGTCGCTGATGAACCCCAGGCCGGGCGGGTGCAGCAGCATGGCGCGGGAACCGGTCAGGCCGCGCTCCTGCAGCCAGGCCGCGACGGCCCGGGAACGGCGGGCGAGCCGCGCGTAGGTGATCTCCTGGATCTCTCCGTCGCAGTCCCCGGAGACGAGGTAGCGGTATGCGGTCCGGTCGGGGTGCTGCGCGGCGTGCTCGGTCAGTAAGTCGACCAGGGAACGGGCCATGGGAAGGGTCTCACCTGTCTGAATCGGTGGGTGGGGAACTGGAGTTCGACGGCCGTGCGACACCTGTGCACAGCAGCCGCGAGCGGCCCGGCCCCCTTGCCGGACTGTGCGACTCGACCCCGTCCGGGGAGTGGCGACACGCCGGCTCCCCGTGCCCCGTACGACTTGCTACCGGCGAGTAGCACTGTAGCAACTCTGTTCGGCCCGTCGACCCGAACTCTGTAAACGCTGGGTGTCGAACGCGAGTTGGGCATGCCGAAGGCCCGGCCGCCCGTGCCGTGCACGGAGGCCGGGCCTGAGGGCGGGAAGCCGGTGTCAGCCGCCGTTCAGGCGTCCGCGCAGCAGTCCCTTGCCGATTTCCGCGCCCTTGCGGCTGTCCGCCTGGGCCTTGCGGAACAGGTCGGCCACCTCGGTGTCCTTCTCGCGCTCCGCGTCCTGGATGTAGGTCTCCAGGCGCAGGGCGTTGCTCAGGCACGCCTCCACGTACCAGATGAGGTTGTAGTCCTTGTCCGGCGTACCGGTCACGCCGCCGGTCTCCGTGCTGCTGGTCATGCGGGCCTCCTCCAGCGGTTGTCCTTCCGGGGCTGTCCGAGTACCCGCCCCGCACCAGGCAATCAGCCGACGTCCCACAGGAAACGGTGCGTATGGATGCCGAAGTACGGGAACGCCTGGATCTGCCGGATCCCCTCGATCGGCCGTACGACGTCGTTGACGAAGTCCAGCAGTTCGCGTGGGCCCGCCGCGACCACCTCGGCGAACAGGTCGAAGCCGCCGGAGGTCAGCACCGCGTAGACGACCTCGGAGCGAGCGGCCAGTGCGTCGGCGACCGCGCGCGGGTCGCCGTCCACGCCGATGCCGAGCAGGGCCATGGCCTGCCCGCCCATGGACATCGGGTCGGTGACGCCGACGACCTGCACGGCCTTGGTGTCCAGCAGCCGCTGCAGGCGCTGGCGGGCCGCGGAGGCCGAGAGGCCGACCTTGGGGCCGAGGTCGGCGTAGGCGATGCGCCCGTCGGTCTGCAGTTCGCGCAGGATGGCCCGGTCGATGTCGTCCACGTGCGTCGCTCTCCTTGTTCCGGCCTGCTTGCCCGGTCCCGTCGGAGCCGCTCAGCCGGCCAGGTCGGCCAGGGCGGCGGCGAAGACCTCGGTGTGGAGGTCGACGTCCTGGTCGGTGGTGTCCGGGCACATGAGCGCCATGTTGTGGAAGGGGGTCAGCAGGATGCCCCGGTTGGCCAGGTAGAGGTGGAGGAAGTCCTCCAGTTCGGGGTCGCCTGCGGCCGCGGACTCGGTACCGGTACGAGGCGCAGGCGAGGCGAAGCGGTATTCGGTACGGGCGCCGAGACGGCTGACCGACCAGGGCAGGGCGTGGGCGTCGATGCCCGCGCGCACGCCCGCTTCGAAGCGCTCGGACAGTTTGGTCATGCGGGCGAACGCATCCTCGGTCAGGACGTGTTCCAGCGTGGCGCGCATGGCGGCGACCGACAGGGCGTTGCCGGCCAGGGTGCCTCCGACCCCGCCCATGTCGACCAGGTCGAGGTCGGCGCGGTCGAGGAGGCGGTCCGCGAGCTCGGCGGACAGACCGTATGCGCCGGCCGGGATGCCGCCGCCGATCGCCTTGCCGATGGTGAGCAGGTCGGGCTCCAGGCCCCAGGCGGCGGTGCAGCCGCCCGGACCGGCGGAGAAGGTGTGGGTCTCGTCGTTGATGAGCAGGGTGCCGTGGCGGCGGGTCAGCGCCCGGACGCCCTCGAGGTAGCCGGGTTCGGGCAGCACGATGCCGATGTTGGTGAGGGCGGGTTCCATCAGGACGGCGGCGACATCGCCGTGGGCGAGTTCGCGCTCCAGTTGTTCCAGGTCGTTGAATTCCGCGACGCGGCTGGTCAGCGTGACGTCGCAGGGGGCACCGACGTTTCCCGGGCGGGCCGCTCCCCTGCCGTCGGGGCCGACGACGATGAGGGACTCGTCGACGCTGCCGTGGTAGCTGTAACTGTTCACCAGGATCTTGGGGCGGCCGGTGACGGCCCGGACGAGCCGGATCGCCCAGCGGTTGGCGTCGGTCGCCGTCAGCGAGAAGCTCCAGCGGGCGAGGCCGAAGCGGCGGGCCAGCTCGGCACCGACCCATTCGGCGTCCTCGGTGGGCAGCATCGCGGTGGCTCCGCCCAGATCGGCGAACCGGCGCTGGACCGCATCGGCCACGACCGCCGGGGAGTGACCGGCCATCGCTCCGGTGTCACCGAGGCAGAAGTCGACGTACTCGTGCCCGTCGATGTCCGTGACCCGGGCGCCGCGGGCGGTGGCCAGGTAGCGGGGGAAGGCGCCCGCCGCCTTGTTCATCCACGTCATCGGCACGCGCCCGAAGAGATGGTCGGCCCGCGCATAGGCGTCCCTCGAACGCGGGCAGCGATGGGCGGCCTGCTCCTGCTCGCGGGCGAGCAGGTCCTGCAAACGGGCGCGGTCCATGAAACCCCCGAACTCTGAGCACGACGGAACCCGCGGAGCGTACGACGGAAATCCTTGATCCATCAAGGTCATCACGCGGAATCTGTTGACTGAGCAATCGAATCACGCGTCCAGGGAGGCGGCCCTCGGCCCGGCTGTACCCGTCGAGCTGCGGGACAGCGGATCGGAACGGTGTGCCGGCCCTGATCGCCCGGAACTCCGGGGCATCGATGCAGGAAGTGCCGGTGGTGGCTGCGCGCGTAGAAACGCAAAGGGGCGCGACCGGTCCCCCGTTCCGGTCGTGCCCCTGCGGTTCGTCGAACTTACGTGCCGGGTGGATCCGTTGTGAACCGCGTCGGTGCCCACTGTGGTGTCCGCACGGCTCACCCGTGCACAGGTGAGTCCGGATGGTCCCGGTTCGCCCGTCGCAGGTCGGGATGGTCGAGGTCGCCGAGGGCCAGATGGGCGAGGACGACCTCGTAGAGGTCGCTGCCGGCGGCGAGCAGTTGGCGTTCGAGGACGGGCTCCGCGCTGCGCACGTGCTCCCGTACCGTCTGCGCGTGCACGCCCAGGATCTGCGCGGCGCGTTCGGCGTTGCCCCCGGCGGCGATCCAGGTGCGCAGGGTGCGGCGCAGATCGCGGGCGTCGGCATCGAGACGGGCGAGCAGGTCGCTCGCCCACGTGCGCAGGGCGGGGCCGGCCAGCAGGTCGCCGAGCCGGGGGTGGCCCGCCTCGGCGGGGCCGGTCTCGTGTTGTTCCGTCGCGAGGCCGATCCAGGTGTTGAGCGCCAGGTGCACGACCGCGCGGGCGGCGAGATCGGAGAA
Source organism: Streptomyces sp. NPDC001604 (assembly GCF_042893475.1). Taxonomy (NCBI): domain Bacteria; kingdom Bacillati; phylum Actinomycetota; class Actinomycetes; order Kitasatosporales; family Streptomycetaceae; genus Streptomyces; species Streptomyces sp. NPDC001604. The sequence continues at coordinate 65,132 of NZ_JBIAUY010000017.1, read as the reverse complement.
GTCCGCCTGCAGCAGTGCCTCGACGCGCTCCATGCGGGCGCGGACGGTGTTGCGGCTGACGCCGAGCACCTTGGCGGCGTTGACCGCGGTGAACTCCAGGCCCAGCCGGGTGGTGGCGAGGAGCTCGGCGCGGGTGTGGTGCGCCAGGGTGTCCAGCGGGCGCAGCACATGGGTCGTCCAGCCGTGCAGCTGGGCAGGGTCCATCAGGCGCTCGGGGTGGGTGCGTTCGGCGTAGACGGCCTGCTTGTCGGGCCGGAAGCGGGCGACGGCGAGCGCGCTGACGGCCTGTCCGTAGGCGGTGGCAGTGCGGGCGAGGCTCTGTGGGGCGCTGCCGCCGAGGAAGGTGCCCGGCCATCGGCCGATCAGGGAGCGCAGTTCCCCGCTGGCCGTGTCGTCGGGAGCGACGACGATGACGTGCGCATCGACGGCCGGACAGCGCACGACCAGTACCTGCTCCTCCGTCGCGGTCAGGCACTCCTCGGCGAGCCGGTCGCGCTCCTCGGCGCAGCCTTCGAGGACGTAGACGCAGGCGGTGTCGGTGTCGAGCAGGCCGTGCCACAGACCTGCGGCGACTCGGCGGGCGGCGACGGTGTCCTCGACCATCAGCAGTTGCAGGATCGCCAGGCGCAGATCGGAGGTGGCGCGTTGGAGGCGGCGTCCGGCGCTGGTCGACTCACGTGCCCTGAGCAGGAGTTCGATCACCTGGGCGGTGTGGGTGACGATCTCGGAGGACCGGCGGTCGAAGGGGACGGGGCGGGACACGGCCAGTACGCCGACGGGGGCGGGCGGCGGCTGCTCCACCCTGACGAGCCGCAGATGACGTCCCGTGTCGTCCCAGGCCGCGGAGGCGATCCGTCCGGAGACGAGGTCCACGAGGAGGTTCTCGTCCAGTGGTGTCGGCGTTCCGGCGAGGAGCCGGCCGGTGCCGTCCTGCAGCCAGGCCGTCCCGTGCACGGCTTCTGCGAGCCAGGCGACGACCCTGCGGATGTCCCGGCCCGTGGGGCGCAGGTGATCGAGCAGTTCCTGCGCCCATGTCGGGCCGGCGTCGGCACCCGTCGTCTCGTCAGGGCGGGCCCCGTCCTTTCGGCCTGCCATCTCGGCCTTCTCCTCGTCCATCGCATCGACCTCGGCGTTTCGGTCGGGGACGTTACCTCACGGGTGCCCGGTGGTTGTGTCCCTACGGGTGCGTGCGACGGGAGAGGGCTTTCAGTCGGTGTGGTCTGCGAAGGCGCCGCCCGGGGCGAAGGCCAGTGAGGCGAAGCGTTCGCCGATGCGGAGGTGGGTGTCGGCGTCCGGGTGGAGCTGGTCGGGCAGGGGCAGTTCTTCGTGGTCGGACTCGCCGTAGAGTTCGCGGCCGTCGAGGTAGGTCAGGTTGGGGTCCTCGGCGGCCCGCTGGGCCACGATGCGGGCCAGCTCGTCCCGGATGACGCCGAGGGCCAGTTTCCCGCTCGCTCGTTCCGCGGGATCGCCCATGGCCTGGAAGTGCAGTTGACCGTCGCTCAGGGAGGTGAAGTCCAGGACGCTGGGGCCCGGCGTGTCCTCGTGTATCGGGCACAGGATGGGCGAGACGACCAGCAGCGGTGTCGTGGGGTGTCCTTCGCGGACGGTGTCGAGGAAGCCGTGGACGGCGGGGGTGAAGGCGCGCAGGCGCATCAGGTCGGTGTTGACCAGGTTGATGCCGATCTTGACGCTGATCAGGTCGGCCGGGGTGTCGCGCAGGGTGCGCGCGGTGAACGGGTCGAGCAGGGCGCTGCCACCCAGGCCCAGGTTGATCAGGTCGACGCCGCCCAGGGAGGCGGCGAATGCGGGCCATGTGGTGGTGGGGCTCGCCGCGTCGGAGCCGTGGCTGATCGAACTGCCGTGGTGCAGCCACACCTTGCGGCCGCTGGGCGGGCTGGGCTCCACGGGGGCGTCGGTGCGCAGGGCGACGAGTTCGGTGGTCTCGTTGTGCGGGAGCCAGATCTCGACGTCCTTCTCCCCGTCGGGCAGGTCGGGGAAGCGGAGCGTGCCCACGGAGCCGGGCCGCAGTTCGGCCGTGCCGGCGACCATGTCGATGGTCACGGTGTTGCCGTCCGCGATACTGCCCCGGCCTGCCGGGCGGCCGTCGACGAGGAGGTCGTAGACGCCGTCGGGACGGGGCGGGGCGCCGACGTAGTCGCGTTTGGTGGGCAGGGCGTCGAGTTCGACGGTCGTCGCGCGGGTGCGGAACGTCAGCCGTACGCCCGAGGGCTGGGACTCGGCGCTGGCCAGCTGCGGATCGGTGCACTGGGCGCGGGCCCGGGCGGGCAGCCGGTGCGGCAGCACGCCGTGCTCGGTGTGCTCGATGTCGAGGGCGCCGCGCAGCAGTTCGGCGGTGACGGGCGTGGTGATCCAGTCGTGCTCGGTGGGCATGTCCTCAGCCTGTCGGTCAAAGGGTCGGGGCGGTGGGCCAGTTGCGCAGGAGGGCGTCGAGGGCGTCGAGGATCCGCGTCCAGCTCTCCTGCGAGTCGGGGGCGCTGTGGCTGAAGCCGCCCGCCGTCTCCAGACTCGAGTAGCCGTGGAAGACGCTGCCAAGCAGCCGTACGGCGTGCGTCTGGTCCGGTTCCGTCAGGTCGTAGCCGCGCAGGATCGCGCGTGTCATCCGGGCGTGCCGGACGCCTGCACTGGCGGCCGCGGTCTCGGGGTCCAGCCGCAGCCGGGCCGCGGCCGCGCGGCCGGGGTGTTCCCGGCCGTAGTCGCGGTAGGCGTTGGCGAAGGCGATCAGGGCGTCCTTGCCGGCGCGGCCCGCGAGGGCGTCGGCGGCCCGGTCGGCGAGCTCCTCCAGGGCGAACAGGGCGATCCGCGTCTTGAGGTCCTGGGAGCTGGTCACATGCGAGTACAGGCTCGCCACCTTGACGTCGAAGCGGCGGGCCAGCTCGGAGACGGTCACCTGGTCGAAGCCGACCTCGTCCGCCAGTTCCGCCCCTGCCCGCACCACACGCTCCGTGGTCAGCCCGACGCGCACCATGGCCGCTCTCCTTTCTCGCCGGAGCCGGATCTCCACAGCGGTTTCGCCAAAGCCGATTATGCATTTGCCTAAAGCTTTTAGGCAAATTAGCGTGGCGTTATGGAACCGCTGACCGAGCAAGAGATCCGCGCCGCCTTCGTGAACTGCACCAAGGGCGAGGCCAAGCGCCTGTCCGTCCCCCGCGACCTGGCCGAGCGGCCCTGGGACGACCTGGACTTCCTCGGCTGGCGCGACCCCCAGGCCCCCGACCGCGCCTACCTCGTCACCGAGTGGAGCGACGGCAGGCCCAGAGCAGTCGCACTGCGCAGCTCCGGCACCACCGTGGGGCAGGCGCGGCGCAGCATGTGCTCCATGTGCCTGACCACCCACTCCGGCGGGGTCTCGCTGATGGTCGCGCCCAAGTCGGGCAAGGCCGGACAGCAGGGCAATTCCGTGGGCGCCTACATCTGCAGCGACCTCGCGTGCTCGCTCTATGTGCGGGGCAAGCGGGACGCGGGCATCGGGGCACGGCTGCACGAGACGATCACCCTGGAGGAGAAGATCCGGCGCACCGTGGCGAACGTCGCCGCGTTCGTCGCCAAGGTCAGCACGGCATAAGCTCGGCGGATGGCGAAGTACTTCGACGTGCACCCCGAAAACCCCCAGCCGCGCACCATCGCCCAGGTCGCCGACAGCATCCGCGCGGATGCGCTCATCGCGTATCCGACGGACTCCTGCTACGCCCTGGGCTGCCGGCTGGGCAGCCGTGACGGCATCGAGCGGATCCGGACCATCCGCCACCTGGACGACCGGCACCACTTCACCCTCGTGTGCCAGGACTTCTCACAGCTCGGCCAGTTCGTACGGATCGACAACGACGTGTTCCGCGCCATCAAGGCGTCCACACCCGGCAGTTACACCTTCATCCTGCCCGCGACGAAGGAGGTGCCGCGGATGCTGCAGCACCCGAAGAAGAAGACGGTCGGCGTGCGCATCCCCGACCACGTCGTCACCCAGGCCCTGCTCACCGAACTCGGCGAGCCGCTGCTGTCCAGCACGCTGCTCCTGCCCGACGAGGAGGAGCCGATGACCCAGGGCTGGGAGATCAAGGACCGCCTCGACCACGTCCTTGACGGGGTGGTCGACTCCGGCGACTGCGGCACGGAGCCGACGACGGTCATCGACTTCTCGGGCGGCGAGGCGGAGATCGTTCGGCGGGGAGCCGGGGACACCTCGCGGTTCGAGTGAACTCCACCATCTCCCGAGACCGGGGCCCCTTTCACCGGGTTGGGTGGCACGTGCAACGATGACCGCGACCGGCCCGTCGGGCCGCATGAGTTGGTCGGCGCCGAGCGCGCAGAGAGGCAGTCCCCCATGACCTCCGTACAAGGAACCACCGTTGACATCCCGACCCCGGACGGCGTCGCCGATGCCTATGTGGCGCACGCCGCCGACGGCGGTGCCCGGCCCGGCGTTCTGCTCTACATGGACGCCTTCGGGATCCGCCCCCACCTGAAGTCGATGGCCGACCGGATCGCCGAGGCCGGCTACACGGTGCTGGTGCCCAACGTGTTCTACCGTCATGGGCGCTCACCGGTCGTCGAGTTGCCCGAGTTCATCGACCCGGAGGCCCGTCCGGAGATCTGGGGCAAGGTCGGCCCGCTGCTCCAGTCCGTCACGCCCGACCTGGCGATGCGGGACGCAGACGCGTATCTGCAGTGGCTGGCCGACTCCCCCCTCGTCGCGGACGGCCCGGTCGCACTGACCGGCTACTGCATGGGCGCGCGGCTGTCCCTGCTGACCGCCGGCACCTACCCGGACCGGGTCCTCCGCCGCGGCCGGGTTCCACGGCGCCCGACTCGCGACGGAGGACCCGGACAGTCCGCACCTGGTGGCCGAACATATCACCGCCGAGGTGTACTTCGGGCACGCCGACAACGATCCGTCGCTGCCCCCGGAGCAGATCCAGCGCCTGGAGGACGCGCTCACCGCGGCAGGTGTCCGGCACCGCTGCGAGGTCTACCCGGGGGCGCACCACGGGTTCACGCAGGCCGACACGTCCGCCTACGGCAAGGAGGCCGACGAGCGCCACTGGGAGGCGCTCCTCGACCTTCTTCAGCGGACCTTCTGACAAGCAGCGGACCTTCTGACAAGTCGCCGCAGGCGCCCGCGGTTTCGTCCCGCGGGCGCCTTTCCTTTCCCCCACGTCACCCTTATTGACATGCACGCAACTTAGGTGCCAGGTTGAGAGCGCTCTCAAGAACAGGTACGGACCAATTCGGCCCATCCCCTCGAGTGACCCCACACACGGAGGTGGAGCGTGCACCACAAGCTCACTCGTCGTCTGACGGCCCCCACAGCCGCAGCCGCGCTCATCGCCGCGGTGATCGCGATCCAGGCACCCTCGTCCGCCAAGGCGGCGGTGCCCGACACGATCCCGCTGCAGGTGACCAACAACTCCGGCCGCGGCGACGCCGTCTACGTCTACACGATCGGCACCCTGCTCTCGACGGGACAGCAGGGCTGGGCGGACGCGAACGGCACGTTCCACGCCTGGCCGGCCGGCGGCAACCCGCCGACCCCCGCCCCGGACGCGTCGATCGCGGGACCAGCCACGGGCCGGTCGAAGACGATCCGGATCCCCAAGTTCTCCGGACGCATCTACTTCTCCTACGGGCAGAAGCTCGTGTTCAAGCTGACCACCGGCGGTCTCGTGCAGCCCGCCGTGCAGAACCCCAGCGACCCGAACCACGACATCCTGTTCAACTGGTCCGAGTACACACTCAACGACTCCGGCCTGTGGCTCAACAGCACCCAGGTCGACATGTTCTCCGCGCCCTACGCGGTGGGCATCCAGGGAGCGGGCGGGAGCACGACCACCACCGGCCACCTCAAGCCGGGCGGCTACAACGGCGTGTTGAACGATCTGCGCGGGAAGTCCGGCGGCTGGCCCGGGCTGATCCAGACCCGCTCCGACGGGACGGTGCTGCGGGCGCTGGCACCAGGACACGGACTGGAGTCCGGAGCGCTGCCGGCGTCCGTGATGGACGACTACATCAACCGCGTCTGGCAGAAATACACGTCGGCGACCCTCACCGTGACCCCGTTCGGCGACCAGCCGAACACCAAGTACTACGGCAGGGTCTCGGGCGGCGTCATGAACTTCACCGACGGCTCCGGCAAGGTGGTCACGACCTTCCAGAAACCGGACGCGGACAGCGTATTCGGCTGCCACAAACTGCTCGACGCGCCCAACGACCAGGTACGCGGCCCCATTTCACGCACCCTGTGCGCCGGCTTCAACCGCTCCACCCTGCTGGTCAACACCAACCAGCCGGACACGTCCTCGGCGAACTTCTACCAGGACGCGGTGACCAACCAGTACGCCCGCGCGATCCACGCGCAGATGGCCGACGGCAAGGCCTACGCGTTCGCCTTCGACGACGTGGGCAACCACGAGTCGCTCGTCCATGACGGCGGCCCGCAGCAGGCGAACCTGACCCTCGACCCGTTCAACTGACGACGAAGGGCCTCACCCCGCGGCGGACGAGGGTGAGGCCCGGCTTCGAGCGGGATCAGCCGGTCGTCAGCGCGGTGTCGTCGACGACGAAGCTGGTCTGGAGCGAGGAGTCCTCGACACCGCTGAACTTCAGGGTGACGGTCGACCCTGCCAGCGACGACAGGTCGAAGGACTTCTGCGCGTACCCGGAGGCGGCGTTGAGGTTCGAGTACGTCGCCAGGGTCTTCGAACCGGCGGTGACCGTCAGCTTGTCGTAGGCGACGCTGCTGGTGGTCTCCGAGGTGTCGATGTGCAGATAGAAGGTGAGCGTGGCCTTGCAGCCGCTCGGTATGGCCACCGACTGGGACAGCGTGTCGGTGTGGGTGGAGCCGTAGCCGTCCAGCCAGGCGTAGTAGGAGCCTCCGTGCGCCGACTCACCGCTTTCGTTGGTGATGACGCCGCTGGTCGCGGTCCAGGCGGTGTTGCCCGACTCGAAGCCCTGGTTGCCGAGGAGTTGGGCCGCGGTGCAGCCGCCGCCTCCGCTCGAGCTGACGGTCCAGGTGAAGGAGGCGGTGCCGGTGGCGCCGGTCGAGTCGGTCACCGTGACGGTGGTGCTGTAGGTGCCGGCCGTCGTCGGGGTTCCGGAGATCACGCCGGTCGAGCTGTTGATCGACAGACCGGTGGGCAGCCCCGTCGCGGCGTAGGTCAGCGAGCCGCTGTTGGTGCTGCTCGCCGAGATCTGCAGGCTCACCGCCGTGCCGACGGTGGAGGACTGGCTGCCCGGGTTGGTGACCGTGACGCCCGAGGAGGGCGGGGTGATGTGGCTGCCGACGTTGATGCCGGCGAAGGCGTTGCCGACACCGGCGTACTGGGTGGAGCCGGTGCCGTACAGCGCGGCGGCCGCATTGAGGGCGGCGGTGCGGGCTCCGGCGTAGTTGGTGCTGGACGTCATGTATGTCGTCAGCGCCTTGTACCAGATCTGCAGGGCCGCGGCCCGTCCGATGCCGGTGACGGCGACGCCGTCGGAGGTCGGGCTGTCGTACGTCACACCATTGATGGTCTTCGTGCCGCTGCCCTCGGACAGCAGGTAGAACATGTGGTTCGCGGGGCCGGAGGAGTAGTGCACGTCGAGGTTGCCGACGCCGGAGTACCAACTGTCCGCTGAGCCGCCGTCCTTGCTCGGCTTGTCCATGTACCGCAGTGGCGTGCCGTCGCCGTTGATGTCGATCTTCTCGCCGATGAGGTAGTCGCCGACGTCGCTGCTGTTGTTGGCGTAGAACTCCACTCCGGTGCCGAAGATGTCGGAGGTGGCCTCGTTGAGGCCGCCGGACTCGCCGCTGTACTCCAGCCCTGCCGTGTTGGACGTGACGCCGTGGCTCATCTCGTGTCCGGCCACGTCCAGCGAGGTCAGCGCGTGGGTGCCGCCGGAGCCGTCGCCATAGGTCATGCAGAAGCAGCTGTCGTCCCAGAAGGCGTTCACGTACGCCGTGCTGTAGTGGACCCGGGAGTAGGCGGCGACGCCGTCGTTCTTGATGCCGCTGCGGCCGAAGGTGTTCTTGTAGAAGTCCCAGGTCTCCTGGGCACCGTAGGCCGCGTCCGCGCCCGCGGTCTGCGTGTTGGACCCCGACCCGGTCCCCCAGACGTCATCGGAGTCGGTCATCAGGGTGCCGGTGCCCGAGGTGCCGTTGTTGAGGCTGTACGTCTTGTGGCCACCGCGGGTGGTGTCGTACAGCTGGTACGTCGAACCCGACAGCGTGGTGTTCAGCGTGACCGTGCCGCTGTACTGGGTGTTGCCGGTGCCCGTCTTGATGCCCTGGTAGCGGTAGAGCTCCTTGCCGCTGGTGGCGTCGGTGATGACGTGCAGCTGGCTGGGCGTGCCGTCGTCCTGGAAGCCGCCGACCACCGTCTCCCAGGCGAGCTTCGGGGTGCCGGTGCCCGCCCAGATGACCTTGCGGGCGCTGTCGGTGGTCGGCCGCTCGGCGTCGAGGGACCTGGCCGCCTTGAGTGCCTTGGTCTGCGCGGCCGCCTTCGTGAAGGTCGCGGTGGTGGAGGCGACCTTGATGGTGTGCTTGTTGTTGAAGGTCGTGCTCACCGTCCCGGCGGCCAGGGAGGCCGGCGGGGTGTGCACGACGAGGTCGCCGCCGAGAACGGGGAGGCCGGCGTAGGTCCGCTCGTAGCGGGTGTGCAGGGTGCCGTCGTTGTCCTTGACGACGTCCCTGACGACCAGTTTCTCCTTGGCGCCGAGGCCGATGGTGCGGGCGGTCGCGGTCGCCTTCTGCTTGGCGCTCTTGATGAGCGCGCTGTGCTGCGCCGGGGTCAGCTTTGCCTCCAGTCCCCCGGCGCGGAGGGGGCTGGGATGTGGGGCGGCGGGCTTCGCGTTCGCCGGCACCGACTGGACGCCGACGGCGAGGAAGGCCGCGGTGGAGACCAGGGCTCCGACCGCTGTCCGCTTGCGGGGGATGCGTCTCACTCGTTCTCCTACTGCTGCGGCCGCGTGGGGCGGCCGGTGACAGACCGGGCAGACGGGTGTACTGACCGGGACGAGCCGAGCTGTGCGGGATCGTCACTGCTTGGTGAGAACGTGGGGGGTGGGCGCGGCAGTTGGGGAGGAGGATGACAGCCTTGACCGGTCCATGTCAGCAGGGTTCCGGTCATTCGAGGGTTATCCCTCTGTCCGACCTGCACGACTCTGTTCGGCCCCGTACGACGAGGCGGCCTGCCCGCTGGGGATGCGGGCAGACCGCCGGATGGTACCGCCGAAGGGTCAGCTGAGGCCGAGGGAGGACAGAGCGGTGGTCCAGTCACTGGCGATGGCGCTGCGGGCGTCGTCGAGGGTGACCGTGCCGGCACAGACGGCCTTCTTGAGCTTGTTCTCGACCGAGTCCTTGCTGTACGCGGTCTCGTCGCCGTAGCGCGGCTCCGGCCACAGGTTCTCCGCATCCTTGGGAGCGCCGCCGAGCTCGAGCGGGACGAGGTGGTCCTCCTCGTAGTCCGAGGTGCTGGTGTCCGAGTAGCCGTACTCCGCTATCTGCTTGACCTTCAGGGCGTTGGTGTACGAGGTGGAGGGGCGCACGGTGGCGGTCCAGCCCGACACACAGATCGTGCTGTCGATCGTGTCCTGGGTGACGTCGGGGTTGTAGGCGCCGGGCTGGCAGGTCGGGTCCGGCAGCGGCAGATAGGACTGGGAGCAACTGGCCGCGTGCGCGGCCGAGCCCGTGCCGATGATGAGGCCGGCAACGGAGAGGGTGAGGGATGCCGTGGTGGCGGTGAGGCGGCGCAGGGCACGCATGGGGGTTCTCCCGCGGTGGGCCCGGGGTTCCGGGCGGGTGTGTGCATGACAGCACCACCGGGTCTATGCGGGTAGAAATACGAAGTGAAGAATCAGTGACCTCACTGAATCCTTGCCACCCCTTGGCTTTCGGCCGCCCAACGCCTGGGGTGCGCTTGGGCGTTCGATAACTTGGGGGTAACCGGTGGCGGCACGAGGCGTCCCCTGGGGATGCTGCAGGCGTGATCGCGCGAGAAGCCGCGGCTCGAGCTGTCGAAGAGCACTGGAGCGCGCCTACCAAGAGTGGCGGGCTACGGGTGTGGACGCGACGCGCATGGCTGTGGTCGACGTCAAGGAACACGAGCTGGCGTGGATCATCTCCTGGCAGTCCGAGGAGTTCGTGCGTACTCGGAACTCGGAGTTCATGCTGTTGGGCAACGGGCCGTACCTGGTCGACCCTGTCGACGGCGGGCTGCACCCGGCACGCGCACCGGTCCCGCTCCTCGGACATGGAGAGGAAGACGTCGGCGCCACCGTCGCAGGGATGGGGAATGCGCTGCATGCCGGTCCGTCGGGGCCGTTGCACCCTATGCTTCTCGGCCCCTGTCTCCGGCCGCGGACGGGGGCCGCCGCATGCCACCAACGGCCGGACGGAGGCCGAGCGCGATGGGGAGAGTGGCGGAGCTCGAGGAATGGATCGCCGTGATCGATGCCTGCGTCGAGCCCATCGCGAGCAGGCCGGTGGATCTCACCGACCCCGACTGGATGCGGAAGATGCAGGAAGGCCCGCGCCCACTGGACGAACGATCTGTGCGAGCAGGCGCACAACGCCCACATCGACATCCGGCCACTTCTGGCTGGACGTGGCCGCGCTCTCCAGTGACGTCGACAAGTACGGCATGGGTTCCACCCGGGCCATCCTGCTCCGGGCGGCGGAAAGGGAGCCGACCGGGCTCCGGGGAGCACGCAGGGTGATGGCCGCAAGCCGCCCACGCCCTGAACACGCCGCCGTTTGGCTGGAACTCGCCCCCTGGTGACCCGAGTTAACCCCTGGTAGTTGAGAATTATTCAGTTACCAATGGTAAACCCTTGCGTTTACGCGACTCTTACCCGTAGACCTGGCTCCACAAATTGCCGGGGCTCTGGGGGGAGTTGGCACATGCAGGGCACGATTGACGGGTTCCGCTATGGTGCGGTGACCCCGGTGGCGGCCTATCTGATGGCCTGCCTGGGAGGGGCGCTGGGACTGCGCTGCATCGTCCGGTCCCTGCTGAACGCGGAGTCCTGGAAGCCCGGTTGGCTGGCGCTCGGCGCCGCTTCGATCGGCTGCGGGATCTGGACGATGCACTTCATCGCCATGCTCGGATTCCAGGTCAAGGAGACCGGGATCCGTTACGACACCGGGCTCACTCTGCTCAGCCTGGCCGTGTCGATCGTCGTGGTCGGCATCGGCGTGTTCATCGTCGGCTACCGGGGCGCCGGCAAGGTCACGCTGGGTGCCGCGGGCGCTGTCACCGGTCTCGGCGTGGCCGCGATGCACTACCTCGGCATGGCGGCTGTGGAGGTGAACGGGGACTTCCGGTACGACCCGCTCACCGTCGCCCTGTCCGTCGCCGTCGCGATCGTCGCCGCGACCGCCGCACTGTGGGCGGCTGTCACCGTGCGGGGTTTCATGACGAGTCTGGGGGCCAGCCTGGTCATGGGGGTTGCCGTCTCCGGCATGCACTACACGGCCATGGCCGCCGTCAGCGTCCATGTGCACGGCACCAGAAGCGGGGCCTGGACGGGTGATTCGCCCTCCTCCTTACTGCTGCCCATGCTCCTGGGCCCGACCGTCTTCCTGTTGCTGGCCGGTGTGGTGGTCATGTTCGACCCGCTTCTGGTGCTGGGCGACGGCGACTGGAACAGATCGGCCCCGGCGCGGCGAACCTCCGCCTCCGACGAGGCGGCAGAGCCCGCACCTCAGCACAGCCTCGCCCCGTTCGGCGGAAGGGTCGCTCCCGCACGGCCCCGGCAGGATCACTACGGGACCGCCACCCCACCCGCCCCGCAGTGGGCACCGCCGCCCAGCCACGAGTGGTGAACCGCCGTCGGGTGTCGCGGACGGAGGGAGCCGCCGACCCAAGCCGGGTGCGCCGGGCGGCACTCGCGACGGCGGTTCGAGGCGCACTGAACACCGGGATCGCAAGACAAGTCGCCCAGCAGGCTGGCTCCTTGGCAGCTGGGTGATCCGACTGCCCTGGTTCTCCCGCGACTTGCCGCGGCACACCGTCGCCTGCCACGCACGGCCCCGATGTGCGCCGGCCCGCCCGGTCCGGCGCGCCGAAGGCCGACACCCTCTTCCCGTCCCCCGCTTGATCGTTGTTACGGTTCACCGGTGTCTGACTCTTCACGCGATACCGCCCAGGGCGCCGGCTGGGGCACCACAGAACGCGGTGACTACAAGCGGCTGATGCCGCAGCACGTCGAGAAGCTCTCCTGGCTCGATCCCAGGACGCTGTGGGCCGCCCGCAACGGCGTACTGGCCTCCTGGTTCGGGGACCCCACGGGCCGTACGCGCAGCAGATGGGTGGCACAGCGCGAGGCGGCCGGTGCGCCCGCCGACAAGGTGATCCGGCGTACGGAGGCGGACCGGTTCTCTTTCATGGTCATCGGCGACACCGGTGAGGGGGACGATCCCCAGTACGCCGTCGTACCGGGGTTTCTGAAGGTGGGTCAGGGCACGGACTTCGCCGTCATCGCCAGCGATGTCATCTATCCGGTGGGCAGCGCGGACGACTACGCCACGAAGTTCTTCCGCCCCTACCAGGACTACCAGGCGCCGATCTACGCGGTACCCGGCAACCACGACTGGTACGAGGACCTCGGCGCCTTCATGCGCGTCTTCTGCGCGGACGCCCCGCCCCTCGCCCCCGAGCCGGCACCGCGTCCCCTGAGCCGGGCCTGGATGCGCTCGCTGCTGTGGCACCGGCCGCGTCCCGCCGACGGTCAACACCTGGACGAGGCACGCCAGTTGCGCTCCGCGCAGGCTCAGCAGGCCGTCCAGCCGGGCCCGTACTGGGCCATCGATGCCGGACCCCTGCGGATCATAGGCATCGACACCGGCCTGCTCGGCACGATCGACGCCGAACAGGGCGCTTGGCTGCGCGAGGTCTCCCAGGGCCCCCGCCCCAAGATCCTCATCACCGGCTCGCCGCTGTACGTCGACGGTGAGCACCACCCCTGCACCATCGAGGGCGGCAACGGCACCGTCGACGACATCGTCCGCGATCCCGAGCACCACTATGTGGCGGCGATCGGCGGCGACATCCACAACTACCAGCGCTACCCGGTCCAGGTGGACGGCCGCACCATCCAGTACGTCGTCTCGGGCGGCGGCGGGGCGTTCATGCACGCCACGCACACCATCCCCCGCATCGGTATCGCGGACGTCACCGAGAAGGACTTCCGCTGCTATCCGCTGCGCGGCGATTCCCTCGCGTTCTACAGCAGGCTCTACGGGCGGCGGCTGCACCTGCGCCGCTTCTTCACCCTCACCGAGGCCGAGGCGATGGCCGTGATCGCCGAGCGGCTCGGCATCCCACCGACCCGTACCCCGGGCGGACCGGTGCGCGTCACCCGCCGTATCCGCATCGTGGCCAGTCTGCTGGGCGCCGGCGGCCGCCCCGACCGCACGTCACGCTTCCGCCTCCCGGTGCGCAAGATCTACACGCAGCTCTTCTCACCGAGTTCGGCGACGTACAGCCCTCCGTTCTTCAAGCAGTTCCTGCGTCTGGACGTCACCCCGGAGGTGATCCGCCTGCGCTGCTACGCGGCCACCGGCAACCGCGCGCAGGAGATCGAACCGCCCGTCGAGGACGAGGTCACCATTCCGCTCACCTGAGATGACCTGATCTTGACCCGCGCACGGGGAACAGTTCCTGCGACCGCCTGGTTGGCACCGCCGTAATACTTGATACATCAAACAACCATGGAGGAGCCCGTGCCGCCCACCTCACGCCCCCTGCGCAAGCTCGGCTTCCTGACCATCGGCCTGTTCGACGAGGCGGATCCACGCCGCGGGCACGAGTCCACGCTGGAGATCATCGAGCTGGGCGAGCGGCTCGGCTTCGACAGCGCGTGGCTGCGCCACCGGCACCTCCAGTACGGCATCTCGTCCCCGGTCGCCGTCATGGCGGCCGCATCGCAGCGCACCAGCCGTATCGAGCTCGGCACCGCGGTCATCCCGCTGGGCTGGGAGAACCCGTTGCGGCTGGCCGAGGACCTGGCGACGGTCGACATCCTGTCCGGGGGCCGCGTCAACCCCGGTGTCAGCGTCGGTCCGCCGATGCACTACGACCAGGTCAAGGAGGCGCTGTATCCGGACACGGCGGAGGCCGAGGACTTCTCCTACGAGCGGGTGCGGCGGCTGCTGGACTTCGTGCGCGGCAAGAGTGCCACGGACTTCAGCGGGGTCGAGGGGTTCGAGGTGTTCAGCGACCGGGTCCAGCCGCACTCCCCCGGCCTGGGCAAGCGGCTGTGGTACGGCGGCGGCAGCCTGAGCTCGGCGCGCTGGGCCGGTGAGCACGGCATGAACTTCCTGACCAGCAGTGTCGTAAAGGCCGAGGGAGCGGATGGGGGGTCGGACCTCGACTTCGCGGAGATCCAGCTGTCCCACATCCGCGCCTTCCGCGCCCATCACCCCGACGGCGACGAGGCCCGCGTCTCGCAGGGCCTGGTCGTCATCCCCACCGACTCCGCCTCGCCCGAACAGCGCGCGAAATACGAGGCGTTCGCGGCCAAGCGCACCCCTCGCACGGCCTCGCCGCAGGGCCCGGCCCGACTGCTGTTCGCGCCGGACATCGTCGGCAGCTCCGAGGAGATCGCCGAACGCCTCCATGCGCATGTCGCGTTCCGCGAGGTGGACGAGGTGGCGTTCGCGCTGCCGTTCACCTTCGAGCACGAGGACTATGTGCAGATCCTCACCGACATGGCCACCAGGCTCGGGCCGGCGCTCGGCTGGCAGCCCGCCGTCTGAGGCCCTGCGTCACCAGCGGCCGGCTTCGGTCCCGACGAGCGGCTGCGACGGCTTGCCGTCCACGCCGACCGGGACGTCGCCCGTGAGCATGACCCGGTGCATGATCCGGGGGAAGCCGAGGTGCGCGTTGTCGCTGGGAGCGAGGTGGATGGTGGCCCGGTTGTCCCAGAAGGCCACGCTGCCCGCCTCCCAGCGGAACCGCACCGTGTACTCGGGCCGCACCGCCTGCTCCAGCAGCATGTCCAGCAGCGCCCGGCTCTCCGGACGGGAGACGTCGGTGATCTGCTCGAGGTAGTAGCCGTTGACGAACAGCACGCGCTCCCCCGTCTCCGGATGCACCCGCACGAGCGGGTGCACGGAGGCGACCTGATGGTCCAGCAGGTGCCGCAGGTAGGCGTCCTCGCCGGGCCTCGGCTGGTAGCCGACGCCGAGCCGGTGCTCGGCTCGCAGCCCGTCCACGAACTCCCGTACCGGGCCGGACAGTCCGGCGTACGCGGCCGCCAGGTTCGACCACGTCGTGTCGCCTCCGTACGGCGGGACGGTCTCGGCGCGCAGGATCGTCGCGGCCGGCGGGTCGATGCGGGCGCCGTGGTCGCAGTGCCAGCCGCGCAGCAGGGTGTGCCGGCGGCGCTGCAGCCACTCCTCGTGGTCCATGCCGAACTTCCCGCCCAGCTCCAGCCGGTCGGCGGTGGTCTCCACCTCGGGGAAGTCCGGCGGGGAGGCGCTGCCCCGCTTGCGCAGCACGACGGGCTCGCCGAACCTACGCGCGAACCCCACGTGCCCGGCGTGGTCCAGCCGCTGCCCGCGGAAGAACACCACCTTCCAGCGCAGCACCGCCGCCCGGATCGCGGCGACCACGGCGTCGTCCAGGTCACCGGCCAGATCGACGCCCGTGATCTCGGCCCCGATGTACCCGGCCACCGGTTTCACCTCGATACCCGCAGCCCGTTCGACGCCCGTCACCGCATCCCGCTCAGTCGTCATGCGCACTCCGCCGATCGCCCGGACCGACTCCGCTCGGCCGGTCGCCGTACCCGATCTTCGCAGGGAACACGACGGACGTCCTGTGACCTGGGTGCCTCAGACCTCGGCGGATGTCGGGCACGGCTTCCGCCCCGCGCCGCAGGAGTTCACGAAAGGCGCCCGGCCGCTGTGGCTCACTGCCCAGTGCCTCGTCGAGGGCGACGGTTTCGGCCGTCGGCCATGTCGTCCTCCTTCCTCCCTCGTCGAGTCTGAGCGTCCGGGCCGCGATGGCACCAAAGGGTTTACCGCGGCGCGAGGCGGTCGTCCTCACACGCTGAACTCCCGTATGACCGTGTTGCGGAACACCGCCGTCCCGTCGATCGTGAACAGCGCCAGACCGGTGTCGACCAGGTACGGGAACACCTCGCTGGAGTGCACGTACCGGCCGTCGTCGACGTACATCTCCACGGACGTCCGGTCCACGAGGACGCGCAGCTTCACCGTGCCCGCCGAACGGCTGAACGGGGTGTGGCTCTCCTGCCACTTGCCGGAGGCGTCCGGGTTGACGGTGTTGCGGCGGTTGAGGAAGGCGTAGTCGTTGTAGATACCGGCGTCGATGTGGCGTCCGCCGTCGGGTGAGCGGCGCAACTGGAGTCCGGCACCGGTGAGTTGACCCCAGGTGATCTCCGTGGTGAGCTCGTAGGAGATGCCTGTGTAGTCGAGCACCTTGGTGCCGTCGACGGTCACGTCGCCCAGGTCCACCGTGCGGGAGACGTAGGCGTCGAGGGCGGCGACCGGCCGGGACGCCAGGTAGTACGTGCCGGCGGAGTCCCGCTTCAGGGTGAGCTCGCGGACGATCGAGTCGGTGCCGTTGAAACCGTCGCAGTCGATGGTGGGTGTGGTGTTCGCGTAGTCCCAGTTGTTCAGCCAGCCGATCGCGTAGCGTCCGCCGGGGTCTTGCGTGCCGCTTGTGTTCCGCTTCTCGAAGGTGACGGCGCCGTACCAGTCCCAGCCGTGGTCGAGCCATTGCGGATCGGCGGCGTCGGCGGTGAAGGCACTGCCGTCGAAGGCGCCCGTCCAGTACGCATACGTGTTGGGCAGCCCCGAGCCCTTGCCGTTGGCGCTGACGCCCAGCACCCACTTCACCGTGCCGTCCTCGGCGGTGATGCGGAACAGGTCGGGACATTCCAGCGTGCCGATCCCGTCCTTGACGAATCCTCCGGCGTACGTCCAGGACTTGAGGTCGGCGGAGTGGTAGAAGCCCACCTTGGTGCCCTCGGCGAGGGCCATCACCCAGCGGCCGCGGTCCTCGTCGCGGATCACCTTGGGATCGCGGAAGTCGGAGACCCCGGGGTTGGGCAGGACCGGGTCGGTGCCGTGGTTGGTGAAGGTGCGTCCGCCGTCGGTGGAGTAGTACAGGAACTGCTCCTGGTGGTCGGTTCCGCCGCCGGGCGACAGGGTGGCGATGACGATCACCGCGCCGGCGCCGAAGCCTGCCGTGTTGTCCGTGTCCACGACCGCCGAGCCCGACCAGACGTCGCCGTTCGGGGTGGTGTCCTTCGGCACGGCGACACCGCGGTCGGTGAAGGAGACCAGGTCGGTGCTGGTGGCCAGGCGCCAGGCCGTGCCGACGGGACCGGTCGGGTAGTCGGCGTTGTAGAGGTAGTAGTAGTGGTACTCGCCGTCGATCCAGACCGGGCGCTGGGGGTCGTTCTTCCAGGCGTCGGGGACCGTGAAGTGGTAGGCGGCGCGGTAGCTCGCGCAACCCGCCTTGGTCGCCTTGGGTTTGGCGGTGGCCCGCGCTGCAGGAAGCAGCACGGCGGCTCCCCCGGCAGTGGTGCCGGCCAGCAGGGCTCTCCGGGACATCCCACGCATCACTCTTCGTTCCTCTCGTCGTCGAGTGGAGAACGGCGGCTCATGTGGTGCAGGACTGTGCGGCCTAACTCGTTAAAGGTCAAGGGGTGCACGACTCTTGACAGGCCGGTTGCGGGCTTTCCATCATCTGGGACATCGACCCTGATCTAACACGAGTTAGGCATGTTGGATGACCGACTCGCACGTCACCCGCCGCACCCTGCTGCGGTACGGGGCCTACGGCGCGGGGGCCGCCGCGCTGGCAGGCACCGCCGCGAGCTGGGACCGGCTCACCGGAGCCGACATCCCCGGCCGCGACGACGGCTCCCTCGTCGTCGCCACCCTCGGCCCCGCCTACGGCCCGGAGGCCATCCGCACCCTCACCGAGGGCTTCCGGAAAGTGCACCCCGACATCAAGCTGCGGATCAACGCCGTACAGGCCGTCGACTGGTCGGACTTCTTCGCGAAGATCCTCACCCAGATCGCGGCGGGCACCGCGCCCGACCTCGTCTACGTCGCCACCGAGGGCGTGCAGCTGTTCGCGCAGCGCCTCGGGGTCCCGCTGGACCGCTGGGTGCAGCGGGACGCGGACGAACTCAGGGAGTACTTCGCTGACGTCCACCCCTCGCTGGTGGAGTCGATGATGTACGAGGGGCACCTCTACCAGCTGCCCGTGGAGTTCAACGCGGCCGACATGTATCTGAACCGGCAGGTGCTCCAGCGGGCGGGCGCGGACTTCCCGGCGCCCGACTGGACGCGCGACGACTTCACCGCGCTGCTGCGGGCCATGAAGAAGTCGAGCGGCTCTCAGTTCACGCCGTACTTCTGGACCAACCGGCTGTGGGGCGGCGTGGTGCCCTGGCTCTTCGCGGGCGGCACCAATCTGCTCACGGAGTCCAAGGCTCCGGGCGGTGCCTGGCTGTGGGACTCCTTCTATCCTGCCGCCCAGCGGCAGGGCCGCGGCGGTGGCTTCCGCTGGACGCGCCCGCAGGCGACCGCCGGACGCGTGGAGGAGGCGTACGACTATCTCGCCTCCCTCATCCAGGAGGGCCTGTGCACCCGCCCCGAGGGCGGCAACGGCCAGAACCTCGTCGGCGTGTTCTCCACCGGCCGGGTCGGCGTCACCCCGGCGGGCGGCTTCTGGGCCGGCGGACTGCACCTCGCCGGGATGAAGGCGGACGCCTTCGACGTGCAGTACTTCCCGCGCTGGCGCACCCAGCGCCACCAGTTCGGCGCTGCGGGCTATGCGCTGCTGCGCACCTCCAAGAAGCAGGACGAGGCCTGGGAGTTCATCAAGTACGCCGCCCGCCGGGACACCTTGATGCGGCTCTTCGACACCAACCAGACCACCCCGGCGCGCCGCTCGATGCTGACGGCCGCCCGCTACCGGGAGACCGGCCCGAAGCACTGGCAGGTCTTCTACGACACCCTCGACAAGTTCCCCGACACCGGGCCGATCCCCGCCCCGCCGCAGGTCGCCGAGGTGACCGAGGTGCTGCTCAAGCACACCGGCACCGCCCTTGCCTCACCCCGCTCGGTGCGTCCGGCACTGCGCCGGATGCAGGGGGACCTGGAGAAGGCCATGGAGCGTGACGCATGACGAACACCCAGGTCCCCGCCGTACGGCCGCGGGCCGCCACGCCGGCCGTCGACGTTTCGCGGCCCTCGCCGCTGCGCACCCGCGGCACCCGGCTGCTCGCCGCCCTCTTCCTCGCGCCCACGATCGTCGGCATCGTCGTGTTCACCGTCGTGCCGATCGTCGGCTCGGTGGTGCTGAGCCTGTTCCGCTGGAACGTGATCGACTCGCCGAGCTTCGCGGGGACGGCCAACTACCGTGAGGTCATCACCGACTCGACCGTGCGGGTCTCCTTCCTCAACACGCTCGTGTTCATGGTCTTCGCGGTCGCCGCGCAGCTGCTGATCGCCCTCGCGCTGGCGCTGACCCTGAACGGGCGTATGCCGGGGTGGCTGCGCTCGGTGTTCCGCTCGGCGTTCTTCTTCCCGCTGGTGCTGTCCGCCGCGTCGATCTCCGTGGTGATGAAGTACCTGTTCAACCAGGACTTCGGGGTGGTGAACTGGCTGATCGGGCTGGTCAGGATCTCGCCGGTGCCGTGGCTGACCTCCGAGCACGCGGCGCTCGCGACCGTGATCATCGTCTATGTCTGGCAGCAGTTCGGCTTCTCGTTCCTGCTGTTCATCGGCGGTCTGAACAACATCCCCAAGGAGGTCCACGAGGCCGCCTCCCTGGACGGTGCGACCGGTCTGCGCAAGCACCTGCATGTGACGCTGCCGCTGCTGTCGCCGACGCTGCTGGTGGCGACCGTGGTCGGTGTCATCAACGCGCTGCAGGTCTTCGAGCAGCCGTATGTGCTGACCAACGGCGGGCCCGGCGACTCCACCCGCACCGTCGTGATGGTCATCTACGAGACCGCGTTCGAGCAGCTGCGCTTCGGTGAGGCGTCCGCGGTGGGCGTGCTGCTGTTCGTGCTGATCATGGCGGTGACCGCTCTGCAGTTCCGGCTCAGCCGGCGTTTCGTCCACTACCAGTGAGCCGGGTGACCTCCATGAGCCAAGCAACCCTGTCCCTGAGCCGCGCCCGGTACTCCCTCGGGCCATGGGCACGGATCACCGCTCTTGCGGTGTGCGCGCTGCTGACCCTCGGCCCGGTCATCTGGACCGTCTCCACCTCGTTGCGCACGCCGGCCCAGTCCTTCGACCTGCCCCCGAAGATCATTCCGACGCATCCGACGGCCGAGGCCTACCGCGGGGTGTTCGGCCAGATCGACGTGTGGCTGCTCGCCCTGAACTCGACGCTGGTGACCGCGCTGATCGCGGTCGGCCAGATGATCACGGCGGGGCTTGCCGGGTACGCGTTCGCACGCCTCGAATTCCGTTTCAAGAAGCCCCTGTTCGGGCTGGTGCTGGCAACGATGATGGTGCCGCTGCAGGTCACCGTCGTGCCGGTGTTCCTGGTGCTGAAGTCGATGGGTCTGACCGACACCCTGCTCGGTCTGATCATTCCGGCCTTCCCGACGGCGTTCGGCACCTTCCTGATGCGCCAGTACTTCCTGGGCATGCCCAAGGACCTGGGCGAGGCGGCCATGCTGGACGGGGCCGGGCCCTGGCGGATCTTCCGGTCGGTGTATGCGCCGCTGGCCGCTCCCGGCCTCGCCATCGTCGGCGTGCTGGCCTTCAACTACCACTGGAACGAGTTCTTCCGGCCGCTGATCCTGGAGACCTCCGGCCAGAACTACACGCTGCCGCTGGGCCTGGTCTCCCTCCAGGGCAACCTGGGCACCGGCTCCATCTCGGTGGTCCTCGCCGGTGTCGTCCTCTCCATGATCCCCGCCGTCGCCGTGTTCGTCGTCGGCCAGCGCCCTCTGCGCGAGGGCATCACGTCCGCAGGAGTCAATCGTTGAGCAACGACGCCCCGCGCTTCAGGGTCCGTCCACCCGCCGGCTGGATCAACGACCCGAACGGGCCGTTCCGTTGGCGGGACCGCTACCACCTCTTCTACCAGCACAACCCCGATGCACCCGTGCACACGAACGTCCACTGGGGCCACGCCTCCAGCGCCGATCTCGCGCACTGGGAGCACCATCCGGTCGCGCTCGCCCCGACACCCGGCGGCCCGGACGAGGCGGGCTGCTGGTCCGGCTGCGTGGTCGACGACGCCGGGGTGCCGACCGCCGTGTACACCGGTGTCGACCAGCACCACACCGGCCTGGGCGCCCTCTGTCTGGCGCGGGCGGTGGTGCCGGACGACGAGACGCTGACCGACTGGAAGCCGCTGCCGACCCCCGTGGTGACGGGCCCGCCGGCCGGTCTGGACGTGGTGATGTTCCGCGACCCGTTCGTGTTCCGCCACGGCGGGCGCCGGTGGGCACTGGTCGGGGCGGGTCATGCTGACGGGACTCCGTCGGTTCTGCTGTACGACTGCGAGGACCTGCTCGACTGGCGCTTCGCCGGGGTGCTCCTCGACGGCAACGACCCCGTCGCCGCGGACGTCTTCGGAGACAAGGCGGTCGGCTGGGAGTGCCCGCAGCTGTACACGACGGCGAGCGGCGAGTGCGTGCTCGTGCTGTCGCTGTGGGACGGCGACCCGTGCACCACCGGCTACCTGACAGGCCGTCTGCAACCTTTCAGCGACGGTGAGTTGCGCTTCGAGCCGCGGGCCGGCGGACGGCTCGACCACGGGCGTGACTTCTACGCGCCTGCCGTACTCCAGGAGGCGGGCCGGGCGCTGATGTGGGGCTGGTCCTGGGAGTCTCGCTCGCAGGGCGAGGTCGAGCACGCGGGCTGGGCCGGGGTACTCACCGCACCACGCGTCGTGGACGTCCATCCGGACGGCGCGCTGCGGGTCGCACCGGCATCGGAGCTCCAACTCCTGCGCGCGGCCGCGCCGTTCGTCACCGCCCCCGCCCAGGTGGCGCTGCCTCCGTCGTACGACCTGACCGTCACCGCACGCGGGCGCACCACCGTGGGCCTGCTGCGGTCGGCCTCCGGCGCGCGGCTCACGGTGCGGCTCGACCCGGACGAGGGAACCGTGACGCTGGATCGCGGCGACTGGCCGCGGGCCCGGCCCGACGGGTCGGCGCCGATCGTGGTGAGAGCACCCGCACGGCAGGTGCGGGTGCTCGTCGACGGTTCCCTGTTCGAACTGTTCGTCGACGACCGGGTCGCCGTCACCGAGCGGGTCTATCTGCGTCCCGACGACGCACGCGAACTGGTCGTGGCGGGCAACGCGGAAGCCGTCACGGGTTGGGAGCTGGTTCCACCGAGGCCCGAGTGATCACCGGGCGGGTCCACCTGCGCCTGCCACGGGCGGACCTGGCCGTGGCGGGCAACGCGGAAACCCTCACCGGACAGGAGCCGGTCCGACACCCGCGTGTCACCCGGCGGGCCCATCTGCGCCCCCGCGACGGGCGGACCTGGTCGTGGCGGGAACGCGGAAGCCGTCACCACGTGGAAGCCGGGCGCACCCACACCCGAGCAATCGCCCAACGGCTCCACCCGCGCCTCCCCCACCGGCGCGACCTGGCCACAGCAGGGAACGCCGTCACCGGGTGGAAACCGGGCTCACCCGCGCCAGAGCCGTCACCGAACGGACCCACCTCGCCACAGCAGCGACCGCTGAAGCCGTCTCGGGCAGGAGCGGGACCGAGGCCCGAAGGACGCGAACGGGTCCACCCGCGCCCCCGCGACCGGGCCCCAGCGGGGAACCCCGTCACCGCGTGGGAACCGGTCCCACCGACGCCCGAGTGATCACCGGGCAGGCCAGGCGTCGCACGGTGGCGGCTGGCGTTCGGCCGGTGTCGATGGCGTCCAGCAGCAGCCGGGCGGCCGCCTCGCCCATCGCCCGGTGTGGCAGGGCGACCGTGGTCAGGGGCGGGGAGAGGAACGCGGCCATGTGCTCCTGGTCGTCGTAGCCGACTACCGAGAGGTCGCCGGGGACGGCGATGCCGAGACGGGTCGCGGCGTGCAGGACGCCCGCCGCGACCCGGTCGTTGTAGCAGAAGACGCCGGTCGGGCGCCGGTCGGCCGGGGCGCCGTCGAGGATGCGCAGCGCGCCCTCGTACCCGCCGGAGATCTCGCCGCCGCTGCGCACGATCCACTCCTTGGGCACGGTGATCCCCTCCGCACGCAGGGCGTCCCGGAAGCCGCGCAGCCGCTCCGCCGAGGCGATGTCGTCACAGCCGCCGATCATGGCGACCTTGCGGTGGCCTTCCTCCAGCAGCAGCCGGGCCGCCGTACGGCCCCCGGCGCGTTCTGCGGGGATGACGGCGGGCAGGGAGTCGTCCTCGGGCAGGCAGTTGGCGAGGACGGAGTGGGTGCGGTGCAGGCCTTCGGGGACGCGGACCCGGCGCAGCGACATGGCGGCGTAGATGATGCCGTCGACGCGGCGGTCGAGAAGTTCGGCGACGGCCGCGTCCTCCTTGGCGCGATCGCCGCCGGAGTCGACGGTCAGCACGAGGTGCTCGCTGCCCCAGGCGGTCTCCATGGCGCCGCGCAGCAGCCGGCCCGCGAAGGGCGAGGATGCGATCTCGTCGGTGATCAGGCCGATCACGGCGGTACGGCGGCGGCGCAGGCCGCGGGCGACGGGGTCGGGGCGGTAGCCGAGCTGGGCGGCGGCCTGCCGGATGCGTTCCTGGGTGGCGGGCGAGAGGTTGCCTTTGGCACGGCCGTTGAAGACGAAGGAGACGGCGGTGTGCGACACACCGGCGAGCCGGGCGACGTCGCGTGACGTGGGCCGTCCGGATCCCCCCGGCCCCTTGTCCTCGGTGCTGCCCATCCCGTGCGTTGCCTTCATCCCCCACCCGTCCGGTTGATCACAGCTCAGCCTATCCGTGACGCTGTAGGTACGGCACAGTCGAGGAAAGGTCCCACCGTGATCAGCGTCCCCACACACACGCTCAACGACGGCACGGCTCTCCCCGCTCTCGGCCTGGGCACCTGGCCGATGTCCGACGCCGAGGCGGAACGGGCCGTGTCCGAGGCCCTCGCACTGGGCTACCGCCTGGTCGACTCCGCCACCAACTACGGCAACGAGTCCGGAGTCGGACGGGGTGTCGCGCGCAGCGGCGTCGCCCGGGAGGACGTGGTGGTGACGACGAAGCTCCCCGGCCGGCACCACGGCTACGAGGAGACCCTGGCCTCCTTCGAGGAGTCCCGCAGCCGACTGGGCGTGGAGTACATCGACCTGTATCTGATCCACTGGCCGCTCCCCCGGGTCGGCAAGTACGTCGACTCGTGGCGAGCCATGATCAAGCTGCGGGAGGAGGGCCTGGTCCGCTCCATCGGCGTCTCCAACTTCACCGTCGAGCACATCGAGCGGCTGGAGAAGGAGACCGGGGTACTTCCGTCCGTCAACCAGATCGAACTCCACCCGTTCTTCCCGCAGGACGAGTTGCGCGCCTTCCACACCGCCAAGGGCATCCGCACCGAGAGCTGGACGCCTCTCGGCCGCGGCAAGGGGCTGCTCGACGACCCCGTCGTCATCGGCATCGCCGAAGCCCTCGACGTGATGCCCGGCCAGGTGGTCCTGCGCTGGCACACCCAGCTGGGCGCGGTGCCCATCCCGAAGTCCTCGAACCCCGAGCGGCAGCGGGCGAACCTCGACGTGTTCGGCTTCGAACTGGACCCCGCCCAGCTGGACGCGATCGCCGACCGGGCCCACCGGCGTCTCGGCGGGGACCCCGAGGTGCACGAGGAGTTCTGAGGCGCCCGCGGGGTACCCGGGGCCCACGAGGCAGGGCGCACGAAAGGAGCCGCAGGTGGGTGAGCAGGACCGGCTGCGGGAGTATCGCGGCAAGCGCGACTTCGGGCGGACCAAGGAACCGCAAGGGCGCTCGGCCGTCCCAGGTGCCGAGCCGCGGTTCGTGGTGCAGATCCATGACGCCAGCACCATGCACTTCGACTTCCGGCTGCAGGTCGGCGACGTACTGAAGTCGTGGTCGATCCCGAAGGGCCCCTCCGGGGATCCACAGGACAAGCGCCTCGCCGTGCCCACGGAGGACCATCCGCTGGAGTACGAGGAGTTCGAGGGCGTGATTCCGCAGGGCGAGTACGGCGGCGGCACCGTGATCGTGTGGGACCACGGCAGCTACGAGCCCCTCAGCCACGACCGCAAGGGGCGGCCCGTCGACTTCGAGGAGTCGCTCGAGCGCGGACATGCCCGCTTCCGCCTCAAGGGGTCGAAGCTGCACGGCGAGTACGCCCTCACCCGCTTCCGCGGCGGGAAGGACGGGGACACCGAGGAGGCCTGGCTGCTGGTGAAGGCGGGCGGCGGCTCCCGCGGGCACGGGACCCCGGATCCGCGGCGGGCCCGCTCGGTCAGCAGTGGCCGTACGCTCGCCCAGGTCGCGGCGGCTGCCGGGGAGCAGTGAGCGGCGGTGTCCGGCCTGCTGGACTCGCTCCCCGACAAGGAGCAGGAACTGCTGCGCACGGGGCGCCCGGGCGCGGAGCTGGCCGCCCGGCCGATGCTCGCGACGCTCAGTGACCGGCGGGACTTCGACAACGGGTGGATCTTCGAGCGGAAGCTGGACGGCGTACGGCTGCTGGCGGTGCGGGACGGCGGGCGGGTCACGCTGCTGTCGCGGACGGGGCGTCGGCTGAACGACACGTATCCCGAGATCGTGGCGGCGCTGGCCGCCCAGTCCTGCACGGACTTCACCGTGGACGGGGAGGTCGTCGCCTTCACCCGGGGCCGCACCGACTTCGCCCGGCTCCAGCAGCGCATGGGCCTGACGCGCCGGGCGGACATCGAGGCGAGCGGGGTCGCGGTGACGTACTACGTGTTCGATCTGCTCGGGCTGGAGGGAGCGGACCTCACCCGGCTGCCGCTCAGGACCCGGAAGTCCCTGCTGCGCCGCGCTCTGACCTACCGCGCTCCACTGCGGCTGACCTCCCACCGCAACGAGGGCGGCGCCGACCTGCTGGCCGTCTCCTGCGCCCACGGCTGGGAAGGCCTGATCGCCAAGCGGGCGGACGGTGACTACCAGCCGCGCCGGTCCACCGACTGGCTGAAGCTCAAGTGCTCCCAGGGGCAGGAGTTCGTCGTCGGCGGGTTCACCGAACCGGCCGGCAGCCGGGTCGGCCTGGGGGCGTTGCTCCTCGGCTACCAGGAGCACGGGAAGCTGCGGTACGCGGGCAAGGTGGGCACCGGCTTCGACCGTGCCACCCTGCTGTCGCTGCGGGAGCGGCTCGACGAACTGCGCACCGCCGACCCGCCGTTCGAGGGCCGGGTGCGGGAGGCGGGCGCCCGGTGGGTGCGGCCGGCGCTGGTCGCGCAGATCGACTTCACCGAGTGGACACGGGACGGGATGCTGCGGCATCCGCGCTTTCTGGGCCTGCGGGACGACAAGAAACCGGAGGACGTCGTGCGGGAGCGGCCGAGCGCCTGAGAGCGCCGGGTGGGATCCGGGGATTGCTCCAACTGGCTTTGTGCGTCTCGTATGATCGCCGCGGCAATCCTTCTCTGCACCGGGAGATCCCCCCATGAACACTGCCCTGCGTACGGCGGTCACCGGAGCGGTGACCGCCGCTACCGTCCTCATCTGCGCGCCCGCGCACGCCACACCGCCGGGACCTGGTGTCACCGCCCGGCTCATCGGTCAAAGGACGGTCGGGGGCACCGACTACACCGTGCGGGAGATAACGATCCCGCCCGGCCAGGCCACCGGCTGGCATTACCACGACGGCCCCCTGTACGCCGTGGTGAAGGAGGGCACGCTCAGCCACTTCGACTCCGACTGCGCCTCCGACGGCGTGTACCCCAAGGGCAGCTTCGTGCAGGAGCCTGCGGGTTCGGACCATGTGCACATCGGGCGCAACCTCGGCGACACCGATCTCGTCCTCGACGTGCTCTATGTGCTGCCGCACGGCGCGCCGTTCTCCGAGGACGCTCCCAACCCCGGCTGCTCCTTCCAGTGATCAGACCGGGGGCAGAGTCTGTTCGGCCCAGATGGTCTTGCCCCGGCCCGTCTGGCGGCTGCCCCAGCGCTGGGTGAGCTGGGCGACCAGCAGCAGGCCGCGGCCGCCTTCGTCGAAGGCGTGCGCCCGGCGCAGATGCGGTGAGGTGGAACTGCCGTCGGAGACCTCGCAGATGAGGCTGCGGTCGCGGATCAGCCGCAGCTGGACGGGGGGCAGGCCGTACCGGATCGCATTGGTGACCAGTTCGCTGACGACCAGTTCGGTGACGAAGGCGGCCTCGTCCAGGCCCCAGGCGGTCAGCTGCTCGGTGGCCGCCTGCCGGGCCGCGGCCACCCGCTCCGGATCGGGGGTGATGTCCCAGGTGGCGACCCGGTCCTCGCCCAGCGCCCGGGTGCGGGCCAGCAGCAGCGCCACATCGTCACTGGGCTCCTCCGGCAGCACGGCCTTGAGGACCGTGTCGCACAGTGTGTCGAGGGTGTCGGCGCGGGCGGTCAGTGCGCGGCACAGTTCGGCCTGGGCGTGGTCGACGTCGCGGTCGCGGTCCTCGATCAGGCCGTCCGTGTACAGGGCGACGACGGAGCCCTCGGGCAGTTCCAGTTCCGTGGACTCGAAGGGCAGTCCGCCGACGCCGAGCGGGGGTCCGGCCGTCATGGGGACGAGGCTCGCGGTGCCGTCGGGCAGCAGCAGCGCGGGCGGTGGGTGGCCGGCTGCGGCGAGGTGGAGGCGGCGCGAGACGGGGTCGTAGACGGCGTAGAGGCAGGTGGCGCCGAGTTCCGCGACGTCGTCCCCGGTGTCGTCCGACGCCAGGTGCGTGACCAGGTCGTCCAGATGGGTGAGGAGTTCGTCGGGCGGCAGGTCCACGTCCGCGAGGGTGCGTACGGCGGTGCAGAGGCGGCCCATGGTGGCCGAGGATGCGATGCCGTGTCCCACCACGTCGCCGACGACCAGGGCGACACGGCTGCCGGAGAGCGGGATCACGTCGAACCAGTCACCGCCGATGCCGACCAGGGAGTCGGAGGGCAGATAGCGGTGGGCCACCTCGACCGCCGCCTGTCCGGGCAGTCCTTTCGGCAGCAGGCTGTGCTGCAGGGCCAGTGCGGTGGTGCGTTCGCGGCAGAAGCGGCGGGCGTTGTCGATGCAGACGGCGGCGCGGCTGGCGAGTTCCTCGGCGAGGACGGCGTCGTCGCCGCCGTAGTTGTCCGGATTGGCGATGCGGACGGCGACCGCGACGCCCAGGGTGGTGCCGCGGGCTCGCAGCGGTACCGCGAGCATCGAGTGCACACCTCTGCGGTGGGGGCTGCCCGCGGGGGCTCGCGCGTTGCGCTCGGCGACCCAGCGCATGAAATCCGGCTCGCCCGCGTGGCTGAGGACGGCCCGCCCCGCTCTCAGTGCCTTCGCAGGCGGTGAGAACGACGGGTAGAAGTCGGTGTCGCCGATACGCACGGCCGCCTCGGGTGTGCCCTCGGTGACCGAGCCGTGGGCGACGCGGCGCAGCGCGACGTCCAACTCGCGCGGTGCGGGATGCTCCTCCGCGCCGAGGACCCAGTCGAGCAGGTCGACGCTGGCGAAGTCGGCGTAGCGGGGCACCAGCAGTTCGATGAGCTCCTCGGCGGTGCGCACCACGTCCAGGGTCGTGCCGATGGAGGCCGCTGCCTCGTTCAGCAGGGCCAGCCGCTCCCGGGCCCAGTACTGCTCGGTGCTGTCGAAGGCCGCGATGGCGGTTCCGATGACATTGCCGTCGGCGTCCCGGACCGGCCACATCTCGGTGGTCCAGGCGTGCTCCCGGTTCGAGGACGGCGCGTGCGCGTAGCTCTCGTATCGGACCGGCCTGCCCGTCTCGATGACCTGCTCCAGATGCCGCAGAAATCCCCGGTTGTACCCGACGTCCTGAACGGTGTCCATGAAGTACCGGCCGAGCAGGGTCTCGGCGGGCACCCCCATCACCTGGCACGAAGCGTCGTTGAGCCGCAGATAGCGCTGATCGGTGTCGAACACGGACAACGACATGGAGGCCTGCTGGAATGCCTGCCCCGCAAGCGTCGGCTCCGGCCTGCCGGGCTGCTCGGCGGTCACCACGTATCGGTCGGATGAGTCGTCCCCGCCGGACAGGGCGCATGCGCGGAGGGCGAGAGGCACCGAGGAGCCGTCACGGTGCCGGAGGACGACGGTGCCGGCCATGGCAGCCACGGCGCCGGGCGACGGGTCCTCGGCGAGCAGATCCCGCACCGGCCGGCCCACGGCTTCCTCGGCCGGGTATCCGGTCAGCCTCCGGGCACCTTCGCTCCACCCGGTCACGATGCCCCGGGCATCGACGGTCGCCGCAGCGGGGGCGTGCTCCATAAGGTTCAGGATGGTTCTTTTGTCGCACCGCTTCAACCGAAACGGAGGGCCCGGCGGGCCCTCCGTTCCGCGGCGGTCACTTCTTCCGGTCGCGCAGGGCGGCCAGGGCCCGGTCGGCGTGGGTGTTCATCCGCAGCTCGCTGCGGACGATCTCCAGGACGGTGCGGTCCTCCGCTATGACGAAGGTGACCCGCTTGGTGGGGGCCAGGCTGAAACCGCGCTTGACGCCGAACCGCTCGCGGATAGTGCCGTCCGCGTCGGACAGCAGCGGCATGCCGAGGCTGTGGCGGCCGGTGAACTCCTGCTGCTTCTCGACGGAGTCACCGCTGATGCCCACGGGCCGCGCGCCGACGGCCGCGAACTCTGCGGCCAGGTCACGGAAGTGGCAGGCCTCCGCGGTGCAGCCCGGGGTGAGCGCGGCGGGATAGAAGAACAGCACGATCGGTCCGTCGGCGAGCAGCTCGGACAGGGTGCGGGCGGTGCCGGTCTCGTCCGGCAGCTCGAAGTCGTCGATCTTGTCGCCGACGTTCACAGACTCGCTCACCTAGCGGCCCTCCCCGTTCTTCGCGACGCTGCGCGCCCACAGCACCAGGGGCACCTGCAGCGGCAGCCGTCCGATGGCCGCGGCCTTCTGCGGGGTGGGGCGGTGCCGCCAGTCGACGGCCATCTTCACGTTGGCGGGGAACACGCCGACGAAGAACGCGGCGGCGGCGAGGGCCGCGGGCTTGCGGGTGCGGGGCAGGGCGATGCCCGCCGCGAGGGCCAGCTCGGCGGCGCCGCTGGCGTACGTCCACGTCCTGGGCGTGCCCGGCAGGGCCGCGGGGATGGTCTCGTCGAACTTGCGCGGCGAGGCGAAGTGGGCGACACCCGCGGCGGCCAGCAGGCCGGCGAGCAGCAGGGGCGAGCGTTCGGACCGTGGCACGGTTCCTCCTCTGATGACCTGCTGCCGGATGTTACCCGAGGGTAGAGGGCGTGGTTCCGGCGCCCGGGTCGGTTCCGGAAGCCGGGCCCTGCGCGCGGCGGTTGTGGGTTCCCGGGGTGTAGCCGAACGAGCGGCGGAAGACGTCGATGAAGGCGCTGGCGGAGGACCAGCCGCAGTGGTGGGCGACGGTCGTGACGGGGGTGCCGTCGGCCAGCATGCGCAGGGCGTGGTAGAGGCGGGACTGGGTGCGCCACTGCGGGAAGGTCATGCCGAACTCGTGGCGGAAGAGCCGGCTGAGGGTGCGTTCGCCGGCCCCGGTGGCGGCACCGAGGGCGGCCAGGGTGCGCGGGTCGGCGGGGTTCGCGTGGACGATCGCGCAGACGGCGGCCAGCCGGGGGTCGGTGGGCGTGGGCAGGCGCATCGGCTGCTGGGGCGAGGCACGCAGCTGGTCGCGCAGGACGGCCAGCAGACGGCGGCGTTCGGCGGTGTCGTCGTCGGGGTCGCGGGTGTAGGCGAGGATCAGTTCGCGCAACAGCGGACTGACGGCGAGGACGGTCGGGACGTCCAGACCGAGGGGGTTGTCCTCGGCGGGCAGGCCCACCAGATGCAGGTCCAGGTGGCCGTGGGCGCGGTGGGCGTGGACGGTGCCGGCCGGGACCCAGATCGCCCGGGTGCCGGGGGCGAACCAGGTGCCGGCGTCGGTGGTGACGGCGAGGACGCCGGAGCCGGCGTAGACGATCTGGTGCTCGTCGTGCCGGTGCGCGTCGATGCGCTCGCCGGCGGCCAGACTGCGGGCGCGGGTGCGCGCCTTCGGCGAGTGGCGGATGTTCGACACAAGGAGGCAGATTATCGAAAGCGGGCCGGATGCGTCCGCCGGGACGATCGCAGGGTGACCATGCCTCGCAACCGTCCCATCGCCCTTCTCTCCCTGGGGCACGCCTGCGTCGACGTGTACCAAGGAGCGGTGGCGGCGCTCGTGCCGTTCTTCGTCTCGGAGCGCGCCTACAGCTACGCCGCCGCCTCGGGCGTCGTCCTGGCCGCCACGCTGCTGTCGTCCGTGGTGCAGCCGCTCTTCGGGGTGCTCACCGACCGGTGGCCGCTGCCGTGGCTGCTACCTGTCAGCGCGCTGACCGGCGGCGCCGGTGTGGCCCTGTGCGGGGTCGGCGACTCGTACGCGCTCACGCTCGTGGCGGTCGCGGTGTCCGGGATCGGCGTCGCCGCCTACCATCCGGAGGCCGCCCGGGCGGCCCGCGCCGCCGCGGGTGGCAGCAACACGGCGATGGGCTGGTTCTCGCTCGGCGGCAACCTGGGCTTCGCGGCCGCGCCGCTGCTGGTCGCGGCCGTGATCGCCACCTCGGGCCTGAGCGCCTCTCCCCTGTTGGTCGTACCGGCGGTGGCGGGGGCGGCGCTGTGCGCGGCCGCGGTGCGCTCGTCGGGAGGCCGCGGCGCCGTCCTCCGTACGAGCGCGGCCACCGGCAGCGACGACTGGGCTTCGTTCCTGCGGCTGTCCGGTGCGATCGTGTGCCGCTCGATCGTCTTCGTCGGACTGAGTGCCTTCGTCTCGCTCTACGTCCGCGAGCGGACGGGCGGCGGGGAGGCGGCTGGTACGGCGGCGCTGTTCGTGCTGTACGGGGGCGGTGCGCTGGGCACGGTGGCCGGGGGCCGGCTCGCCGACCGGTTCGGGCGGGTCGCGGTGGTGCGCCGGTCGTACGCACTGACCGTCCTGGCCGTTGCGGGCGTGATTCTGGTACCCGGCCCGGTGGTCTACCTGTTCGTGGTGCTCGCCTCGGCCGGCCTGTACGTCCCCTTCGCGCTGCACATCACGCTCGGTCAGGACTTCCTGCCGCGGCGGCCGGGGACGGCGAGCGGGGTCACGCTGGGGCTGACGGTGAGCGTCGGCGGGCTTGCCACCCCTGTGCTGGGGGCGCTGGCCGACGCCACCTCTCTGCGGACCGCCCTGGTCCCGCTGATCGTGCTGCCCGCCCTGGGCCGGCTTCTGCTGTGCGGTCTGCGGGAGCCCGCTGCGGCGGTGGGGTCGGCGCCCGTGCGGCGGCGCCCCCGCGCGGCCTCGACGTGAGCGCGTCGTCGGATCAGGCGGTACCGGCCGGCGCGGGCGACTGCTCCTGCGCCTCCACCTCTACGGCGGCGGCGAGGAAGTCGTCGACCATGCGGTGGAAGAGGGTGGCCAGCTGCCGCAGCTCCTCCGGCTCCCAGTGGGACAGTGCCGCCTGCATGCCCCGCGAACCCGCCTCACGGATGCGGTCGATGGCCTGCTGCCCGGCCTCGGTAAGCTCGATGCGCTGGGCGCGTCGGTCGTCGGGGTCCGGTACGCGGGTGACATAGCCGGACTTCTGCAACTGCTGCACCGTGCGGGTGACGTGGGACGCCTCCACTCCCAGCCGGGCGGCCAGTTCCCCCGGGCGCAGCGGCTCGGAATCGGCGACCTGCCGCAGCAGCGCAACGGCCGCCCGGTCCAGCGGCACACCGGCCAGGGCCATCAGGCGGTCGTGCTGCCTGGCGCGCGTGCTCAGGTAGGTGATGCGGGTGAGCGCCCGCTCGATCTCGATCACTTCGTCCGAGGCGGGGGTGTCGGGGATCTCGGGGAGCGGTGGAGTGGACATGCGGTCCACTTTACCATCTTGTTGCGTAACTCAAGTAATCTGCTGGGGGACTTCCCCGCGTCGTGCGCCGCTGTTGCCGGCTGCGCTACGCCCCCGGACCACCGGACGTAGCCGGAGCATCGGACGTCCCCGAATCACTTGGGCATCGCGTTCCGTTTCCTCGGGCGTACAGTCCGCCCGGCCCGGTGACGGTCACCGGCTGTGGGTCGGCGCCCGGGGCGATGACGCGTTGCGCAGCGACGGTCGTGCAGATGAGCTGCGCCGCGGCGAGGTCGCCCGAGTTCCCCGGAACGGCGGACAGCCGGATGGTCACGCGGCCGTCGCGGGACGTCACCGTCACCCGGGACATCAGGGAAGCCTCGGGTGGCAACACCGTGTACAGGCCTTCGGCCCGTTCCGCCCGGGTCGGCCCCTTCAACAGGACCCGTACGGCCGACTCGACATCCACCGGCCCGGCAAGCATGCGGTCCACGCCGCGCAGGGTGCGGCCGGCCACGAAGTAGACCTGCAGCGTCGGCGCGACCCCGCTCGCGGGTCCGCCCGCCTCCACGACACCGGTCGTGGGAATGCCGCAGGAGGCGAGCGCGCCCAGCATCGGAAGCCACACCAGGAACGCGGATCTGCGTGCGGTACTCATGATCTGCTCCCTCCTGCCCACGCTTCACCGTCCGCCTGCCCCTGCGCCGACTGCTCGTTGCGCAGAGGGAGTTCGACGGTGAAGACGGCGCCGCCCTGCGGCCGGTTCGCGGCGCTCACGCTGCCGCCGTGCACGCGGACGTTCTCGGCGGTGATCGCCAGGCCCAGGCCGCTGCCCTCGGTGCGGGTGCGGGCGGCGTCGGACTTGTAGAAGCGCTCGAAGACATGGGGCAGCACGGCGTCGGGGATGCCGGGCCCGCTGTCCAGTACCTCGATGACCGCCCGTCGCTCCGCCGCGGGTCGTCCCGCCTCGGTCAGACGCAACAGGACGGGGCGGGCGCCGTGCCGCAGGGCGTTGCCGACCAGGTTCGCCACGACGACGTCGAGGCGGCGGGGGTCGACGCGCCCGCGCAGTGCGTCGGGCGGCGGCAACTCGGCGTCCACCAGGTCGGTCCAGCCGCGGGCGGCGAGGGTGCGCCGCAGCGACTCGGCGAGGTCGATCTCGTCCAGGTGCAGCACGGCCGCGCCCGCGTCGAAGCGGGAGATCTCCATCAGATCGTCCACCAGACGGGCCAACTTCACGGTCTCCTCACTGATCAGCCGGACCGCGGTGGCGGTGTCCGGGTCGAGGCGGGCGGCGTCCTCGTCGAGGACGTCGGTGACCGCGGACATGGCGGCCAGCGGGGTGCGCAGTTCGTGCGAGACGTCCGCGGCGAACCGGCGGGCGCGGGCCTCCATGCCGCGCAGTTCGGCCACCGACGCCTCCAGGGCGGCGGCAGTCTCGTTGAACGTGTGGGACAGATCAGCGAGTTCGTCGGAGCCGTCGACGGCGAGCCGGGTGTCCAGCCGTCCCTCGGCGATGCTGCGGGTGGCACCGCGCAGTGCCCGCACCGGCCTGAGCACCCCGCGCGCGGCGAGCAGGGCCAGCAGCACGGCCAGCACCAGGGCGGGCACGGTGGCCCGTTCGATGGCGGTGACCAGGGCGTCGACGTACGCCTGTTCCTTGGTCTGCGCAACGATCAGGAAGACCTGCAGGCCCGAGTCGCCCACGCCTCCGGTGAAGGTGACCGACATGCCGACGACGAGTGCGGTGTGGCCGCCGCTGTTCACTCTCTGGAAGACGGTGGCCAGTCGGGTGTCCACCGCTTTGCGCAGAGCCGGTGTGAGTTCCGCGAAACGGTCTCCTCCGAAGGATGTCGCGCTCAGATTGCGGTAGGTGGCCATGACGCGCCAGGTCCCGGAGGGATCGGTTGCGGCCATGGCGGCCGCGAACCGCCGCAGTTCGGCCTCGTCCGGCGGCACGGCGACCTCGGGGGCGAGCCGGTTCGCCTGGGCGCGCAGCTGCGCGATCACCGTGTCCTGGCTCTGCTGGAGCAGACCGGTGCGCGCTTCGCGGAAGCTCAGGGCGCCGGTGGTCGCCGCGGTGAGCGCGGCCACGAGCGCGAACGCGACGACCAACCGGGTGCGCAGGCCACGCAGTTGGGGCACCCTGAAGCGCCTTGCGAAGCCGCGTCGGGCCTTCGGCGTGCGCGTCACAGGGAGGCGAACCGGTAGCCGAAGCCGCGCACCGTCTCGATGTAGCGGGGTTCGCCCATCTTGGCGCGCAGCCGTTTGACGCAGGCGTCCACCAGGCGCGCGTCGGCGTGGTAGCTGTGTTCCCAGACCGCTTCGAGGAGTTGCTGCCGGCTGAACACCTGGCCGGGTGAGGCGGACAGGGTCATCAGGAGCCGCAGTTCGGAGGCGGCGAGCGCCACCGGCGCACCCTTCAGGGTGACCGAGAACCCGGCCCGGTCGACGGTCAGGTCCCCGTAGCTGTCGAGCTTGGGTATGCCGCCGTCGCCGGGTGCGCCGGCCACCCGGCGCAGCACGGCTCGGATGCGCGCCTCCAGCACCCGGGCCTGCACGGGCTTGACCACGTAGTCGTCGGCTCCGGCCTCCAGCCCTACGACGATGTCCTCGTCGTCACCCCGCGCGGTGGCCATGATGATCGGCAGCGTCTGGTCGAGAGCGCGCAGCGCACGGCACACGTCCAGGCCCGGCACACCTGGGAGCATCAGGTCGAGCACCACGACATCGGGCCGGAAGGAACGCACCAGCTCCAAGCCGTCCTCCCCCGTCACGGCGGTGGCGACCTCGTGCCCCTGACGGCGCAGGGCAAGGGCGACGCCCTCCCGCACGGCACGGTCGTCTTCGATCAGCAGAACTCGCGGCATGGGCTCAGTATCGGCATCTCCCCCGGTCCGCCGGGCCTCTGTTACGGGATGATCATATGCACCCGCAGCCGACAGGGCGTTACCTTTTCGTTATCGTTCGGGCCAGATCCGATCACATATCGATCACAACCTGAACGACCATGACCGCGCACAAAGCAACTCGCTCGCCCAGCCGCCGTCGTCGGGGCGCTGCCTCGCACGCCGCCGCTCGTCGGCCGAGGACGAAGGTGTGGGGAGGTCTGGCCGCGCTCATCGTCCTGAGCGTCACCGGTTTCGCGGCCGTGGGCTGGACGTCCGCCGACGCGCACCACGACCGGCCCCGACCCACCGCACCCGCGAAGTCGGGCGCCGGGCCCTCGCGTTCACCCCGCCCGGGCACGACGTCGCCCAGCCCGTCCCTCAGCGCTTCCACCCCGGCCACCCCGAAGATCCCGGCCACGGGGCCGGACACGTTCATCACCGCAGCCGGTGGGAGCGCCAAGGTCGGGACCGGCACGGCGCTGCGCTACCGGGTCGAGGTCGAGAAGAACATCGACGTGTCGGCTGCCGCCGTCGCCAAGGAGGTGGAGCGCATACTCGCCGACCGGCGTGGCTGGACCGCGGACAGCCACTCGGCGTTCCAGCGGGTCTCAGGCGGCACCACCGACTTCGTCGTACGGGTCGCGACTCCGGGGACGGTGGACAAGACGTGCGTCGCCGAGGGGGGTCTGGACACCGAAGGCAAGTACAACTGCAGCGTCAACCACAAGGTGATGGTCAACCTCGAACGCTGGCTGCTCGCCACCCCCGTCTACGCCGAGGACGTCAGCGCCTATCACGCGCTGATCATCAACCACGAGGTCGGCCACTTCCTCGGGCACGGCCACGTCACCTGTCCCGGGCCGGGGCAGCCGGCCCCGGCGATGATGCAGCAGATCAAAGGCATGCACGGCTGTGTGCCGAACGTCTGGCCCTACGACGAGCGGGGACGGTACCTCACCGGCCCCGCCGCGCCCTGAAGGTCAGGCCCCCGGCACGGTCGCGCCGGCGCACCCGGCCTCTGCCCGGACGGCTCCGGCAGCGACCGCCTGCCGCCACGGCAGGCGGGCCCTGGGCGGCATGCCCACCGCAAGCGCACCGCTCACCCGCTCGCCGGTGCTGCAGGCGGCCACGAACCGGCCCTTGGCCAAGTCCCCGTCGGGGACGGCGACTTCGTCTGCCCCCCGCAGACAGCCGTAGCCCTGGATCTTCTTGTCGTACCGGTCGGAGCAGAAGTACGGCACCGCGGCGAGCGGATTGCGGGCGGCAGGCGGCGCTCTCGGCCGAGGCACGCCGGATCGGGCTGTGCGGCGTCGAGGACCACGAGGTCGAAGCGCTGCTCCATGGGCCGCCCCGGCGCCTCCGCCCCGGCGCCGAGGAGACTGATCCGGGTAGGCCGCCAAGCCGGGGTCGTCGACAGCAGCTTGCCTGACGCAAGCAACTCATCGCGTGCTCGTCCCGGTCGGCGGGGCGGCACCGCCCCGGAAACCAGGCGCTCACCCGCAAGGGCCTGCACGATCCGCCCGCGGCCAAGGCCGTCGTACAGGAGTCCGTCTGCGTCTGACCTCGCGCCCTTCCTCCGAGAGGGTCGTCCGCGGCGCAGGACACGGGCGGTCCTCGCCCGTCGTTCTCGGCGGGCATCGCACACCATGGTTTCCAGGACCCGACCGGAGAGACGCGATGAGCATCCCTTGGCAGCGATACACGGGCGGACATGCGCGCACCGTCGACACCATGACGGCTGCGTTCCTGGTCACCGCCTTCCGACCGGGAAGCGACAGCCGCTTGCCCGGCCCGCTCCGGCCGGACGCGAAAGCCCTCGACCCGGAACGCAGCCTCGGGCCCATCGGCCTGCGCGAGGGTGCCCAGTCCGGCGGCGGCGCCCTCCGGGCCGGTCGCCCCCTGGAGGGCGGATGCGAGGTCATCACCCGCCCGCCCTTGTACCCCACCGCTCCCTGACGCCCAGAACCCCGTGCCCCACGGACGGGGACCATGAGACGACAAGAACG
This sequence comes from Streptomyces sp. NPDC001604, assembly GCF_042893475.1. NCBI lineage: Bacteria > Bacillati > Actinomycetota > Actinomycetes > Kitasatosporales > Streptomycetaceae > Streptomyces > Streptomyces sp. NPDC001604. Next base: position 27,375 of record NZ_JBIAUY010000017.1, on the reverse strand, counting down.
GACATCATGACCATCCGCGTGCTGCTCGCCGACGACCAGGCCCTCCTGCGGGCCACCTTCCGGATCCTGATCGACTCCTGTGACGACATGGAGGTGGTCGCCGAGGCCGCCGACGGCGTCGAGGCCCTCGCCCTCGCGCGCGCGCACCGCCCCGACCTCGTCCTGATGGACATCCGCATGCCCGGAACCGACGGCCTGGCCGCCATCTCCGCGATCTGCGCCGACCCCCAACTGTCGGGCACGCGCGTCCTGATCCTCACCACCTTCGAGATCGACGAGTACGTCGCCCAGGCGCTGCAGGCAGGCGCGAGCGGGTTCCTCGGCAAGGACGTGACCGCGGACGCGCTGCTCGACGGCATCCGGACCGTGGCCGCGGGCGATTCGCTGCTCTCCCCGCTCGCCACGCGCGTGCTGATCACGCGCTTTCTGTCCGCCCCCGCCCAGGGTGCCCCGCCGGCGGCGTCCGGCGGCCTCAGTGCGCTCACCGCCCCCGAGCGCGAGGTGACGGCGTGGGTGGCGGAGGGCCACTCCAACGAGGAGATCGGCGAGAAGCTCTGCGTCAGCCCGCTGACGGTACGCACCCATGTGCACCGCGCGATGGCGAAGCTCGGCGCCCGCGACCGCGCCCAACTCGTCGTCCTCGCCCACCAGTCGGGGCTCGTGGAGGCATCGCGGCCGGCGGAGCGCTGAGCACCGCGGGCTGCGGGATCAGCCTGCGGAGAGTTTGTCCAGCCACTGTTCCAGCAGAGCCGACTCCGCCGGTGTGAAGACCTGGGACTGTGCGGCCCGCAAGCGGGCCGCGAGCGTGGCGGCGGCGACCGGGACGGCGCTGTCCCCTCCTTCCGGCTCGCGTGTGCCGACCGGGCGGGTCAGCGAGTCGAGCACACTGTCGCGCAGCCGCTCGGAGAACTGCGGGTCCGGGTACTGCTCGGGCCTGGTCAGCATCGACAGGGCCGCACCCACATTGGCGGACATGATCATCTGGGTGGCGAGGGCGGGCGGGACGGTGAGCCGGCCTGCGGCGGCGCAGCGTTCGAGGATGCCGTGCAGCAGGGCGTGCGCCTCCTGGACCGCGGCGGGCGGGGCGGTCAGCTCGGGCGAGTACATCAGGCGGTAGTGGTTGGGGTGCTCCAGTGCGAAACGCATGTGGTTGTCCCAGCCGCTCCTGAGGTCGGCGACCGGGTCGTCGCTGGGCCGCGCCGCCCGCTTGGAGGCGAGGTATTCCTCGAAGCCCCGGTCGACCACGGCGGCCAGCAGCCCGGCCTTGTCGCCGAACAGCCGGTAGAGCATCGGCGCCCCCACTCCGGCCGCCTCGCACACCGCACGCGTCGAGACATCGGCGACCGGCGCCTTGGCCAGCAGTTCCGTGGCCGCTTCCAGGATCTTTTCCCGCGCATCCATGGGTCCACGGTACGCCATCCGTATCGCCGATACGAAATTCCGGCAGCGACGCTACGAAGCTGTGTTATCGTCGATACGAGCAATGCGTAGCAGCGCTATGAGCGAAGGGTGCAACCATGACCACTCAGTCCCCCATGGACCGGCGCGTCGCGATCGTGACCGGCGGATCCCGCGGCATCGGCCGACAGGTCGCCGAGCGTCTCGCCGCCGACGGGTTCGCGGTCGTCGTCGGGTACGCGGGCAACAAGGACGCGGCCAACGAGGTCGTTCAGACCATCGAGGCCGCAGGCGGCTCGGCGTACGCCGCCCGCGCGGACGTCGGCGACGAGACGGCGGTCGCCGACCTGTTCGACCTGGCGGAGGCCACCTACGGCGGCGTCGACGCGGTCGTGCACGCGGCCGGAAGGATGCTTCTCTCCCCTGTTGCCGAACTCGACCTCGGTGAACTCGACGCCCTCTACCACACCAACGTCCGCGGCACGTTCGTCGTCGACCAGCAGGCCGCCCGCCGCCTGCGCCCGGGCGGGGCGCTCGTCAACTTCTCCACATCGGTGGTGGGTCTCGCCTTCCCGGGCTACGGCGCCTATGCCGCGAGCAAGGGGGCGGTCGAGGCGCTGACGCTGATACTCGCCCGGGAGCTGCGCGGCCGTGACGTGACCGTGAACGCGGTGGCGCCCGGGCCCACCGCCACCGAGCTCTTCCTCGACGGCAAGGACGAGGAGACGATCGCCCGTCTGGCCGCACAGCCGCCGCTGGAACGCCTGGGGACGCCGAAGGACATCGCGGGCCTCGTGTCCTTCCTGGCCGGCCCCGAGGGCCACTGGGTCAACGGACAGGTCGTTCGGGCCAACGGCGGCATCATCTGACGGCCCGCACCGTCCTTCGCCAGCCCCAGAGTTCGAGACTTCAAAAGGAACAGTCGTGACTGACAGCAAGGTCATTCTCGTCACCGGCGCCTCCAGCGGTTTCGGCGCCCTCACCGTCCGTGCGCTCGCCCAGCGTGGGCACACCGTGTACGCGGGCATGCGCGCCCTCGGCAGCCGCAACGCTCAAGCCGCCGCCGACCTGGCCGCCCACGCGGCCGGGCACGGAGTCGACCTGCACGCCGTGGAACTGGACGTCACCCGGCAGGACAGCGCGGACGCGGCCGTCGCCCGGGTCGTCGACGAGCAGGGCCGCCTCGACGTCCTGGTCCACAACGCCGGGCACATGGTGCTCGGCCCGGCCGAGGCCTTCAGCCCCGAGCAGCTGGCGGATGTCTACGACACCAATGTGCTCGGCACCCAGCGCGTCAACCGAGCGGCCCTGCCACGGCTGCGCGCGCAGGGACAGGGGCACCTCGTGTGGATCGGCTCCTCCAGCACGCGCGGCGGCTGCCCGCCCTTCCTCGCCCCGTACTTCGCGGCAAAGGCCGCCATGGACGCCCTCGCGGTGAGCTATGCCGCCGAGCTCATACGGTTCGGGATCGACACCTCGATCGTCGTGCCGGGCGCCTTCACCTCGGGCACGAACCACTTCGCCCACGCCGGCGCACCGGCCGACGCCGACCGGGCCGCCGCCTACGACGCCCGCTACAAGACGCTCATGGACGACGTGAACGTGCGGCTGGCCGGGCTGATACCGCCGGACGCCGATGTCACCGAGGTGGCCGAGGCCGTCGTGCGAACCGTCGAACTGCCGCCCGGCAGGCGGCCGTTGCGGGTTCACGTGGATCCGAGCCGCGACGGCAGCGAGGTCGTCTCCGCCGTGGCCGACCGCGTCCGCGCGGAGTTCTTCCGCAGGGTGGGCCTCGACGACCTGCTGACGCCGACGAGCAGCCTGTAGGCAGCGCCGTCGGCAGCCGGCCCACGGGCAGCGCCGTTCAGGGGAACCCGGCCGTCGGGGCGAATGGCGGCGGACCACACCGTCGACAACTCACCCCGTGACACTCCCCCTGATCCCGCCCATGCTCGCCACGCCCGGCTCCCTGCCGCCCGCCGCGCAGGACTCCCGCTGGGCCTACGAGACCAAGCAGGACGGCCAGCGCGTGGTGGCCTACCTCGAAGGGGACGGCAGCATCCTGCTGCGGGCACGGTCCGGGGAGGACATCACCGCCGCATATCCCGAGCTGCGGCCGCTGGGCGAGGCGCTCGGCGCGACTCCTGCCGTGCTCGACGGGGAGGTGCTGGCGCTGGACGAACAGGGCCGGGCCGACTTCCAGTTGCTGCAACCCCGCATGGGGCTGGCGCACGCACCCGCCAGGGCGGCGCGGCAGGCAGCGAAGGCGCCCGTCCACCTCATCCTGTTCGACGTGATGCACCTGGGCGGCCGAGATCTCACAGCGCTCCCCTATGCCCGGCGGCGCGAGCAGTTGGAGCGGTTGGGGCTCCACGGCCCGTACTGGTCCACCCCGGCCGCCCTGGTCGGACACGGTGAACAGGCCTTGCAGGCCACCCGTGAGCACGGTCTGGAGGGCCTGGTCTGCAAGCGGCTGGACTCGACGTACGAGCCCGGGGTGCGCTCCCGGTCCTGGATCAAGATCCGAAACATGCGCAGCGAGGACGTCGTGGTGGGCGGCTGGCTGCCCGGCAAGGGACGACTGTCGGGGCTGCCGGGCGCCGTCCTGGTGGGGCAGCGGGCCGCGGGACGGCTCCGGTACGTCGGGAGTGTGGGCACCGGCTGGAGCGAGGCCGAGCGGTCGCAGCTCGCCTCGTTGCTGCGGGCCGCCGCGACCGACGTGTGCCCTTTCGATCCCGTGCCGTCGGTCGCAGGGGCCCGGTGGGTGGTGCCCCGGCTGGTGGGCGAGGTCCGCTACAGCACCCGCACCCGGGCGGGACTGCTGCGCCAGCCGTCCTGGCTGCGGCTGAGGCCCGACCTCGCGCCCGAGGATGCATCGGCCGACATCCCGGACGACCGGGTCTGAACCCTGCCACCTGACACACCGTCACGTGATGGTGAACCTACCGTGGACATGCCGTCATACGGGGTGGCCGGGGCTGATGTCCCGGGCGTCGTCGAGCCGGAGCAGGGGGCCGTCCGCGCAAGTGCCCCAGTCCTCGGGTGCGAGGACGAAGCCGACGTGGTCGCCGCCGTCGACGCGCTGTTCGACGCTGCCCACGAACCAGGCGGCGGCCTCCTCCAGGACGACCGAGCCGCCGGGTCCGCGCGTCCAGGGCACATGCGCGAACTTGTCGGTCCGATCACCCGTCTCCCCGCCGAACAGAGCTGCCAGCTCGTGCTGTTCACGGGTCAGCAGATGAACGGTCAGGCGGTCCGCGGCGCGGGCCACCGCGTAGGTGTGGTTGGCCCTGGAGATCCACACCACGAACCGCACCGGCCGCATGGAGCACTGGGAGGAGAAGGAGACCAGACAGCCCGACCGCTGCGTGCCCGCCGCGGCCGTGACGACACACATGTCGGGACTCAGCCGACTCATGAACGCGTCCAGGTCTGTCATGTCCCCTCGCTCCTCACCCTCGTCGTCGAACCGCGAGCCCGCGCGGGACCCCGCAGCCGACCGTCACAGCGGTGTGCCGGGGTCCTCGGGTCGGATGCGGCCACGCCAGCCGCCGGTGGCGCCGCCCTCGCTCTCCACGTAGTCCTTGAAGCGGCGCAGGTCCCCCTTCACCCGCCGGTCGATCAGGCCCAGTGCGTCCGCGCTCTGCTCGGCGACCCCGCTCGGTTCGACCTCCATCACCAGTTCCACGCGGGTGTGCGTGTCGTCCAGTCGCTCGAACCGGACCGATCCCCTCTGTTGCGTGTCGCCGCCCACGGACCGCCAGGTGATCCGGTCGTCCGGCAACTGGTCGACGATCTCGGTGTCGAACTCGCGCCGTACCCCGCCGATGCTGGTGGTCCAGTGGTTGTGGCGGTCGTCGAGCTGCCTGACCTCGTCGACGCCCTCCATGAAGTTCGGGAACTCCTCGAACTGAGTCCACTGGTTGTACGCCATGTGCAGCGGAACCTCCACGTCCACTGCTTCCTTGACCGTGCCCATCGGTGCCTCCTTGCCTGCTCCGGGGCCGGCCGCGCCGGGCGACCGGCCTCCTGCGCGTGTGCGTGGCACCGGGTACCCAGCAAAGGCGTCAGTCAGCCCGTACGGGGAACTCGAGGGGTCATGGCTGAGCACCCGGACCCCGATGATGTCGTGCTGTCGTCGCATGAACGGCTCGCCCTGCGGAGCATCGAAGCGGAGCTGAGCTGCGACCGGCGCCTCGCCCGAAGCATGCGCGGCGAGCCGGGCTCCCGGCTCTGGCTCCCGCTGTCGGTGGCCCTCCTGGCGTGCGCATCGCTGTTCCTCGTCGTCATGGGGATCCTCACCTCGGATCCGGTCGTCATCTGGTGCTTCGCCGGCCTGTGGCCCTTCACGCTGTTGCAGGCCTTCCGGCTGCTGTGCCGTGCGCGCAGGGGCACACATCGCCTCACTTCGTGGCTGTGAACCAGCCCCGCACGGCACCTGCCGGCTCCCCGGGCGACCGCGTTCGGCGGCGGTTGCGTGTGTCCGGGGCACCGGGGCGGGAACTCGGCGGTCATGACCGCTCAGACGGAAATCCACGGATCGTACTGGCTCGAGACGGCGCCGCCGGGTGAACCCACTCCCCCGCCGTCCGGCGACATCGCCGTCGACGTCGCCGTGGTCGGCGGTGGCATCGCAGGTCTGTGCACGGCGTGGGAACTGGTCCAGCAGGGACGCAAGGTGGCCGTACTGGAGGCGGGCCGCCTCGCCGCCGGGGTCACGGGCCACACGACCGCCAAGCTGACCGCGCTGCACACGCTGACCTACGACCATCTGCGCCGCACCCGCGGCCCGACCGGGGCACGCCTGTATGCCGAGTCGCAGAGTGCTGCCATCCGGCACGCCGCCGACATCGTCGACGAACTGGGCATCGACTGCGACTGGGAAGAGGCTGCGGCCTACACCTACGGCGAGCAGCCCCGGCTGCTGGGAAAGCTGCAGGCGGAGGCGGAGGCGGCGCGGGAGGCGGGCCTGGCGGCCGAGTTCGTGACCGAGACCGAGCTGCCGTTCAGCGTCGCCGGTGCGGTCCGGGTCACGGAACAGGTCCAGTTCCACCCGCGCAAATACCTGCTGGCCCTCGCCGAGGACCTGCGTCGCCGGGGCGGTGCCGTCCACGAGCACACACGCGTCGTGGGCCTCACGGAGGGCGAGCCCTGCGTCCTGGCGACGGACGCGGGAGTGTCGGTGCGGGCGGACGAGGTCGTGATCGCCACCCATTACCCCGTCTTCGACCGTGCCCTGCTCTTCACCCGGCTCTCCCCGCGCCGCGAACTGGTCGTCGCCGGGACCATCGACGAGGAGCGGGCGCCGCGCGGCATGTACATCACGCCGGAGCAGAACACCCGGTCCGTGCGCAGCGCGCCCTACCGTGACGGGAAACGCCTGCTGATCGTCACCGGTGAGCACTTCACACCCGGCACCGCCGATGTCGAGGAGCGGTTCGCCCGGCTCTCCGCCTGGGCCGCGAGCCATTTCCCGGGGGTCGCGATCAGCCACCGCTGGGCCACGCAGGACAACGACGCCACCGACTCCGTGCCGCTCGTCGGACCGTTCTGGCTGGGCAGCCGTCACACCTACGTGGCCACCGGGTTCGGTGGCTGGGGGCTGAGCGGCGGCATCATGGCGGGCCGTCTGATCAGCGACCTCCTCAATGGCCGCGAGGTCGCCTGGGCCGGCCTCTACGATCCACGCCGTCTGCTCTCCGTGGTCCGCGAGGGAGCCTCGTTCCTGAAGCATCAAGCGCAGGTCGCCCGTCACTTCGTCGGCGACCGGCTGCCCGCCGTCACGGGGCCTTCGACGGCGGACATTCCGCGGGGCGGCGGCGCCGTGGTGCGGGTGGGAGGGCGGCAGTGCGCCGTGCACCGTGACGAGAAGGGTGAACTGCAGGCGGTGTCGGCCCGCTGCACCCACATGGGCTGCCTCGTGGCGTTCAACCGCGCGGAACAGGCCTGGGAGTGCCCCTGCCACGGCTCCCGCTTCGCCCCGGACGGGCAGATCCTGCAGGGCCCGGCCGTACGGCCGTTGGAGCAGCGCGACATCTGAGACGACCGCCTGCGGAATGCCCAGCGGCTCACGCCTGGTCCGGCGACAGGTTCGCTTCCCGCGCCGGAAGGTTGTAGACGTGGAACGCCCGCCCGATGACCGGCTGTGCCACGTTCCGCACCTGCACTCCGCCGCTGGTCATCCCGTGTTCGGTGCCGGAATGGGCGTGTCCGTGGACGGCGAGGTCGGCGCCCTCCTCGTCGATCGCCTCGGCCAGCAGATAGCTGCCGAGGAACGGATAGATCTCCAGCGGCTCACCTGCCAGGGTGTCCGGCACGGGTGAGAAATGGGTCAGTGCGATCCGCACGTCGCACTCCGCCCGGGCCAGTTCCCGCAGTCCGGTCCGCAGGCCGTCCGCACACCGGCGGGAGTACCTGACGAACTCCTTCATGACGGGCTCGCCGAACTCTCCCGCGCACCTGCCCGCGAACCCGCCCCCGAACCCTTTGGTCCCGGCGATGCCGACACGGGTGTCGCCGCTGGTCACGACGACGGTGGACCGCCCTTCCAGGACCCGTACGCCGGAATCCTCGAGGACGGCCGCCACCTCGTCCGGGCATCCGCCGTGATGGTCGTGGTTGCCGAGGACCGCGACCACCGGCACCGCCAGGTCCTCGACCTCCTTGGCGACGACCAGGGCCTCCTCCGGTGTGCCGTGGCGGGTGAGGTCGCCGGCCAGCAGCAGAAGATCCGCGCAGTCCGGCAGCGTCTCGAACGCGGGGCGGAGCACCCCGTGGCTCTCCACCCCCAGGTGGATGTCTCCGACGGCCGCCACCCTCGTCATGCGAGGTCCTCCGCGTCGTCGGGCGGGGCCGTTCGCGCCGTGACGATGTCGCAGTGCAGCGGCACGTCCGGGAAGGCCTCGCGAGCGATGCGCATGATGTCCTCTCGGCACCCGGCCGAGGGAACCGTGCCGGTGAGCAGGACGGCCTCGCCGCGCAGTTCGGCCCGTACGCCCAGTTCTCCGGGCAGACCGGTCGCGAACCGTTCGGTCAGGTGGGCGACCCGGTAGTCGAGGCCCGCCGGGGCACCGGAGGAGGGCTGGACCGTGTGCTCGCTCATGACTGTTCCTCGGAGGGTTCGGCTCGCTGCCCCGACTCGGCATCGATCACGTCCAGGCGCTCCAGGAGGAACAGGAAGGCTGCGGGCATGGGCCGGTCGCCGCAGGTTCGCCGTACTTCCTGCCAGTCGACCTTCTCCCGCAGCGAGCGGGCGATCGGCAGTACGGCCCCGAAGTCGCAGTGATGTTCCGAGAAGGCCTTGAGGAGACTCACCAGCAGGTCCGTCGGCGACAGCACCGGCATACGGACCGAGTCGACGGGCAACTCCCAGGCGCGTGCGAGCAGTTCCGGGGTGACGGGGCGGTCTGCCAGTTCGAAGATGATGTCGACGCTCTGGCCGAGGCAGCGCGCCTTCAGCAGCCAGTCCTCCGGCGCATGGTGGACGGTGAGACCGCCCTCGCGCAGCGTGGCCGCCACGGCGTCGGCGTCCTCGCGAAGGACGCAGAAGTCGACGTCGTGCTGCAGCCTTCCACTGACGCCATGGCCGTAGGCCGCCACGCTTCCGGCCAGGGCGAATCTGTGCTCCTTCTGCTTGAGCAGGGCGGCAACCTGTTTGGTCGCCTCCAGGATCGCCTGGGTACGGTCACGGGGCAGGTCCTCGTCCGGCCGCGGGGCGGGCTGCGGCTCCCCCGGGGCGAGGCGCAGGCCGGTGGGGCCCGAGTCGTCGGCGCGGGCCGCGCCGTGCGCGTCGTGCACCATGGGCGCTCCCTTCGCGGTTCCCGGCGTCGGGGCACGAGCGGATCTGTCCGCCCCCGCCCGTGTGTACGTCCGGGTACCCCCGGGCCGTCGGAGCGACACGGTTTCAGTCGTCCCCGGCCTGGTCGGGCGTGGCTTCGGCGAGGTGGACGACGAGCAGGGCCACGTCGTCGGCGGGATCGGAGGCGTGACGGACGAGGGTGTCGGCCATGGCGTCGGGGTCTTCGGGATCGGTGCGTCCGATGAGTTCGGCGAGCGTGCTGACGGCGTCGTCCAGGTCGACGCCGGGCCGTTCGACGAGTCCGTCCGTGTACAGGACGAGGGCGCAGCCGGGGTGCAGGGGGAACTCGGCGGCCAGGTAGTCGGCCTGGTCGTCGATGCCGAGGAGCAGTCCGGGAGGCGGACTGAGGACCTCGGTGCGGCCGTCGGCATGGCGCAGCACGGCAGGCGGGTGGCCGGCACTGGCCAGGCACAGGTTGTGGCGGCCCAGATCCAGGTGGGCGTAGAGGCAACTGGCGAACCGGCCGGGGTCCAGGCCGACGAGCAGCCGGTTGGTCCGCCCGAGCACGTCTCCCGGGGAGGCCCCGGCCGCCGCCTGGCTGTGCACGGCGGTGCGGACCTGGCCCATCAGGGCCGCCGCGTCGATGTCGTGCCCCTGGACGTCGCCGATCGCGGCGGCGACGGTGGTGTCGTTCAGACGGATCAGGTCGTAGAAGTCACCGCCCACCTCGACACCGTGGCCGGCCGGCCGGTAGCGGGCGGTGACCTGCAGCCCGGGCAGGGAGGGGAGGTGCCGGGGCAGCAGCGCGGCCTGGAGCTGATGGGCCACGGCGAACTGCGTGTCGTAGAGGCGGCCCCGTTCGAGAGCCTGGCCGACGAGGCCGGCCAGCGCGGTGATCACCGCGCGCTCGGCGGGCGGGAAGTGCCGGGGGCGGTCGTAGGCGAGGACGAGCGAGCCGACGGCCCGGCCGGAGGCGATCAGCGGGAGAAACGCCCAGGACGTCTTGTCGTCGAAGTGGACGGCTTCCGGATACGACCGCCTCAGTTCGTCGAAGTCCCGGAAGAAGTGCGGGCTTCCGGTCTCCATCACGCGCACGGCGGGCGTGTCGGCGTTGAGAGGCAGGTCGTCGAAGCGTTCCATGAGTTCGGCGTCGTAGCCGCGGTGTCCGAGGATTCTCAGTCTGCCGCCCCGTGGCGCCATGACGGCCATGGCCGTGGCGCCGAGCGCGGGCATGAGCTGGTCGGCGGCCTGGTCCACCACGTCCTGGACGCCGAGGGCCTCGGTGAGCGTGGCCGCCATGTGCATCAGGTGGTAAAGGGAGCCGGCCCGGCTCGGTCCATGTGCGACGGGCTCCCTCGTACCGGCGGGGTGGGCAGGAGCACTGTGGGACCTCGCCGGGCTCGACGACAGTTCGTCGCGGGGATCGCTGCGGGTGATCCGCACGCTGATACCGGAGGCGTCCGGGTAGAGCGCGAAGGCCAGCCGGATGTCCGGCGGGCGCACTGCGCTGAAGGTGGTGGGCCGTTCGCTCACCACCGTCGACCGGTAGGAGTCCTCGATCTCGGGGACGTCCATCCAGGGCAGCGCTTCCCAGGGCAGGGCGCCCAGCAAGCTGTCGGCGTCGGCGCCGAGCAGGCGGGCCGCCTCGGGGGTGACGAAGGTGAACCGGCCGGTGTCGTCCAGGCCGCAGGCACCGCCCGGCAGCCGTGCGATGAACGCCGCCTCTTCGCTGACCTCGGCTCGTAGGGCACGGGCGCGGGACGGGTGGGGCAGGATCCGCGGTTCACCCGGCGCGGGCAGGGCGTTGCGGTCCGCCGCGTCGTGCAGCAGGCGGCCCAGTCGCCGGCAGCCGGCGTCGATGGCCGCGCGCTCGGCGCCGCTGAGCCGCGGCGGATGAGCGGCCGGCCACAACAGCACCAGCCCGCCCACGACCGAGCCCCGGGCGGCGAGGGGCGCGGCCGCCAGCGCGAAGGCGTACGGCAGAACGAGTGAGGTGCGCGGGTAGCGGCGGGCCATGTCCTCCACGTCGCTGATCCACACCAGGCGACCGGACCGCACGGCGTCCGCCACCGGGATGGAGTCCGCCACGCCCACCCGCGTCCACGGATCGGCCATTTCACGGGGAGTGCCCGTCAACGCCACCAGCCACAGCGCGTCACCGTTGCGAGGCAGGGCGTACAGCAGGCCCCTGGACGCTCCGCAGTCCCGGACCACGTCCAGCAGCGCCGTGTCGACCGGCTCGGGGGCGACATCCGCCGTAGCGTCGCTCTGGGTCACAGCACCTCCCGTCGAACATCCGACGAGTTCCCAGGTCGACCCGCTCAAAGCAGGGGACGGCTCGCGGACGCGGGGTCAGGATCCGGAGCCCAATCGTCCCGTTCTGGTGATATCCGATCAGCGCAGGGGGACTCGGATGCCATGACGTTCACAAACCCTGATCCCGAGCCCGAACGTACGACGGGGCTGGAACCCGGGGGCGGTGTGCCCCCGGGTGAAACGCCTCCTGCGGAGAGCAGCCTTCCCGAGGCCGGTCCGCGCGAAGTGCACAACCCCACCAAGGGCTGGGCCAAGGGGCCACTGGCGGTGATCCTCGTGGTGACCGTGCTGGTGGCGGCGTTCTTCCTCGCCTTCGCACTGGCCCTCGTCCTTTGATCGTTCGCACGTTGTCCAGGAAGATGCGTGGCGCAGCGCGGGCCGTACAACGCGCATGGAAACAACCGGGCAGGGAACGGGACCTCGCCGCGCAGGCACTGAAGGCCGCCTTCGCCGCCTGGGCGTCCTGGGCGGTGGTGGGCTGGTGGCTGCACGCGCCCATGGCCTTTGTGGCGCCCTGGGTTGCGATCCTGCTCGTCGAGTCGACGGTCTACCAGTCCGTCGCCCATGCCCTGCAGCAGCTGGCGGCGATCGCCTCGGGAACCGTCATGGCCACGCTGCTGGTGCTGCTGATGCACAACAGGATGGGCGCCATGGGTCTCGTCCTCCCCCTGGTGGTGCTCCTCAGTTCGTGGTCGCGGCTCGGACGGCAGGGGATCTACACGGCCACCGGGGCACTCTTCGTCCTCACCGACACGCAGGTCAGTCTGACGGGGTGCGCCGCCCGGATCGGCGAGGCCGTGTTCGGAGCGGCGGTCGGCATCACGGTCAACGCACTGATCCGGCCACCCGTCTACCTGCGCGATGCGCACGCCACGATCCATGAGGCCGCACAGGAGACGGGCAGGCTCCTCGAAACGGCGGGCGGCCGTCTCGTCGACGGGCAGTGGGGCGTCGACGAGACGCAGGCGTGGCATCGGCAGGCCCTGCACCTTCAGCACCTCGTGACGCAGTGCCGGTCGGCCGTCGGCTGGAGCCGGGAGAGCCTGTGGGGCAACGTACGCCGCCGCACCCTCGCCTCGTCACGGCCGAACAAGGGCTACGAGGACGCGACGGCCGTCCTGGACCACGCCGCCGTGCACACGACCGAACTCACCCGCACCCTGCACGAGGCGGCCGCCCGGGACCGGCAGGCGCACTGGACCCGGCTGCCCCTGATCCACGGCTACGCCGACTTCCTGGCCCAGGCGGCCCGGATCGTGCGGCTCTCCGCGGACGGCGGAGCCGGCGAGGGCCGGGAAGACACTCTGCGGCAGGCCGTCCGGGAGATGCGCGCCGCGATGGACGGCCTGCGCCGGCAGCTGCCGGACCTGGTCCGGGGCGAGCCCGAGGAGGCCTCGGCCTACGGCGCCCTCCTCCTGCAGGCGCAGCGGCTGGCCGGAAACCTCGAGGCGTCGGCACGGCAGGAGGCTCCCCCAGGCCACGCCTGAAGCGGCATGCCGTTTTGTGCAAGAGGGCTCGGGAACTCGTTCCGCACGACATCGAGACCCGGGCACTGTACGGCAGGAGTGTGCCTCAGCCCGCGTGCCACCCGGGCAGTGTTGGTTCTCCCGGTGCCATCGGTTGGAGTACTGGTGGATCATGTCTTTTGACGGAACCGGCGGTGACAGGGAGCCGTCCGAGACCGAGGAACGCGCGCGGGTCACCGAGACGCTCACGGCTGCGGCCAAGGGCCTCAGCCCCGACGAAATCCCCCAGGCGCTGTGCCGCGTCTGCGTGGAACTTCTGCCCGTGACCGGCGCATCGGTGTCGATCGCGAGCGGCCGGACGGTGCGTGCCACCTGGTGTGCCAGCGACTCGACGGCGGCCCGGCTGGCGGAGGCGCAGTACACGCTCGGGGACGGCCCCTGCCAGTCCGCGATCGAACGCGCCGCCGCCGTCCTGGCGGCCGACCTCACCAAGGCGCCGGACGCCGGTCGCTGGCCCGTCTTCGCCCACGAGGCCGTCGAGCTGGGAGTGCGGGCGGTGTTCTCGCTGCCGCTGGGACTGGGCGGGGCGACGATCGGCACGCTCGACCTGTATCGCCACACGCCCGGTGCGCTGTCGTCGCGCGACCTGCGGATCGCGCTGTGGGCGCGGGACGCCGTCACGTTCGCCCTCATGAACCTACATGCCGGATACGAAGCGGACGAACGAGCGGCCGAAGAAGGAGTAGCGTCGTGGATGGAGGCTTCCGAGGCCGACCACAGTGAGGTCTACCAAGCGGTCGGCATGGTGATGGTGCAGCTGAATCTGGGCGCCGAACAGGCTCTGGACCGGATGCGCGCACGGGCTTTCGCCCAGGGCCGGACGGTGACCGAGGTGGCGCATGACATCCTCGTACGCACGCTTCGGCTCGGGTCCGAGACCGATTACGGCAGCGAGGACGCCGGCCGGCGGGACGCCGGTGACGACGGACGAGAGGGCGATCGGTGATGAACCGGGAACAGCAACTCGCCGAGGCGTTCGTGGGGCTGGCCGACTCCCTCGCCGACGACGTCGACCCCGTCGTACTTCTCGAGCGGCTGGCTGTGAACTGCCTGGACCTCGTGGGCGCCGACGCGGTCGGGGTCATGATAGCCGGAGTGCGGGGCGAGTTGCGCCTGATGGCCGTCACCGACCAGCGTGCGGCTCTCACGGACTTCTTCCAGCTCCAGATCGACGAAGGTCCCTGCGTGGACTGCTACCGCAAGGGCGAGCGCATCGACGCTCCGGACCTCGGTGAGAGCGCCCACCGCTGGCCGCATGTGGCCCCGTACGCCCGAGAGCACGGGTTCCGGGCCGCGCATGCGCTGCCCATGCGCGTGCATCACCAGACGGTGGGGGCCCTGAACCTCCTCCTGACCGCCCCGGGCGGACTGTCCGCGCTCGATCTGCACCTGGCTCAGGCACTGGCCGACGTGACCACGGTCGCCCTCGTCAACTGGAGCCCGCACCCGCTGCGTTCCACCGACGTCAGCAGCAGCGTCCAAAGAGCTGTGGCCGCCAAGGCGACCGTCGACATCGCCACCGGCATGCTCGCCGAGCACGGCGGGGTCTCGCTGCCCGACGCCCGCTCGGCCCTGGGGGGCTGGGCGACCCGCAACGGCCGCCGGCTCACCGAGGTCGCCCACGGTCTCGTACAGCGCACGGTGCCCTTGACGGACGTGCTCAGCGACCCTCGCTGACAGAGCGTCTCAGCGGGACACGGCCGTCGCCCACAGCGCGGCCACGACCACGACGACGGCTGCCACCGTCATGACGTTGCGCACCACCGGCGACCACCGCTCCACCACCGACGCGTCCCGTCCCCTGCCGTGATGGGCCCGGACGGCGGAGATGCGCTGCGGCGACCGATGCACTTCCTGATGCATGTTTCCCACTCCCTCGTTCCGGACGGCCGGGCGGGTTCCCGCCTCGGCGCCTGCCATGCCCCGCATTCGGGGTCCGCTACGGCAGTGGGGTGCCTCCGGTCGCGTTGAGGATCTCCGCCGTGACGAAGCCGGCCTCCTGGGAGGCCAGGTAGACGTAGGCGGGGGCCAGTTCGGCGGGCTGGGCCGGGCGGCCCAACGGGCTCTGCTTGCCGAACTCCACCGTGTCGGGCAGGGTCGCGGGAATCAGAGGCGTCCACACCGGGCCCGGCGCGACGGCGTTGACGCGGATGCCGCGCTCGGCGAGCATCTGGGCCAGCCCCTGCGTGAAGGTCACGATCGCGCCCTTGGTCGTCGCGTAGTCCAGCAGATGCGGACTGGGCTTGTAGGCCTGCACCGACGTGGAGTTGATGACACTGCCGCCCTTCGGGATGTGCGGCAGGGCGAACTTGGTCAGCCAGAACATGCCGTAGACGTTGGTGCGCATGACGCGGTCGAACTGCTCGGTCGTGATCGCCTCGATGCCGTCGGGCTGCGACATCTGGTAGGCCGCGTTGTTCACCAGGACGTCGATGCGCCCGAACTCCGTGACGGCGCGCTCGATCAGCGCCCGGCAGTTGTCCTCCTCCCGGATGTCGCAGGCGACGGCCACCGCCTTGCGCCCGGAGTCCTCGACGAGCCGGGATGTCTCGCGTGCGTCGTCCGCTTCGTCCTCCAGGTAGGTGAAGAGCACATCGGCGCCCTCGCGCGCGAAGGCCAGCGCTACCGCACGCCCGATGCCGGAGTCGCCGCCGGTGATGACGGTCTTGCGGTCCTTCAGGCGGCCGGCGCCGCGATAGGTCTTCTCCCCGTGGTCGGGCGGCGGGTCCATGGGCCCGGTCCATCCCGGGTGGGGCTGGTCCTGTGCCGGGAACTCGGGGCGCGGGTGCTGGGTCGTCGGATCCTGCTGCGTGTGCTGCGAATCGGGCACGTCGGCCTCCTGACCTTGGGGCGGGTCCGGACGGCCACCGGGTTCCCGTCGCGCTGCGGCCGAAAAGCCCGAGGTGGCCGGGATCGCCCGGGCGCCGTCGCCGGACCCGGCAGGGTCGGCCTGACGGTGGCCGTGGTGTCGCTGCCAGCCGCGCGCATCACCCGCTCCGTGCCGCGCCGGTACCTGCTCACCGGTCTCCTGGGGCTGCCGGCCGCGACCGGCTGGGTGTCGGCACTGGGGAGTGTCTCCTACGGGCTGCCGCTCGCGGCGCGGGTGGTGACCGTGTCGGCGCAGGCATCGTTCTGGGTGGTGATGGGACCGGTCGCGGTCGGTCTGTTCCCGCCCGAACGGCGTGGCCGTGTCATGGGGCTGCTGTCGGTCGGCGGTTCACTGGCCACGGTGCTCGGCGTGCCGGCCGTGACCTGGCGGGGCGGACACGGCGGTCGGCGGGCGCCGTTCGTCGTGCTCGGTGCGCTCGCGCTCGTGTCACTCGTCTCACTCGTCGTCATTGCCGCCCTGCTGCCGGTCTCCCGCCCCCAGGGCAGTCATGCGGCGTACGGTACCGATCCGGACCGGCGCCGGTTTCTCGTCGTCGTCGCGACCACCGCCCTGTCGGTGACCGGGCTGTTCGCGGGCTTCACCTAGGGCGGCGGCGTACTGTGCGCGTTCGGGGCGGCCGCCCTGGCCGGTGTCGCGCTCACCGGGCCGCTCCTGGACCGTTTTCCGCGCGCCACGCACACCGTGCCGGTGGCGACTCAGGCCGCGGCGCTGCTCGGCCTGTGTGCGGCCGGGAGCGGTCAAGTGGCGGCGGTCGCGCTGTTCATGATGCTCGGCGCCTCGGTCCCGCCCGTTTTCATGGCGGCGCAGAGCCAGGTGCTGCGGGTGGCGCCGGGCCGTATCGAGTCGGCGCCGGCGGTCAACTCGGCCGCGTTCAACGTGGGCGTGGCCGCCGGGTCGCTGCTGGGCGGCGTTCTCCTGCCCGTCGTCGGAGTACGCGGGGCCTTTCTGGCCGGCGGGCTGCTCACGGCGGGGGCGCTCGGGTTGCTGATCCGGCCGGATGCCCGGGCGTCGTCGGACGGTGTGCGCGCATCCGTCGTCCCTGCCGGGTGATTCGGATCCCCAATGAGGCGGTAGCGGTCAACGACCCTCCGGCGACGGTCTATCGTGGCCGCATGTCCGTCCCCGAAATGATCCGCATCGTCTCCCGCGACTCGCCCATGGCGCTGGCCCAAGTGGAGCGTGTGCGCGCCGAGTTGGCGGTCCTGCATCCCGGCGTACGCACCGAGGTCGTGCCGGTGAAGACGACCGGTGACAAGTGGATGGGCGTCCTGTCCCAGGTGGAGGGCAAGGGGGCGTTCACCAAGGAGGTGGATGCCGCGCTGCTGGCGGGCGAGGCCGATCTCGCCGTGCACTGCCTCAAGGACGTGCCCGCCGACCGGCCGCTGCCGGCCGGTACGACGTTCGCCGCGTTCCTGAAGCGGGACGACATCCGTGACGCCCTGGTGCACCCGGACGGCCTCACCCTGGACGAGTTGCCGGCCGGCACCCGCGTCGGCACCTCCGCGGTGCGCCGGGTGGCCCAGCTGTCCGCCACCCACCCCCACCTGCAGTGTGTGCCGTTCCGCGGCAACGCCAACCGCCGGCTGGCGAAACTGGCGGCCGGCGAGGCGGACGCGCTGCTGCTGGCGGCGGCCGGTCTCGAACGCATCGGGCGCCAGGACGTGATCAGCGAGGTGCTGTCGCCGGACACGGTGATGCCGTCCATCGGCGCGGGCATCCTCGCCCTGCAGTGCCGTGAGGGCGACCGCGACCTCATCGACGCGGTCAGCGCACTCGGCGACCCGCACACGCACCAGGAGGCCACCGCGGAGCGGATGTTCCTGCACGTCCTGCAGGGCCACTGCAACAGCCCGATCGCGGGGTACGCGCGTGTGGAGGCCAGTGGGGAACTGTCGTTGCGGGCGTGTGTGTTCACCCCGGACGGCAAGACCCGACTGAACGCCCACGAATGGGCCGGACGGCTCGACCCCGCCACCCTGGGGACATCGGTGGCCGTGGCGCTGCTGCGTCAGGGTGCCCGCGAGATCATCGACGGCATCCCCCACTGAGCGGGCTCCGGCGCGCAGCCGGGGTCAGGCGGTGCCCTCTTCGGCCTGGTCGCGGAGGAAGTTGCTGACCTGGTGCGCCAGGCTGCCGTCCCGGCTTCCGCAGGTGTGGGCGCCGACGGGCTCCTCGTGCAGGCCGATGCCGCCCGTCCACAGCCGGCGGTCGGTCCACTCCTCCTCGACGCGCAGCTGGATCTGCACGTCGACCTGGCTCAGGCAGGTGTCCGGGCCGGCCGCGTACAGCACGGCGGTGGCCCGGCGCAGCGGGTAGACGTCGAAGCCCTCGATGAACTGCGAGTTGCGCCAGTCGATGAACGCGGCCTCGCCGTCGGGGCCCAGGCGCACGTCGATCTGGCCGTCCTCGAGGTGGATGCCGAAGGAGCGGCTGCCGCGGTTCTCGACGGTGACCCGGAGGCTGAAGTACGTCAGCCCGGCCGCCGCGTCGTCGCGTCCGCGTGGGGGCTCGGCGGCTTCCAGGCGGTGGACGCGGACACGCAGGCCGGCATGCTCGTCGTACTCCTGCCAGTCCCCGACCACGTTCGGCTCGTACACAGTCCACCTCATCGACCTCAGAGAGCTGCTTCCTATCTGTGCGCTCAGGGCACTGTCAAATGAGCAGAATGCGCTGTGGCCAGCGCATTCACCCCCTTTGATCACTGATCAAGCCGTGCGCAGGAACAACGGGCGGAACACGTCCCACGGACGTGCATATGTGCGTGGGGCACATCACGTTCCACGGGCGGCGTCAGCGGGCCAGCCGGCCGAGGAGCGAGGAGGCCGCGGCGATGCCGAGCGCTCCGGCCACGAGCAGCACCGCGAAGTCGAGAGCCACGTGGGCATGGGTGCCGAGGAGGAGGCCGCGCAGGGCGTCCACCTGGTAGCTCAGCGGGTTGACCTTGCTGACGGCCTGGAGCCAGCCGGGCATGACGGACACCGGGTACAGGGCGTTGGAGCCGAAGAACAGCGGCATCGTGATGGCCTGCCCGAAGCCCATGAGGCGGTCGCGGTTGAGGACGATCCCCGCGATGCTCATCGACAGGCAGGAGAAGAACGCGGATCCGAGGACCACGATCGCGGCGACGCCGAGCAGCTTCAGCGGGTTCCAGGTCAGCGCCACTCCGAGCACCGCGGCGATGAGGATGACGACGACGGCCTGGATCAGGGACTTCACTCCGGCCGCGAACGCCTTGCCGGTGATCAGGGCCGAGCGCGGGGTCGGCGTGACCAGCAGCTTGTTGAGGATGCCGGCGTCGCGCTCCCAGATGATCTGGATGCCGTAGAAGATGGCGATGAACATCGCGGACTGGGCGATGATGCCGGGCGCCAGGTAGTCCACGTAGGGGATGCCGCCGGTGGGGATCGCCTTGATGCGGGTGAAGGTCTGGCCGAAGATCAGCAGCCACAGGGCGGGCTGCACGGCGCGGGTGTACAGCTCGGTGCGGTCGTGGCGCAGCTTCTGCAGTTCGACGGCGCACATCGCGAACACGCGGGCGGGCAGCAGCCGCCAGCCCGCGCGGGGCCGGGGCGGCTTCAGCAACAGGTCGATGCCGGGTGCGGGGCTGGGATCAGCCGACGCGGTACGCGGTGCGGCGGGTGCTTCGGACATCGCGGAAACCTCCTGCCTGGTCGTCCAGTCCGCTGCCCGCGACGTCCCGGAAGACGTCCTCCAGGGTGGGCAGCGGGTCGGTGGCCGCAGCGCCCGCGGCGCGCCGGCGCTCTCCGAGCCCTTCCCTGAGCTCGTCCGGGGTGCCGAGGGCCCGGATGCGGCCGCGGTGCATCAGGGCGACCCGGTCGCAGTACTGGTCGGCCTCGTCCATGTAGTGGGTGGTCACCAGCACGGTCATGCCGGTGGCGGCCCGCACTGCGTTGATGTGGTCCCACACGCCGGTGCGGGCTATCGGGTCGAGGCCGATGGTCGGCTCGTCGAGGATCAGCAGCCGGGGGGCGCTGACCAGTGCCTGGGCGAGTTCGAGGCGGCGCACCATGCCGCCGGAGTAGGTGCCGACCAGCCGGTCGGCGGCGTCGGCGAGACCGACGGCCGCCAGGGCCTGGCCGACGCGCTCGGCGCGTTCGGCGCGGGACACGTCGAAGACGCGGGCGAACAGGGCGACGTTCTCCCGGCCGGTGAGTCCGGCGTCGGCGGACAGCTGCTGCGGCACGTAGCCCAGCAGCCGCCGTACGGCCATGCGGTCCTTGGCCGCGTCGTGGCCGAACACGCGGACCATTCCGGCGGGGACCGGCAGCAGGGTGGTGATGCAGCGGATGGCGGTCGTCTTGCCGGCTCCGTTGGGTCCGAGCAGGCCGAAGACCTCGCCCTCGGCCACCGACAGTTCGAGTCCGTCGACCGCGTTCGTCTCGCCGAAAGCGTAGGCGAGTCCAGTGCAGGTGACGGCCTCGGCATGCCCGGTGTCGGCGTTCCGCGTCATGTCTGTTCGGCCTCCTCGTGCAGGGTGTCGGCCAGCCTGCGCAGGGCGGGGATCGCCGTGTGCAGTGCCTCCCGGTCCGTGTCGTCGAGACGGGCCAGCCCGCCGCGTACGAGTTCGGCGCGCCGTTTGCGCCATTCGGCGAGCCGGGCCTCGGCCGCGGGCGTCGGCATCAGCCGGGCGGCGCGCCGGTCGGCGGGGTCGGTCTCACGGACCAGATAGCCCTGCCGGGACAGCTGGTTGACCAGCGTCGAGACCGAATTGCCCGCCAGGTACAGCTCCTTGGCGGCATCGGATATGCCGATGCCTGGCCGGGTGACGACCAGGCGCAGCAGCTCGACCTCGGCGCCGCGCAGCTGGGGGGCGATCTGCGGGCGCAGGCGGCGCCGGACGAGCCGCTGGACGCCGATGAGAGCGTCGATCAGCTCGTCCGGGAAGCTTTCGGGTTCCACATCAGCAGATTATCTCTGTAGCAGAGGTAATGAACCCAAGGAACGGTCAAGCGCACAGCGAGGCGCCCATAATGTCCGCATTTGTTTTTGATGCACAGATTTCGGGCATCAGTACGTAGTGCTTCGGACAGGAGGCACGTCCGTGGGAGCCGGTCGGGCCCCGGATGTCTGGATGTCTCCGCAGGGTCCGAGTCGCATCTCCCATGGCGCCCGTCCCCCCATGCACCGCCTCAGGGAGGTGCGCACCATGCGTGTCGCCACCGCCAGCACCAAACCCCATCCGCACGACGATGCCCCCGACACCGCCGAGGCCTTCGCCCGGCTCGCGCGGCTGTCCGAAGGGCCGCAACGCAGGCAGCTGCGGGACCAACTGGTCCAGGCCTGGCTGCCGATGGCCGAGCGGATCGCCGTCCGGTTCAAGGGGCGCGGAGAATCCCTGGAGGACCTGTACCAGGTCGCGGCCCTCGGACTGGTCAAGGCCGTCGACCACTACGACCCCGCCCGCGGTCACGCCTTCGAGGCGTACGCGGTGCCGACGATCACCGGTGAGATCAAACGGCACTTCCGCGACCACATGTGGACGCTGCATGTGCCGCGCCGGGTCCAGGACCTGCGCAACAGGGTGCGGCAGGCCGCGAAGGAACTGTCCCAGACGACCCCTGGGTGCAGACCCACCGTCGCCGAGATCGCCCGGCACGCCCACCTGAGCGAGGGCGACGTGCGCACCGGGATGGAGGCCCTGGAGTGCTTCACCGCGCTGTCGCTGGACGCCGAGATGCCCGGCACCGACGGATACGCCCTGACGGACGCGATCGGCGGCCCCGACCCGGCCTACGACGTCGTCGTCGACCGGGTGGCGGTCAGGCCCTGTCTGCAGGCGCTCCCGGAGCGTGAGCGCACCATCCTGTATCTCCGCTTCTTCGGAGGCATGACACAAAGCCGCATCGCCCAGCAGCTCGGCATCTCGCAGATGCATGTCTCGCGGCTGCTCAGCGGCTGCTTCGACCAGCTCCGCGCGGAACTCCTCGCGGAGGCCCGCTGAGCGCCCCGCCGTTCGGCCGTACGCGGCCCCGTCGCCTCACCGCTCCGGTGGGGCCTCGGGGATCTGCGTGGGGCCGTAGCGGTCCAGGGCGTCCTCGAGTTCGGCCTTGATCTCCGGGGGCAGGTCCCCGTTGCGCCCCCATATGAGGATGAGCTCGGCGACATTGCGGAGCTTGATGTTCGTGTGCTGGGAGACGTCCTTCAGCACTGCCCATCCCTGGTCCGGCGCCACCCGGCCCAGCGCGACCATCATCCCGATCGCCTGGTCCACGACGGCGTGCGAGACGATGGCTTCCTTCAGCTGATCGACTTCTTCCTGCAGCGCGAAGATGCGATCCGTCTCGTCGGCCGGTTCATGCGGTACCTGTGCCACTCGTCCATAGTGGCACTCACCCGGCCCGCCGCCACCCGGTGGCAGACCTCCGCGGCACCCGTTTCGGCCCCCCTCACGGGGTACTCGGCAGGCGCATCGTGCGGTTCCGGTTGGACACTGGTACGAGACCGGTGGCTGCCGATCGACGAGACCAGGACGCAACTGCCATGAACCACGACTCCTCACGCCCGCGCGGCGTGACCCGCATCGTCACCTCGGCCTCCGTGTTCGGGGCGCCGTGCTGGGTGAGCCTGACCAGTCGCGACGTCGACGCCACCGAGGACTTCTACGGGGCGGTGCTGGGCTGGGAGTGGCGCTCCGCCAAGCTCGGGGACCGCTTCCGGATGGCCATGGTGGACGGCACGCCCGTGGCCGGGATCGCCGCCGTCGCCGACATGTGGCAGATGGCGGTGGCATGGACGCCGTACTTCGCCGTGCCCAGTGCGGACGAGGCCGCGGCGCGGGCCCAGGAGCGGGGCGGGACGGCCGCGGTCGGCCCGATCTCCTTCCCGCCGGGGCGGGCCGCCCTGCTGGCCGATCGGGACGGGGCGACCTTCGGGATCTGGGAGGGCGCCCTGATCGCCGACTGGGAGAAGTGGCGGCACGCGGCCCCGACCTTCATCAGACTCCACACTCGCGACGCCTTCGACGCCGCGATCTTCTACGGCGAGGTGCTGGACTGGGCCTCGGGGCGGCCCGGCAGCTGCGAGGTCCTGTACGAGGGCGGCGAGGTGGTGCTGCGCAGCCAGGGCGACATCGTGGCGCGCATCGAGTCCGGGGCGCTGGGGGCGGCGCCCGACCCCACCATCCGGCCCCATTGGCAGATCCACTTCGCGGTCGAGGACGTGGCGGCCTGTGTACGGGCCGCCGAGGTGCACGGCGGCAGCGTGCTGTCGAAGGGCAGCGACGAGGCCGTGCTGCGTGACGCCGACGGAGCGCAGTTCACGGTCACCTCGCGCCGCAAACGCTGAGGGGACGCTCCGCCGGGTCACCCGGGCGCCGCCTGCGGAAGTGTCACGTTGTGTCGTCGGTCGGCTTCTAGCGCCGTCGTGACTTGTCGCGCCCCGCGGCGGAGCGGCGGGCCGATGCAGCCCCGCGCCCCTTCGGGGCACAGGCGGGCCTCGACAGGAGCACCAGGCTGCGGCGCTCCACCAGAAGCACGGTGTTCGCCTTGTACTCCGACTCGTCCGGCGGGCCGTGCGGCTCGGCGGTGTCGATCAGGGTCGTCCAGCGTTCGCCGTACGTGACGTCCGGCAGCCGGAACTCCACCGGTTCCCAGTAGCTGTTCAGCAGGAGCAGGAACGAGTCGTCCACGACGGGACGGCCGCACGGGTCCGGTTCGGCGATGGCGTCACCATTGAGGAACACGGCGACGGAGTGCGCGTCGGAGCGCTGCCAGTCCTCCTCCGTCATCTCCTGCGCGTCCGGCGCCAGCCACACCAGGTCCGGCAGCGGCTGGCGCGGACCGGTCGCGGTCTCGCCGCGGAAGAACCGGCGGCGACGCAGCACCGGGCGGGCGGCGCGCAGCGCGATGACGTACCGGGTGAACTCGGCGAGGTCCCGCTGCTCCTCGGTCAGCTCCCAGTCGACCCAGGAGACTTCGTTGTCCTGGCAGTAGGCGTTGTTGTTGCCGCGCTGGGTGCGGCCGAGTTCGTCGCCGTGGCCGATCATCGGGATGCCCTGCGAGAGCAGCAGGGTGGCCAGGAAGTTGCGCTGCTGGCGGGCGCGCAGCTCCAGCACGCCCGGATCGTCGGTGTCGCCCTCGACGCCGCAGTTCCAGGACCGGTTGACGCTCTCCCCGTCCCGGTTGCCCTCCCCGTTGGCCTCGTTGTGCTTGTCGTTGTACGAGACCAGGTCGCGCAGGGTGAATCCGTCATGGGCGGTGACGAAGTTGACGCTGGCCCGGGGGCGGCGCCGGCTGTGCGCGTACAGGTCCGCGGAGCCGGTCAGCCGGGAGGCGAACTCGCCGAGCGTGTGCTCGCCGCCGCGCCAGAAGTCCCGTACGGCGTCGCGGTACTTGCCGTTCCACTCCGACCACAGCGGCGGGAAGTTGCCCACCTGGTAGCCGCCCTCCCCCACGTCCCAGGGTTCGGCGATCAGCTTGACGCGGCTGATCACCGGGTCCTGCTGGATCAGGTCGAAGAACGCCGACAGCCGGTCCACCTCGTGGAACTGCCGGGCCAGCGTGGCCGCGAGGTCGAAGCGGAAGCCGTCGACGTGCATGTCGGTGACCCAGTACCGCAGCGAGTCCATGATCAGCTGCAGTACGTAGGGGTGCCGCATCAGCAGGCTGTTGCCGGTGCCGGTGGTGTCGTAGTAGTGGGCCCAGTCGCCGTCCACCAGACGGTAGTACGAGGCGTTGTCGATCCCGCGGAAGGAGAGCGTGGGGCCCTTCTCGTTGCCCTCGGCGGTGTGGTTGTAGACGACGTCCAGGATGACTTCGAGGCCGGCCGCGTGCAGCGCCTTCACCATCGACTTGAACTCGGTGACCTGTCCGCCGCGGGTGCCGTGGGCGGCGTAGGCGTTGTGCGGGGCGAAGAACCCGATCGTGTTGTAGCCCCAGTAATTGGACAGACCGCGGCCCTGCAGCACTCCGTCCTGGACGTACTGGTGCACCGGCATCAGTTCCACCGCGGTCACGCCCAGCTTCGTCAGGTGCTCGACGATCGCGGGGTGCGCGAGACCGGCGTAGGTGCCGCGGAGTTCGGGCGGGACGTCCGGATGGGTGCGGGTCAGGCCCCGTACATGGGCCTCGTAGATCACACTGTCGGCGTACGGCTGCCGTGGCGGCCGGTCGTCGCCCCAGTCGAAGGCCGGGTCGGTGACCACGCCGAGCATGGTGTGCCCGGCGCTGTCGGACCGGGACCGGCCGTGCGGGGCGCGCTCGAAGAGGGAGGGGTGGTTGTCCACCTGGCCGTCGACCGCCCTGGTGTACGGGTCGAGGAGGAGTTTCGCCGGGTTGCAGCGGTGGCCCAGCTGCGGATGCCACGGGCCGTGCACCCGGTAGCCGTAGCGCTGTCCCGGCCCGATGTCCGGCAGGTAGCAGTGCCAGACGAAGCCGTCGACCTCGGTGACCGGGACGCGGCGCTCGCCGCCGTCGTCGACGAGGACGAGTTCGACGCGTTGGGCCACCTCGCTGAAGAGCGCGAAGTTGGTGCCGTTCCCGTCGTAGGAGGCACCCAATGGGTAGGGGTGCCCGCTCCAGACGGGCACCCCTGGCTTGCGGCGGCGCTTCGCCGTCACCGGGCATCCTCCAGGATGCCGTCCGGCTCGCGCACCTGCCCGGCGAGAGCCAGGGCCGGCATCTCGCGGGGCACCTGGAGCACTTCGCGCAGGCTCGGTGCGGGCGCCAGCGGCACCAGGGGCACCCGTTCGCCGGCCCTGGCGCGCTGCGAGAACCAGATGACCTTGCTGCCGGTGTCGGTGGCGCAGCAGCCCCAGCCGTCGCTCATCGCGGCGATCCGCTGCAGACAGGTCCGCAGGTCCTGGTCGGGACGCAGGTCGCAGTCGTTCTCCCCCACGGCGGTGATCAGATGCTGTCCGTTCCACCACATCTCGACCGATGTGTTCTTGTCCGTGGCGTGCTCGTCGATGGCCTTCAGCAGCAGCTCGGCGCCGCTGCAGACGGGCTCGACCAGTGTCTCGAGGTCCCAGAGCCGGAGATGCGCGGCCAGGATGCGCCGTACCTGTCCGACCCGTTCGGGGCTGACTTCCACATCGAGGTGGTAGTAGCAGGGCACTGCGGTCTTCATCTTCGTTGGCTCCTCACCCGCGAAGCTCCCGCTCCTTCTCGTCCCTGTGGGACGAGCCCCGAACGCGAAGCGTGAGCGTTGATCGCTTCTGAGTCACCTCAAGGGTGGGCGAACTAGACCATTCGTGCAACACGAGCGCACCTGGAGCGAGGACGCCCGCCGAACATGGTTGAAGATCCAACAAGACGCTGAGTCGCCACACGTGCACCATGTGTGAAGACCTCGATACCCATAACGGATCCGTGCGTGCCCACGCGCGGATGCCGCCCCGACGGTCGGGAGATGTGCGATCGAGCCCCGGAGAAAGTGAAGGCGTCATGCTGCTACCGGCCAAAGCCGAAGTGGCCCGGCAACTGCGGCGGTACCGGGCCTGGGAACGCGTCATGCTCGCGTCCCCCGCCGACCGCGCGGTGCGCGCCACCTTCGAGGACTCGGGCTACACCTTGTGCGTACTGATGGGCAAGCGCTGCGCCCGCGAGGCCGCGGACGCCGCCGAGCGCTATCTGGGGTCCACCCTGGGCGCCTATCTCCGGGAGCAGAACGAGCGGCCCCGCACGGGTGCGGCCGAGCGGCGCGGGCCCCCGCAGGCACAACAGCATTTCGCCGCAGGGAGGTAGATCCCCCCTGCGGCTCAACGCATATGTCGCAGTTTGTATCCCTCGACCGGGCCGAAGGCCCGGTCTCCAGCACGGCGGAGGTGAGACCCATGAGTTCGATTCCGGCCATCGGCCGCATCCCGGTGCGGGACGTCCACCCGGCGGTGGAATGCGGAAGGCGCCCGGCCAAGGCGGTCGTCGGGGAGACGTTCGAGGTCACCGCCACCGTGTTCCGAGAAGGCCATGACGCGGTCGCCGCCAACGTCGTCCTGACGGATCCGGAGGGCCAGCACGGCCCCTGGACGCCGATGCGGGAACTGGCCCCCGGCTCCGACCGCTGGGGCGCCGAGGTCACACCCACCTCCGAGGGTCACTGGACGTATCGGGTGGAGGCCTGGAGCGACCCGGTGGCCACCTGGCGGCGCACCGCCCGCATCAAGATTCCGGCGGGCATCGACACCGGACTGGTGCTGGAGGAGGGCGGCGACCTGCACGAGAAGCTGGCCGCCGGTGTGCCCGAGGGGCCGGGGCGTGCCGCCGTGCTGGCCGCGGCGGAGACCCTGCGCGACGACTCGCTGCCGGTCGCCACCCGCCTTGCGGCGGCGTTGACGCCGGAGGTGGACGCGGTGCTGGCCCGCCATCCGCTGCGGGAGTTCGTCACCGCCTCGCAGACCCTGCCGCTGCTGGTGGAACGCGAGCGCGCCCTGTACGGCGCCTGGTACGAGTTCTTCCCCCGCTCCGAGGGCACCGAGGACCAGCCGCACG
>NZ_JBIAUY010000016.1:0-255221 GCF_042893475.1 Streptomyces sp. NPDC001604 | reverse complement strand
AAGACGGCAATCTCCACTACGCCCGGAGGTCCCTCCATGATCAACAACCGGTAGCGGGCGTGTCACCAACCTCCCGGCCGAGTACAGCTAGCGCAGCCGGCTCTCCGGTGGCCGGTACGGGGGTATGTCGCGGCCCGGCTGGTAGTGCGGGCCCTCGCGCATGTGTTTGAGGATGACGGTCATGTCGACCGTGACCACCAGCCACAGCACACCGCACGCAGCGGCCCATCCGGGGCGCCCCACCAGGGCGAACGCGGTCGTGCCGAAGATCGCCCAGACCAGCCCCCACACGCTCAGCCAGAACCGCGCCCGCAGTGCACTGCGCGCGGTCGTAGGCTCACTGCCCGTACGCATCGGGATCATCGCTCCTGTTTGCAACGTACTCTTCGGGACGGACGTTCACCAAGGGGAACGGGACTAGGGGGTCGCCGCGTGCTGCCGGATGCCGATGAGCTCGCCGAGGTGCTGCTGGACCTCGCCGTACCGCACGAGGACATCAACCAGCTCGTACGGATGGGCCGACGGGTGACGGACGACCCGGAGCTGCTGCGCGCCCTGGAGGCGTCGGTGGAGGAACTCGTCCGGGGGATGGGGGAGGTCGGCACCGCCGTCGACCTGCCCCAGCTGGACTGGGCGTCGGGGCCGCTGCAGCGCTGCTTCCCGGTGTACGTGTTCGTGGCCGCGCTGCCGTACACGCGTGGTTATCACCGTGCGCGCGGCGTCCCGGACGACGTCTCCCGGCGCACCCTCGCCGACCTCGGACGGAACATGGCCGTGCACCGCAGGCGGCACCGCCGCGCGGGTGTGCAGGCTCCGTGGTGGCTCACCCACCACTTCCGGGGCGAGCTCTACCAGCTCGGCCGGCTGCAGTTCGAGCGGGCGCGGCACGGGCAGCGCACCTCGCGGGTGCTCGCGGCGGCCGGCCTGGACGTGGCGGCGGGCACGCCCTGTCTGAACGTCCACATCCCCGACTACCTCGGCCCGCTGTCACCGGCGGCCTGCGAGCGCTCGCTGGCGCTGGCCACGGAGTTCTTCGCGCGGCACTACCCCGAGGAGAAGTACCGGGCCGCGCTGTGCCACTCCTGGCTGCTGGATCCGCAGTTGAAGGAGTATCTGCCGGCCGACTCCAACATCGTGCGGTTCCAGGACCGCTTCCGGGTCGCCCGCGAGGACCGGGAGCCGGCCGACAAGGAACCGGTCCAGTTCGTCTTCGGCGACCCGGAGCTGCCCGTCGAGAGCCTGCCCCGGCGTACGGCGGTGGAGCGGGCGGTCGGCGACCACCTGAGGGCGGGCCGCCACTGGTACATCGGGCACGGCTGGTTCCCGTTGTAGGGAATTCCACGAAAGTCCGCTCGACGGCGATGAGTTCCCGAGCGGCGGCCGGTCTACCCCTGTGACAGCACGACGAACCGCTCACCACAGGAGAACCCCATGTCCGAGACCACCGCCCGCGTCGCTTCCGTCCCCGTCGTCGCCGAGTCCGCGACCGCCCGCGGCCGCCGCGCCAGGATCGCCCTGCGCACCCTGCAGGTGCTGCTCGCCCTGTTCTACGGCATCGCGAGCGCCCTGCCCAAGCTGATCGGGAACCACTACGCCGTGGACGCCTTCGCGAAGATCGGCTGGGGCAGCACGGGCATGTACACCATCGGCGCCCTCGAACTGGCCGGTGCGGTGGCCCTGTTGATCCCGGTGCTGCAGTCGGTCGCGGCGATCGCGCTGAGCGGGCTCATGGTGGGCGCGTTCGTCGTCCAGACCACCGTGTTCGACGGCCAGAACGCGGCGACCCCGCTGATCCTGATCGTGCCGCTGGCCCTCATCGCCTGGGCCCGGCGGGGATCCACCGGGGAACTGCTGAAGCTGGTCCGACGACGGGCGTGAGCCCCGAAGACGCAGGTGGCGTCCGGCCAGGGCCGGACGCCACCTCCGTATGTCACCGTCCGCTCGCCCTCGGCTTGCTGCCCTCCATGAGCCCCCGCAGGCGCTCCATGTCGCGGCGGTCCCGTTTGGTCGGGCGGCCCGTGCCGCGGTCGCGGATGCCGGCCGGGGCGGCGAAGGGCTGGCGGGGCGGAGGTGGCGGGGAGTTGTCGACGTAGCACTGCGCAGCCACGGGGGCGCCCACCCGCTTGCGGATCAGCCGCTTGACGACGACGATCCGCTCCCAGCCCTCCTGCCGTACGCGCACCTCGTCGCCGACCCGCACGGTGTGCGCGGGCTTCACACGCACCCCGTTCACCTGCACATGCCCGCCCTTGCAGGCGGCCGCGCCGACCGAGCGGGTCTTGGCCAGACGTACGGCCCAGATCCAGCTGTCGATCCGCACGCTCACGCCGTCCGCCGGACCCGCGGCCTCTGCGGCGGCGATGGCGGCCGCGATCTTGGGGTCGACCGCCTCGGGGCCTGCTGTCTCGGGCGCGGCCTGATCGGCGGGGCCGGGCCCGCCCCTCTCCTCGTCAGCTTCGGAAGCCATGCTCCCGACCTTAGCTCTCCGAGGCGGGTGATCCGACCGGCACCGCGGAGGAACCGCGCCCGGCGGCATCCGCGGCTCAGCGCCCGCGTTCCACGTACTTCTTGAAGTGCTGCAGATCGGTGCGGACGATCCGTTCGATCGTGCTCGCCTGGGCGAAGCCCCGCGGGCCGCCGAAGGCCGCCCTGAGGGCGTCGGGGTCGTACTCGAGGCGGGCCTGGACCCGGGTGTGGTTCCGGTCGATCGGCTGCAGGGAGAAGGAGCCCGTCAGCTCGGGGGTGCCCATGGTGTGCCACTCCATGACGCGTTCCCCGTAGCGGTCGGAGAGCTCGGCGTCGACCTCCCGGCCCCGGCCGCCGGCCTCGACGTCCAGATGCGCCCGCCCTTCCGGCTCCGTGTGGGCGCCGCGCACTCCCTCCACGAAGCGTGAGTAGTTCTCCACCCGGTGGAGGCTGTCCCAGGCCTGGTCGATCGGAACTCCGACATCGACGTGTTCTTCGAGGGTGCTCATGGCCCACCTCCAGGTTCGGCTCATGGCGCGTGCCGGCGGCTACGTCGTGCCGTTCCACACGTACGGCCCGCCGCCACGCCATTCGATCAGCTCGGGGTCGTCGACGGCCCGGTCCTCGTCGGCGGGCAGGCCCGCACCGTGCAGGAAGTCCAGCACGTCGAAGAGGGTGTAGGCGGTGCCGACGCGCTTGCCGCGGATCGTCACGCGCCGTCCGCCGTCCGCCTGTGGCGCAAGCACGACGACAGGGGGGACGACAGGGGGTTGCACGTCCATGACTCCAGCATGGGCCGGGATCGGCCGACCCGCCGCTCGACGCCCGCCCATCCGGTGGTCATACCGTGGGGGGCATGGACAGCCTGGCCGAGCTCGACACCCGTGTCGCGGGCTGCTCCGCGTGCCCTCGGCTCGTGGAGTGGCGGGAGGAGGTCGGGCGGACGAAGCGCGCGGCCTTCCAGGACTGGACGTACTGGGCGCGCCCGGTGCCCGGCTTCGGTCCCGCCGACGCCTCGCTCCTGATCATCGGCCTGGCGCCGGCCGCCCACGGCGGCAACCGCACCGGCCGCATGTTCACCGGCGACCGCTCCGGGGACGTGCTGTACCGGGCCATGTACGACGTCGGCCTCGCCTCGCAGCCCACGTCGGTGGCCGCTGACGACGGCCTGGAACTGCACGGCGTCCGGGTCACCGCGCCCGTGCACTGCGCCCCGCCCGAGAACAAGCCCACCCCCGGGGAGCGCGACACCTGCCGTCCCTGGCTGGTGCAGGAGCTCACGCTGCTGCGGCCGACCCTGCGTGCGGTCCTCGTGCTCGGCGCCTTCGGCTGGCAGGCGGCGCTGCCCGCGTTCACCGAGGCGGGCTGGACGGTACCCCGGCCACGGCCCGTCTTCGCCCATGGCGCACGCGTGCCGCTCGACGGCCTGGACCTCTACGGCTGCTTCCACGTCAGCCAGCGCAACACCTTCACCGGCAGGCTCACCCCCGAGATGCTGCGGGACGTGCTGCGCAGGGCGGGACGGGCGGCGGGACTGCCCGTGAAATGAGGGGCGGGTACGGCCGTAGGAGCGTTACCGTGCCCGGATGCCCCTCTACCCGGACATCGAGCCCTACGACCACGGCATGCTCGACGTCGGCGACGGCAACCGCGTGTACTGGGAGACCAGCGGCAACCCGCACGGCAAGCCCGCTCTCGTGCTGCACGGCGGGCCGGGCTCCGGCTGCACCCCCTGGTCCCGGCGGCTTTTCGACCCGGCCGCCTACCGGATCGTGCTGCTCGACCAGCGCGGCTGCGGACGTTCGACGCCGCATGCGAGCGCGTACGACACCGACATGAGTGTCAACACGACGGCTCATCTCCTCGCCGACCTGGAGCTGCTCCGGACTCACCTGGGGATCGAGCGCTGGCTGGTGTGGGGCGCGTCATGGGGCTCGGTGCTCGGGCTGCGGTACGCGCAGACGCATCCGGCCGCGGTGTCCGAGCTGGTCCTGACCCTCGTCGCCACCGGCGCCGACGCGGAGCACGCGCTGCTGACCCGGGGACTCGGAAAGATCTTCCCGGAAGCCTTCGAGCGGTTCCTCGCCGAACTGCCCGCCGAGGACCGGGACGGCAATCTCGCCGCGGCGTACAACCGTCTCCTGGAGTCCCCCGACCTCGCCGTACGGGAGCGGGCGGCGCGCGCCTGGACCGACTGGGAGACGGCGACCATTCCCGCGCCGCCGCGCTCGGTGGAGCGCTTCGAGGACCCCGAGTTCCGGATGGGCTTCGCCCGGACGGTCACGCATTACTGGGGCCACGACTGCTTCTTCGGCGAGGGCAACGACGAAGGTGTGGTCCTGCGGGACGCGCCCCTGCTCAAGGACATTCCCGGCACCCTCGTCCAGGGCAGTCTCGACTTCGGCAACCTCCTCGGCACCGTCTGGCGGCTCCACCACGCCTGGCCGGGCAGCGAGTTGACCGTCGTCGACGAGGTCGGGCACGACACCCGGGCCTCGGGGGTCGCCGATGCGCTGGTGGCGGCGACGGACAAGTACGCGGTCAGCCGGAGGCGACCTGCGCGGCGAGCTTCTTCAGCTGGGCGCTGACGACCGCGTCCGGTACGACGGCCGCTTCCCTGCCCCGGCTCGACGTGCTGAACATGGCGACCGTCGCGCCCTGCCGGACGGCCACCAGCGCGTACGGCACCCGGACGGCGTCGTCGTATCCGGCTCCCGTCACCAGCTGTGTCAGCCGCAGGGACACGGACTCGTCGCCGTAGCCGGCCTCGGGCTGAAGCTTGACGTCTTCGTAGGCGAGGTCCGCGGTGACGTCCTTGAAGCTCCCGCACTTCGCGGCGGCCGTCCGCAGCCGGTCCATCACCTGCACCGCGTCCGCGACACGGTGCGACGAGAGGGTCAGCCGTGTCGGCAGGCCGGCCTTCTTCGAGTGGACGAACCGGCCGACCCGCGCGGTGGCGGTGAAACCGCTGCCTCCCCCCACCGCGTGCATCACGGGAGCGCACTCCTCGGGAACCGTCGCCTTGTGCGACGAGCCGACGGACGTGAACGAGCGCTCCACCGCGTAGCCGTCGAGGTCGGGCCCCTTGACCGCGGCCTGGTCCAGGGCCTTCGCGGTCAGCGTTCTGGCCTGCGCACCGGACGTCCCGGTCCTCGCCGTCCTGTCCGGCACGGCGCCTTTCTGCGAGTCCTCCCCGGATCCGCATGCGGCCAGCAGACCGAAGGTCATGAGCATGGCAATGGATATCCCGCCGAGTCCTGCCGCACGCGCCACTGTCGTCCCCCGCCCGATTGATCGTCGAGCAGCAGAGTAGAGCGTCCACGGTCGGATCGGGGCGGGAATTCCAGGGCGACGTCAGTCGGGCAGTTCGGCCTCGCCGAACAGATGCCGCACCGTGGAGCGGTAGTTGGTCCGCACATGGGCGAGGGCGTGGGTGCGGGCGCGGTCCGGGTCGCCGGAGGCGATCGCCTCGTACAACTCGCGGTGTTCCACCAGGAGTTGGGGCCACTCCTCGTTGCGCCGCGTCATCCACCGCAGTCGGCCGGCGACCGGCTCCAGGGCCTCGGTCAGCAGGCTGTTGCCGGCCATCGCCACGATGCGGTCGTGCAGACGGCTGTTGACGTCCGTGATCACTTCCGCGTCCCCCGCCTCGGTCGCGGCGGCCGCGAGGTCCAGCAGTTCCTCGACCTGGGCCAGGTCCTGCGGTGTCGCGCGGGCCGCGGCGAGCCCGGCGGCGTAGACCTCCAGGGCCTCGCGCAGTTCGAACAGCTCCCGCACGTCGCGCGGGGTGAGACGGCGTACGACCGTGCGCCGCGGCGTCTCGAAGTGCACGAACCCCTCGGCGACCAGCGCGCGGATCGCCTCGCGGACCGGCACCCGGGAGACCCCGAAGCGGTCGGCCAGCTCCCGCTCGACCAGCCGGTCACCAGGGCGGAGGCTGCCCGCGATGATCTCCTGCCGCAGGCTCGCCAGGACCCGCTCGCGGACCGCGCCCAGCGGTTCGATCTTCGTCGTCGTGGAGCTCATGGAGCCATCCTCTCCGACTCCGGGCCTGTTTTACCGAGCGTTAACAATGGCGACATCGGACGGAATGCTTGACGACGGGACCATGTCCGCAGTTTGGTATACCAAACGGCTGCCGTCTCCATCCTCCGCTCCCGTCCCATGGAGGCCCCGTGTCCCTGGCCGACCGCGCCGAAGCCACCGGCGCACCAGCGTTCGTCCCCGATCCCCGGCTCACCAACGAAGACCTCGCCCCCGCCGAGAAGCGGAACTGGAAGGTCTTCGACCTCTTCGCCATGTGGATGTCCGACGTCCACAACCTCGGCAACTACACCTTCGCCGCCGGACTGCTGGTCCTCGGAATGAACGTGTGGCAGGTCTTCACCTCGCTGCTCGTCGGCTTCGTCCTCATCTACATCGGCATGAACTGGATGGGGAGGATCGGCCAGCGTCACGGCGTGCCCTTCCCGGTCGTCAGCCGCATCAGCTTCGGCGTCTGGGGCGCCAACATCCCGGCCCTCATCCGGGCCGTGATCGCCATCATGTGGTACGGCATCCAGACCTACCTCGCCTCCGTCGCCGTCAACGTGATGCTGCTGGCCGCCTGGCCGGGCCTGGAGTCCTGGACGCACCACTCCTTCCTGGGGCTCAACGCGCTCGGCTGGGTGTCGTTCGTGTCGCTGTGGCTGATCCAGGCGCTGATCATCAGTCAGGGCATGGAGTCCGTGCGCAAGTTCCAGGACTTCTGCGGTCCTGCGATCTGGCTCGTCATGATCGCGCTGGCGGTCTGGGTCCTGTCGAAGGCGGACTGGAGCATCTCGCTCACCTCCACCCCGCACCCGGTGTCGACCGGGGAGCAGTGGCGGCAGTGGTTCGGCGCGATCGGCCTGATCCTCGCCACCTACGGCACGCTGATGCTCAACTTCTGCGACTTCTCCCGCTTCGCGCCCGACTACAAGACGGTCCGCCGCGGCAACTTCTGGGGCCTGCCCATCAACTCCACGGCCTTCGTGGTCGTGTCGGTGATCGTCACGGCCGGCTCGCTGAAGGTGTTCGGCCAGGCGATCACGGACCCGGCGGAGCTGGTGGCGAAGGTGGGCAACACCTGGGTGCTGGTCGTGGCCGCGTTCACCTTCGCCGTCGCCACCATGGGCGTCAACATCGTCGCCAACTTCGTCTCACCGGCGTACGACCTGGCCAACGTCTGGCCGCAGAAGATCACCTTCAAGGTCGGCGGCATGATCAGCACGGTGGCGGCCCTGGTCGTGACCCCGTGGAACCTGTTCTCCAACCCCACGGTCGTCAACTACTTCCTCGGCGGCCTCGGCGCCTTCCTCGGCCCGCTGTTCGGCGTGATCATGGTCGACTACTACCTCGTCAAGCGCGGCCGCATCGACGTGGACGAGCTCTTCGACGCCCGCCCCGGCTCCCGCTACTACTACCGCAAGGGCGTCAACCCCAAGGCCCTGTGGGCGTTCCTGCCCTCGGCGGCGGTCGCGGCGGTGCTCGCCCTGGTGAAGACCTTCAGCGACATCGCCCCGTACTCCTGGTTCATCGGCACGGCTCTGGGCGCCGGCCTGTACCTGGTGATCTGCCGGTCCGAGCGCGCCACCCGACCGACTCCCGTGGAGGTCTGACGAACGTGCGGATCGTCGTCACCAACTGCAACACCACGCAGGAGATGACCGAGGAGATCGTACGAGGTGCCCGGGCCGCCGCAGGCCCGGGCACCACCGTGCTCGGTCTGACCCCCGCGTGGGGCCCGGAGTCGGCGGAGGGCTGGCTCGACAGCTACCTCTCGGCCACGGCCGTCATCGACCTGCTGCGCACCTACGAGGGCCCGTCGTACGACGCCGTCGTGATGGCCGGCTTCGGGGAGCACGGCCGGGAAGGCGTACGGGAGTTGGTGGACGTACCGGTCGTCGACATCACGGAGGCCGCGGCCCATCTGGCCTGCCTGCTGGGGCGCCGGTACGGGGTCGTGACGACGCTGGAGCGGTCGTGCGGCCAGATCGAGGACAGCCTCGAACTGGCGGGGGTCGGGCGCAACTGCGCCGCCGTCGTCGGGACCGGCCTGGGAGTCCTCGACCTGGGCGACGCGGACCGCGCGGAGGCCGCCTTCCTCACGGCCGGCGAACGGGCACGGGAGGCCGGGGCCGAGGTCCTGGTGCTCGGGTGCGCCGGGATGACCGGACTGCAGCGGGTGGTGGGGGAGAAGCTCGGGCTGCCGGTGGTGGACGGGGTCGGGGCGGCCGTCAAACTGGCGGAGGCGCTGGTGGCGCTGGAGCTGACGACCAGCCGGTCGGGCAGTTATGCGAAGCCGGTGCCGAAGAGGCGAACGTGGGGGGCGCCCGCCGAACGCGCGGTCACGGTCCCCGACAATGAGCGCCATGAACCTTCCTGACGGACTCGTCCCGGTCGCCGACGGACTCCATCTGTGGTCCCCGGGCCACGCGGGCACCTGGGGCTTCGCGAACTGCCTGCTCATCACCTCCGGCGAGCAGGCGGCCCTGGTCGACACCCCCTACGACCGGCCGATGACCGAGGCCCTGCTCGCCGCGGCCCGCCCGGTCCTGCCCGCGGGCGCGGCCGCCGTGACGACGATCGTCAACACCCACGTC
The DNA here is from genome assembly GCF_042893475.1 of Streptomyces sp. NPDC001604. Classification (NCBI taxonomy): domain Bacteria; kingdom Bacillati; phylum Actinomycetota; class Actinomycetes; order Kitasatosporales; family Streptomycetaceae; genus Streptomyces; species Streptomyces sp. NPDC001604. Next base: position 246,132 of record NZ_JBIAUY010000016.1, on the reverse strand, counting down.
AACGGCGACCACACCTTCGGCAACGGCTGCTTCCCGGGCGCCGAGATCATCGCCACGAAGGCGAGCGCGGAACACCTCTGCCGCGAACCCTCCCCGCAGCAGATGCACTTCCTCACCCACCAGACACCCGCCGACCAGCCGCTGGGCTGGTACGCGCGCGAGCACTTCGGCCGCTATACGTACGAGGGTGCCGAGACCGTCCCGCCCACCACCACCTTCTCCGGCCGGTACGCCCTGACGGTGGGCGACATCGAGGCCGAACTGATCGAGGTGGGACCCGCGCACTCGGCCGGCGACCTCATAGTCCACCTGCCCGGGCAGCGGGTCGTGTGTGCGGGGGACGTCCTGTTCAACGAGGACCACCCCGTCCACTGGGACGGCCCGCTCGCCCGGGTCGCCGCGGCCTGCGAGACGATCCTGGCCCTGCATCCCGAGGTGGTGATTCCCGGCCACGGGCCCGTGATGAGCGCCGAGGACGTCCGCGGTCACGTCACCTACCTGCAGGAGCTGGAAGCCCTCGTCCACGCCCGCCACGCGGCCGGCGTCCCGGCGGGCGAGGCCGCCGCGGACATCCTCGCCGCCGGCTTCCACGACCACCTGGGCCTGCGCGAACGGATCGTGATCCTCACGGCGGTCGAGTACCGGCACCTCGACGGCGACACCGCAGAGGTGGACGTGGTCGGCCTCGCGGCGCAGGCGGCGGCCTGGGCGTACCGGGACCACGGCCCTGGGAAGCCCTGAACACCGAGGCGTTCAGGGGCGTTCAGGGGCGCCACACGTACTGCACGTCCGGCTCCTGCTCCTCGTTCCCGCTGCCGTCCGTGTACTCGACGGCGACGAAGCCGTGCCGCTCGTAGAACCGGTGGGCCGGCTTGTTGACCTGGAAGGTCCACAGGCTGAGCCCGCCGGGACTGCGCTCCTTGGCGAGCGCCACGAAACGGTCACCGATGCCGCGGCCCCGCCAGTCGGGACGCAGGTACAGCTGGGAGAGCTCGTCGTCGTGGAGCACCATCACGCCGACGATGCCGCCCTCCGCTCCGGCGTCCGCGACCCAGGTCTCGCGCAGGGGTACGACGACCTCCCGGAAATAGGTGCGCACCTCGTCGGCGGAGCGGGGGCTGACGACCGTGGGCAGGGCAGCGGCGAAGGAAGTCAGCCAGACGTCGGCCGCGGCGGCTGCATCCGGGCCCGAGGCGGCCCGGCGGAGAGTTGGGACAGTGGCTTCGGAAGGCAAGTGCGATCCCGTCAGTCGTTCAGGGTGAGGTCGTGGTGGTGGGCGCCGTAGTAGTCGACCTGGCGCGCCATGACGTCCCGCATGGAGGTGCCGCGCGGAACGCGGTAGAGGGTGCCGGGGAAGTCCAACTCCTGCTGCACAGCCCATAGTTCTTCGTGCTCACCGGGCGCGAAGAGCCGGGCGGTGGGCGTCCCGGCCGCGATCCAGCCGATGGGCAGGACGGTGCCGGGCGGCAGCACCGAGTTGACGTGCAGCACGCTGTTGATCCGCAGCTCGCAGCCGGCGCCCGCGACGGCCCCCGGGAAGACGGAGGCCCCCGTGGCGACGAACACCTCGTCCTCGATGGTCGCGCCGTTGACATGGGCGTGCGGTCCGACGAGCACGGCGTCACCGATGAAGGCGGGGTGCCCGGCCCGCCCGCGGACCAGCGCGCTCTCCATGACGACGACATCCGAGCCGACGCGGACCTCCCCGTCCTCGGCGGTGAGCACGGCGCCGTGCAGTACCCTGGCCCGCTCGCCGAGGGTCACGGCACCGCACAGGACGGCCGTCGGGGCGACGTACGCGGAATCGGGGACGACGGGACGCCGCCCGCGATGCTCGATCAACATGCGACCCCTTACGAAACGTGGGAGACCTCGGGAACTACGGCGGTGGCTGTAATCTCCACCAGTTGCCCCGTGTACCCCAGACACGCCACGCCGATCAGTGTCGACGAGTGCGGCCCGACACTGAGCCCGGACGCCTCGACGACGTCCCACACGGCGGAGAGCACGGCGGTCTCACCGCTGACGACGTACACGTCGGTGGCCACGACATGCGCCAAGTCGCTGCCGACCGCATGCAGTTGCTCCTCGAGATTCGCCAGCACCTGCTCGGCCTGCCGCACCGGGTCGTCCTCGCCGACCAGCTTTCCCCCGGCGTCGAGGGGAACGGAGCCGGCGAGGAAGGCGAGCTTGGTGCCGGCTTCGACGACGGAGGCGTGGGAGTAGCGGGGTGGCGGGAAGAGGGAAGGGACGGTGACTCGTCGGATCACGACGCGGCTCCTCGGCTGGGCGGCGGACAACTCACCGATGGTCCGGTCCGGCCGCCGGGAGCGCATCCGAATTTCCCTCCGTCCCGCCCGGGTGGCCGCTAGTTCCGGTACCGGAACACGATCCGGCCACGCGTCAGGTCGTACGGCGGCAGCTCAACCAGCACCCGGTCCTCCAGCATGATCTTGATGTAGTTCTTGCGGATCTTGCCGCTGATGTGCGCGAGGACCTGGTGGCCGTTGTCGAGCTCCACGGTGAACATGGCACTGCGCAGGCACTCGACGACCCTGCCCTCGACCTCGATGACGTTCTTGTTCCTGGTCATCGCACCAGCTCCAGATTGCTGCTCGCCGGCCGGGCGCCGATGCCCTCGAACAGTGCCGAGGCCGCCCGGTTGGACTCCTGGACCTCGGTCCAGGCCGTGGTGAACCCGGAGCGGTGCAGCGTCCCCAGCGCGTGGGCGAGCAGCGCCCGCGCGATGCCGCGGCGCTGTTCACCGGCCCGCACGGCGACGAGCCCGATGCGCGGCCGGATCACCGTCACCACCCGGATCAGCCCCAGGTAGCGGTCCGCCGCCGCGGCCACCGCGTACTTCGACGGGTCGACGACGGTGTCGTCAGCGAGGCGGCGAATGACCTCGGCGGGCATCGAATGCCACCCGACACTCGCCTCGACCTCGGCACGGATCGCGCGGTCCACCGCCCGCAGCAGGCCCTCGTCCGCCCGACCTGCGGGCACGATGGTCACGCCCTCGGGCGGCAGGACCGCTTCGAGCCCTGTGACCTGCGGGTCGGTCGGCACGGCGTACTCCCACTCGCGGCGCCGGATCGTGAAACCGGCCCGCCGCCAGCCGGCCGTCAGCTCGACGTCGGCTTCGTCGACCAGCGTGTACAGCGGCGCCGGAAGTTCCGCCAGCATCGCCTCGGCGAGCCGGTCGAAGGTGGCGTCGTGCCAGGCGTCGATGCTGACGAACAGGCGTCCGTCGGGCCGGTGCTCCGCATGCCCGCAGCCGACCACCAGGTCGTCGTCCAGTGCATGCCATTGCCGGTCCGCGACGCGCGTGATCAGCACCGCGTTCTCGCCCGGGCCGGATGTGAAAGGCTTTGTGTTCATCGGAGTCTCCCTCCAGGAGTGCCTCGATCTCAGGCGCTCCTGGCGACACCGAACGTCAGCCGCCGGACCGTGACGGGTTGAGGGAGCACCCACGGGTAACTGCGTTCACGGGGCTCACCTCCCTACGACGACTTCACGGTCCGTCAGGAACGTAGCAGCGGGGCTCGGCCTCGCTCAAACCATTTCCGAGCGCTCGCCACCGGGTTCCGTCTCCGGAACGTGCAGCACCGCCGTTCCCTTCCGGTGTGCGAGGCGTTCGAGGGTCCACGTGGGGTGCTGTTCGAGCCAGCGGGCGACCATGGCCTGCTCGTCGGCGCGATCGTGGTCGTCGAGGAGGACCACTGCTCCGGGGGTGAGGGAGTCGGCGAGCAGGGGTACGGCCGGATAGCGCGCGAGCGGTGCGGTCCATCCGGGCGGGCCGTCCACGAACAGCAGGCCGCAACCCCTCAGGTCGCGCCAGGCCGCTTCGGCGTACCAGGGCCAGGTCTCGCCCCGGATGGTGAACTGCTCCAGCGGAGCGAGCCGCACCTCGGCGAAGTCACCGAGACCCAGGCGGTCGAGCCCCTGCGCGGTCTGTTGCTGATAGCCGGGATCGTGTTCCAGGCTCACCACCCGGCCCGGTATGCCGAAGGTGCGCAGGGCCGTCGCCAGCCACAACGTCGAGGTGCCGCTGCCCAGTTCGACGACGAGTGCGGGGCGCCGCGACCGTATCTGCTCCACGAGGTACAGCAGCAGATCGGGGGCCGCGGCCCAGTTGTCACCCTGCGGGATGGGGGAGGAGGGCCGGAGAGCCTGCTCCAACTGCGCCAGTACTCGTCCGTCTTCGGTCTGCATGCTGTTCCCCTCGAGGGCGGTCGTCGGCGTACAGGGTGAGCGTGCCGCAGGCGCTGCGGCGGCTGCCCGCGCCGGTGAGGTGGTGTCGGTCACGCCCTGGCAGGATGGCCGGCATGGTGGAGCTGACCAGAGACGATCAGGGATTCCTCGACTCCGTCGCCGACCGCCTCGCAGCCCTTCCCACGGTCCTGGCCGTCGCCCTCGGCGGTTCCCGCGCACAGGGCACGCACCGGCCGGACAGCGACTGGGACCTGGCCGTCTACTACCGCGGGCCGTTCGACCCGGCCGATCTGCGCGCCCTCGGCTGGGAGGGCGAGGTCTCCGAGGTCGGCGGTTGGGGCGGCGGTGTCTTCAACGGAGGCGCCTGGCTGAGGATCGACGGCCGGCGCGTCGACGTCCACTACCGCGATCTCGACGTCGTCGAGCACGAGTTGGCGCAGGCGGAGGAAGGGCGGTTCCGGGTGGAGCCGTTGATGTTCCATCTCGCCGGGATTCCGAGCTATCTGGTCGTTGCCGAACTGGCGGTCAACCGGATGCTTCGGGGCGAGGCGCCCCGGCCGGCCGCGTATCCGCAGAAGCTGCGGGCCTCGGCAGCCGAGCGCTGGCGCGGCACCGCCCACGTCACGCTCGCCTACGCCAAGGCCAACCACGCCCCGCACGGCCGCCTCACCGAGGTCGCCGGAGCCGTCGCCACGGCTGCCGTGCAGGCCGGACATGCGGTGCTGGCGGCGCGGGGGGAGTGGGTGACGAATGAGAAGCGGTTGCTGGAGCGGGCCGGGTTGCGGGGGATCGACGCGGTATTCGACCAACTCGACCCGGATCCGAAGGCGTTGGTGCGGGTGATCGATGACGCGGAGGCGCTCTTCTCTTCTGCAATGCAACCCTTGATCGGCGGCGAATAAATCCTTCGAGATTGCGTAGTTGTCGCTGCTACCGTCCCGGACGTGGCGAAACTCAATCAGATCATCGCAGTGGAGAAGGGCATCAAGTCCAAGGCGCACCAGGACCTGACGGCCGCTCATCACGGGCTGCAGAAGCCCGCTTTGCTGGCCGGTATCTCCCGTACGTACCAGCCGAAGGACGAGGAGGGCGAGCAACTGCCTCCCGAGTCGACGCGGGTGCAGGTGCAGGCCGAGGACGTGCTGCGGGAGACCGCGGCGACCCTGACCCGGCTGTTCGACGTGACCGCCACGAAGGACTGGGCCAACTGCACCGCCCGTGCCGACGTGAAGGTGGACGGGCGGGTGCTGGTGGCCGACGTGCCCGTTTCCTATCTGCTCTTCCTCGAGAAGCAGCTCGTCGATCTCAACACCTTCGTGAGGAAGCTGCCGATTCTCGACGCCTCCGAGTCGTGGGTGCAGGACCCGTCCACGGACGCCTGGAAGACCGAGCCGGTACGGACGCTGCGCACCAAGAAGGTGCCGCGGAACCACGTCAAGGCCGAGGCGACCGAGAAGCACCCCGCTCAGGTCGAGGTCTACTACGAGGACATTCCCGTCGGGTACTGGACCACCGTGAAGTTCTCCGGTGCTCTTCCCGCCCGCCGCGTCAACGAACTCCTCGACCGCGTCGAGAAGTTGCAGCAGGCAGTGAAGTTCGCCCGCGAGGAGGCGAACGGCACCGATGTCGTCGACCAGCGGGTCGGTGACGCCGTGTTCGGCTACCTGTTCGGGTAGCCTTTGAGACTCCCCGGTCCTCTGCGGCCGGGGTGCGCGAAGAGCGCAAGCTGAAGCTGAAGCTTGTCGTGACTGCGCGGTTCCAGTGGAGGTTCGAGTCCTCCCCGCGGCATCAAGAGCAATCCGTGCCGCGGTAGCCCAATTGGCAGAGGCAGACCGCGATCAAACTCAGACTCTCGCTCCAGACTCAGCATTCGCCACCGATCGCCGGATCGACCGGGTTCAGGCCCCAGCGCGTCGAAATGCTGGTTCAAGTCCAGTCCGCACAGCTCGATGTGCGGTGGTCCAAAGGCAGGACGCGACGACATAACGACTGACCGGAACCCTCAAGCGTGCCGGCGTGTGAATATGGGTGGCATCCCAGGGCCCGGGGGCAGGCTACGCCCCCGGGTCCGCCTGCGTTCCTCAGGGAATTGCGTTCATAAAGAACGCACCCTCCCGGCCAACCGTCACACCCCGGAAACACAATCGTCCCGTTCGCTCCAGGAACGCGATCTACCGTGGGCACCACACCCCGCAACTCGGCCACCGTCGCCCGAAGGCACACCCCGCCCTCGTCCGTACAGGAGCCCAGCCCCCGTGTCCCGCCCCGCCGCCCGCACCGGCTCTGAAACCCGTCACCTCGCGCTGCCGCCCTGGCTCGCCCACGCCCTCCGCACCCAGCGAGGCCCCATCCCCTGGAGCGCCGTCGTGCGCGGTGCTCTTGCCGCCGGGCCGCTTCTCCTCGCCGCGGTGCTCATCGGTCGCACCTCCCTCGGTGTCGTCGCCGCCATCGCCGCCATGCTCGCCGGGATCAACGACCGGCCCGGCAGCCGTCGCGCCTCCGTCAAGCGGCTCGGGGTGCCCGCACTCGCGGGGGCCGGTGGGCTGCTCGTCGGGACGTATGCCGGGGCGCATGTCGGAGCGGTCGTGCTCACCCTCCTGCTCACCGGCATCGGGCTGCTGGCCGGAGGCATCAGCGCCATCGGGCCCGTCGCCTCAGGCGCCGGGACGCAGTTGCTCGTCGCCTCCGCCATCGGTGCCGGGATGCCGGTCCCGGAGGCGGGGTGGCTGCGGGCCCTGGCCTTTCTCGCGGGCGCCGGGTGGCTGCTCGCCCTGCGGCTGCTGCTCCCCACCCCCGGTGCCACCGCCGGTGACTTCCGGTTCGACGGGGAGCGGGATGCCGTGGCGGCCGTGTACGACGCCGTCGCCGATCTGCTCGAGGCGGCCGGGTCCGAGAACGGCATCGCGCGCCGGGCCGCGCTGACCGCGGCCCTCGACCATGCGCAGGACGCCCTCGCCGGCCCCCGGCTGCGGCGTTACGCCTCCTCCTCCGCGGAACGCCGGCTGCATGCGCAGTACGCCGCCGCCCTCCCGCTCGCCGAGGCCGCCACCGCGCTCGCCTGGGCCGGGGAGGCCGTCCCCGGACGGGCAGCCGAAGGGCCGCGGCGGCTCGCGGCCGCCGTACGGGAGAACACGCACACCGGGCCGCTGCCCGCACCCCACCGCTCGGCTCCCGCCCTGCGCGCCCTCGACGACGCGCTGCTGCATGCCGCCGACGCCTTCGACCAGGGGGAAGGGGGCGACCTGCACACCCGGCGGCGTAGCGCCAAGGACCTGTTCCGTCTCGCCTTCGGGGCCGGTGGCCGGGAGTACGGGCTGCGGGTCGCCCTGTGCTTCGGGGCCGGCGCGGCCGTGGCGCAGGCCCTGCACCACGCCCGCTGGTACGGGCAGCACGCGCACTGGTACTGGCTGCCCGCCACCGTCGTCTTCCTCGTCAAGCCCGACCTCGGGCCGCTCGTCTCGCGAGTGCTGTGCCGGGCGGCCGGGACGGTGCTCGGGGCTCTGGTCTTCGCCGGGTTCGCCGCCGTACTGCCCCGGCCCGAAGGGCTCATCGCGCTCGTCGCCGTCAGCGGGGCCCTCATCCCCGTCGCCACCCGGCACTTCGCCGCGCAGACCGCCGTGGTCACCGTGCTCGTGCTCGCCCTGGTGATGGTCGGCGGGGAGCCGCAGGCCTCCGTCAGCCGGATCGGTGAGACCCTGCTGGCCTGCGCGATCGTCCTCGTCGTCGGGCATCTGCCGATGCCGGGGCAGCGGGGCGGGACGGTGCGGGCCCGGCTCGTCGCGGCGGGCAGCGCCGCGCACGCCTACCTCGCCCACGTCCTGCGTGAGGCCCGCGACCCGATGGCCGGCCCCGACTCCCGGGCCACCCGCTGGACCCTCCGCCGCGAGGCCTACCGCACACTCGCCGAGGCCCACACCACCATCGCCCTCGCCGCCGCCGAACTCCCCGCACTCGCCCGGCACTCGGAGGGCGCCGACGAGGTCGTCGCCGTCCTCGAACGGCTCGTCGACACGACCACCGCCTGCGCCGTACAGCTCGACGACTCGGGACGGCTGTCCGCCCGCCAGCGGGAGCAACTGGCCGAGCTGCTCCGGAAGTTCGAGAAGGGACGCGAACGGACGGGACTGCGCCTGCCCGAGCTGCCCCTCGCCGTGTAGTACTCCACCGCCCGTGCACGGAAATTCGTACGACAGTTCCTGTCCCGCGACGCACACTGGTGCCTTCGTGTGCCTTCGTGTCCCAGTCCCAGGAGAGGTTCATGTCCCAGCAGAGGTTCCTGCACAGACTCCCGTACCTGGTCGGTGCCACCACGGCCGCCGTCGCCCTGACGGTGCTCGCCACCGCTCCCGCGTCCGCTGACGGACCGACCGTGTCCGGGCCCCGTATCGTCGCCCACTTCGACCTCGCCGCAGGGCAGACGCCGGAGAACATCGCCGTAGAACCCGACGGCTCCGCCGATCTGACCTTCGCCTCCGCCCGGCAGGTCGCCCATGTCACCCCGGGCGGGAACACCACGATCCGCGCGACCCTGCCCGACGAGCCGAACCCGAACACCCCCGTGCTGAAGGCCGCGACCGTCTTCGGCATCGCCCGCGCCCACGACGGCACGCTCTACGTCGACTACGCCACCGGCACCGACAAGACCGGCGTCTGGCGCATCGCGCCCGACGGCAGCGCACCCCGGCAGATCGCCCAGCTGCCGACGACCGCCCTGCCCAACGGCCTCGCCCTCGACGAGCGCCACGGCGTGCTCTACGCCGCCGACTCGGCCCAGGGCGTCGTGTGGCGGGTTCCGCAGGCCGGGGGCACGCCGACCGTGTGGGCCGAGGACACCGCCCTCGACCCGGTCCCGGTCACGGGCGCCGGCTTCGGTGCCAACGGCGTGAAGGTCCATGGCGGAGCCGTATGGGTGTCCAACAGCGACCGGGGGACACTGCTGCGCATTCCCGTACGGCCGAACGGCTCCGCGGGCGCGGTCGAGACCCGGGCGACCGGGCTCACCAACGTCGACGACTTCGCCTTCCCCGGACCGCACGAGGACACCGTTCTCGCCGCCCTGATCGGCGTCAGCGAGCTCGTCGAGGTACGCCCGGACGGCACCCACTCCGTCGTCCTCACCCAGGCGGACGGGCTGTCCAACCCCACCTCCGTGGCGGTGCGCGGCTGCACGCTCTACGTCAACAGCGCCGCGTACTTCACCGAGCAGGACCCGAACCTGCTCGTCGCCCACCTGGACCGCTGAGCCCGGCGGCGGGGCGTGCCACTCGGGTGCGCCCCGCCGAGCGGATCACTGCCCCACCCGCACCCACACCGGCGCATGGTCCGACCCCGGCTTTCCCTGCCGGTCCGCCGGATCCGGCCCCACCGACGGCAGCCGCAGCGTCCCGTCGCCCGGCAGGCCCGTCCCCGCCGCCGTCACCCGCAGGACCAGGCGGCGGCTGACCAGGATGTGGTCGATCAGTTCGCGGCGCCCGGAGTTGATGCGGGAGTAGCGCTGCTCGGCGGGGATCAGCGGGGCCACGTCCCACAGCCGCTGCGCATCGCCCTGGTCGGGATGGTCGTAGCCCGGTGTGCCGATCTCGGAGCCGGGCGGGCCGAGCAGGATCTGCGTGGTCGCGGCCTGCACCTCGTCGTTGAGGTCGCCCAGCACGGCGACGTCCCGCTCGCGCCCGTCCCCGGCCAGCAGGGTGTCGGCCAGCGCCCGCAGGGTCGCCGCCTCGGCGGCGCGCCGGTAGAGGGCGTAGGCGCCGTAGCGGGCCCGTTCGCCTTCGTCATGAGGGAAGAAACGGTTCCCCGGATAGCTGAGCAGCTTCGACTTGAGGTGCGCCACGGCCACCCGCAGCGGTCCGAAGTCCGTCGCGACCTCGACGGCCAGGAAGCCGCGCCCCGCCGCCGACACCTGCGCACCGGAGTCGTCCTCCTGCACGGGCCGCAGCTTCGCCGGGAACGCGTTCGTGTCGGCGACGACCTCCACCGCCGTACGGCTGAGGAAGCCGACCCGGATGCCCCGGCCGTCCGGATGCCCGGACAGCGCGACATGCCAGTCGCCGTCCAGCATGCCGACCAGGTCGTCCAGCGCCTCGGGCTCGCCGACCTCCTGCACGCCGAGCAGCGCCGGATCGAGCTCCGTGATCACGGCGGCGAGCGAGGCGAGCTTCGTCTCGTAGGCGGCCTTGTCCTTGGGCCCGAAGGGGCCGCCGGGCCGGTAGAGGTTCTCCAGGTTCCAGGTGCCGAGGAGCATGCCGGGCCCCTTCCAGAAGCCGTGCGGCGAGCTGTGGTGAGGACAGGGTCCCCGAGAGCGGCCGATTCCGCGACCGGACGGGACCGGATGCGTGGATCGGCTCACGCCGGGCGACGACGGCGTCGTACGTTGGCGGGATGACCGACTCTCCCGCCGATCTCGTCATCACCGGCTGCACGGTCCTCGTGCACGACGACCAGGAGCAGGTCGGGTTCGAGGAGGACGCGGCCGTCGTCGTACGGGACGGGGTCGTCGAGGCGGTGACGGCCGCCTCCGCGGTCGAGCACCTCGCCGCGGCCGAGCGCATCGACGGGCGCGGCCAGGTCGCCATGCCCGGCCTGATCAACTGCCACACGCACGCACCGATGGTCGCGCTGCGCGGCGCCGCCGAGGACCTGCCCACCGAGGAGTGGTTCAACGACGTCGTCTGGCCCGTCGAGTCCAACCTCACCGAAAGGGACGTGGGGTTGGGGGCGCGGCTCGCCTGCGCCGAGATGGTCCGGGGCGGGGTCACCTGCTTCGCCGACCACTACTTCGCCATGGACGCGGTCGCCGCCGTGGTCGAGGAGTGCGGGCTCCGGGCCCATCTGGGAGAGGCGTACTTCTCCTCCCAGGGCCCCCAAGGCCGGGAAAAGTCCCTGGAGTTCGCGCTACGGCACCGGGGTGGCGCCGGCGGCCGCATCACCACCGCGCTCGCCCCGCACGCGCCGTACACCGTCGACGAGGCCGACCTCACCGCCACCGCCGAACTCGCCCGCGCCCACGGCCTGCCGGTCCACATCCACGCCGCCGAGAACCGCGACCAGACCGACGTCAGCCTCGAACGCCACGGCGCCACCCCCATCGAGATCCTGCAGCGCACCGGCATCCTCGACACCGACGGCCTCATCGCCCACGGCACCGGCATCACCGAGCGCGACCTGCCCGTGCTCGAAGGCGCGGCAGGCCGCGTGGCCGTCGCCACCGCGCCCCGCGGCCACCTCAAGTTCGCCTGGCCCACCGCCACTCCGGTCCGCGCCCTGTACGACATCGGGGTCCCCGTCGGCCTCGCCACGGACGGCGCGGCCTCCAACAACTCCCTCGACGTGTGGGAGTCGATGGCGCTCACCGCCCTCATCCAGAAGCAAACCACCGGCGACCCACGCTGGCTGACAACCCGTCAGGCCTTCCATCACGCGACCCTGCAGAGCGCCCGGGCGGTCGGCCTCGGCCACACCCTCGGCACCCTCGCCCCCGGCCGGCGCGCGGACCTCGTCCTCGTCGACCTCACCGGCCCGCACACCCAGCCCGTCCACGACCTCGCCGCCACCCTCGTGCACAGCGCCCGCTCCTCGGACGTACGGACGGCCATCGTCGACGGACGGGTACTGATGCGCGACCGGGAGCTGCTCACCCTCGCTGTCCCGGCGGTCGCACGGGAGTTTGGGGAGCGGTTGCCCGCACTGCTCGACCGCGGCCATGGCCGCCGGATCCAGGATTACAAGACCTAGAAATCGGCCCAGGAGAAGCGTTTTGCCGCCAACCGCGGGTGATCGGGAAGTCACGCCAAGTGGTTTCACGCTACACAGGTAGGCCGGGACGTACGGGACGTGCTCGTCTGACGGGAGGCCGGCCGGTGGAGCTCACGATCGATGTGGCGGTGCTGCTCGCTGTCGTCATCTTCGTGCGAATAAGTCGCCGTGATGTGCAGGCCCGCAGCCGCTCCGACCAGTGGCTGACCGTCTTTCTCGCCCTCGCCTTCGGCGTGCTGATCGCCCCGACCACTTTTGGCCAGGGCGTCTTCCACTTCGTCGGTCAACTCGCCCAGGGGGTCACGCAGTCGGCCCCCAAGCCGTGAACCCCGCCGCCCTACGCTGATCCCATGGACCCCGCCGACGGCCTCCTCGACCACCCCTACGACGTCTACCGGCGGCTGCGCGAGACCGCGCCCGTGCACCGCATCGCTGGACCGGACGGCACCCCCGCCTGGCTCGTCACCCGTTACGACGACGTACGCGCCGCCCTTGCCGACCCGCGGCTCTCGCTCGACAAGCGGCACGCCACCGCCGGCACCTACAAGGGCCTCGCGCTGCCGCCGGCACTCGACGCCAACCTCCTCAACATGGACCCGCCCGACCACACCCGCGTGCGCCGCCTGGTCGGCCGCGCCTTCACCACGCGTCGCGTCGAGCAACTCCGTACGCCGATCCGCCGCACCGCCGACCGGCTCCTCGACGCGCTCGGCCCGCACGGCACCGCCGACCTGATCGCCGCCTACGCCGCGCCGCTGCCCATCACCGTCATCTGCGATCTGCTCGGCATCCCCGACGAGCACCGCTTCGACTTCCGGATCTGGACCGACACCCTCGTCGCCCCGGCCCCGGACGCAGGGCCCGAAGCCGCCAAGAAGGCGGTGGTGGCGATGCTCGGCTACTTGACCCGGCTCCTCGCGGACAAGCGCAGCGAGCCCGGCGACGACCTGCTCTCCGACCTGATCGCCGTGCGCGAGGAGGGCGACCGGCTCAGCGAGGACGAGCTGATGTCCCTCGCCTTCCTCATCCTCTTCGCCGGCTACGAGAACACCGTGCAGCTCATCGGCAACGCCGTCCTCGCTCTGCTGCAACACCCCGAGCAGCTGGCCGCCCTGCGCAGGGACCTGACCCGACTCCCCGCCGCGGTCCAGGAGTTTCTGCGCTACGAGGGCCCCGCGCTGCTCGCCGTCCGGCGCTTCCCCGTGGCGGGCATGCCCATCGGCGGGGTCACGATCCCCGCCGGCGAGACGGTCTGGGTCTCCCCGTCCGCCGCCGACCGCGACCCCGCCCGCTTCCCCGACCCCGACCGCCTCGACCTCACCCGCGACGCCTCCGGCCACCTCGCCCTGGGCCACGGCATCCACTACTGCCTGGGCGCCCCGCTCGCCCGCGCCGAAACCGAGATCGCCCTCGCCGCCCTCCTGGAACGCTTCCCGGACCTCACCCTTGCGGACGGCGACCTGCGCCGGCGCCGCTCCCTGCGCGCTCGCGGCCTGGTCGAACTCCCGGTGTCGTATACAAAGGGGCATCACGGCGAGTGCAAGAAGTGAAACAGGAAGTAGTCGAAACATGGCCGGGATCTTCACTGAGTGACCGGATCCTCACACTCCGCGGTGAACGAGTGTCAACTACGTCTCAGTCCGGCAACTGAGCGAGGCGTTCGGCCCCTGGAAGGCGTTAACTCCTACAAGTACGACGCTTTCTGGAGGTGCAGGATGGTGAACGGGCGAACAGTGCTCGAACGCTTTCCCGCGGGCGGGCCGCGGGGATCGTGGCCGGCCGAGGAGTTCGCGCATGCGCGGCGCATGGAAGGGCTGGCCGCCGAGGTGGTCATGGACCTGGCGACGGACACGTTTCTCGTGGTCGTCCGCAGCGAGGCGACCGTCGACGCGGTCGCCTGACCGCTTTGCAGCGGCGCCGGCTCAACCGGCCTTCGGTACCGGCGCCGAGTACTGCTCGGCCTGGAGCGAGTACAGCTCCGCGTAGATACCGCCGCTCGCCAGCAGCTCGTCCGGAGTGCCGGACTCCGCCAGGCGGCCCTGGTCGAGGACGTGCACCAGGTCCGCGTGGCGCACCGACGCAAGCCGGTGGGTGATCAGCACGACGGTCTGCCCGGCCGAGGCCAGGGCGCGGATCTTCTCGAAGACCTCCAGCTCTGCCCGCGCGTCCAGGGCCGCCGTCGGCTCGTCCACGACCAGGATCCGGCCGCGCCGGTAGGCGGCCCGTGCCACGCCGAGCCGCTGCCACTGGCCGCCGGACAGCTCGTGTCCGCCGTTGAACTGGCGGGCCAGCAGGGTGTCCAGGCCGCGCGGCAGATCGGCCACCACGTCCTCCGCGCCGGCCTCGGCGAGCGACGTGGCCATGCGTTCCTCGGTCAGGGGCGCGGAGGAGCGGCCGATGGCCACATTGACGCGGGCCGTGAACGGCCAGCGCTTGAAGTCCTGGGCGACCATCGCGACCCGCTCGGCGAGCTGGTGCCGGTCCGCGGTCGCCGCGTCGACGCCGTCCCACAGGATCCGGCCGCCGTCCGGCTTGTACAGGCCCGCGAGCAGCTTGACCAGGGTCGTCTTGCCGGAGCCGTTCTCGCCGACCAGCGCCACGATCCGGCCCAGCGGGAGGCTGAGCGTGACGTCGTCGAGGGCGGGGCGGGCGGACTCGCCCGGGTAGCTGAACGTGACGTTCTCGAAGCGGATCTCCCGCGGGTCCTCGGGCAGTGGGTCGCCGCCGACCGGGATCGCCCGCTCGGCCGCCTCGACGTAAAGCTTCTGCAGATCGCCCACGAACAGGGCGTCCTCGTGGAGCGAGTTGACCGCCACCACCAGGTTGTCCAGGCTCGACGAGCCCGTGCGGATCGCGATGACCGCCGTACCCGCCACGGACAGTGCCATCGCACCGGCGAGCAGCAGCCCGGCGAGGGTCGCATACGTCGCCACGCTCGCGAGGCCCGTCCAGGCCGACGCGATCACCCCGGTGCGCGCCGCCAGCCGGGCCAGCCGCGCCTGCTCGGCCTCCGCCGTCTCCGCCATGGCGCGGTAGTGCCGCAGCAGGAACGGGCCGACCCCGTGCACCCGGATCTCGGGCGCCGCGGCCGGTTCGGTGAGCAGGCCGCTGAGCAGATAGCCGGCCCGGGCGTGCTGTACCCAGGTGTGCCAGGACTCGTAGCGCCGCCGGGCGTTCGTCAGTGCGCTCCACGCCGTCGGCAGCGTCATCGTCGCAAGCAGCGGGAGCAGGACGGGGTGCAGCACGGTCAGCACGCCCGCCGCCGCGATCAGCGAGATCAGCGCGCTCACCACGCGCGTGGCGTACGAGATCATCCGCCGTGCCGAACCGGCGCCGTACTGCGCGGTGTCCAGCAGCTTGTGGAAGGCGTGGTCCTCGATCGCGGCCAGCTCCACGGCCGCCGCCCGCTCCAGATACAGCTCCGTCGCGACCCGCTCCACCTTGGGTTCCAGGCGCCCGGTCGCATACGTCGACGCGCCCCGCAGCAGCGCCCCGAGCAGTGCCACGGCGGCCATCGCGGCCAGCACCGGCACGGCGTCGCGCAGCCGGTCCCCGATCGCGCCGCCGCTGATCAGCCGCCCCAGCACGCTGTTCATGGCGAGCAGGCCCACCGCCTGGGCCACGCCCCGGCCCGCCTCGGCCGCCAGCACGATCCGCGCCGCCTGCCGGTCGGCCTGCCAGGCGAGCCGGAAGCTGGAGCCCAGCAGGGCAGGCAGCCGCGTCACCATGGCCCGGAAGTTCAGCTCCATGAACGCGTCCCGGTGCTGGTTCCAGCCCAGGTCGTAGCGCAACGGCCCGCCGAAGAGCAGCTGTTCCGACTCGGAGACCTCGGGCGGGCCCTCGTCGCGCTTCTTCGCCCGCCTGCCCGGCCCCCGTGCCGTCCCGCGCCCGCCCGAGCCCTGTGATTCCGCCACCGCCGGCCTCCCCCGATCCACGTCGACGAACGGCCACTATCGCGGGACCGGACCCGCCGGGGGAGAGCGCGTGGCACAGCCGGTCGAGCGCGCGGGCGTACGCCCGGCAGGGGCGCGATGTTTACGCAACCACGCGCGTCATGCGGCGGCCGGCCGCGACCACGTCGGCGTCGTCCCCGTCACCCGGCACAGCGCCAGATACAGCGGGATCGGCGGGGTGTAGGGGAGTGTGCCGGCCGGCCGGTGGATGAGGTCGGGGACCGCCGGGGCGTCCGGAACTAGCGCCCCGGCGGCGTACTGCGCGGGCGTCGGCCACTGAAGTGCGTAGTCGGAGTCGGACGGGACGAGCCACCACCAGTGCGCCGCGTCGGCGTACACGCACCCCACGCGCGGCAGCCGGGACAGCACCAGCGGGCCGAAGCAGGCCGGCACCTCCACGGCGTCGCAGCCCATCGGGGCCGTCATGCCGTCCGGCACCGGCAGTCGCCGGGACCTGCCCGGCGTGCGCACTCCGCGCCCGAGGCGGACCAGCGTGTCCAGGCTCAGCACCCGGCCACCGGGCGCAGCGCTCACCGCCATGCGGCCCCCGTCCCCTGCTGCCCGTGTGCGTCCCCACCGTGCGGTGCGGCCGCCTCGTCCTCGTCACCCGAACCACCGGCCGGCCCCGGCTTGGGGCGGGCTCCCCAGCCGAGGTCGTTGTACGGCACCTTCACCTGGGTGCACGGCCCGCAGTCATGGTGTGCAGTGTCGGCCTTGCGCGGCAGTTCCGCCCAGACCAGCAGCCCCGGACCGTGCTCATGGGCGCCCCATGCGTCGCACAGCGCGTCGATGAGGAGCAGCCCCCTCCCGTGCTCCTCCTCGGGCCGCGCCCGCGACGCATGGGGCGCACCCGGGGAGCAGCCCTCGTCACGCACGGCTATGCGCACCAGTTCGTCGCCGTCGTGCAGCTCGCAGACGATGTGGCTGCTCGCCGTGTGCACAAGGGCGTTGGTGACCAGCTCGGAGATGACCAGAGCCGCGGTGTCGCAGATGTCCTCGCACACCGACCAGACGTTCAGCCGGGCCCTCGTCAGGCGTCTGGCCTGCGCGGGAGAAGCCGGATGCGCGGCCAGCTCGAAGCGGAACCGGCGCTCGGCAGCGGCCCCCGAGTGGCGTGCACCGAGGCTGTGGGGGCGGCCTTCGGTCGCGTCTGTTCCTAAGGGCGCGGACGGAATCACGCTTGCCACTATCGCCCCGGCGTGAACACTTGGCAAGTGTCACTCTGAAAATTGCAGAGTGCCTGTGACGGTGTGGAAGGCCGTGGCACACTGCTCGCAACAGCACGTCATGCGGCGCCACTTGGGATCGACGGAGATCCGTACGAAACCGTACAGAACTTCGAATAGGTCTTCGAATGGCGCCGTATGGCTGTCAGCATGCTTTTTTGGACTCTCAGCGGCCACGGGAGGTGGAGGGTGAGCGAACCGCGGTCTGCGCCGACGGTCGGTCAAGTCGTCCTAGGCCGCCGCCTGTTGGACCTGCGGGAGCACGCCGGCCTCAAGCGCGAGGAGGCCGCCCGCATCCTTCGGGTCGCCCCCGCCACCGTCCGCCGCATGGAGACGGCCGAGGTCTCCCTCAAAATCCCGTACCTCCAGCTGCTCCTGAAGTCCTACGGCGTCTCCGAGGAGGAGGCCGAGGTCTTCGTACAGCTGGCCGAGGAGGCCAACAGACCCGGCTGGTGGCAGCGGTTCCACGACATCCTGCCCGCCTGGTTCTCCATGTACGTCAGCCTCGAGGGCGCCGCGAGCCTCATCCGCTCCTACGACCCCCACTTCGTCCCGGGTCTGCTGCAGACCGAGGACTACGCCCGCGGAGTCCTGCGGTCGGGTGCGATCGGCCAGACCAGCCCCGAAGACATCGAGCGCCATGTCGCCCTGCGCATACAACGTCAGGAACTGCTCACCCGTCAGGACGCGCCGCGCTTCTGGGCCGTCCTGGACGAGACCGCGCTGCGCCGCCCGGTCGGCGGCCCGGAGGTGATGCGTGCCCAGATCGGCAGACTGCTCGAGGCCACGAAGCTGCCCAACGTGACCGTGCAGGTCGCGCCCTTGGCGGGCGGTCCGCACCCCGGTACGTACGGGCCCTTCGTGCTGTTCCGATTTGCCATGTCAGAACTGCCGGACATGGTCTACAGCGAGTACCTGACCGGCGCCGTCTATCTCGACGCGCGCCCCGAGGTGGCGACCCACCTCGAGGTCATGGACCGCATGGCGGCACAGGCCGCTACGGCACATCGCACGAAGGAGATCCTCGAGGATCTCCGCAAGGAGCTGTGAATGGATCGCATCAAGGCGCTGGGCCACGTCTACAACGGCATGCCCGCACGGGAGCTGGGCAGCGAGGGCTGGCTCAAGCCGTGGAGCGGCGGCAACGGCGGCAACTGCCTGGAGGCGATGAAGCTGGCGGACGGCCGGATCGCCGTCCGTCAGTCCACCGACCCGGACGGACCGGCGCTGATCTACACCACCGACGAGATGACGGCGTTCATCGAGGGCGCCAAGGCGGGGGAGGCGGACTTCCTGCTGTCGTGACGTGTGGGTCCGGCGCCTGCTCGGATGCCCGGACACTTGATCAACTGTCCGTTCTGATGGTGAACCAAGTCCTGATTGCACGAACTCGTCCGCCGTCTGCCGGCCGAACTCCCCTCCGGCAGCTACCTGGTGGCCGGCCACGCGACCGCCGACTTCACCGCGAGGAGTCGAAGGCCGCGACCGAGCAGCTCAAGGCCGCGGGCGTCACCCTGGCACTGCGCTCCCGTGCGGAGTTCACACGCTTCTTCGACGGTCTGGAGGTCGAGCCCGGCGTCGAGGTGCCGCAGCTGTGGCATCCCGCATCTCGGGGAGCCGGTGCCGGGTCAGGGCGACGGGGCGATTCCGGGGTGCGGGGCGGTGGGGCGCAAGCCCTGGCCCGGCGGTCATCGGGAGGCGCGAGGAGGCTTGTCCGCCTCCGGTGGCAGCACCTGGCACAGCGCCTCCAACGCCGCCCCGTACGCATGCTCGGAGGGCGTCGCGTACCCCACGACCAGGCCGTCCTGGGCCGGCATGTCCGTCGCCGGGTGACGGAATTCGGCCAGGCCGTCCAGGGCCACGCCCTGCCAGCCGGCGGCCTTGACGGCGGAGCGTTCCGTGCCGGGCGGCAGCCGCAGCACCGCGTGCAGGCCCGCCGCGACCCCGGTGACCTCGACGTGCGGTGCGTGCGCGGCGAGCGCCGCGACGAGGCGGTCACGGCGGCTGCGGTACCGCTGCCGCATGCGCCGCACATGACGGTCGTACGAGCCGGAGACGATGAAGTCGGCGAGGCTCAGCTGGTCGAGGACGCTCGCCCATGCCTCCCGCTCGCCCTTGGCCGCGAGCACACCGTCCACATACCGCCCGGGCAGCACCATCCAGCCCAGCCGCACGGCCGGCGACAGGCTCTTGCTGACCGAGCCGAGCAGGATCACCCGCTCCGGGTCGAGCCCTTGGACCGCCCCGACGGGCCTGCGGTCGTAGCGGAACTCCCCGTCGTAGTCGTCCTCCACCACCACCCCGCCACGCGCGCGTGCCCAGTCCACCACCGCTGCCCGGCGCTCCGCGTGCAGCGGTCCGCCGGTGGGGAACTGGTGCGCGGGCGTGAGCAGCACGGCCCGCTCCCGCGCCAGCCGGTCCACGCGTGCGCCCTGGTCGTCCAGGGAGAGCGGTACGGTCCGCACGCCCGCGGCCGCCAGCAGCTCCCGGTGGAACGGCAGCCCGTACGCCTCCACGGCCAGCGGCCCGGCCAGGACCCGGCCCGGGCTGCCGAAGAGCAGCCGCAGCCCATGCGCGAAACCGGAGCAGATCACGATCCGGTCCGGCTCGGTGCGCACACCACGCGCGCGTGCCAGATATTCCGTCAGCGCCTCCCTGAGCTCGATCCGGCCGGCCGGATCACCAGGGCCGAACACCTCGTTGGGTGCCTGCTGCAAGGCCCGCCGACAGGACGCCAGCCAGGCCGCACGCGGGAACGCGGACGCGTCCGGGGTGCCCTGGCGCAGATCGTGGCGAGGGCCAGGCGCGCGCGGTGCCTTTCGGGGCGTCCGATCGGCCTGCCGCAGCGGTTCGGCACGGTCTGCCACCCGGGTGCCCGAGCCCTGCCGGGCGCTCAGCCAGCCCTCCGCGACCAGCTCCGCATACGCGTCGGCCACCGTGTTGCGGGCGACACCGAGGTCGGCGGCGAGCGAGCGATACGGCGGCAGCCGGGTGCCGGGAGCAAGCCGCCCCTCTCGCACGGCCTCGCGCAGAGCCCCGATGAGCGCGGCCCGCCGCCCGCCTGCCTCGACCAGCTCCAGATGCAGGTCGGACCCGATCCGCTCAGCGGAATTGACCCATGATTTCGCCATGAAAATGCACCCTACAGCCGGTCTTTCAGGGCCATAGGTTGGAGCACATGACGACGAACACGACGCACATCACGACGACGGCCCGCCTGGACTTCGCGAAGTCCGCTCCGAAGGTCTTCCGCGCGCTCATCGGCTTCGACGCCGCCGCCCGTGAGGGACTCGACCCGGCCCTCGTCGAACTGATCCAGATCCGGGCCTCGCACCTCAACCACTGCGCGTACTGCCTGCACATGCACACCAGTGACGCCCGCAAGGCCGGTGAGAGCGAGGACCGGCTGCACATGGTCGCCGTCTGGCGCGAGGCCCGCCACTTCTTCACCGAGCGGGAGCAGGCCGCCCTCGCCCTGACGGAGGCGGTGACGCTGGTGGCCGACAGCGGAGTCCCCGACGAGGTCTACGCACAGGCCGCAGCCCATTTCGACGAGGAGGAACTGGCCCACGTCCTCGGGCTGATCCTCACGATCAACACCTGGAACCGGGTGGCCCTCTCGACGGGCAAGGTGGCGGGGACGGACGAGCGGCGCCGCTAGCCGGGCCGGCGGTGGCTACACCGTCATCGGACGGTCGTACGGCCCGATGGGCGCCGGGAGCTGTGAACTCCCCGTCAGATAACGGTCGACGGCCGCCGCCACCGCCCGCCCCTCCGCGATCGCCCACACGATCAGCGACTGCCCGCGTGCCGCGTCCCCGGCCGCGAACACACCGGGCACGTTCGTCGCGAACCCCGCATCACGGGTGATCGTCCCGCGGGGCTCCATCGCCAGTCCCAACTGGTCGACGAGCCCGTCCTCACGGTCGGGTCCGGAGAAGCCGAGCGCGAGCAGCACGAGGTCGACGGGGAGCGTCCGCCCGGTGCCGGGGCGTGGGCGCCGGGCCGCGTCCACCTCGACCAGGTGCAGCGACCGCACATGCCCGCTCTCGTCGCCGGTGAAGCGGAGCGTGGACGCCGCGAACAGCCGGGCGTCCGCGTCCGCCGCCGGCGCCGTCTCCAGATCCCGGGCCTCCTCGTGCGCGGCCGACAGCCGGTAGATCTTCGGGTACGTCGGCCAGGGCTCGGTGTCCTCGTCGCGCACGGCGCCGGGCTGGGCGTAGATGTCCAACTGCGTGACGGACGCGGCCCCTTCGCGCACCGCGGTCCCCAGACAGTCCGCCCCGGTGTCACCGCCCCCGACGATGACGACGTGCTTCCCGGCGGCGGACATCGGGGAGCTCTCCAAGTCCCCTTCGCACACCCGGTTGGACAGCGGCAGATACTCCATCGCCTGCTGTATCCCGGCCAACTCGCGCCCAGGTACGGGAAGTTCGCGCCATGCCGTCGCCCCGGTCGCGATCACGACGGCGTCGTACCGGGCCCGCAGCTCCGCCGCCCCGACGTCCCGCCCGACCGCCGTCGACGTACGGAACTTGGTTCCCTCGGCGCGCATCTGCTCCAGCCGCCGGTCCAGATGGTGCTTCTCCATCTTGAACGCGGGAATGCCGTACCGCATCAGCCCGCCGAGCCGGTCGTCCTTCTCGTACACGGCGACCGTGTGCCCGGCCCGGGTCAGCTGCTGGGCCGCGGCCAGCCCCGTCGGCCCGGACCCGATCACCGCGACGGTCCGCCCGGACAACCGGTCCGGCGGCCGCGGCGGCGTGAACCCCAGCTCCCAGGCCTGGTCCGCGATGGCGACCTCGACGTTCTTGATCGTGACCGCGGGCTGGTTGATGGCGAGCACACATCCCGCCTCGCACGGCGCGGGACACAACCGCCCGGTGAACTCGGGGAAGTTGTTCGTGGCATGCAGCCGGTCGGCCGCCTGCCGCCAGTCGTCCCGGCTGACCAGGTCGTTCCACTCGGGTATCAGATTCCCGAGCGGACAGGCGTCGTGGCAGAACGGTATGCCGCAGTCCATGCAGCGGTCGGCCTGTTTGTTGATGATGGGCAGCAGCGCCCCGGGGACGTAGACCTCGTCCCAGTCCTGGACCCTTTCCGCGACCGGGCGGCGGGGCCAGTCCTGGCGAGGCGTGGTCATGAATCCCTTGGGATCGGCCATGGCCGTCTTCCTTGCCTGAGCATGCGACGAGCCGTGCGTCATCGGGCGGCACTCTTTCGGCCACGATACGACTCCCCGGCCCCGTGCGCAGAGGGGACGGACAGCGCTTTCCGCCCTGCTTTCCGTCCTTCCGCTCCGCTCAGGTCAGCGCCAGCACGTACGCCACCGCCGAACCGGCCGCGGCGACCATCCGCACGTGATTCCAGAACGTCCACTCGCGTATGTACGACGGCCAGTACGCGGCGGCTTCCGGGGTGCTGGGGTCCAGCTTGGCCAGTGTGTCGTTGCGCGGCACGTTCGCGACCATGGTCACCCCGAACGAACCGAACAGATACAGCACGCTGCCCACCAGCAGCTCCGCCCTCCCGTCGTCCGGCCACAGCACGAACGTCACCACGGCGAGCACCGCGCACAGCACCGCCGACCCCACGAACAACAGCATGAACGCCGGCATCACCGCGGTCGCATTGATCGCGTTCATCGCGGCCATGCCCTGTGCGGGCGGCAGCGCGGAGAGCCCCTTCATCACAAACGTGGAGAAGCCGCAGAACACCCCGGCCACCAGACCGGTCCCGAGCACCCCCAGCACCGTCAGCCAGAAATACGGTCCAGCGATCATGTCGTCAACTCCCGCGTAGAGCCGAGATCTTCCCCGGCACCTCCCGTCACCACAAGTGAATTCCCGTACGAGCACAGTGACCATGGCCGAGGAACACGGCCACATACGCGAGCGTCCAGCCCTGATCGGGCGGCTGCGGGTCGCAGCGCGGGTCGGCCGACTGCCGCCGGAGCTGATTGTCGTGGCGGCGCCAGCGGGCCGTCTGCCGTCGCAGCCGATCGCGATCGCGGTGCCGAGGGGTCGGCTGCCGCCCGAGCCCGTCCCGACCTCGGCGCAGACAGGCCGCCTGCCGCCCGGTCTCCCTTCTGCAGGGGCCCTGTGCCTGTAGTCGACGCTTCGGTGTGTCTTGCCGACCGGCCTGCTACCGGCACACCCGAGCCTCTCGTGGGCGCGCCCGGCTCTTTCGTCAATGGGCCTCGGCCTTTCGATAACCGAGTCCGGTTCTTCACCAACGAACCCCCGTCTTGCGTCAAAATGGCCTCGCCTTTCTTCAATCGATCTGGACCTTTTGTCGATGGCCCCGGACTTCGTGAATCGACCTCGGTCTGTCGCTGACGGGTTGTGGCCTTCCGCGGCGCGACCGCGGCCTTGCCGCCCATGGGTTACGGCCTTTCGTCAACCGAGCCCCGCTCTTCGCCAACGAACGCCCGTCTTGTGTCAATGAGCCTGCCCTTTGTCAATTGACCTGGTCCCTTTTGCCGACGGCCCCCTTCGTAAGTCGACCTCGGTCTGTCGCTCACGGGCCCCCGCCCTTCGTGAGTCGACCTCGGTCCGTCGCCCACGGGCCTCGGCCTTCGTGGGCGACCGGCGGCCTGTCACTCACGGACCTCGGCCTTTGCCAATCAACCTCGGCCTGTCGCCGACGGGCTTCGATCTTTTACTGACCTGACCGCGGCCCTTCCCCAGCGGACCCGCCTTTCCCGGACTTTCGCCTGCGGGGCCCGTACTCACGCCATCGGCCCCCGGACGTTCACCGACCGATCCCCCCTTGCACCGGCGGCTCCCGCGCCCCGCGTCAACCGACCCCCGCCTCTCCCGAGCGCCACCCCCGCAGCACCGTCTCCACCGCCGCCCCTATCCGTCGACGGGCCTCGTGCCGTGCTACTCCGCTCATCAGCAGCTGGTCGTACGGGGTGTCCACGTGCCGTACGGAGGCCGCGACCGCCGAGACCACCGCTCCCTCGGACAGCGCCCGCCCCGCCGCGCTCCGGCCCACCCGCCCGCTGCCCCGCACCGACGCATGCGCCGCGATCGCCCGGGCCCGCTCCGCCGGGCACCCGGGAAACAGCCGTCGTATCTCCGCCGCGAACGCCTCCGTGAACCGCAGGTCCTCCGCGATCCGCCGCCGGGCGTCCCGCACCCGGCGCCGCCGCCGCGCCTCCGCGTCCGCCAGGCACCGCGCCTCGGCCCGGGCGAGCCCCGCCTCCTCGACCAGGACGCCCTGCCGCTCGTACCGCGCTTTGCGCCGGTTGAAGCGCACCACGACCGCCGACAGCGCACTCTCCTCCCGCGACCGCCGGGTCAGCGCGGTGTCGCCGCGCGGCAGGAACACCAGATGCCCGAGGTCGGCACAGTCGAGACAGCGCGGTGCCCCCTCCTCCAACACGAGCAGCGGCAACGGTCCCGCATGACACTCCCCGCAGTGCCGTCTCTTGATCGGCTGGAAGACGACAATCCCGCTGTGGGACGCAGGGGTTGCAAGACGTGCCATAGCTGTTTCCTTCCCCCGAGGGCATTGCGGACTACCGCGAAATCGCGCCCACCGCGCCCTTGCCCTCCACCCCTCTTCCACGCCGCCCTCTCTTCGGCGCGAGGCGCACCCCGGCCGACGGCTGACGCATCATGGGCGATGTGCGACTCGAAGCGATCACCTGGGACCGGCTCGGCGACCTCCTGGCCGAGCGACTGCTCGACCTCAAGCCCGCCGACGGCAGCCCCTGGCCCCGCATCGCCTTCGACGGAGCCCCGGCAGCCCACCCGGGAGACCTCGCCGAACGCGTCGCCGAAGCCCTGCGGGTACGCGGCCGCCCCTCGCTGACCATCGGCGCGGAGGGCTTTCTGCGGCCCGCCTCCGTCCGCCTCGAGTACGGCCACCACGACGTCGACGCCTATTACGACGGCTGGTTGGACACCGGTGCCCTGTGGCGCGAGGTGTTCGGCCCCCTCGAACCCGGCGGCGACGGACGCGTCCTGCCCGACCTGTGGGACCCGGTCACCGACCGCGCCACCCGCACCCCCTACACCCAACTCCCGCCCGGCGGTTTCCTGTTGCTGCACGGCCCCCTCCTGCTGCGCCACTGGTTCCCCTTCGACCTGACTGTCCATGTCCTCCTCTCGCCCGGCGCCCTCCGCCGCCGCACCCCCGAGGCCGACCACTGGACACTCCCCGCCTTCCAGCGCTACGCGGACGAGACCGACCCGGCAGGCACGGCCGACGTCCTGGTGCGGGCCGACGACCCGCGCCATCCGGCATGGAGGGGTTGATCCGTCGAGGGGGTGATCGACAACAGGCAAACCCCTTTTATATGCATGCGCATGTAGTTACTGTGTTCGCATGACGACCTCCTCGAGTGATCCCGTCCCCTTCACCGACTCCGTCCGCACCCTTCTCGACGGCAAGAACTTCGCCAGCGTCGCCACCCTCGGCCCCGACGGCGCCCCGCAGAACTCGGTGGTCTGGATCAAGCGCGAGGGCGACACCGTGCTCTTCTCGTCCACCGACGGGCGCCAGAAGGTGCGCAACCTCCGCCGCGACCCCCGCATCAGCCTCTCGGTCTTCGACCTCGCCGACCCCTACACCTCGGTCGAGATCCGCGGCACCGCCGAGATCCTCCCCGACGAGGGCAAGCAGCTCCCGTACGAGCTCTCGCACAAGTACCTCGGCATCGACCCGCCCGGCGAGAAGGACGACGAGGTCCGTGTGATCATCCGTATCGTCCCGCGGAAGATCGTGGGTTTCTCGGCCTGAGGCTGCTGGGCCGGCGCCCCCGGCCGCCCGCCACCGCCAAGTTCCGGGTGCAGGTGCCGGGCCGCGCGGCGACAATGTAGGGCGCCGGGACTAGCGGTGCGTCCCCGCACCGCGCCGGCCGTCCGGCACCGGGAGGTACTCCATGACCACCGCCGGAGACATCATGCACCGTGGCGCCCAGTGGATCCCCGCCCACGAGACACTGGACCGCGCGGCCCAGTTGATGCGCGAACTGAACGTCGGAGCCCTGCCCATCAGCGACCAGAACGAGCGGCTCTGCGGCATCCTCACCGACCGCGACATCGTCATCGGCTGCGTGGCCATGGGCCACGACCCGGCCAAGGTCACCGCCGGCGAGATGGCCCACGGCACCCCCCGCTGGATCGACGCGAACGCCGACGTCAGTGACGTACTCCGGGAGATGCAGGACCACCAGATCCGCCGGCTCCCCGTCATCGAGAACAAGCGGCTGGTCGGCATGATCAGCGAGGCCGACGTGGCCCGGCATCTGACGGAGGAGCAGATCGCCGACTTCGCCCACAGCGTGTACGCACGGAGCACCGAGCGCTGACCCGCCCCACGGAGCGCCTCACAGCCAGCCGCTGCGCCGGAAACCGCGGTACAGCGCCAGGCACGCCACCGCCATCACACCTATGACCAGGGGGTATCCGAAACTCCAGTGCAGCTCCGGCATGTAGTCGAAGTTCATGCCGTACACACCGCAGACCATCGTCGGTACGGCGATCACCGCGGCCCAGGCCGTGATCTTCCGCATGTCCTCGTTCTGCGCGACCGTGACCTGAGCGAGATGGGCCTGCAGGATCGAGTTGAGCAGTTCGTCGAAGGAGGCGATCTGCTCCTTCGCCCGCATGAGATGGTCGAGGACGTCCCTGAAGTAGGCCTGTATTTCCGGGTCGACCACACGGATGGGCCGGGTCGCCAGGTCCTCGACGGGGCGGCCGAGGGGGACCACGGCCCGCTTCAGCTCGAGGAGTTCACGCTTGAGCTGGTAGATCCGGCCGGGGTCGGCCCGAGCGCCGTTCTCCGCGAACACGTCCATCTCCACCTGGTCGATGTCCGCCTGCACCGAGTCGGTGACGAGCAGATAGTCGTCGACCACATGGTCCGCGATCGCGTGCAGCACCGCGGCCGGCCCCTTCGCGAGTTGCTGCGGGTCGGCCTCCAGTCCCTCGCGCAGCGGCCCCAGCGAACCATGCATCCCGTGCCGGACCGTGATGACGAAGTCCTCGCCGACGAACACCA
This sequence comes from Streptomyces sp. NPDC001604, assembly GCF_042893475.1. Classification (NCBI taxonomy): domain Bacteria; kingdom Bacillati; phylum Actinomycetota; class Actinomycetes; order Kitasatosporales; family Streptomycetaceae; genus Streptomyces; species Streptomyces sp. NPDC001604. Next base: position 218,972 of record NZ_JBIAUY010000016.1, on the reverse strand, counting down.
TGATCTCGCCGGTGTTCACCACCTCGCTGGTCGCCGTCAGCTCCTCGTGCTCGACGTAGCAGACCGTCTTGAACACCGCGAACAGCGTCTCGCCGTACCGCTCCAGCTTCGGGCGCTGATGGGCCTCGACCGCGTCCTCGACCGCCAGCGGATGCAGATCGAAGAGCTCGGCGATGCCCGCGAACTCCTGATCCGTCGGTTCGTGCAGCCCCAGCCAGACGAACCCGTCACCCTTCTTTCGCACCCGCTCCACCGCGTCGACCAGATCACTGCCCCCGGGCACCCGCACGCCGTCCCGGTACGTCACGCAGTTCACCACCGAGGAGCCCAGCGGGGACCGGGCCGGGTGACTCAGGTCGACGCGTGGCCGCCGCCTGGCCAGCCGTGCCACCTTGCGCAGGCCGCCTACCCCGCTGAGGTGGGTGACCTTGCGCAGATTCCCTGCCATGGACATATGGATCTCCTTGCGTGGATCTCCGGGCTCGATGCGCGGTTCGCGGTTCGCCCCCGTGGTGAGCCGCCTGCCTGTGCCTTGGCGCGCCAGTGTGCCAGGTCTGTGTAAGGGGTGGGTGAGCCTGTGGGAACAGGGCATTCCGTTTGGTTCCCGCCCGTGGACGAAGGGGTTTACCCACGGAACGTCTTCCCGGCTCACGGGAGCTGACTCGTCGACCGCTTCCGGCAAGCCGGGCAACTGGGATGATCGCGTCATGAAGCGATCCGACGGCTATCTCCTCGACAACCGGCAGGCCGAGGCGGCAGAGCGCTTCGACGCCTTCGCCTCCCTCTTCGACCCCACCACCTTCCGGCACCTCGAAGGGCTCGGCATCGACTCCGGCCGGCGCTGCTGGGAGGTCGGCGCGGGCGGTACCTCGGTGGTGTCCTGGCTGGCCGAGAAGGTCGGGCCGGCCGGGCAGGTCGTCGCCACCGACATCGACACGTCGCTGCTCGCCTCAGTGGCCCGCCCGCCGGTGGACGTGCGCGTCCACGACGTGGGCGCCGAGGAACCGCCGGGCGAGGGCTTCGACTTGGTGCATGCCCGGCTGGTCCTCGTCCATGTGCCCGACCGTGAACGGGCGTTGCAGTCGATGATCAAGGCCCTGCGGCCGGGCGGCCGACTCCTGATCGAGGATGCCGACCCCGCCCTGCAGCCCCTGGTCTGCCCCGACGAGCACGGCCCAGAGCAACGACTCGCCAACCGTCTGCGGCACGGATTCCGCCGGCTGCTCGCCGACCGTGGCGCCGACCTCTCCTACGGCCGCCGCCTGCCACGCCTGCTCCGCGAGGCCGGCTTGCACGGCGTCGAGGCCGATGCGTACTTCCCGCTCACCTCCCCGGCCTGCGCCGCCCTCGAATCGGCCACGATCCGCCAGATCCGCGACACGCTCGTCACCGCGAACCTGGCCACGAACGAGGACATCGACCGTCACCTGGCGAACATCGAGGCCGGAGGCATGGACCTGGCCACGGCCCCGATGATCTCGGCATGGGGGACCAAGGCGTAGTACCGCGACCGGGAGTCCGGTCAGACCCTTGCGGCCCGGTGGAGGCGGTACCAGCCTGAAGGACATGACGGACAACACGACACGTCTCGACCATGTCGTCCTGTGGGTGCACGACCCGGTCGCCTCGGCAGACTTCTACGAGAAGGCAGTCGGGCTGCGCCCCCTGAGGATCACCGAGTTCTCCGCGGGGAAGGCGCCGTTCCCGTCGGTACGGCTCAACGACGAGACCATCCTCGACCTCATGCCCCACTCCATGGCGGAGCACATGAAGATGCTTCCCGGCGCCGCCGACAGCGCCGGCCACCCCGTCAACCACGTCTGCCTGGCCCTGCCCGGCGACGAGTTCGACGCCCTGCACAGCCGCCTCGAGGAACGCGCCGCACCCGTCTCCGAGTTCTCCTACGACTCCTACGGCGCCCGCGGAAAGGCCAGGCGCAGCTTCTACTTCCGTGACCCGGACGGAAACGTCTTCGAGGCCCGGCACTACGACTAGTGAGGTGCCCACCCGGACCAGCGGGGTGCCCATGTGCACGTGGGGGAGTCTGGTACCGCCTCCGCGTCCCGGCCACCCTCCGCACACCCAGGAGCTGGGTCTCAGAACAGCGGCTCGGGCAGTACCCCCTCCAACGCGAGCAGCTTGCGCTTGGTCTCCAGCCCGCCCCCGAACCCGCCGATGCCCCCGTCGCTCTCCACCACCCGGTGACAGGGCACGACGACCGGCAGCGGATTGGAGCCCATCGCCACCCCCACCGCCTGGGCCGCGCCCGGCTGACCCACCCGCCCGGCCAGGTCGCCGTAGCCCACGACCGCGCCGTAGGGCACCCCCGAGGCCAGTTCGCGCAGCACCTGCCGGTTGAAGCCCGAGATCAGCGACCAGTCCAGCGGCAGCTCGAAGTCCCGCCGCTCGCCCGCGAAGTACGCCTCGACCTGCCGTATCGCCTCGGCCAGCAGCGGCGAGTCGGGTGCCTCGACGGGCTCGCGGCCCAGCCGGGACGCCAGCCGTTCGAGCGCCCTGTCACGCACCGCGTCCGTGGCGTGGAACACGACGTTGACCAGGCCCTCGCCGGTCGCGACCAGCAGCAGCGGACCGATCCCGGTACCGATCACCGCCCACACGACCTGCTGTTCGTACTGCCCATCGCTGTCCATGCGCCCACCGTACGACCCGCCACTGACAACGCCCCGGCGCCGGAGCTCAGGGCTCCTGCAGCGCGGCTCGGATCACGTCGGGCTCGTTGGTGATGATGCCGTCCACGCCGTACCGGGTGACCTGACGGGCGGTGTCCGCGTCGTTCACGGTCCATGTGAAGACGTTGAGCGGCTTGCCGTGCGGTCCCGTGAAGGCGTGCACGGCGGCGACGTAGGCCATCGAGACGGAGCCGGCGGAGGGATTGATCCCGTCGGTGAAGCGCGCGTAGGCGGGAAGGTCCGAGAACTGCGGTGTGCCGAGGAAGCTCGTCCTGACGGCGGGCTTCAGATTGTGGACGATCCGTAGGCTGTCCGCGCTGAAGCTCTGCACGACAAGCCGGTCGGCCAGGTGCTGCGGGTCGAGCCAGCCGTCGTTGCCGAGCACCTTCAGGGTCTGCTGTTCGATGCCCGGATACAGCTCGGGATTCTTGATCTCCAGCAGCAGCTTCTGGTGGTTGTGCTCGACCCGGCGCATGTACTCGTCGAGCGTCGGCACGCGCGCGCCCGCATAGCGGCGACCGAACCAGCTCCCCGCGTCGAGGCGCGCGATCTCGGCAGCGGTGAAGTCCTTCACCTCCCAGGACGTCCGGCAGGGGAAGACCTCCTCGACGTCGGTGGTGCGCTGCAGGCTGTCGTCGTGGATGACGACGAGTTCGCCGTCCTTGGTGCGCTGCACGTCGTTCTCCACCCAGGGGATGCCCAGCCGGGCCGCCTTGTCGATGGAGGCCAGGGTGTTCTCGGGCGCGTAGGCGGACGCCCCTCGGTGCCCGATGACCAGCGGTCGTACGTCGACGTCGCCGGCCCGCGCGGCGGAGCCGGGCAGCAGGAGGCCGGCGGTCCCCAGGAGCGCGGTGGTGAAGGCGGCGGCTGCGCGCGCGTGCATGCGTACTCCTCGCGTCGTGTGAACACGGACAGCTCAACTGTGACAGCAGAGCGTCAACGACGGTGGTGTACAGAACGACCACACATTGAATGGAGTCGCCCAAGTCCGCTCACTGCGGCCGCACAACTGGGGCAACGACGTGTTTCTTTGCCGGAAAATCGTTCGACCATTCTGGTGGGGGTCATACTCTCTGCCTCAACCCTGACCGCTCGGGCGGTCCTGGGAGGGGGCGCATTTCAGGGAATTCCGGAACGTAAGAGGGCGGGAAGGGCAGCCGCGCATGCAAGGCACGGTCGACGGATTCAGCTACGGACTCGTCACACCGGTGGTGGCCTATCTCATGGCCTCCCTCGGTGGCGCCCTGGGGCTGCGCTGCACGACCAGATCCATGCTCGTCGCCCACTCCTGGCGGCCCGGCTGGCTCGCCCTCGGGTCGGCGGCCATCGGCTCCGGCATATGGACCATGCACTTCGTCGCGATGATGGGGTTCACCGTCAAACAGGCCCCGATCCACTACGACAAGCCGATCACGTTCGCCAGCCTCGCTGTCGCCATCGTCATGGTGGGTGTCGGGATCTTCATCGTCGGTTACAAGGGCACGAAGGGAACGGCCCTGTTCACCGGGGGGACGATCACCGGCCTGGGGATCGCCTCGATGCACTATCTGGGCATGGCCGGAATGCGCCTGAACGGACGGCTGGAATACAACACGATGACCGTCGCCGCCTCCGTCGTCATAGCGATGGTGGCCGCGACCGCCGCCCTGTGGGCGGCCGGCCAGATCAGGGGCTTCCTGTGGAGCGTGGGCGCGAGCCTCGTCATGGGACTCGCCGTCAGCGGCATGCACTACACGGGCATGGCGGCCCTCAGCGTCCACCTCCACGACACAGCGGCCACGACCGCCGGGGACTCGCCCGCCGCACTGCTGTGGCCCATGCTGGTGGGCCCGCTCGCCTTCCTCCTGCTCGCCGCCGTGGTCGTGATGTTCGACCCGTTGATGGTCATGGGCAAGCCCGCCCTGAGCCCCGTCGAGAACAAGCCGGGCGTCCCGGCCCACCCGGCCGTCCACCACCAGGCCCACCGCCTCCCGCTCCGCCCCGCCCGGCAGCAGGGCCGACGCAGCTCCCGCGCCCCGCAGAACCGCTGATCGGCCCGCGTTGTCAGTGCCGGGTCGTACGGTTGATTCCATGCGGCCCGTTTCCAACATCGAACGCACGGTGGCGCCCTTCGAGGTCGTCAGCCCCTACCAGCCCAGCGGCGACCAGCCGCAGGCCATCGCCGAGCTCGCCCGGCGCATCGAGGCAGGCGAGAAGGACGTCGTCCTGCTCGGCGCGACCGGCACCGGCAAGTCCGCCACCACCGCGTGGATGATCGAGAAGCTTCAGCGCCCCACCCTGGTGATGGCGCCGAACAAGACCCTGGCCGCCCAGCTGGCGAACGAGTTCCGCGAGCTGCTGCCGAACAACGCGGTCGAGTACTTCGTCTCGTACTACGACTACTACCAGCCCGAGGCCTACGTCCCGCAGTCGGACACCTACATCGAGAAGGACTCCTCGATCAACGAGGAGGTCGAGCGCCTGCGTCACTCGGCGACGAACTCGCTGCTCACCCGCCGGGACGTCGTCGTGGTCGCCTCGGTGTCCTGCATCTACGGCCTCGGTACCCCCCAGGAGTACGTGGACCGGATGGTCCCCCTCAAGGTCGGCGACGAGATCGACCGTGACCAGCTGCTGCGCCGCTTCGTCGACATCCAGTACACGCGCAACGACCTGGCCTTCACGAGGGGCACCTTCCGCGTCCGCGGCGACACCATCGAGATCTTCCCGGTCTACGAGGAACTCGCCGTCCGCATCGAGATGTTCGGCGACGAGATCGAGGCCCTCTCCACGCTCCACCCGATCACCGGCGAGATCATCAGCGACCACCAGCAGTTGTACGTCTTCCCGGCGTCCCACTACGTCGCAGGGCCCGAACGCATGGAGCGGGCCATCAACGACATCGAGAAGGAGCTCGGCGAGCGCCTGGCCGAACTGGAGAAGCAGGGCAAGCTCCTGGAGGCCCAGCGCCTGCGGATGCGGACGACGTACGACCTCGAGATGCTCCGCCAGATCGGCTCCTGCTCCGGCGTGGAGAACTACTCGATGCACTTCGACGGCCGACAGCCCGGCTCCCCGCCCAACACCCTGCTGGACTACTTCCCGGACGACTTCCTGCTGGTCATCGACGAGTCCCACAACACCGTCCCGCAGATCGGCGCGATGTACGAGGGCGACGCCTCCCGCAAGCGCACCCTCGTCGATCACGGCTTCCGCCTGCCCTCCGCCCTCGACAACCGCCCGCTGAAGTGGGAGGAGTTCCAGGAGCGCATCGGGCAGACGGTCTATCTGTCGGCGACCCCGGGCAAGTACGAGCTCTCGCGCGCGGACGGCGCCGTGGAGCAGATCATCCGCCCCACCGGTCTGATCGACCCGGAGGTCGTGGTCAAGCCCACCGAGGGCCAGATCGACGACCTGGTGCACGAGATCCGCACCCGTACCGAGAAGGACGAGCGCGTCCTGGTCACCACGCTCACCAAGAAGATGGCCGAGGACCTCACGGACTACTTCCTGGAACTGGGCATCCAGGTCCGCTATCTGCACAGCGACGTCGACACCCTGCGCCGCGTCGAACTGCTGCGCGAACTGCGCTCCGGCGACTTCGACGTCCTCGTCGGCATCAACCTGCTGCGCGAGGGCCTCGACCTGCCGGAGGTGTCCCTGGTGGCCATCCTCGATGCCGACAAGGAAGGCTTCCTGCGTTCCGGTACGTCGCTGATCCAGACCATCGGCCGCGCTGCGCGCAACGTCTCCGGCCAGGTCCACATGTACGCCGACAAGATCACCCCGGCGATGGAGAAGGCCATCGAGGAGACCAACCGTCGCCGGGAGAAGCAGGTCGCGTACAACACGGCCCATGGCATCGACCCCCAGCCGCTCCGCAAGAAGATCAATGACATCGTCGCCCAGATCGCCCGCGAGGACGTCGACACGGAGCAGCTGCTCGGCTCCGGCTACCGCAAGCTGAAGGACGGCAAGGGCGCCAAGGCACCCGTGCCCGCCCTCGGCTCCAAGACGGCAGGCGGTGCCAAGTCCGCCAAGGGCAAGGCCAAGGAGACGGTCCCGACCGACCGTCCCGCCGCCGAACTCGCCGAGCAGATCGAGGAGATGACGGCGCGCATGCGCGCCGCCGCCGCCGACCTCCAGTTCGAGATCGCGGCCCGGCTGCGCGACGAGGTCTCCGAGATGAAGAAGGAGCTGCGCCAGATGAGGGAGGCGGGCCTGGCCTGAGCACCCGCTGCAGCTGCCGGGCCCCGGCCCATGCGCTCTGTGTTGCAAGACCGACACAAAGTACGGGTCGGGGTGCGGCAGTCTCGGTGGCCCTGCGTAGGGTTTTGGGCAACCGCGGACTCTGCGGCAACAGGGGACAGTTCGAGAGGGGAACAGCGCGTGACCGTCAACATGACCAAGGGTCAGGCCATCAGTCTGCAGAAGAACGACGGAGGCAGCCTGACCGCGGTCCGCATGGGTCTCGGCTGGCAGGCGGCTCCCCGGCGCGGCCTGTTCGGCTCGCGCACCCGGGAGATCGACCTGGACGCCTCCGCCGTCCTGTTCGCCGACAAGCAGCCGGTCGACGTCGTCTTCTTCCGCCACCTGGTGAGCGACGACGGCTCCGTGCGCCACACCGGTGACAACCTGGTCGGCGGCGTGGGCCAGGGCGGCGACGACGAGGCGATCCTGGTGGACCTGGCGCGCGTCCCGGTCCACATCGACCAGATCGTCTTCACCGTGAACTCCTTCACCGGCCAGACCTTCCAGGAGGTGCAGAACGCGTTCTGCCGCCTGGTCGACGAGACCAACGGCCAGGAGCTCGCCCGCTACACGCTGGCGGGCGGCGGCGCCTACACGGCCCAGATCATGGCGAAGGTGCACCGCTCGGGCCCGGGCTGGACGATGACGGCCCTCGGCACCCCGGCCAACGGCCGCACCTTCCAGGACCTGATGCCGGCGATCCTGCCGCACCTGTAGAGCCCACCCCGCCAGGGCCCGCCGGAGAGACGGGCCCTGGCGGCACACAACACGACACACCAGCGACACAGGGGGACGAGGGCGATGACGGCCGAGCTGGTGCGGGGGCAGAACCACCCGCTCTCCCAGTCCCGTCTGGAGATCCGGGTCGCGGCCGGCACGCCGGTCGTGGCCTCGGCCACGCTCAGCGACGAGAACGGCAAGGCACGGGGCGTCGAATGGGTGGCCCACCCCGGCGCGCCCACCCTGCCCGGCCTCGAAGTCTCCAAGCAGGCGGCCGCCGACCACCGTCTCGCGGTGGACCTGGACGCCATGCCGGAGGCCGTGCACCGGGTCAATGTGCTGCTCGCCCTGCCCGCCGCGGGCGGACAAGGCCCGGTCCGCTTCGGCACGGTCGCCGCCCCCTTCGTGGCGGTCACCGGCCTGGACGGCACCGAGGTCGCCAGTTACACGATCACCGGTCTGGACGCCGAATGCGCCGTCGTCGCCCTGGAGCTCTACCGGCGGCAGGGCGCCTGGAAGGTGCGTGCCGTCGGCCAGGGGTACGCGGGCGGCCTCGCCGAGCTCTTCGCCGACCAGGGCCTGACCGAGGCCCACCGCCTGGCGGGCACCATCAACGACGCCGTGGCCCAGGGCCTGGCCCGCTCGGTGCCGGCACCCCCGCAGCGCACCGCGGAGGGGGACCGGACGCGCCAGGCCGCCGCACCGGCCCACGGACCCGACCAGGGCGGTCCCGCGGCACCCCAGGGCGCCCCCGGCCCCGTACCACCGCAGCCCACATCTCCGTATGGACCACAGGGCGCCCAGCCCGGATACCCGGCGGATCCTTCCACGGTCACACAGCCGTCCTCGCCCACCGCCGGCGGCCCGGTCGACCACAGCCACCCGGGCCGGCAGGCCGCCGCACCGCCACCGCCCCCGCCGACGGTGCCTCCGGCCGCGCCGGGACAGCCCGCGCCGCCGGTCGCGGGTGACGCGACGGGCTGGTCCATGGACGAGCGGTTGTACAACCAGGTCTGGGGCATGTTCGAGGACCTGGCCCGCGCCACGGCCGCCTACCGCAGCGCCGTCGACTTCGCCGACTCGCGCATGGAGAAGGAACTCGACCAGGCCCTGTCCGACCCGCGCAGCAGAATCGGCGGACAGGGCGAGGCCGCGCGCGAGGCGGCCCGCGCCAAGCATGCGCTCCTCGTCGACCAGGCCAGGGCGGCGCTCGACAGGGACCTCGCCCAGCTCGCCGCCGAGGCCGAGGTCGTCGAGCCCGCGCTGCCACCCGCGTACGCGCGCTGGGACAACCCCGTCTGGCACGGCTACCGGATGCCTATGGAGATCCCCATGGCCGTTCGCCTGGGCGACCTCTCGCTGCCCGAGAGCGAGCTGCTGCGCATCCCGATGCTGGTCCGCCTCCCGCTCGAACGCGGCCTGTGGATCGACAGCGGACGTCCGGCTTCGCTCGACGACTCGTCCGCAAGCGCCGATGAGCTGGGGCGCCTCGCGATGGACACGGCGGTGGCGCTCGCGGCACGACTGCTTGCGGTCTACCCGGCGGGCGAGTTCACCGTGCATGTCATCGACCCGGCCGGCTCCGCAGCTCAGGCGCTCGCACCGCTGGTGCACAGCGGCGTGCTCGCGGCCACGCCCGCCCTGGGCGCGGCGGGCGTGGCGGACGTCCTGACCCGGCTGACCCAGCGCGTCGACCTGGTGCAGATGGCGGTGCGCGGTGGTGCGGCCGACTCGCTCCCGCCCGGTGTGGACACCGCCGAGCAGCTTCTGATCGTCAACGACTTCCCGCACGGCTTCGACGACCGGGCGGTGACCCAGCTGCGCTACCTGGCGGACGAGGGCCCGGCCGTGGGCGTCCATCTGATGATGGTGGCGGACCGCGAAGAGGCCGCCGGCTACGGGCCTCTGCTCGACCCCCTGTGGCGTTCGCTGCTGCGCCTCACCCCGCTGCCCGACGACCATCTCGCCGATCCGTGGGTCGGTCATGCCTGGACCTACGAGCCCGCCCTCGTGCCGCCAGGAAGCCAGGTGCTCCAGCAGGTCCTCACCCAGGTGGCAACGGCCCGCACCAAGTACCGGTAAAGGCCCACTGAACTGGTTCTTTGACCTTTCCTTTGCTAATCACTTTACCCATCCTTGGTGATTGGGTACTGTAGTTCTCACGGAGGGGAGTACTCCCTGTCGACTGCGGCGTACCCGTCAATACGGATCAGAGCTGATCCCGGGGCGTCGGCCCACCGTGGGTGGAAGAGACCTCCGGCAGCGCGACGACGCTGGTCATCTGCCGTTACGTATTGCCGGAGGCACCGTGGATGTTTCCCCGACCCTGTGGGTCCTGACCATCGTGGGCCTTGCCGCCCTGATCGCGGTCGACTTCTTCATCGGCCGCAAGCCGCACGACGTCTCGATCAAGGAAGCCGGGATCTGGACGGTCGTCTGGATCGCCCTGGCCGGGCTCTTCGGGCTCGGTCTGCTCCTCTTCGGAGGCGGCCAGGCCGGCGGGGAGTTCTTCGCAGGCTTCATCACCGAGAAGTCCCTGAGCGTCGACAACCTCTTCGTCTTCGTCCTGATCATGGCGAAGTTCGCGGTGCCCTCCCAGTACCAGCAGCGGGTGCTGCTCGTCGGCGTCCTCATAGCCCTGGTCCTGCGAGCGATCTTCATCGCCGCCGGAGCGGCGATCCTCGCCAGCTTCGCGTGGGTGTTCTACCTCTTCGGCGCCTTCCTCATCTGGACCGCCTGGAAGCTCATCCAGGAGGCCCGGGCCGACGAGGAGGACGAGGAGTTCGAGGAGAACAAGCTGCTCAAGGCCGCCGAGCGCCGCTTCGGAGTCGCCGACCGCTACCACGGCACCAAGCTGTGGATCCAGCAGAACGGCAAGCGGGTCATGACACCGATGCTGGTCGTGATGCTCGCGATCGGCACCACCGACGTCCTGTTCGCGCTCGACTCGATACCCGCGATCTTCGGCCTGACCCAGGACCCGTACATCGTCTTCACCGCCAACGCCTTCGCGCTGATGGGCCTCAGGCAGCTGTACTTCCTCATCGGCGGACTGCTGAAGAAGCTGGTGCACCTCAGCTACGGCCTGTCGATCATCCTCGGCTTCATCGGCGTCAAGCTGGTGCTGCACGCACTGCACGAGTCCGGCGTCCACGTCCCGGAGATCTCCATCCCGGTCTCCCTCGGCGTGATCTGCTCGGTCCTCGTCGTCACCACCATCACCAGTCTGCGGGCGTCGAAGAAGCAGGCGGCGGCCCAGGCGGCGCACGGCGAGAGCGAGGGCGCTGCGAAGGACAGCATCCAGGCCTGACTGCGACGGACGTAGGAACAACCACCACCGGGAGGGACGCGCGGCGAATTGCCGACGCACCCTCCCGGTGCTTGCTTGTTTCCTGAGCGCGTTCCCCGGCCGGGAGCGCCCTGGCCGGGTGGAGGTACCCATGAAGTTCGTGCAGATCATCACCTTTGAGACCGAGCGTCTGGAGGAGATGCGGCAGCTGGTCCAGGAGGCGAGGGAGCGCAGCGCCGGCCGGGCGGGCGGCCCCACGCACAGCATGCTCCTCAAGGACCGGGACAACCCCCGCCGCTATCTGGCACTGATCGAATTCGAGTCGTACGAGGACGCGATGCGAAACAGCAACGACCCCGAGACGACCAAGATGGCGGAGCAGATGGGCGCACTGAGCATCGGGGAGCGCACGTTCACCAACTGCGACCTGCTGGAGATGACCGAGCTCAAATAGCCGCGCACCCCCCGAAGGGGCCCCGCACCGCCGGAGTGCGGGGCCCGTAGGCCTCTGCAACGATCACTGCATGATCGCTCGGCTCAAGTCGCTCACTACGCGGTGGACGTCCGTCGTGCCGGTACTCGCGATCGTGCTACTGGCCTTCACCTGGGGGCGTGATCTTCCCGCCGCGGTCGTCGCCGTGGTCGCCCTCGTCCTCGCCGGCGCCGTCCTGGCCGCCGTGCACCATGCCGAGGTGGTCGCGCACCGGGTCGGTGAACCCTTCGGTTCGCTCGTGCTCGCCGTCGCCGTCACAGTCATTGAGGTCGCCCTGATCGTCACCCTGATGGCAGACGGCGGCGGCAAGAGCTCGACCCTGGCCAGGGACACGGTCTTCGCGGCCGTGATGATCACCTGCAACGGCATCGTCGGCCTCTGTATGCTGGTCGCCTCCGTGCGCCACGGCACCGCGGTCTTCAACCCCGAAGGCACCGGCGCCGCGCTCGCCACCGTGGCCACCCTGGCCACGCTCAGCCTGGTACTGCCGACCTTCACCACCAGCAAGCCGGGCCCGGAGTTCTCCGGCGTGCAGCTCACGTTCGCCGCGATCTCCTCGCTGATCCTCTACGGCCTGTTCGTCGCGACCCAGACCGTGCGGCACCGCGACTACTTCCTGCCCATCAGCCGCCAGGGCGGGGTGGTCACCGCGGACGACCACGCGGACACCCCGGCCGTCCGCACCGCGTGGATCAGCCTGGCCCTGCTCGGGCTCGCGCTGATCGGCGTGGTCGGACTGGCCAAGGGCGTGTCACCCACGATCGAGTCCGCAGTGGAGGCCGCCGGACTGCACCACGCGGTCGTCGGCGTGATCATCGCCCTGCTGGTGCTGCTCCCGGAGACCATCGCGGCCCTGCGCTCCGCCCGCCGGGACCGGGTGCAGACCAGCCTGAACCTCGCCCTCGGCTCCGCCATGGCCAGCATCGGCCTGACCATCCCCGCGGTGGCCCTGGCGTCCGTCTGGCTCCCCGGCCCGCTCGTCCTCGGCCTCGGCTCCACACACATGGTGCTGCTCGTCCTGACCGTGGTGGTGAGCTCGCTGACGGTGGTGCCGGGCCGGGCCACACCGCTGCAGGGCGGGGTCCATCTGGTGCTGTTCGCGGCGTACTTGGAGCTCGCGGTCAATCCATGACCGGCTCCGCCACGACCACCGCCGCCGGCCGTGTCTCCGGCAGCAGGGCGAAGCACCCCAGGCTCAGCAGCGCGATCCCCGTCAGATAGGCGCCCACGCCCCACGGCACCCGGCCTCCGTGCCCGGCCAGCGCCGTTGCCACGATCGGTGTGAGCGCGCCCCCGAGCACCCCGCCGAGGTTGTAGCCGACAGCCGCTCCCGTGCAGCGCACCCGCGGCTCGTACAACTCGGGCAGATACGCGGCGATCACTCCGAGCGTCGTGACGAACGCGAGCAGCGCCCCCAGGATGCCGGCGAACATCAGCAGCGGCTCACCGGTCGCGAGAAGGTAGACCGTCGGAAACATCCACGCAGCGGCGGCGGTGCACCCCACCAGGCACATCGGCCGCCGTCCGTAGCGGTCCCCGAGCAGTGCGGCCGGCGGGATGAGTGCGCCCTGCACCACCACCGCGGCCATGGTGCAGGTCAGGATGACGATACGGCTGACTCCGAGCCGCTCCGTGGCGTACGCGAGAGACCACGTGGTCACGGCGTAGAAGATCGCGTACCCGACCGAGAGGGCCCCGGCCGTCAGCAGGACGAGCCGCCAGTGGTCGCGTACGACCTCCGCGAGCGGCACGCGCGCGTGGTCGTCGATCTCGAGGAAGCTGGGGCTCTCGGCCAGCGAGGACCGCAGCCACAGCCCCATCGCGGCCAGCAGGCCCGCCGCCCAGAACGGCACCCGCCATCCCCACTGGGCGAACTGCGCGTCGGACAGCGTCGCCGACAGCACCAGCACCACACCATTGGCGAGCAGGAATCCCAGGGCGGGCCCGACCTGCGGGAAGCTCGACCACAGGGCACGCCGTTCGGGGGGCGCGTGCTCGGCGGTGAGCAGCACCGCCCCGCCCCACTCCCCGCCGAGCCCCAGCCCCTGCAGAAAACGCAGCACCAGGAGCAGCGCGGGGGCGGCCACACCGATCGACCCGTACGTCGGCACACAGCCGACCGCGACCGTGGCGCCGCCGGTCAGCAGCAGCGAGCCGACCAGGACCGGCCGGCGTCCGCGCCGGTCCCCGATGTGCCCGAACAGCACCGAGCCCAGCGGCCGCGCCACGAACCCCACGCCGAACGTGACGAAGGCGGCGAGCGTCCCCGCCACCGGTGAGAACGCCGGGAAGAACAGCGGCCCCAGGACCAGTGCGGCGGCGGTCCCGTAGACGAAGAAGTCGTAGAACTCGATCGCCGTCCCGGCCAGCGAGGCGGCCGCGAGCCGCAGCATGGAGGGTCTCATTACGGTGCGTACGTCGTGCATGCCGCGTCAACTACCCACCGTGACAGCGGGTTACGGGGGCGCACGGGCGTGATCGGGCCTCGCCGGAACGTGGCGGTGATGCGCCGGGCGGGCCGTCGGGAGTGCGGGCCGTCGAGCCGCGAAGGCACCGTGATAAACCGGGTGCGAACAGCGGTCCTCGACGGATCGCCGCACACCACCGGACCGGAGGAACCGTGCCCCGCACCCTGGCCAACGCCCCGATCATGATCCTCAACGGGCCCAACCTGAACCTGCTCGGCCAGCGCCAGCCGGAGATCTACGGCAAGGACACCCTCGCCGACGTCGAGGCCCTGTGCGCCAAGGCGGCCGCCGCGCACGGCGGCACGGTGGACTTCCGCCAGTCGAACCACGAGGGTGAGCTGGTCGACTGGATCCACGAGGCGCGGCTGAACCACTGCGGGATCGTCATCAACCCCGGGGCCTACTCCCACACCTCGGTCGCGATCCTGGACGCACTCAACACCTGCGACGGACTGCCCGTGCTGGAGGTCCACATCTCCAACATCCACCGTCGCGAGTCGTTCCGGCACCACTCGTACGTCTCCCTGCGCGCCGACGGCGTCATCGCCGGGTGCGGAGTGCAGGGGTACGTGTTCGGCGTGGAGCGCGTCGCGGCGCTGGTGGGGGCCGCCCAGGCCGACGCGTAAGCCCCGGTCGCCAGGCGCGCGACTCTTACAGCCGGCCCGCCTCCACGATCCGCCGCAGGAACCGCTGCGTGCGTTCCTGCTGCGGGTCGCCGAAGACCTGCTCGGCGGTTCCGCGCTCCAGGACCACCCCCGAGTCCAGAAAACAAACCTGGTCGGCGACGTCCCGGGCGAAGCCCATCTCGTGCGTGGCCAGCACCATGGTCATGCCGTCGTCCTTCAGGTCCCGCACGACGGTGAGGACCTCGCCGACGAGCTCGGGGTCGAGGGCGGCGGTGATCTCGTCGAGCAGCAGCAGCCGCGGCCGTACGGCGAGAGCGCGCACGATCGCCACACGCTGCTGCTGACCGCCGCTCAGCCGGTCCGGGTACTCGCCCGCCTTGCCGCCGAGCCCGAGCCGCTCCAGCAGCTCCCGGGCGCGCTCCTCGGCCTCCGCACGGGAGGCGCCGTGCACCCGCCGCGGGGCGAGGGTGATGTTGTCCAGGACCGTCATGTGCGGGAACAGGTTGTAGGCCTGGAAGACCACGCCGATGCGGCGGCGCACCGCGTCCTGGTCGGCGCGCGGATCGGTGATCTCCTCGCCGTCCAGCCAGATCGCCCCGTCGTCGATCTCCTCCAGGAGGTTCGCGCACCGCAGCAGCGTCGACTTGCCCGAGCCGGAGGCGCCGATCAGCGCGGTCACCGTGTGCGGCGCGACCTCCAGGTCGACATCCCTCAGGACGACCGTGTCGCCGAAGGTCTTGCGCACGGACTCCATGCGCAGCACGGGCGCGTCGCTCATATCGATCCTCCCTGGGCCCGCCGGCGGTCCATCCGTGCCGTCACCCAGTCCGTGAAGCGGGTCATCGGGATGGTCAGCGCCACGAAGACCAGGCCCGCCACGATGTACGGCGTGTAGTTGAGGCTGCGCTGGGCGATGATGTCGGAGGCACGGACGGCGTCGATCGCACCGCCGATCGACACCAGTCCGGTGTCCTTCTGGAGCGACACCAGGTCGTTCAGAAGGGGCGGCACCTGACGGCGTACCGCCTGGGGCAGCACCACGTGCCGCAGCGCCTGCCGGTTGGTCAGGCCCAGCGAGCGGGCTGCGGCGCGCTGCGACGGATGCACCGACTCGATGCCGGCGCGGAACACCTCGGCGACGTACGCCGAGTACGTCAGGGTCAGCGCCGTACCGCCCAGCCACACGGGATCAACCGTCACGCCCTGGAGACGCAGCGCGGGCACACCGAACACGACGATCATCAGGTTGATGATCAGCGGCAGACCGCGGAAGAAGTCCGTGTACGCGGCCGCGAGCGCCCGCAGGGGGAAGAACACCGGCCCCGGCAGGGTCCGTGCGACGGCGATCAGCATGCCCAGGGCGAGCACCAGCACACCGCAGATCAGCAGCAGCCGGATGTTGAGCCAGAGCCCTTCGAGGACCTTCGGGAACGCCTCGCGCGCGTAGCCCGCGTCGAAGAAGGTCTCCTTGGTGCGCTCCCAGCCGGGAGCGCTGACGACGACCAGGTAGAGGACGACGGCGGTGACGAGGGTCGAGACGGCGGCGATGGCCGTCGCGCGACGGGCACGCGCGCGCTTGTAGCGCTCGCGTGCCAGCCGCCGCTCGGACGGGGTGTACCCGTCGGGCATGTCCCCCTTGCCCGCGTCCTGCCCGGACTCCTCCTTCGTGACCGTCACTTGAGCACCGGGGCGTCGACGGCGTCGGACAGCCACTGCTTCTCCAGCTTCGCCAGCGTGCCGTCCTTGCGGAGGGCGTCCACGGCCGACGACACGCACGAGGTGAGGGCACTGCCCTTGTCGAGGACGAGCCCGAACTGCTCGGGCGTACCGCCCTGGTTCTCGAACTGCCCGACGATCTTGGCGTCGGGCACCTGGGCGGCGGTGACGTAGAAGGCGGTCGGCAGGTCGGTGACGATCGCGTCCACCTGGCCGTTCTTGAGCGCGGAAATGGCCTGGTCGTTCTTGGAGTACGCGGCCGCCTGCTGCGAGGGCTTCACCACGTCGCTGATGTAGTTCAGGCTCGTGGTGCCCACCTGGGCGCCCAGCTTGAGGCCCTTGAGATCAGCGATGCCGGTCGCCTTCGCGGCCTTCGAGCCCTTCAGCGCGATGACGGCCTGGCGCACGTCGTAGTAGCCGGAGGAGAAGTCCACGGCCTTCTTGCGCTCGTCGCTGATGGACACCTGGTTGATGTCGAAGTCGAAGGTCTTCACGCCGGGCGCGAAGGCCTTGTTGAAGGGCACCTGCTGCCACACGACGGCGCTCTTGTCGTAGCCGAGCTGCTGCGCCACCGCGTAGGCGACGGCCGACTCGAAGCCCTTGCCGTTGGCGGGTTTGTCGTCCTTGAACCACGGTTCGTAGGCGGGCTCGTCCGTGGCGACGGTCAGCTTGCCGGACGTCTTGGTGGCCAACTTGCCCTTGACGCAGGTCTTCGAGGCCGAACCGGACGGTGTGGCCGCCGCCTTGTCCTCCGGCTGCGGAGCGCAGCCGACAGCGGTGGCGAGCAGGCCTATGGTTGCCGCGGCAACGGCGCGGCGCAGTGCGCGAGGGGCGAGGTGCATGGCGGGAGATTGGCAGTCCAGCATCCCGTTTGTCGAGGTCACGACGGGAATTGTCCGCATAGTGGGAACGCTTGTTGCGACCTTGTGAACTCTTCCCGGGAGAACGCCGGGGCCGCCGGTCGAGGGCGGGGATCGAAAGACCGGCGGCCCATACCGCGCAGGAGCCGTCATCCTGTGCGGGGCTGGTTCCAGTTGACTGCGCAACAAGCTGCCCGGGGAGCGCGCGCAGCACTTCGGCTCGTGTGAATGGTTCACACGGGGCGCGTGCGTCAAGTCGGCGCGGGCGTACGGGGTGTTCACGCCGGAGCGAGGAGGGTCGAGAACGCGGGGCGCGATCTGCGCCTTCGACGTATGCGCCGCCGGATGTGACGCATCTGCCGTCCTGCACGCTGTAGGGCATGACTCCCATGGGTCAGGGCCCGTCCTCTCGAGGCGGCAAGCGGGCCGAGGCGCACAGGGGCGGTCAGGTCGTCACGCCTGACCGCCCCTGTGCGCCGTTCAGCGTTCTCACCACCCGCGCGCGTGCCACTCCGGCAGATGCGGCCGCTCCGCGCCCAGCGTCGTGTCGTTGCCGTGCCCGGGGTAGACCCAGGTCTCGTCCGGCAGCACCTCGAAGATCTTCGTCTCGACGTCGTGGATGAGACTGGCGAAGGCCTTGGGATCCTTACGGGTGTTGCCGACACCCCCGGGGAAGAGGCAGTCCCCGGTGAAGACATGGGGATGCCCGTGCGGGTCGTCGTAGACGAGCGCGATCGAGCCCGGCGTGTGTCCGACCAGATGGCGCGCGGTGAGCTCCACGTGCCCCACCCGGATGGTGTCGCCGTCGTCGACGAGGACGTCGGTCGGCACTGGGATGCCGACGGCGTCCTCCCGGCCCGCGTACGTACGGGCGCCGGTGGCCGCGACGACCTGGGCGAGCGCCTGCCAGTGGTCGCCGTGCTGATGGGTGGTGACGACGGAGGCGATGCCGTCGTCACCGATCATGCCGAGCAGGGTGTCCGCGTCGTTGGCCGCGTCGATCAGCAACTGCTCATCGGTGGCCCGGCAGCGCAGCAGATAGGCGTTGTTGTCCATCGGGCCGACCGCGATCTTGGTGATCATCAGGTCCTTCAGCTCGTGCACATCCGCCGGGCCGCCGACCGTCACCTGTCCGCTGTACGTCATGGCGGCAGCCTATAGCGGGGGAGCGTGTCCGGAGCCCCCGCCATGGGCCGCGCGGTCACAACGGCGGAAGCGCCGGCAGCGGGCCGCCCTGCACGGTGAGTCCGGAGCCGTCGCGGCGCCCGGCCAGCCAGCCGAGCAGATCCGGCGCCGGGCCCGAGACGGTGACCTCCGGCTGCGACGCCTCCCGGCCCGTCCGCCACGCGCGCGTGCCGTCCGTCAGCCGGGTGGGGGGCACCTCGGGGTGCCCGGAGAAGCGTGCCGCCAGGAAATCGATCTCCCGCTCCGAGAACTCGGCCGGCAGATCCTCCAGCTCGTACCCGATGCCCAGGTCCACATGGTGCAGCTCCACCTCGGCCCACCGGCGGAACGGCACCCTGGACGCCGAGTCGGTGACCCCGTTGCGCAGCTCCACCGTGCGCGACCAGTCCGCCGGCGCCGCTCCCGTCTCCTGGATGCGGGCCGCGCTGTCGCGCAGGTCAGTGAGCTGGACGTCGAGGGGGCGCGGGGCGTCCCGCTCGATGTCGGCGTCGCGGGCCTCCCCGGAGGGATACATGGGACGGCCCTCGAGGACGTTCACCAGGGCGTCCGCGTTGCGGGCGAGGTGGGCGAGGACGTGGCCGCGGCTCCAGCCGGGCAGCCGTGACGGCTCGGCCACCGATGCGTTGTCCAGCTTGGCGGCTGCGGTGAGCAGCCGGTCCGTTGCGTCGCGTACAGACGCCAGGTCATGACCGTGATCAATCATGGTGCTGACCCTAGCCCCGCCACACCTTTGGGTGAAGGTGGTGAAGCCGTGCCGTAAATCGAATGCGCGTGCTATATGGTCGAGCGTGGCGTCGGGCATGCTGGAGGGCCGGGGATTGTTATGCAACCCGGGAATCCGACCGGCGTTGTCAGTGGCTCCCCCTAGTCTGAGAAAGCACGGGGGCCTCGCCCCTGTCACTCCTCTCAAGCCAAGAAAGGTGCGGACTGGCGTGGCCGACCGTCTCATCGTCCGTGGCGCGCGCGAGCACAACCTCAAGAATGTCTCGCTCGACCTGCCGCGCGACTCGCTCATCGTCTTCACGGGCCTGTCGGGGTCGGGCAAGTCCTCGCTGGCCTTCGACACCATCTTCGCCGAGGGGCAGCGGCGCTACGTGGAGTCGCTCTCCTCGTACGCCCGCCAGTTCCTCGGCCAGATGGACAAGCCGGACGTCGACTTCATCGAGGGGCTGTCCCCGGCCGTCTCCATCGACCAGAAGTCGACCTCGCGCAACCCGCGCTCGACGGTCGGCACCATCACCGAGGTCTACGACTACCTGCGTCTGCTCTTCGCGCGCATCGGCAAGCCGCACTGCCCCGAGTGCGGCCGCCCGATCTCGCGCCAGTCGCCGCAGGCCATCGTCGACAAGGTCCTGGAGCTGCCGGAGGGGAGCCGCTTCCAGGTGCTGTCGCCGCTGGTGCGCGAGCGCAAGGGCGAGTTCGTCGACCTCTTCGCCGACCTGCAGACCAAGGGCTACTCACGCGCGCGTGTGGACGGCGAGACCATCCAGCTCTCCAGCCCGCCCACGCTGAAGAAGCAGGAGAAGCACACCATCGAGGTGGTCGTCGACCGTCTCACGGTCAAGGACTCCGCCAAGCGCCGCCTCACCGACTCGGTGGAGACCGCCCTCGGTCTGTCCGGCGGCATGGTCGTGCTCGACTTCGTCGACCTCCCCGAGGACGACCCCGAGCGCGAGCGCATGTACTCGGAGCACCTGTACTGCGCGTACGACGACCTGTCCTTCGAGGAGCTGGAGCCGCGCTCCTTCTCCTTCAACTCGCCCTTCGGCGCCTGCCCCGACTGCACCGGCATCGGTACGCGCATGGAGGTCGACCCCGAACTGATCGTCCCGGACGAGGACAAGTCCCTCGACGAGGGCGCCATCCACCCCTGGTCCCACGGCCACACCAAGGACTACTTCGGCCGACTGATCGGCGCCCTGGCGGACGCCCTGGGCTTCCGGACCGACATTCCCTTCGCGGGCCTGCCGCAGCGCGCCAAGAAGGCGCTGCTGCACGGCCACAAGACGCAGATCGAGGTCCGCTACCGCAACCGGTACGGGCGCGAGCGCGTCTACACCACGCCCTTCGAAGGCGCCGTGCCCTTCGTCAAGCGCCGGCACAGCGAGGCCGAGAGCGACGCCAGCCGCGAGCGCTTCGAGGGCTATATGCGCGAGGTGCCCTGCCCCACCTGCGAGGGCACCCGCCTGAAGCCGATCGTCCTCGCGGTCACGATCATGGGGAAGTCGATCGCCGAGGTCTCCGGCATGTCCATCAGCGACTGCGCCGACTTCCTGGGCGAGCTGAAGCTCAACGCCCGCGACAAGAAGATCGCCGAGCGGGTTCTGAAGGAGGTCAACGAGCGGCTGCGGTTCCTGGTCGACGTCGGCCTGGACTACCTCTCGCTGAACCGCGCGGCCGGCACCCTCTCCGGCGGCGAGGCCCAGCGCATCCGCCTGGCCACCCAGATCGGCTCCGGCCTCGTCGGCGTCCTGTACGTCCTGGACGAGCCGTCCATCGGCCTGCACCAGCGCGACAACCACCGGCTGATCGAGACCCTGGTCAGACTCCGCGACATGGGCAACACGCTCATCGTCGTCGAGCACGACGAGGACACCATCAAAGTCGCAGACTGGGTCGTCGACATCGGCCCCGGCGCGGGCGAGCACGGCGGCAAGGTCGTGCACAGCGGCTCCCTGAAGGAACTGCTCGCCAACGCCGAGTCCATGACCGGCCAGTACCTGGCCGGCAAGAAGTCGATCCCGCTGCCCGACATCCGCCGCCCGCATGACCCCTCCCGCAGGCTCACCGTGCACGGCGCGCGCGAGAACAACCTCCAGGACATCGACGTCTCCTTCCCGCTGGGCGTGTTCACGGCCGTCACGGGAGTGTCCGGATCCGGCAAGTCGACGCTGGTCAACGACATCCTGTACACGCACCTGGCCCGTGAGCTGAACGGCGCGCGGAGCGTTCCCGGGCGGCACACGCGCGTGGACGGCGACGACCTCGTCGACAAGGTCGTGCACGTCGACCAGTCGCCCATCGGCCGCACCCCGCGCTCCAACCCGGCGACGTACACCGGCGTCTTCGACCACATCCGCAAGCTGTTCGCCGAGACCACCGAGGCGAAGGTCCGCGGTTATCTGCCCGGCCGCTTCTCCTTCAACGTCAAGGGCGGCCGCTGCGAGAACTGCGCGGGCGACGGCACCATCAAGATCGAGATGAACTTCCTCCCGGACGTCTACGTCCCGTGCGAGGTCTGCCACGGCGCCCGCTACAACCGGGAGACCCTGGAGGTCCACTACAAGGGCAAGTCCATCGCCGAGGTCCTGAACATGCCCATCGAGGAAGCCATGAACTTCTTCGAGGCGGTCCCGGCGATCAACCGCCACCTCAAGACGCTCAACGACGTCGGGCTCGGCTATGTCCGGCTCGGTCAGTCCGCCACCACCCTGTCCGGCGGTGAGGCGCAGCGTGTGAAGCTCGCCAGCGAGCTGCAGAAGCGCTCCACCGGGCGTACGGTCTACGTTCTGGACGAGCCGACCACCGGTCTGCACTTCGAGGACATCAGCAAGCTGCTGACGGTGCTTGCCGGCCTGGTCGACAAGGGCAACACGGTCATCGTCATCGAGCACAACCTCGACGTGATCAAGACCGCCGACTGGATCGTCGACATGGGCCCCGAGGGCGGCGCCGGCGGCGGACTCGTCGTCGCCGAGGGCACCCCCGAGGAGGTCGCCGGGATCCCGGCCAGCCACACCGGCAAGTTCCTGCGGGAGATCCTCGGCGCCGACCGGATCAGCGACGCGAGCTCGGTACCGGCCCCGCGCAAGTCGGCGGCCAGGAAGACGGTCGCGGCCGGGTCGGCGGCGAAGAAGACGGCGACGGCCAGGGCCGCCAACAACACCGCCACGAAGAAGGCGGCCGGAGCCGCGAAGAAGGCCACGCCCGCCAAGAAGACGACACGGGCACGGAAGGCCTGAACATTTCCAGAACGGTGCGGCGCCCCGCGGGAGAACCTCCCGCGGGGCGCCGCCCGTTGCAAGCCGGGCTGCCGCCCGCGCAGGAGAGCTACGGGCCCTGCACCTCGCCCAGTTCGGAGGCGTACGGCGGCTCCGCGCCCGCCCGGGAGCAGGTGATCGCGGCGGCCCGCGCCGCGAAGCGCAGCAGCCGGGTCCAGCCGTCGGCACCCAGCCCCAGGAGCGCCTCGGCGGACAGGGCGTCCTGGGCGGCCAGACCGTGCAAGAGAGCCGCGTTCACCGTGTCGCCGGCGCCGATGGTGTCGACGACGTCGACCTTCTCGCCCGGCACCGGGTGCACGGCCCCGTCCCGGGTGAAGGCGCTGATCCCGTCGCCGCCATGGGTGATCACCACGGCCGCGGGCCCGGCGGCCAGCCACTCCCGCGGGGTGCCGCCCAGCCACAGGGCGT
Source organism: Streptomyces sp. NPDC001604 (assembly GCF_042893475.1). Classification (NCBI taxonomy): domain Bacteria; kingdom Bacillati; phylum Actinomycetota; class Actinomycetes; order Kitasatosporales; family Streptomycetaceae; genus Streptomyces; species Streptomyces sp. NPDC001604. Next base: position 196,286 of record NZ_JBIAUY010000016.1, on the reverse strand, counting down.
CCTCCTCCGAGAGCTTGAGCAGCGACACCGAGGGCAGCCAGCTCCGGAAACGTGCCCGGTAGGCGTCCGCGTCGGGAATCAGGCCCGCCCGGATGTTGGGGTCGAGCGCGGTGAACACGCCCTGCGCGGCCGCGGTCCGCAGCAGGGTCTCGTAGGCCGTCGCCCCGGGTTCCAGGACGAGCGAGCAGGTGCCGAAGGACACGGCCCGGGTCCCGGCGGGGAGCGCCTCGGGCGCCACGAACAGCCGATCGGCGGTGCCCTCGACGTAGAACGAGTAGGCGGCGGATCCCTCCCCGTCGATCGTGGCGACCGCAAGGGTGGTCGGCTCCGCACCGCGCTGCACGGTCGAGACGTCCACGCCCGCTGCCCGGAGCCCGTCGAGCAGCGCCTCGCCGAAGGCGTCGCGCGAGGTGCGGGAGCAGAACGCTGTGGGGGACCCGAGTCGGCCCAGGGCCACGGCCGTGTTGTACGGGCCGCCGCCGAGCGCCGGCTTCAGGCCCGCGAGAGCCCCTGTGCCCTGCGGTACCAGGTCGATCAGAGCCTCACCGGCGACGACGATCACGAGGCGGTTCCTTTCTCGCGCTTACCGAACTTCTCGCGGTTACCGAACTTCTCGGGCTTCTCGAATTTCTCGGGCTGTTCGGGTTGTGCGGACCGCGCCGTCCCTTCCGGGCAGCCGCACGAGGTCCGGTGGACGAAGGTGCAGGGAAGCCGCAGGGTGCGGGCGGGGCGGTCCGGGGAGGCGAGGCGGTCCAGGAGTACTTGGACCGCCTGGGCGCCGATCTCCCGGCTGGGCTGGGCGACAGCGGTCAGCCGCGGCGAGAACAGGTCCGCCCAGGCGAAGTCGTCGAAGCAGCACAGCGCCATGTCCTCGGGTACGGACAGACCGCGCTCGCGCAGGGCGCGCAGCGCACCGATGGTCATCGCGTTGTTGGCGGTGACGAGTGCGGTGGGCGGGGCGGCAAGGGAGAGAAGAGCCGTGGTGGCGCGCTCGGCGTCGGCGGATTCGGAGTTTCCGTGCACCAGGAGGCGTTCGTCGTGGGGGAGCCCGGAGGCGGCGAGCCCGTGGCGGTATCCGGCGACGCGTTCGCGGGTGGTGCTGAGCCCGGGCCGGCCTGCGACCAGGGCGATCCTGCGATGGCCGAGCTCTGCGAGATGGGTGACCAGCCGGGCGGTCGGCTCGACGCTCTCGGCGCAGACCTGGTCGTAGGCGAGTGTGCCGTCGGCCGGGGTGGTGACGAGCCGGTCGAGGAAGACGGCCGGCACGCCGTGGCGGCCGAGGTAGGCGAGGAGGTCGCCCGGGTTCGCCGAAGGGGCGACGATCATGCCGTCGACCCGGCGTTCGTGCAGCAGCTGGACGACCTTGCGCTCGTGCTCCGGGTCGTCGTGCGGATCGGCGATGAGCAGGCTGTAGCCGTGTTCCAGGGCGCCGGCCTCCACGCCCTGGAGGATCTCCGTGAAGTACGGGTTGCTGACCGCCGACACCGCGAGCCCGATGGACCGGGTGCGCGCGGTCACCAGGGAGCGGGCGAGGGTGTTCGGGGTGTAGCCGAGCCGGTCGACGGCGTCCAGGACGGCCTGGCGGGTGTGGGGGAGGACAGGACGGGTGTCGTTCAGGACGTGCGAGACGGTCGCCACGGAGACCCCGGCGCTCCGAGCGACATCGGCCATGGTCGCCATCGCGTCCCCCTTCCTGGACCCCGCCCCTCTCGACGGCACGGCGTGCCTTCCGGCCGGGACGCTATCCCATCCGGGCCCTCGCGTAAACGCTTGCGCAAACGTTTACGTCCCGTGACGGCGGAGAAGTACGCCGAACTGGTCGGCCCGTCGGGCAGAGCTCACTCCCAGTCCCAACCAATGCCCACGACGCCCGTCCGCACCCGGGGCTCGACGAGGTGGACCGAGTGGTGGCGGCCGCTGAGGGGCAGTTCCTGGCGGCCGCTGCGCGGGGCCGCGGGCGAGTGCTGGGCGAAGCGGTGGCAGCGGGAGGGCAGGGCCTGCTCGTCGAAGCGCACCTGGAGCGCGTACTGCCCGCCGGCCGGCCCGAAGCCGCGGATGTACTCGCGGGACACCCCGGCGGTGCCGTCCTCGATGCCGTAGCGGAAGAGGAAGGTGTCCCCGGCCCGCAGGCGGGTGTCGAAGAGGAACTCGGCCACGAGCACACCGGTGTCGTGGTGCACGCGCACGCGTCCCGTGCGGCAGTTCTCCAGTGCGTGCACGCGCATGCGTTCCGGCGCGCAGCCCGGGTCGCCGTGGTGGACGGCCACGAAGCGGTCGACCCCGTCCTTGTGGGCGCGCACTATGTGGTGGGACTCGCGCCCCGCCAGTTCGCGATGGGCGCCGATGCGTACCCGCTCGTGGTGGCCCAGGGTGTGCAGACCGCAGTCCAGGGGCGACCCCAGCTCGGCCATCAGCCTCTCCAGGACGCCGGACGCCTCCACCAGGGAGCGGTAGGAGCGGCCCGCGGGCCGTGCCGCGCACGAGGGTTCGTCGGTCTCGGCGAGCAGCCGGATCAGGGACTCCTCGGGCAGCTGGAGGATCTCCTCCAGCGCGCGCACGGCCCGAAGCGACTCGGGGCGCTGCGGGCGTCGGGCACCCTGCTGCCAGTAACTCAGGCTCGTCACACCGACCTTGACCCCGTAGCGCGACAGATGGTGCTGCACGCGCTGCAGCGGCAGTCCGCGGGCGGCGATCGCGGCACGCAGTGCGACGTGGAAGGGGCCGCCCCGCAGGGCCGAGTCCAGTTCCGCGGTGGCGACGGCGGCGACGTCCGCGTGCTGTGTGGCGTGCGGCATGCAGGGGCCTTTCTGTGAATGCTCGCTACGGCTGGTCGGGCCGGGTCTGTGCGTGTTGTCGGGGCCACCCCGTCGGCGCCGTGGAGTCTTCACATCCGTACGCCGTCGTTCCCGGTCCCGAGTTCCCCCGCATTGAAGCGTGTTGACCTAGTCCCGACAACACCTGAGACCCAACAGCGGTGCACTCCTGGCCGAGACACGATCGGTGCCCCGAGCCGGCGCACCGGTGTGGATCACCGAGGGTGGCGTTCCCCGAGTCCCGGCGGCCCGAGCGGCGGCGTTGTCCACAGGCCCGCCGCACTGTCAGCCCTCGCCAGTAGGGTGTGAGACATGGCCGATCCCTCCAGCTACCGCCCCAAGCCGGGACAGATCCCGGACTCGCCAGGGGTGTACAGGTTCCGTGACGAGCACCGCCGGGTGATCTACGTCGGAAAGGCGAAGAGCCTGCGCCAGCGCCTGGCGAACTACTTCCAGGACCTGGCCGGACTCCACCCCCGCACCCGCTCCATGGTCACCACGGCCGCGTCCGTGGAGTGGACCGTGGTGTCCACGGAGGTCGAGGCCCTGCAGCTGGAGTACTCCTGGATCAAGGAGTTCGACCCCCGGTTCAACGTCAAGTACCGCGACGACAAGAGCTACCCGTACCTCGCGGTGACGATGAACGAGGAGTTCCCGCGCGTCCAGGTGATGCGCGGCCACAAGCGCAAGGGCGTGCGCTACTTCGGGCCGTACGGGCACGCGTGGGCGATCCGCGACACCGTGGACCTCCTGCTGCGCGTCTTCCCGGTGCGCACCTGCTCGGCGGGTGTCTTCAAGAACGCCGCCCGCACCGGCCGCCCCTGTCTGCTCGGCTACATCGGCAAGTGCTCCGCCCCCTGCGTCGAGCGCGTCTCCGCCGAGGAACACCGCGAACTGGCCGAGGAGTTCTGCGACTTCATGGCCGGCCGCACGGGGACGTACCTGCGCCGCCTCGAGAAGCAGATGACCGAGGCGGCCGAGGAGATGGAGTACGAGCGGGCGGCCCGCCTGCGCGACGACATCGAGGCCCTGAAGAAGGCCATGGAGAAGAACGCGGTCGTGCTCGCCGACGCGACCGACGCCGATCTGATCGCGGTCGCCGAGGACGAGCTGGAGGCGGCCGTCCAGATCTTCCACGTCCGCGGCGGGCGGGTGCGCGGCCAGCGCGGCTGGGTCACCGACAAGGTCGAGGAGATCACCACTGGCGCCCTCGTCGAACACGCCCTGCAGCAGCTGTACGGCGAGGAGAAGGGCGACTCCGTCCCCAAGGAGGTCCTCGTCCCGGCCCTGCCCGACCCGGTCGAGCCCGTCCAGGAGTGGCTCACCGAGCGCCGCGGCTCCGCGGTCTCGCTGCGCATCCCGCAGCGCGGCGACAAGAAGGCCCTGATGGAGACGGTCGAGCGCAACGCCCAGCAGGCGCTCGTGCTGCACAAGACCAAGCGGGCCTCCGACCTGACCACGCGCTCGCGTGCCCTGGAGGAGATCGCCGAGGCCCTCGACCTGGACAGCGCCCCCCTCCGCATCGAGTGCTACGACATCTCGCACCTCCAGGGCGACGACGTCGTGGCCTCCATGGTCGTCTTCGAGGACGGCCTGCAGCGCAAGAGCGAGTACCGCCGCTTCCAGATCAAGGGCTTCGAGGGGCAGGACGACGTCCGCTCCATGCACGAGGTGATCAACCGCCGCTTCCGGCGCTACCTCGCGGAGAAGGAGAAGACGGGGGAGTGGGCCGACGGCGAGAGCACGCTCACCGAGGAGGACGGCCGCCCCAAGAAGTTCGCCTACCCACCCCAGCTCGTCGTCGTCGACGGCGGACAACCCCAGGTCGCCGCGGCCAAGAAGGCCCTCGACGAGCTCGGTATCGACGACGTCGCCGTGTGCGGCCTCGCCAAGCGCCTGGAGGAGGTCTGGCTGCCGGACGAGGACGACCCGGTCGTCCTGCCCCGCACCAGTGAAGGCCTCTACCTGCTGCAGCGCGTCCGCGACGAGGCCCACCGCTTCGCGATCACCTACCAGCGCACCAAGCGGGCCAAGCGCTTCAGGTCGAGCCCCCTGGACGACGTGCCGGGACTCGGGGACACGCGCAAGCAGGCACTTCTGAAACATTTCGGTTCGTTGAAGAAACTAAGATCCGCCACCATCGACCAGATCTGCGAGGTCCCCGGCATAGGCCGCAAGACGGCCGAGACGATCGCCGTCGCCCTCGCCCAGGCGGCCCCGGCCGCGCCCGCCGTGAACACGGCGACTGGAGAGATCATGGAGGAGGAACCCGGAACCATGGGTTCCAGCGGGCAGCCCGTAGCCATGGGCGCACCGGACGAACGACGGGGGCAGGAGACATGAATGTGAACGAGCACGACGGGCAAGAAAGCCAGGCCGGAGACGGAGCACAGGTGAGTACGGGCAGCGACACGCCCGGGGCGGTCCCCGAGGCGGCCATCCCGGAGCTGGTGATCATCTCGGGCATGTCGGGTGCGGGCAGGTCGACCGCCGCCAAGTGTCTGGAGGACCTCGGCTGGTTCGTCGTCGACAACCTGCCGCCCGCGCTGATCCCCACCATGGTGGAGCTCGGCGCCCGCTCGCAGGGCAACGTCGCCAGGATCGCGGTCGTCGTCGACGTCCGTGGGCGTCGCTTCTTCGACAACCTCCGAGAGTCCCTCGCCGACCTGGAGGCCAAGCACGTCACCCGGCGGATCGTGTTCCTGGAGTCCTCCGACGACGCCCTGGTGCGCCGCTTCGAGTCGGTGCGCCGCCCGCACCCCCTGCAGGGCGACGGCCGCATCGTCGACGGCATCGCCGCCGAGCGCGAGCTGCTGCGCGAGCTGCGCGGCGACGCCGACCTGGTGATCGACACCTCCAGCCTGAACGTGCACGAGCTGCGGGCCAAGATGGACGCCCAGTTCGCCGGCGAGGAGGAGCCCGAGCTGCGGGCCACCGTCATGTCCTTCGGCTTCAAGTACGGCCTCCCGGTCGACGCCGACCTGGTCGCGGACATGCGCTTCCTGCCCAACCCGCACTGGGTCCCCGAGCTGCGCCCCTTCACCGGCCTGAACGAAGAGGTCGCTGCGTACGTCTTCAACCAGCCCGGCGCCAAGGAGTTCCTCGACCGCTACGCCGAGCTGCTGCGCCTCATCGCGGCCGGCTACCGCCGCGAGGGCAAGCGGTACGTGACCATCGCCATCGGCTGCACGGGCGGCAAGCACCGCTCGGTGGCCATGTCGGAGAAGCTCGCCGCGCGCCTGGCGGCCGAGGGCGTGGAGACGGTGGTCGTGCACCGGGACATGGGACGCGAATGACGGAGCGTTCTCTGCGGCTGAGCAGGCTGCGCCGGGTCGTGCCCGAGTCCCGCGCGGGCCGGCCCGTCGAAGCCCGCGGCGCCCGGCCGCGCCGCCGCGGCGCCCAGCCCAAGGTGGTCGCCCTCGGCGGCGGCATGGGCCTGTCCGCCTCGCTCGCCGCGCTGCGCCGGATCACCGGCGACCTCACCGCCGTCGTCACCGTGGCCGACGACGGCGGCTCCAGCGGGCGCCTGCGCGACGAACTGGGCGTGCTGCCGCCCGGCGACCTGCGCAAGGCGCTGGCCGCGCTGTGCGGCGACGACGACTGGGGACAGACCTGGGCCCGTGTCATCCAGCACCGCTTCCAGTCCAAGGGCGACCTGCACGAACACGCGGTCGGCAACCTCCTGATCGTCGCGCTGTGGGAGCAGTTGGGCGACCATGTCCAGGCCCTCGACCTGGTCGGCAAGCTGCTCGGTGCGCACGGGCGCGTGCTGCCCATGTCCGCCGTACCCCTGGAGCTGCAGGCCCTGGTCAAGGGGCACGACCCGGAGCGGCCCGAGGACGTCGACACCGTGCGGGGGCAGGCGACCGTGGCGCTCACGCCGGGCGAGGTGCAGTCCGTGCACCTGGTGCCGCACGACCCGCCCGCCGTCCCCGAGGCCGTCGAGGCGGTCCTGGACGCCGACTGGGTCGTCCTCGGCCCCGGCTCCTGGTTCTCCTCGGTCATCCCGCACCTGCTCGTTCCCGAACTCCTGGACGCCCTCACCGAGACCAAGGCACGCCGGGTACTCTCGCTGAACCTCGCCCCGCAGCCCGGAGAAACCGAAGGCTTCTCCCCGCAGCGTCATTTGGAGGTTTTGGGACGACACGCCCCTAAACTCGCCCTGGACGTGGTGCTGGCCGACGAGGCCGCCGTGCCCGACCGCGACGTGCTCACCGAAGCCGCCGAGCGGTTCGGTGCCGCGGTCGAGCTGGCGCCGGTGGCCCGGAGGGACGGAACTCCGCGGCACGACCCGGAGCTGCTGGCCGCCGCGTACGACCGTATTTTTCGGATGCATGGAAGGATCGGCCCATGGCGATGACGGCAGCGGTGAAGGACGAGATCTCCCGGCTCCCCGTCACCCGGACCTGCTGCAGAAAGGCGGAGGTCTCCGCCATTCTGCGGTTCGCCGGCGGCCTCCACCTGGTCAGCGGGCGCATCGTGATCGAAGCGGAGCTGGACACCGCGATGGCGGCGCGGCGGCTGAAGCGGGACATCCTGGAGATCTTCGGTCACAGCTCCGAACTGATCGTGATGGCGCCGGGCGGACTGCGCCGCGGTTCGCGCTATGTCGTACGGGTCGTCGCCGGCGGTGACCAGCTCGCCCGGCAGACCGGCCTGGTCGACGGCCGGGGCCGCCCGATCCGCGGTCTGCCGCCGCAGGTGGTCTCGGGGGCCACCTGCGATGCGGAGGCCGCCTGGCGTGGCGCGTTCCTGGCGCACGGCTCGCTGACCGAGCCCGGCCGCTCCTCCTCCCTGGAGGTGACCTGCCCCGGCCCGGAGGCCGCGCTCGCCCTGGTCGGCGCCGCCCGTCGGCTGTCGATCGCCGCGAAGGCGCGCGAGGTGCGCGGTGTGGACCGTGTGGTCGTCCGTGACGGCGACGCGATCGGCGCCCTGCTCACCCGTCTCGGCGCGCACGAGTCGGTGCTGGCCTGGGAGGAGCGCCGGATGCGCCGCGAGGTGCGGGCCACGGCGAACCGTCTCGCCAACTTCGACGACGCCAACCTGCGCCGCTCCGCCCGCGCGGCCGTCGCCGCCGGCGCCCGTGTGCAGCGCGCCCTGGAGATCCTCGGCGACGAGGTTCCCGAGCACCTCGCGGCCGCCGGCCGGCTGCGCATGGAGCACAAGCAGGCCTCGCTGGAGGAGTTGGGCGCGCTCGCCGACCCGCCGCTGACCAAGGACGCCGTGGCCGGCCGTATCCGCCGGCTCCTTGCGATGGCCGACAAGCGCGCCTCCGACCTCGGCATTCCGGGCACGGAGTCCAGCATCACCGAGGAGATGGCCGACAACCTGGTCGGCTGACCCCGCAGAAGTACATCTGAAGACCGCTCAACCTGCCGGTGCCGACGCCCACTTGGGCGTCGGCACCGGTATTTCTCTGTCCATGAGGCGCTCTTGACTCGATCATGAAGTGTCATGAGCCTGGCAACAGTTCGCTGCTGTGGCGGACCATTGCTAGGGGGGTTCATGAGACACAGAGCGAGATCGATCCTCGCTGTCGGCGCGCTCCTGCTCGGCGGAGCGAGCCTCGCGCCCATCGCCCAGGCGCAGAACGGAAGTTCGCAGGGATCCGACCCCACCGAGGTCAAGGTCTACCGCGCCGACGTCACCGCCAGGCAGGTACCCCTGCTGCTGGCAGCCGGACAGGACGGTCAGGAACTCGGCGAGCAGGTCCCGGAGAAGGGCACGGCCACGGTCGAGCTGTACCTCACCGGCCAACAGGCCCGCAAGCTCGAGAAGCAGGGCGTCGCCCTGACCGAGCACACGCTTTCGGCCAGGGCCGAGAAACGCGTGGAGGCCGCCGCCCAGGGTGTGTTCCGCCCGTACAGCGGAAGCGGCGGCCTCAAGGAGGAGATCGTCCGGACCGGGCAGGAGAATCCCGGCCTCACCAAGGTCGTCTCCATCGGCAAGACCGTCAACGGACAGGACATCCTCGCCCTCAAACTGACCAAGGGCGCGAAGAAGTCCAAGGACGGCTCGAAGCCCGCCGTCCTCTACCTGTCCAACCAGCACGCGCGCGAGTGGATCACGCCGGAGATGACCCGCCGGCTGATGCACTACTACCTGGACCACTACAAGACGGACCAGCGCATCAAGAAGATCGTGGACTCCACGGAGCTGTGGTTCGTGATCTCGGCCAACCCCGACGGCTACGACTACACGTTCAAGAACTCCGACACCCGCCTGTGGCGCAAGAACCTTCGTGACGTCAACGGCGACGGCGTCATATCCACCGGTGACGGCGTCGACCTCAACCGCAACTTCGCCTACAAGTGGGGCTACGACGACGAGGGTTCGTCCCCCAACCCCACCAGCGAGACCTACCGCGGCGCGAGCCCCGCCTCCGAGCCCGAGACCAGGGCGCTGGACGCCTTCGAGAAGCGCATCGGCTTCAGTTACGCCATCAACTACCACTCCGCCGCCGAACTCCTCCTCTACGGCGTCGGCTGGCAGGTGGCCACCCCCACGCCCGACGACGTGGTCTACAAGGCCCTCGCCGGTTCGCCGGACCACTCCGCGATACCCGGCTACCGCCCGCAGGTCTCCTCCGAGCTGTACACCACCAACGGCGAGGCGGACGGCCACGCGGGGAACGTCAACGGCATCTCGATGTTCACCCCCGAGATGTCGACGTGCCAGACCGCGTCGAACATCGACCCCAACGACCAGTGGAAGGCGGCCGACTGCCAGTCCGTCTTCAACTTCCCGGACGACGAGAAGCTGATCCAGCAGGAGTTCGAGAAGAACATCCCGTTCGCGCTGTCGGTCGCCGAGACCGCCCCGCACCCCGACACCCCGTCCTCCTCGCTCGGCCTGACCGCAGCTGACTTCACCCCGGCCACGTTCACCACGTCGTACTCGCGCGGCGCCGATCAGGAGGTCTCCGTCGTCGTACGCAAGGCCGTGCGCGACAAGGAGCTCAAGTACCGCGTCAACGGCGGCCGTACGCAGGATGAGGGGCTCAAGGCCTGGAAGGGCGGCGAGACCTACGGCGGGGACGACAACCTGCACTTCGACGAGTACCGGGCCAAGGTCAGGGACGGCGAGCCGGGCGACAAGGTCGAGGTGTGGTTCACCGGAGAGTCCAGGAGCGGCAAGAAGGTCTCCAGCGAGCACTTCACCTACACCGTCGCCCAGCGGCCCAAGGCCGACACCCTCGTCGTCGCCGAGGAAGGCGCGACCGCCACGCAGGCGCAGACGTACGTGGACGCCCTGAAGGCGAACGGCCGCAAGGCGATCGTCTGGGACGTCGCCACCCAGGGCGCACCCGACGCGCTCGGCGTGCTGAAGCACTTCAGGACCGTCGTCCACTACACAGGTGCGGGGGTCCCCGGCAACGCCACCCAGCTCCAGTTGCGCGCCTACCTCAACGAGGGCGGCAAGCTGATCGAGGCGGGCGAGCAGGCCGGCGGCAGCGTCGACCTCGGCGGGGGCACCCTGTCGAACGACTTCAGCCAGTACTACCTGGGCGCCTACTCCCGTACGTCGACCCCCGGGGCCACCGGCTTCACCGGCTCCGGCAAGCTTGACGGCTTCAGCGGGGCGCTCGGTGCCGCCACCGGCAACCCGCTCGACAAGGCGGGCACCTACGGCGTCACCTCCGACTCGCTGCCCGCCGACAAGTACCCGCAGTTCGCCAGCGCGGGCGCGGGCCAGTTCGCCGGGACCGTCAACCCGTACGGGCCGTACTCCGGCTCCTTCATGGCGGCCGCCGTCCACACCGACGACGCATACAAGCGCCTCACCCGCACCATCGACCTCACCGGTGTCACCGCGGCCCAGCAGCCCACCCTGCGCAGCCAGTTGCTCTGGGACACCGAGCCCGGCTACGACCACGTCATCGTCGAGGCCCACACCACGGGCGCCGACGACTGGACGACCCTCCCGGAGAAGGGCGGCGCGACCCACCAGACCGTACCGAGCGAGTGCGGCGCGGGCTTCCTGGTGAACGAGCACCCCTGGCTCAAGCACTACCTGACCCTCGCCGACAACGACTGCACCGCGACCGGCACGAGCGGTTCCTGGAACAGCCTCACCGGCGCCTCCAACGGCTGGCAGCAGGTCAACTACGACCTGAGCGCCTACGCCGGCAAGTCCGTCGAGGTCTCCATCAGCTACGTCACCGACCCGGGTACCGGCGGCCACGGCGTCCTCGCCGACGACGCCTCGCTCGTCATCGGCGGCACGCCGACCCAGACCGAGGGCTTCGAGACGTCACTCGGCGCCTGGAGCGTGTCCGGACCGCCCGCGGGCAGCCCGGCCGTCCTCAAGGACTGGACGCGCACCGGAGCACTGTTCAGGACATACGGAGCGATCACCACCGACCGGACCGTGCTGCTGGGCTTCGGCCTGGAGCACGTCAGCGCGGCGGCAGATCGCAACAGCCTCATCAAGAAGGCCCTCGCGGCCCTGGAAGGGTGAACACCCCGGTCAACGATGACTAGCTCTCCGTAGTCAAAAAGAGTGACCAGATCTTTCGTCCCGGGCGGTCCGTACCCCTACTGGCGGGTACGGACCGCCTGCCCATGTATGGGCCGTCTCGATGTCACTACGGCGCCCTCAGGGAGGTAGGGTCGGGGGTGGTCGGGGACATCCCAAACAGAGCTCGCCGGCACCGCATGGCCGGCGTACCAACGAGGAGATCGGTTCGTGACGATCCGCGTAGGCATCAACGGCTTCGGTCGTATCGGTCGCAACTACTTCCGCGCGCTGCTGGAGCAGGGTGCAGACATCGAGATCGTGGCTGTCAACGACCTGGGTGACACCGCGACCACCGCCCACCTGCTCAAGTACGACACCATCCTGGGCCGCCTCAAGGCCGAGGTGTCGCACACCGCTGACACGATCACCGTCGACGGGCACACCATCAAGGTCCTTTCCGAGCGCAACCCCGCCGACATCCCGTGGGGCGAGCTCGGCGTCGACATCGTGGTCGAGTCGACCGGCATCTTCACGAAGAAGGCCGACGCCGAGAAGCACATCGCCGGCGGCGCCAAGAAGGTCCTCATCTCGGCTCCGGCCAAGGATGAGGACATCACCATCGTGATGGGTGTCAACCAGGACAAGTACGACGCGGCCAACCACCACGTCATCTCCAACGCCTCCTGCACCACCAACTGTGTCGCGCCGATGGCGAAGGTCCTCGACGAGAACTTCGGCATCGTCAAGGGCCTGATGACGACGGTCCACGCGTACACCAACGACCAGCGCATCCTGGACTTCCCGCACTCGGACCTGCGCCGCGCCCGCGCCGCCGCCGAGAACATCATCCCGACCACCACCGGTGCCGCCAAGGCCACCGCCCTGGTCCTGCCGCAGCTCAAGGGCAAGCTGGACGGCATCGCCATGCGCGTCCCGGTCCCCACCGGCTCGGCCACCGACCTGGTCGTGACGCTGCAGCGCGAGGTCACCAAGGACGAGGTCAACGCCGCGTTCAAGAAGGCCTCCGAGGACGGCGACCTCAAGGGCTACCTGTCGTACACCGAGGACCCGATCGTCTCCTCGGACATCGTCAGCGACCCGGCCTCCTGCACCTTCGACTCCTCCCTGACCATGGTCCAGGAGGGCAACTCGGTGAAGATCCTCGGCTGGTACGACAACGAGTGGGGCTACTCCAACCGCCTCGTCGACCTCACGGTCTTCGTCGGCAACCAGCTCTGATCTGATCCACAGAGCAGGCAACTCGATGTGAACGCAGGGCTCGGGCAGCGCAGGGACGCGCCGCCCGGGCCCTGACTCACGTACGGATCAGCCCTCGTAGGATCAGAGCAGCCCTCACCAGGAGTCCTCATATGAAGACGATCGACGAACTTCTCGCCGACGGCGTGGACGGCAAGCGGGTCTTCGTCCGCGCCGACCTCAACGTGCCGCTCGCCGACGGCCTCATCACCGACGACGGCCGCATCCGCGCCGTCCTGCCCACCGTCAAGGCCCTCGCGGACGCAGGCGCCAAGGTGGTCGTGGCCTCGCACCTCGGCCGCCCCAAGGGCGCGCCGGACCCGGCCTTCTCCCTGCTTCCGGCTGCCGAGCGGCTCGGTGAGCTGCTGGGCGCCCCCGTGGCCTTCGCCCAGGACACCGTCGGCCCCGCCGCCCATGCGGCCGTCGACGGCCTCGAGCCGGGCCAGGTGGCGGTCATCGAGAACCTGCGCTTCAACGCCGGCGAGACCTCCAAGGACGACGCCGAGCGCGGCGAGTTCGCGGACCAGCTGGCCGCCCTCGCGGACGTCTACGTCGGCGACGGCTTCGGCGCGGTGCACCGGGGGCACGCCTCGGTCTTCGACCTTCCGGCACGTCTGCCGCACGCCGCCGGCTACCTCATCGCGAACGAGGTCGCCGTACTGAAGAAGCTCACCGAGGACGTGCAGCGGCCGTACGTCGTCGCCCTCGGCGGCGCCAAGGTCTCCGACAAGCTCGCCGTCATCGACCAGCTGCTCGGCAAGGCCGACCGCCTGCTCATCGGCGGCGGCATGGCGTACACCTTCCTCAAGGCCAAGGGCTACGAGATCGGCAAGTCCCTCCTGCAGGAGGACCAGATCCCGGCCGTCCTGGAGTACATCGAGCGCGCCGAGAAGACCGGCGTCGAGCTGGTGCTTCCCGTCGACACCCTGGTCTCCACGGACTTCCCGGACCTGAAGACCAAGGCCCCGGCCAACCCCACCACCGTCGCCGCGGACGCCATCCCGGCCGACCAGGAGGGCCTGGACATCGGTCCGGAGACCCGCAAGCTGTACGCCTCGAAGATCGCCGACGCTGCCACCGTCTTCTGGAACGGCCCGATGGGCGTCTTCGAGCACCCCGATTTCGCCGAGGGCACCAAGGCGGTCGCCCAGGCCCTCCTCGACTCCCCGGCCTTCACGGTCGTCGGCGGCGGCGACTCCGCCGCGGCCGTGCGCCTCCTGGGCTTCGACGAGAACGCATTCGGCCACATCTCGACCGGCGGTGGCGCCTCCCTCGAATACCTCGAGGGCAAGACGCTCCCCGGCCTCGCCGCGCTGGAGGACTGACCTCAATGGCTCCATCTGTTTCTTCTGGGCGCACGCCGCTGATGGCGGGCAACTGGAAGATGAACCTCAACCACCTCGAGGCCATCGCCCACGTCCAGAAGCTCGCCTTCGCCCTCGCGGACAAGGACTACGAGGCCGTGGAGGTCGCCGTCCTGCCGCCCTTCACCGACCTGCGCTCCGTGCAGACCCTGGTCGACGGCGACAAGCTCAAGATCAAGTACGGCGCCCAGGACCTCTCGGCGCACGACTCCGGCGCCTACACCGGCGAGATCTCCGGCGCCATGCTGGCCAAGCTGAAGTGCACCTACGTGGCCATCGGCCACTCCGAGCGCCGCCAGTACCACAACGAGACCGACGAGCAGGTCAACGCCAAGGTCAAGGCCGCCTACAAGCACGGCCTGACCCCGATCCTGTGCGTCGGCGAGGAGCTGGAGGTCCGCGAGGCGGGCAACCACGTCTCCCACACCCTGGCCCAGGTCGAAGGCGGTCTCAAGGACCTCCCGGCCGAGCAGGCCGAGTCGATCGTGATCGCCTACGAGCCCGTCTGGGCCATCGGCACCGGCAAGGTCTGCGGCGCCGAGGACGCCCAGGAGGTCTGCGCCGCCATCCGCGGCAAGATCGCCGAGCTGTACACCCAGGAGCTGGCCGACCGGGTCCGCATCCAGTACGGCGGCTCCGTCAAGGCCGGCAACGTCGCCGAGATCATGGCGCAGGCCGACATCGACGGCGCCCTGGTCGGCGGTGCCTCGCTGGACGCGGACGAGTTCGTCAAGATCGTGCGCTTCCGCGACCAGTGACACGAGCTGGGAGTATGCGGTAGCGGCGATACGTCGTACCCTTGCGGGGGCACAGCCCGGTTGCTGTGCCCCCGTCGTCCATCCGAATCCGAGGAAGTTGGTCCAGCCGTGGTTTTGGGGTTCTCGATCGCCCTGATCGTCTTCAGCCTGCTGCTGATGCTGCTGGTGCTGATGCACAAGGGGAAGGGCGGCGGCCTCTCCGACATGTTCGGTGGCGGCATGCAGTCGTCCGTCGGCGGCTCCTCGGTCGCCGAGCGCAACCTCGACCGGATCACCGTGGTGATCGGTCTGCTCTGGTTCGCGTGCATTGTCGTACTCGGCATCCTGATGAAGTCGAACAGCTGAGCAGCGACGCACACAGCACGTACATTCCGCACGTAAGGCCCCATGTTCGGTACGCGCAGCTGAGCGCGGCCTATCATGGGGCTTGCGTCTAGGTGTGGGGGGTGTAACTCCAATCACTGGACGCGCGTTGGGCCTTACGTAGACTGAGGCGCTCGCAACGAAGCGAAACGCCGACTCGCTTCGCGGCACCATCACGCAGGGAGTTACGACCGTGGCAAGTGGCAACGCGATCCGAGGAAGCCGGGTCGGGGCGGGGCCGATGGGCGAGGCCGAGCGCGGCGAGTCCGCGCCGCGTCTGCGCATCTCCTTCTGGTGCTCGAACGGGCACGAGACGCAGCCCAGCTTCGCCAGCGACGCGCAGGTTCCCGAGACCTGGGACTGCCCGCGCTGCGGCTTCCCCGCCGGACAGGACCGGGACAACCCGCCGGACCCGCCGCGCACCGAGCCCTACAAGACGCACCTCGCGTACGTCAGGGAGCGGCGCAGTGACGCGGACGGCGAGGCGATCCTCGCCGAGGCGCTCGCCAAACTGCGGGGCGAGATCTAGGAGTTGAGAGCCGGCCGGGCCCGAGGGGTGCCTGGCCGGAGCAGTTTCGTACCCGGCCCCCGGCCGCCTGAGCACCGATTGTCAGTGGCGCCCTCTACGGTTTGTGCATCGGCAGATCGTGAGGGGGAGTTGTGGCGACGGTCGAGGCAGTGGGCGGTCTTGCGCCCGAGTGGCGTGGGGGATTCGGGCGGCTGTGGACGGCCGCGGTGGTCTCCCGGTTCGGAGACGCGCTGCGCGGTGCGGCGCTGCCCCTGCTCGCCGCTTCCCTGACCGACCGCCCCCTGCTCATCGCGTCCGTGACCGCCTGGGTCCATCTGCCCTGGGTCGTCTTCGGACTGCTGGGCGGCGCCGTCGCCGGGGCTCCGCTGGGCGCCCTGCTCGGTGGCGCGGTCGCCACCGCCTGGGGCCTGAACACGCCGGCGCTGCTCACCGCCGCCTTCTCCCTCCTGTCGGTCCTCGCCCTGATACCTGCCCGCAAGCGGGACGTACCTGTTGTTGCGCCGCACGGCGACGCCACGACAGCTCATGTCACGCGCTGATCAACTAGGTTGGGACAGGCAGCGGGGCAAGGCAGGAAAGAAGGCTGAAGTCCGAAATGAACGCAGACGTCCGTAACAGGCTCAACCAGACGCCCGAGTGGACCGCGCTGGCCAAGCACCGTGAGGAGCTCGGCGAAGTGCGGCTGCGGGACCTGTTCGCCGCGGACCCGGGACGCGGCGCCGGGTACACGCTCCAGGTCGGCGACCTGTACATCGACTACTCCAAGCACCTCGTCACCGACGAGACCCTGCGGCTGCTGCGCGAGCTGGCCGCCGCCACCGACGTCTTCGGCCTGCGGGACGCCATGTTCCGCGGCGAGAAGATCAACACGACCGAGAACCGCGCCGTGCTGCACACCGCGCTGCGCGCCCCGCGCGACGCGGTGATCGAGGTCGACGGCGAGAACGTCGTCCCGGGTGTGCACGCGGTGCTCGACAAGATGGCCGACTTCGCCGAGCGGGTCCGCTCCGGCGCCTGGACAGGCCACACCGGCAAGCGCATCAAGAACGTCGTCAACATCGGTATCGGCGGCTCCGACCTGGGCCCGGCGATGGCGTACGAGGTGCTGCGCAGCTACACCGACCGCGACCTCACGGTCCGCTTCGTGTCGAACGTCGACGGCGCCGACCTGCACGAGGCCACCCGCGACCTGGATGCGGCGGAGACGCTGTTCGTCATCGCTTCCAAGACCTTCACCACCATCGAGACGATCACGAACGCGACCTCGGCGCGTGAGTGGCTGCTCGGCGAGCTGAAGGCCGGTCAGGAGGCCGTCGCGCGGCACTTCGTGGCGCTGTCGACGAACGCCGGGAAGGTGTCGGAGTTCGGCATCGACACGGCGAACATGTTCGAGTTCTGGGACTGGGTCGGCGGCCGGTACTCGTACGACTCGGCGATCGGGCTGGCGCTGATGATCGCCATCGGCCCGGATCGTTTCCGGGAGATGCTCGACGGGTTCCGGCTGGTGGACGAGCACTTCAGGTCGGCGCCCGCGGAGTCCAACGTGCCGTTGCTGCTGGGCCTGTTGGGCGTCTGGTACGGCAACTTCCATGACGCCCAGTCGCATGCGGTGCTGCCGTACAGCCACTACCTCTCCAAGTTCACCGCCTATCTGCAGCAGCTGGACATGGAGTCCAACGGCAAGTACGTGGGCCGGGACGGGCGGGAGGTGGACTGGCAGACGGGGCCGGTGGTGTGGGGCACGCCGGGCACCAACGGCCAGCACGCCTACTACCAGCTCATCCACCAGGGCACGAAGCTGATCCCGGCCGATTTCATCGGGTTCGCCGAGCCGGTGGCCGAGCTGAGCGAGGGGCTCAAGGCGCAGCACGACCTGCTGATGGCGAACTTCTTCGCGCAGACGCAGGCCCTCGCCTTCGGCAAGACACCGGACGAGGTGCGGGCCGAGGGCGTGCCGGAGGAGCTGGTGGCGCACAAGACGTTCAAGGGGAATCACCCGACGACGACGATCCTGGCGCGCGAGCTGACGCCGTCCGTGCTGGGCCAGTTGGTCGCGCTGTACGAGCACAAGGTGTTCGTGCAGGGTGCGGTGTGGAACATCGACTCCTTCGACCAGTGGGGCGTCGAGCTCGGCAAGGTGCTGGCCAAGCGGGTCGAGCCCGCACTGACCGAGGGGGCCGAGGTGGCGGGCCTGGACGAGTCCAGCAAGGCGCTGGTCGCCAAGTACCGGGAGCTGCGGGGGCGGGCGTAACACCGCCGCGATGGCCGGGGGAAGCGAGCGGTGCATGACCGTCCGCTTCCCGTCGCCTCACAACCGGCAGGATTTCTACGGCAGTTGACGTGCCCGACCTTCCCGTCAGGCCACCGCGCTGAGGGTGTCCGCGAGCCGTCGTCTGGCCGCGCGTGCCGCCGGGAGGGCGGCGAGTGCGGCCGCGCCGAGCACGGCGGCGGCGCCGAAGAGCAGGAGCAGGACCGGCGACGGGCTCTGGGCGATCCCGGCGCCGATGCCGCTGGATCTGCCCTGGGAGTTGATCAGCCAGTGCGCGAGGGGGGTGCCCAGGGCCGTACCGGCGAGGACGGCGGCCAGGGCGGTGCAGCCGGTGGCCGTGACGGTGATCGCCGTGATCTGGCGCGGGGACAGACCGATGGCCTTGAGGGCGAGCAGATCGCGTTCGCCCTCGCGGACGGTGCCGCCGATAGCGGTGAGCACTTCGACGAGCCCGATGAGGGCCAGGACGGCGATCAGGCCGACGACGACCGAGCGCAGGGGTGAGAGCCCGTCGGCCGGGTTGGTCACGGCATGCACGTCGAGCCGGCCGTGCCCGGCGGCTGCCAGCCGGCCGGCGACCGCACGCGGGTCGGCTCCGGGGCGCAGGCGGAGCTGGTAGAGGGTGGGGGTGAGGCGCGGGTCGTTCTCGCGGAGGGTGTCGAGGGAGGTGGAGATGACCCGGCCGGCGTTCTCCGGTTCGATGCTGCGGCCCACGATGTGCAGGATCTGCGGCTGGTCGCCGACCGTCATGCGTACCCAGTCGCCGACCCGGACGTCCAGCAGGTCCAGGAGACCCTGCCCGGCCACCGCCTCGTCGCTGCCGCGTGCGGCACGGCCCTCGGCCAGGGTGTACGGGTAGGGGTTCTGGCTGGTGCCGAGGCCCCGCAGGGCGATCGTGGCCGTCTGGCCCGGCACCAGGGCGGCGACCTCGACACCCGGGTAGACGGCGGCGACCTGCGGGTCGCGCTGCAGCAGGGGGCGAGCTTCCCGGTCGCCCATCCCCGCGTCGGCGTGGACGGTGAGTGCGGCCGGCAGTCCTATCTGCTCGGGCCTGCTGTGGAAACGGTCGATGGTGGTCCAGGCACTCATCGCCACGACGATCAGCAGCAGGGGGAGGGCCAGCCGGGCCACGGTGGCCAGGGACCGCAGCCGACGAAGCGAGGCGGTGTGCCAGCCCAGCACCAGTGCGGGCGGCACACCGACGCCCAGCGCCCACCGGGCGATGGCGGAGAGATGCCCGCCGGAAGGGGCGGTGGGGGCCAGGCCCGTGCTGTAGTGAACGGAGTCGCAGGGTTGCCCGGTCGCCGGAGCCGCGAGCCGAGTGCTGGCGGTCCCCTCCGCTCGGCCCGGCGGTGGGTGTTCTGCCGGGGCACTGGGCCGTGCCGTCAGCCTCTGTTTTGTCACCCCCAGTAGTCCTTTGGCTGCCGCAGCCAGAGGCCGGGGGGTCGGCGCCCCTCGCGTCGGATCCGGTCGAGGGTGGTCCGCCGAATCGGACGGCCGTGCACCGAGCCTCAGCGTCCGTCGGGCCTGCTGCAGCAGCCCGCTGCCTACTGCAGGCGCGGGTCGGGGGGTGGTGGGTGCCGGGCCTGTGGAGCGTTCATCGGCCGAGGGGCCGGGCGCCCGTAGAGCTCGGTCCGGCAGCCGGGGGGCGGCTTCCAGGCCCAGCGCCCGTCGAGCCAGACCCAGCCCTCCACCCCCAGCACCCGCGGGCCGCGCCACCGGGACCGGTGGTATGCGGCCCGCTCGCCAGGCTGCGAGGGCCGTTGTGGCTCCGATGAAGAGGACGGCGCCGGCCGGGATGGCGAAGAGGGTCGGGGTGTGGCCCGGTAGGCCCTGCCATACGCCGAGGGCGTCTCCGAGGCGGCCGGGGAAGTGGCCGCCCAGGGCCTCGGTGAGCGTTGCCGCGGCTACGGCGCCCAGGACGGCGTAGGCGATGTGCTGGAACAGGAACACGCGGACGACCTGGGCCGGCGTGAAGCCGATCGCCTTCAGGACCGAGATGTCGCGGAGGTGGCCGCGGATGCGGGTGGCGATCGCGCCGTGGACGGCGAGGCCCGCGGCGACCAGCGCGCCCAGGCCGAACAGGCCGAGGACCTGCCCGAGCAGCCGGTTGTCGCCCTGTGCCTCGGCGCGGGCCTGCTGCCAGGTGGAGACCTCGCCGATGGCGCCCGCGCCGAGGACGGTGACGGCGCGCTGGACGGCGTAGTCCGTGTCCTCGGGGTCGGTCAGGCGCAGGCCGATGACCTGGCCGGTGGGGTGCGGCAGCGCGGAGGGGAGGGCCCAGACCAGGCCCGGCTGCTCGTTCGCGCGGTAGCGGGGCTCCGCGCTGTCGGCCACGCCCACCACGGTCACCGTCCGACCCGTGCCCGGCAGCGTGAGCGTGTCGCCCGGTTCGGCGAGCAGGGCGCGGGCGAGGCGGCTCTCCAGGACCACGCCGTCGGGGGCGTCGGCCTTCAGCCAGTGGCCGGCCGTCAGCAGCGGGCGGGCGACACTGGGGCGCTCGGGCGGGGTCGCGCGCAGTTCGACGGAGGCGCGGGTGCCGCGTGAGGCGAGGGTGGCGACGGCGGTGGGGTAGGGGCCGGCGACGGACTCCACACCGTCCAAACCGGCCAGCTTCCCCACCCGGGCGGACTTGTCGGTGTGTATCCAGACGTGCGCGCCGCGCTCCTGCGTGAAGATCCGCTGCCATGGGTTGGTGGCGTATCCGAACAGGGCCGTGGCCAGCAGCAGCGACACGACGATCCCGGCGGTGGCGAGGACCAGGAACAGCGCCTCGCCGCGGTGCGTGCGCAGATCGGAGTGCGCCCAGCGCAGAGTTGCTCGCATATGGCTCAGGCCTTCCGGGGATCGTCGTACACCCGCATGTCAGTCCCTGAGCTCCAGCACTCCGGATATGCCGCCCCGGCGGGACGCCCCGGTGCCGTCCAGCTCCGCGTCGTCGGCGATCCGGCCGTCGAAGAAACTGATCACACGGTCCGCGGCGCTCGCCAGCCGGGCGTCATGGGTGACCAGCACGATCGTCTGGCCGCGCTGGTGGAAGCGGGACAGCAGCCGCATCACCTCACGGGTGCCCTTGCTGTCCAGGCTGCCGGCGGGTTCGTCGGCCAGCAGGAGGGGCGGGTGGTTGACCAGGGCGCGGGCCAGCGCGACCCGCTGCTGCTCGCCGCCGGACAGCTCGCCCGGCATGCTCCGCTCCTTGCCGCCCAACCCCAGTTCGCCGAGCAGCTGCTCCCGCTCGGCCCGCGCCTGCTTCGGCGTGACCCCGGCTAGCAGCGCCGGCAGCTCCACGTTGTCGGCGACCGACAGATTGGAGACCAGGTTGAAGAACTGGAAGACGATCCCGATCCGCTTCCTGCGCTCCACGGCCCAGCGCGCCTCGCTCCATGCGTCCGTGCGCTCACCGTCCAGCCGGATGCTGCCGCCGTCCGGCCGCTGCAGCCCGCCCAGCAGATGCAGCAAGGTCGACTTGCCGGCCCCGGACGGACCGGTGACGGCCACGAACTCGCCCTGCCGGACGCACAGGTCCACCCCGCGTACGGCATGCGCCGGCGCGCCCTCGCCGTAGTGCGTCTTGACCAGGCCTTCTGCGTGCAGCACAGGAGCGGGACTGTCGCTCACTCCAGCTCCTCCAGCTCTTCCTGGCACCGTTCCAGCCAGTCGAGGTCGGCCTGCAGGTGCAGCATCGCGCCCTCGATCAGCAGATGGGCGATGCGGTTGT
Source organism: Streptomyces sp. NPDC001604 (assembly GCF_042893475.1). Classification (NCBI taxonomy): domain Bacteria; kingdom Bacillati; phylum Actinomycetota; class Actinomycetes; order Kitasatosporales; family Streptomycetaceae; genus Streptomyces; species Streptomyces sp. NPDC001604. The sequence goes on along the minus strand of NZ_JBIAUY010000016.1, from coordinate 174,755 downwards.
CGCGGTCTTCGGCGGCGGCCAGTTTGGACAGGTCGCGCATGGTGTTGAGGTACTGGCGCCGCTGCTTGTTGATCAGGGCGATCTGCTCGGCGAGACCCGTCTGCGGAGCGAGCGCCAGCTTCATGAAGAACTCGTCCCGCACCCGCGGCTCGTCCTCGGGCTCCTCGAACCAGGCGCGCAGCGCCTCCCGCCCGGTGTCCGTGAGGTGGTAGACCTTTTTGTTGGGCCGGCTCGACTGCTCGACGTCCTCGCCCTCGATCAGACCTTGCTTCTCGAGGCGGCCGAGGGTTACGTAGATCTGGCCGACGTTCGGCTGAGGGTACGCGGAGCCCAGCAGTTGCTCAAGGTCCTGCTTGAGCTCGTAGCCGTGGGCCGGGCCGCGTGCCAGGAGTGCCAGGAGGGGCAGGCGCACTCGTGCTGTCCTCCTGTCCTCGGAATGTGCTCCAGGCCCTAGTATCGCGCATACCTAACAGGTATACATGGCCTCTGACTCCGGGCGAAGATGCCCGGCGCCGGTGTACAGGGAGGAACCTATGCGGTGGATCCATGCCGCCGGTAGGGGCCTCCTTGTTCTCGTCGTGGTCATGACCGGGTACGTCGCCTCGGGCGCACACGCCGAGGAGGGTGCCGCGAGCGGCCGCGGGCCGTTGACGCTCGCCACCGCCGGAGACCTCACCAACTACCTCGACCCCCTCCTCCAGGGCTGGAACCGCACCCACCCCGGTGAGAAGGTCCACCTCGTCGAGCTTCCGGACTCCGCCGACGAGACCCATGCGCAGATGGTCACCGACCTGCGCGGCGGGGACCGCAGCCGGTTCGACGTGCTCAACATCGACGTCAGCTGGACCTCGGAGTTCGCGGCGGCGGGCTGGATACGGCCGCTGCCCCCCGACCGCTTCCCCATGAAGGGCTTCCTGAAGCCGGTCGTCGACACGGCGACCTACGACAACCATCTGTACGCCGTCCCGTACGTCACCAACGCCGGACTGCTCCTCTACCGCAAGGACATCCTCGCCAAGGAGGGCGTCCCGCCGCCGCGCACCTGGGCCGAGCTGGAGTACGACGCGAAGACCATCGCGCCCAAGTACGGACTCGACGGCTACGCGGGGCAGTTCCTCCCGTACGAGGGCCTCACCGTCAACGCCGCCGAGGCCGTCTACTCCGCGGGCGGCAGCATCCTCGGCGACGAGGGCGCGCGCGTCACCGTCGACTCGGCAGCCGCCCGGGAGGGCATCGGCTTCCTCGCCCGGGGCGTGCGCGAGGGCTGGATCCCGAAGAAGGCGCTCACCTACAAGGAAGAAGAGTCCAAACAGGCCTTCCAGGACGGACGTCTGCTCTTCCTGCGCAACTGGCCCTACGCCTACGTCGGCGCCTCGGCGAAGGGCTCCCCGGTCGCCGGCAAGGTCGGCGCCGTACCGCTGCCCGGCCCGGACGGGCCCGGCAGGAGCGTCCTCGGCGGCTCCAACCTGGCCGTCAACACGCATACACAGCACCCCGACTCCGCCGCGCGCCTGCTCGCCTATCTCACCAGCGAGCCCGTCCAGCGCCAGGTCCTCACCCGCGGCGCGCTGCCGCCCGTACGGGCCGCGCTGTACGAGGATCCCGAGCTGATCCGGCGGTTCCCGTATCTGCCGACCCTGCGCACGAGCGTCCTGCATGCCGCGCCGCGCCCCAAGAGCCCGCGCTACGACCAGGTCAGCCTGGTGGTGCAGGCGGTCGTGCACGACGCGATGACCGGGCACGAGACGCCTGCGGCGGCGGTGCAGAGGCTGGCGCGGGAGCTGGCGGCTGTCTCCACCCGCTAGTTACTTGTTGGGTAACGCGGAAGTCTCATCTGGGCTCAGGATGCCCCTTTAGGTCCGCTTTTGCCATGCCAACTCACCAGTAGCTTCTGTTTCTTTCATTGACACCCTCACGACACGCCTACCTAACATGCATGCATGTTGAGTAAGTACCGCTGGTGGCGTGACGCGGTGATCTACCAGGTGTACGTCCGCAGCTTCCTGGACAGCACCGGAGACGGCATCGGCGATCTGGCCGGGGTCCGCGCCGGACTGCCGTACCTGAAGAAGCTGGGCGTCGACGGGATCTGGCTGAGCCCCTTCTATCCGTCCCCGCAGCACGACCACGGCTACGACGTGGCCGACTACTGCGACGTCGACCCGCTCTTCGGCGACCTGGCCGAGTTCGACCTGCTGATGGCGGCGGCCCGGAAGCTCGGCGTCAAGGTGCTGCTGGACGTCGTGCCCAACCACTGCTCCAGCGAGCACCCGTGGTTCCAGGAGGCGCTCGCCTCGGAACCCGGCAGCGCGGCCCGCGCCCGCTTCCACTTCGCCGACGGCCGCGGCGCCGACGGCTCGCAGCCCCCCAACAACTGGCACTCCATGTTCGGCGGCCCCGCCTGGACCCGGGTGACCGAGCCCGACGGCCGCCCCGGCCAGTGGTACCTGCACATGTTCGCCCCCGAGCAGCCCGACTGGAACTGGCGCAACCCCGCCACCGGCGCCGAGTTCGACCGGATCCTGCGCTTCTGGCTCGACCGGGGCATCGACGGCTTCCGCATCGACGTCGCCGCCGGCCTCTACAAGCACCCCGAACTGCCCGACTCCGACGACCCCGAGGCCGACGCCCGCACCCGCGACTCCGTCAACCCGCTCGCCTGGAACCAGCCCGAGGTGCACGACGTGTGGCGGCACTGGCGGGCGGTGTGCGAGGAGTACACGGCGCGCGACGGCCGCGAGCGGCTGCTGGTCGGCGAGGTGTCGGTGCCGACCGCACGCGAACACGCGCAGTACGTCCGCCCCGACGAACTCCACCAGGCCTTCTTCTTCGACCTGCTCAGCGCCCCCTGGAACGCCGACGCCTTCCGCAAGGTCATCACCGAGGCCATGCAGGACATAGCCGGCACGGGCTCCACGGTCACCTGGGTCCTCAACAACCACGACCAGGTCCGCACCGTCACCCGCTACGGAGAACCCGCTCCGGAGGGCAGCGGCCTGGGCACCGCCCGCGCCCGCGCCGCCGCGCTGCTGATGCTGGCGCTGCCGGGAGCCGCGTACATCTACCAGGGCGAGGAACTGGGCCTGCCCGAGGTCGTCGACCTGCCCGACGACGTGCTCACCGACCCGATCTTCCGCCGCACCGGAAGCCGCGCCCGCATCCGCGACGGCTGCCGGGTACCGCTGCCGTGGTCCGGACAGGCCTCACCCTTCGGCTTCACCTCCGGTGCCGAAAGCGCGCGGCCGTGGCTGCCGCAGCCCTCCTACTTCGCCGAGTACGCCACCGACCGCGCCCTCGCCGACACCCGCTCCTTCTGGCACCTGTACCGCGACGGGCTCCAACTGCGGGCCGCACTGCCCCAGTTGGGCGAGGGAACGCTCGACTGGCTGGAGACCCCGCCGGGCGTCCTCGCCTTCACCCGCGGCGACGGCCTGGTCTGCGCCGTCAACTTCGGTACGGCGCCCATGCCCGCGCCGGTCTCCGGCACCCCGCTGCTCTCCAGCGGCCCCTGCACGGCCGGGGTGCTGCCCGGTTCGACGGCGGCCTGGTGGATCAGCGACCTCTGACCACCACGGCCCATTCCCCCTGATTGTTCGTCAGTTTCCCACCCCTTGAAGGGACATCAACGATGATGCGACGACGCACGACCCTGCTCGCGAGCTGCACCGCCCTCGCCCTCTCCCTCGGCGCCACCGCCTGCGGAGGCGGCGGACCGGTCTCCGCGGGCGGCGGCGACAAGGCGCTCAGCGGGCAGACGGTCACCGTGGCCGGCGTCTGGACCGGCAGCGAGCAGAAGAACTTCCAGAAGGTCCTGGACGCCTTCAGCGCGAAGACCGGCGCCAAGACCCAGTTCATCTCCACCGGCGACAACGTCTCCACCGTCGTCGGCAGCAAGATCGAAGGCGGTAACGCACCCGACGTGGTGATGGTCCCGCAGGTCGGGGTGTTGCAGCAGTTCGCCAAGAAGGGCTGGCTCAAGCCCCTGTCCGCCACCACCCAGAAGGCCGTGGACACGGGCTACGCCCCGGTGTGGAAGAAGTACGGCAGTGTCGACGGCACCCTGTACGGCCTCTACTTCAAGGCCGCCCACAAGTCGACGGTCTGGTACAGCCCCGAGGCCCTCACCCAGGCGGGCGTCAAGCCGCCGAAGACCTACGACGAGATGCTGAAGGCCGGACACACCGTCTCCGACTCGGGCCTTGCCGCCTTCTCGGTCGCCGGGCAGGACGGCTGGACCCTCACCGACTGGTTCGAGAACATCTACCTCTCCCAGGCCGGCCCCGAGAAGTACGACGCGCTGGCCGCCCACAAGCTGAAGTGGACCGACGCCTCGGTGGTCAAGGCGCTCGGCACCCTCGGCAAGCTGTTCAAGGACAAGCAGCTGATAGCGGGCGGCCAGAAGGAGGCCCTCAACACCGACTTCCCGGGCTCGGTGGAGAAGGTGTTCGGGCCCAAGCCCGAGGCAGGCATGGTCTACGAGGGCGACTTCGTCGCCGGGGTCGCCCACGACCAGTTCGGCAAGACCATCGGCACGGACGCGAACTTCTTCCCCTTCCCCGCCGTCGACGGCGGCAAGGCCCCGGTGGTCAGCGGCGGCGACGCGGCCGTCGTCCTCAAGGACGGCAAGAACGCCACGGCCGGAATGAAGCTCCTGGAGTACCTGGCGACCCCGGAGGCCGCCGCCGTATGGGCGAAGGCCGGCGGCTTCCTGTCCCCGAACAAGAAGCTGTCCCTCGACTCCTACGGTGACGACGTCACCCGCGCCACCGCCAAGTCCCTTGTCTCGGCCGGGGATTCGGTCCGCTTCGACATGTCGGACCAGGCACCGGCGGCGTTCGGCGGCACCAAGGGCGCGGGCGAGTGGAAGCTGCTCCAGGACTTCCTGAGCGACCCGTCGAACCCGAAGGGCACCGCGGCACAGCTGGAGGCCGCGGCGGCCAAGGCCTACAAGGGCTGACGCGCCATGACCGCGACTCTGGTGAAAGAGACAAGTCCGCCCCCGGTCGCGGGCGCCGAACGGGCCCGGCGCTCCCGCCGCCGGGCCCGGCTCATCGCCCTGCTCTTCGTCTTCCCTGCGCTGCTCCTGCTGGGTGCGCTCGTCGTGTACCCCGTGCTCTTCTCGATCGGCCGCAGCTTCTTCGACGCGTCCGGGACGCGCTTCGTGGGCGGCGAGAACTACACCGAGATGTTCAGGGACCCGGCGACCCTCAAAGCCGTACGGAACACGGCCATCTGGGTCGTCGTGGCGCCCGCGCTGCTGACCGGGCTCGGCCTGATCCTCGCCGTACTGGTGGAGAAGGTCCGCTGGGCGACGGCCTTCAAGCTGCTGCTGTTCATGCCGATGGCGGTGTCCTTCCTGGCGGCGGGCATCATCTTCCGGCTCGCCTACGACGAGGACCCGAACAAGGGCGTGCTGAACGCGGCCGTGGTCTCGGTGCACGACGCCTTCAAGGGCACCTCGGAGTATCCGACCGCGCGGGCCCGCGTGGGCCAGGGCCTGAAGGCGGGGCCGGACGGCTCGTACCGGACGAGCGGGAGCGTGTCGCCAGGGCAGTCGGTGGCGCTCGGGCTGGTGGGCGTCGCGCCGAAGGACCTGCCGGGCGGTGCCGAGCCCGCGTACGGCGCCGCGCACCGCAAGGCCGCGGCCGACGAGCTGCGCGGGGTCGTCTACCTGGACTTCACCCCCGGCGGGGGCGGGAAGCAGGGCCGGGTCGACCCGCGGGAGAGCGGGCTGCCGGAGATGAAGGTCGAGGCGGTGGCCGACGACGGGACGACGGCCGGAAGCACGACGACGGCGGCTGACGGCTCCTTCCGCTTCGAAGGGCTGAAGTCCGGCTCGTACGCGGTGAAGTTGCCGGCGTCGAACTTCGCGCAGCCGTACCAGGGCGTCTCGTGGCTCGGACCGATGCTCGTCACTCCGGCCATCATCGGGGCGTATCTGTGGATCTGGACCGGGTTCGCGATGGTGCTGATCGGGGCCGGTCTCGCGACGCTGCCGCGCGATGCGCTGGAGGCGGCGCGGATGGACGGCGCGAACGAGTGGCAGATCTTCCGGCGGATCACGGTGCCGCTGCTGGCGCCGGTGCTCACCGTCGTCTTCGTGACCCTCGTGATCAACGTGATGAAGGTCTTCGACCTCGTCTACATCATCGCGCCCGGACCGGTGCAGGAGGACGCGACCGTGCTCGCCACCCAGATGTGGCTGGTGTCCTTCGGCGGCGGCAACAACCAGGGCCTCGGCAGTGCGCTGGGTGTGCTGCTCCTGCTGCTCGTGGTCCCCGCCATGGTCTTCAACGTCCGCCGCTTCCGGAGGAGTCAGCGATGAACGCGATGAACGTGGTCCGGCGTGGCCTGGGCAACGGGCTTGTGCAGGCGTTCCTGGTGGTGATCGGCCTGGTGTGGCTGACGCCGCTCGCGGGGTTGTTCCTGTCCTCGTTGCGGACCTCGCAGGACTCGGCGAGCAGCGGCTGGTGGACGGTGTTCAGCAGCCCGGGGCAGCTGTCCTTCGACAACTACTCGGCGCTGCTGAAGAACTCCGGGATGACGCAGGCCTTCTGGAACACGGTGCTGATCTCCGTGCCGGCGACCGTGCTGGTCGTGGTGCTGGCGGCGCTGGCCGGATATGCCTTCGCCTGGCTGGACTTCCCCGGCCGGGAGGCCGTCTTCCTGGTCGTGGTGGCCCTGTTGGTGGTGCCGGTGCAGATCGGTCTGCTGCCGGTGGCCAAACTCTTCGGCCGGCTGGGGCTGTTCGGGACGATTCCGGGGGTCGTGCTGTTCCATGTGGCGTACGGTCTGCCGTTCGCGGTGTTCCTGCTGAGGAACTACTTCGCCGAGATGCCGAAGGAGATGCTGGAGGCTGCCCGTATGGACGGCGGCAGCGAGTGGCGGATCTTCACGCGGCTGGTGCTGCCGGTGGGGCGGCCTGCGATCGCCTCGCTGGCGATCTTCCAGTTTCTGTGGGTGTGGAACGACATGCTGGTGGCGCTGTTGTTCGCGGACAGTTCCTCGCAGCCGTTGACTGTGCAGCTTCAGTCGCAGATACGGCAGTTCGGGAGCAACATCGATGTGCTGGCGCCGGGGGCGTTCGTGTCGCTGGTGGTGCCGGTGGTGGTGTTCTTCGCGTTCCAGAAGCACTTTGTGCAGGGGGTTATGGCAGGGTCCGTGAAGTGAGCTTTCTTCGCCCCCGCCGCCCCTTCCCGTCCCGACCCGGGGGCCGGCCCCCGGACCCCCGCTCCTCAAACGCCGGAGAGGCTGATTTCTCGCCGGCCGAGGCTTGATCTTTCAGCCCGTCCGGCGTTTGAGGACGAGGCCGTTCAGGCCGAAAGCGGGGGTCTGGGGGCGCAGCCCCCAGGGTCGGGAATGGGAAGGGGCGGCGGGGGCGAAAACCCCTCAGGGTGAAGCCGGGGGATACAGCGACCGGGGCAGTTGCGAGGCCGCCGCCGCGTCCAGGAGCCACAGGGTGCGGGAGCGGCCGCGGGCGCCCGCGGCCGGGGCCTGTACCTCGCCCGCGCCCGACAGGGCGATCGCCGCCGCCTGCGCCTTGTCCTCGCCGGCCGCCAGCAGCCAGACCTCACGCGCCGCGCGGATGGCCGGGAGGGTCAGGGTCACCCGCGTCGGCGGCGGCTTCGGCGCGCCATGGACGCCCACCACCGTCCGCTCCGTCTCCCGCACCGCGGGCAGCTCCGGGAACAGCGACGCCACATGCGTGTCCGGGCCCACGCCCAGCATCAGGACGTCGAAGGTCGGTACGGCACCGTGGTTCTCGGGGCCGGCCGCCCGGGCCAGCTCCTGCGCGTAGCCCTCCGCCGCCGCCTCGACATCGGTCCCGTACGGACCGTCCGAGGCCGGCATGGCGTGCACCCGCTTCGGATCCAGCGGGACGGAGTCCAGCAGGGCCTCGCGGGCCTGGGTGACATTGCGGTCCGGATCGCCTTCCGGCAGGAACCGCTCGTCGCCCCACCACAGGTCCAGCCGGCCCCAGTCGATCGCGTCCCGGGCCGGCGCGGCGGCGAGGGCGGCCAGCAGGCCGTTGCCGTTGCGGCCGCCGGTGAGGACCACGGACGCATAGCCCCGGGAGGCCTGTGCGTCCACGATCTTCGTGATGAGGCGGGCCGCGGCGGCCTGCGCCATCAGCTCCTTGTCGTGGTGCACGACCAGCTGCGGAGTACTCACTTCGCCGCCGCCTTCTTCGGCTCGTCCTTCACCGGTGCCTCCGCCGCCGCGTCCTGCGCGGGAGCTTTCGCAGCCTCTTCGACAGGGGTTTCGACGGGGGCTTCGGCCGCGATCGGTTCTCCTTTGGCCGGCGGTTCCGGTACCGAAGGGTTCAGCCGGTCCACCCCGAACCGCAGCGCCGACGCATAGGTGTCGTCCGGATCCAGCCGCCGCAGCTCCTCCGCGATCAGCTCCGCCGTCTCACGCCGCTTCAGCGCCACCGCACGGTCCGGCTGGCCCTGGATGGACAGGGTCGCCAGCGAGCCGTCCGCCCGGTCCAGGACTATCTGGCCGGTGTCGGTCGCCATGCGGACCGCCGTCAGACCGGGCCCGTTCGACAGCGACCGCTTCACCGGCACGTCCAGCCGGTCCGCCAGCCACATCGCCAGCAGCTCGCAGCTCGGGTTGAACTCCTCGCCCTCCACCTCGACGGCCTCCACCTCGCAGGTGACCTGGTCGAGCGCGGCGGCCAGCATCGAGCGCCAGGGCGTGATGCGGGTCCAGGACAGGTCGGTGTCGCCGGGGGTGTACGTGTCGGCGCGGGCCGTCAGCTCCCGTACCGGCTGCTCCGCGGCGTACGTGTCCGTCACCCGGCGCTGGGCCAGCGCGCCCAGCGGGTCGTTCGCCGGGTCGAGGGGCGCGTTCACCGGCCACCAGACCACCACCGGGGCGTCCGGCAGCAGCAGGGGCAGGACGACGGACTGGGCGTGGTCCGCGACCTCGCCGTAGAGGCGGAGCACGACCGTCTCACCCGTCCCCGCGTCCGCGCCCACCCGCACCTCGGCGTCCAGCCGGGACTGCGTACGGTCGCGGGGCGAGCGCGAGACGCGCTTGATGACCACGAGGGTGCGCGAGGGGTGCTCGTGCGAGGCGTCGTTCGCGGCCTTCAGCGCGTCGTACGCGTTCTCCTCGTCCGTCACGATGACCAGCGTGAGCACCATGCCGACGGCCGGTGTGCCGATGGCACGGCGGCCCTGCACCAGCGCCTTGTTGATCTTGCTGGCCGTGGTGTCCGTGAGGTCTATCTTCATGGCCGGCGCCAGCTCCGTCCGTCTCGCTCGAGCATTTCGTCCGCCTCGACGGGCCCCCAGGTGCCGGACGGGTACTGGGCGGGCCTGCCGTTCTGGTCCCAGTACTGCTCGATCGGGTCGAGGATCTTCCAGGACAGCTCGACCTCCTCGGTGCGCGGGAAGAGGTTCGAGTCGCCGAGCAGGACGTCCAGGATCAGACGCTCGTACGCCTCCGGGGAGGACTCGGTGAAGGACTCGCCGTAGGCGAAGTCCATTGACACGTCCCGGATCTCCATGGAGGTGCCCGGCACCTTGGAGCCGAAGCGGACCGTCACGCCCTCGTCCGGCTGGACGCGGATGACGATCGCGTTCTTGCCGAGTTCCTCCGTCGCCGTGTGGTCGAAGGGGGAGTGCGGGGCCCGCTGGAAGACGACCGCGATCTCGGTGACCCGGCGGCCCAGCCGCTTGCCGGTGCGCAGGTAGAACGGCACGCCCGCCCAACGGCGGTTGTCCACCTCCAGCTTGATGGCCGCGTACGTGTCCGTCTTCGACTTGGCGTCGATGCCCTCCTCCTGGAGGTACCCGACCGCCTTCTCGCCGCCCTGCCAGCCCGCCGCGTACTGACCGCGCACGGTGTCCCGGCCCAGGTCCTTCGGCAGCCGTACCGCGCCGAGCACCTTGGTCTTCTCGGCGGCCAGCGCGTCCGCGTCGAAGGAGGCGGGCTCCTCCATGGCCGTGAGCGCCATGAGCTGGAGGAGGTGGTTCTGGATGACGTCACGGGCGGCGCCGATGCCGTCGTAGTAGCCGGCGCGGCCGCCGATGCCGATGTCCTCGGCCATCGTGATCTGCACATGGTCCACGAAGGACCGGTTCCAGATCGGCTCGAACATCGTGTTGGCGAAGCGCAGCGCCAGGATGTTCTGGACGGTCTCCTTGCCCAGGTAGTGGTCGATGCGGAAGACCTGGTCCGGGGCGAAGACCTCGTGGACGACCTTGTTGAGCTCCTCGGCCGACTTCAGGTCGTGGCCGAAGGGCTTCTCGATGACCGCGCGGCGCCAGGAGCCGCCGGTCTGGTCGGCCAGGCCGTGCTTCTTCAGCTGCTGGATCACGACCGGGAAGGAGCGCGGCGGCACCGACAGATAGAAGGCGAAGTTGCCGCCCGTGCCCTGAGCCTTGTCCAGCTCCTCGATGGTGCCGCGCAGCCGCTCGAACGCGTCGTCGTCGTCGAAGGTGCCCTGGACGAAGCGCATCCCCTGGATGAGCTGCTGCCAGACCTCCTCACGGAACGGCGTACGGGCGTGCTCCTTGACGGCGTCGTGCACCTCGGCCGCGAAGTCCTCGTGCTGCCACTCGCGGCGCGCGAAGCCGACGAGGGAGAAGCCCGGCGGCAGCAGACCCCTGTTGGCGAGGTCGTACACGGCGGGCATGAGCTTCTTCCGTGACAGATCGCCCGTGACGCCGAAGATGACCAGGCCCGACGGCCCCGCGATACGCGGGAGCCGTCGGTCGGCGGGGTCACGGAGCGGGTTCGCTCCGGAACCGGAAAGAGGAGCCAAGGTTTCAGCCCTCCGCGGGGGCGAGGCGCTCCAGCTCCGCCTCGGTCGACTTGAGCAGGTCGTTCCAGGACGCCTCGAACTTCTCGACGCCCTCGTCCTCGAGGAGCTGCACCACGTCGTCGTACGAGATCCCGAGCTTCTCGACGGCGTCGATGTCGGCGCGGGCCTGCTCGTACGTACCGGCGACGGTGTTGCCGGTGATCGAGCCGCTCTCCTCCGTGGCGTGCAGGGTGGCCTCAGGCATGGTGTTGACCGTGTTCGGCGCCACCAGGTCGTCGACGTAGAGGGTCGGCTTGTACGCCGGGTCCTTCACACCGGTGGAGGCCCACAGCGGACGCTGCTTGCGGGCGCCGGCGTTCTCCAGCTTGCTCCACCGGTCCGAGGAGAAGACCTCCTCGTACGCCTGGTAGGCGAGCCGCGCGTTGGCGACGGCGGCCTTGCCGCGCAGCGCCTTGGCCTCGTCGGTGCCCAGCTCGTCGAGCCGCTTGTCGATCTCGGTGTCCACACGGGACACGAAGAAGGACGCCACGGAACGGATCTGCGAGAGGTCCAGGCCGCGCTCCTTGGCCTTCTCCAGGCCCAAGAGGTAGGCGTCCATGACCTCGCGGTAGCGCTCCAGCGAGAAGATCAGCGTCACGTTGACGCTGATGCCGAGGCCGATGACCTCGGTGATCGCCGGCAGACCCGCCTTGGTGGCCGGGATCTTGATGAGCGTGTTCGGGCGGTCGACGAGCCACGCCAGCTGCTTGGCCTCGGCGACCGTCGCCCTGGTGTTGTGCGCCAGACGCGGGTCGACCTCGATCGACACGCGGCCGTCCTGGCCGTCGGTGGCGTCGAAGACCGGGCGCAGGATGTCGGCGGCGTCCCGGACGTCCGCCGTGGTGATCATGCGGACGGCCTCTTCGACGGTGACCTTGCGGGCGGCGAGGTCCGCGAGCTGCTGCTCGTAACCGTCGCCCGACGAGATCGCCTTCTGGAAGATCGTCGGGTTGGTGGTGACGCCCACGACGTGCTGCTGGTCGACCAGTTCGGCGAGGTTGCCGGACGTGATCCGCTTGCGCGACAGGTCGTCCAGCCAGATCGCGACGCCTTCTTCGGAGAGGCGCTTGAGTGCGTCTGTCATGGAATTACATCTCCTACGTGTCGTATATGGGCGTCAGCGCTGAGCGGCGGTGAGGGATTCCCGGGCCTTGGCGGCCACGTTCTCGGCAGTGAAGCCGAACTCCTGGAAGAGCACCTTGCCGTCGGCGGAAGCACCGAAGTGCTCCAGGGAAACGATGCGACCGGCGTCCCCGACGTACTTGTGCCAGGTGAGACCGATGCCCGCCTCGACCGCGACCCGCGCCTTCACCTGCGGCGGCAGGACGCTGTCCCGGTACCCCTGGTCCTGCTCCTCGAACCACTCCACGGACGGCATGGACACGACCCGCGTCGGCACGCCGTCGGCCTGCAGCTGCTCGCGCGCCTCGACGGCGATGTGCACCTCGGAACCGGTGGCGATCAGGATGACCTGTGCGTCGCCGCCCTCGGCCTCGAACAGGACGTAACCGCCCTTGGCCGCGTCCTCGTTGGGCTCGTACGTCGGCACGCCCTGACGGGTCAGCGCCAGGCCGTGCGGGGCGCCCTTGCCGAACTCCTTGGTGTACCGCTTGAGGATCTCGCGCCAGGCGATGGCGGTCTCGTTGGCGTCGGCCGGGCGGACCACGTTCAGGCCCGGGATGGCCCGCAGGGACGCGAGGTGCTCGATCGGCTGGTGCGTCGGGCCGTCCTCACCGAGACCGATGGAGTCGTGCGTCCACACGTACGTCACCGGCAGGTGCATCAGCGCCGACAGACGCACCGCGTTGCGCATGTAGTCGGAGAAGACCAGGAACGTACCGCCGTAGATACGGGTGTGGCCGTGCAGCGCGATGCCGTTCATCTCCGCGGCCATGGAGTGCTCGCGGATGCCGTAGTGGATCGTGCGGCCGTACGGGTTCGCCTCCGGCAGCGGGTTGTCCGCCGGCAGGAACGAACTGTTCTTGTCGATGGTCGTGTTGTTCGACCCGGCGAGGTCGGCGGAGCCGCCCCACAGCTCGGGGATGACCGCACCCAGTGCCTGCAGCACCTTGCCGGAGGCGGCACGCGTGGCGACACCCTTGCCCGGCTCGAAGACGGGGAGCTTGTCCTCCCAGCCGGCGGGCAGCTCACCCGCGTTGATGCGGTCGAACTCGGCGGCGCGCTCGGGGTTGTTCTGCCGCCACAGCTGGAAGGACTTCTCCCACTCGGCCTTCGCCTCGCGGCCCCGCTCCAGCGCCTGGCGGGTGTGCTTGATGACGTCGTCGGAGACCTCGAAGGACTGCTCCGGGTCGAAGCCGAGGACGCGCTTGGTGGCGGCCACCTCGTCGTCGCCGAGCGCCGAGCCGTGCGCGGCCTCGGTGTTCTGTGCGTTGGGGGCGGGCCAGGCGATGATCGAGCGCATCGCGATGAAGGACGGCTTGTCCGTCACCTGCTTCGCGGCCTCGATCGCGTTGTAGATGGCGTGCGGGTCCAGGTCGCCGTCGGGCTTCGGGGCGATGCGCTGGACGTGCCAGCCGTAGGCCTCGTACCGCTTGACGGTGTCCTCGGAGACGGCCGTCTCGGTGTCGCCCTCGATCGAGATGTGGTTGTCGTCCCACAGCAGGATCAGATTGCCGAGCTTCTGGTGGCCGGCCAGCGAGGACGCCTCGGCGGAGATGCCCTCCTGGAGGCAGCCGTCACCGGCGATCGCGAAGACGAAGTGGTCGAAGGGGGACTCGCCCTGCGGGGCGTCCGGGTCGAACAGACCGCGCTCGTAGCGGGCGGCCATCGCCATGCCCACGGCGTTGGCGACACCCTGGCCCAGCGGGCCGGTCGTCGTCTCGACACCCTTGGTGTGGCCGTACTCGGGGTGGCCCGGGGTCTTCGAGCCCCAGGTGCGGAAGGCCTTGAGGTCGTCCAGCTCCAGGCCGAAGCCGGCCAGGTAGAGCTGCGTGTAGAGGGTCAGGGACGAGTGGCCGGCGGACAGCACGAAGCGGTCGCGGGCAACCCAGTCCGGGTCGGCCGGGTCGTGCCGCATCACCTTCTGGAAGAGGGTGTAGGCGGCGGGCGCCAGGCTCATCGCCGTACCCGGATGGCCGTTGCCGACCTTCTGTACGGCGTCGGCGGCCAGGACGCGGGCGGTGTCCACGGCCCGCTGGTCCAACTCGGTCCACTCGAGGTCTGTGGTGGTCGGCTTGGTGCTCACCCTGAGTCAGGGCTCCTCTCCACATGTCACGCATGTCGAATGCCGGCGCACTGGACGCCCACCGGCCGCTGTCGAGCCTACCCCTGTAAGTACGTGCAATTTTTCGAGTCATTCCAGACTGCCGGGCCTACAGGGGATCCGCCTCCCGACTGGGCAGATCGCATTCGGCAACTGAATACGGAGCGGCTCATCCGAGTGCTCAATCGAGCTCTCGATCGAGCTTGTGTACGGCCCCTCCCAACACGACCCCACCCCCGCGAAGGTCGGGGTATGGGCAACGTCTACAGTGGCGTGGTACGCGCGAGCCTTTACCGGGACTTCACAGGGGTGAGGCTTGCTGGGATGTCTCTGTAGGGGTGTGCGTGACGGCCGTCGAATCCCGTCCAGCGGGTGCGCTGGGGGAGAGCAGGAGCTCGAGTCACCGGCCGTTCGGGGCCCGTGTCAAGGCGTTCGTGGCGCTCACCAAGCCGCGGATCATCGAGCTGCTGCTCATCACCACCGTTCCGGTGATGTTCCTCGCCCAGCAGGGCGTGCCGGACCTGACGCTGGTGCTGCTCACCTGCGTAGGCGGCTACCTGTCGGCGGGCGGCGCCAACGCGCTGAACATGTACATCGACCGCGACATCGACGCCCTCATGGACCGCACCTCGCAGCGCCCGCTGGTCACCGGCATGGTCAGCCCGCGCGAGTGCCTCGCCTTCGGCATCACCCTCGCGGTCGTGTCGACGCTCCTGTTCGGCCTCACCGTCAACTGGCTGAGCGCCTGGCTCTCCCTCGGCGCACTCCTCTTCTACGTCGTCGTCTACACGATGATCCTCAAGCGCCGTACCTCGCAGAACATCGTGTGGGGCGGCATCGCGGGCTGCCTGCCGGTGCTCATCGGCTGGTCGTCCGTCACGAACTCCATGTCGTGGGCGCCGATCATCCTCTTCCTCGTCATGTTCTTCTGGACACCGCCGCACTACTGGCCGCTGTCCATGAAGGTCAAGGAGGACTACGCGCGCGTGGGCGTGCCGATGCTGCCGGTCGTCGCCTCCAACAAGGTGGTCGCCAAGCAGATCGTGATCTACAGCTGGGTGATGGTCGCGGTCTCGCTCCTGCTCACCCCGCTCGGCTACACGGGCTGGTTCTACACGCTCGTGGCGCTGCTGGCCGGCGGCTTCTGGCTCTGGGAGGCGCACGGCCTGCAGAACCGGGCCAAGGCCGAGGTGACGGGCGCGAAGCTGAAGGAGATGCGCCTGTTCCACTGGTCCATCACCTATGTGTCGATCCTCTTCGTGGCGGTCGCGGTGGACCCCTTCCTCCGTTAGTCCTTCTCAGTCTTTCTTTGTACGTCGCTTCGGGCGGGGTGCGTGGTCAAGGCCACGCACCCCGCCCGTCGCCGTTTGATCTACCCGTCGGTAGCATCCTGACCATGGCAGAGACTCAGCAGGTTGACCCGAAGGCCGAGCGCAAGGTGGCGCGGCTCGCCAAGCAGATCAGCGCCTTCTCCAAGGCGCACGGCGGGGCCGAGGGCCAGGTGGCCTACATCGGGGAGCGTGGCGCGCGCATCGTCCTGGTCGGCGAGGACGGCGGCTGGGGCGACCTGGTGGCGCCCTCGTACGAGCTGGCCGAGAAGGCGGTGGAGAAGGCCGGCATCACCGTCCACGAGGACTTCGACGGCGAGTTCGCGGCCAAGGTGAAGACGGGCCGGTACGAGTGGACGCGCATGGCGGGGATCCAGGTGGGCGGTCCCAGCAACACCTAGTGCCGGGTTCACCCGTTAGGCCCTGCGACAGCAGGGGCCAGCACACGGGGAGTCCGGATGATCGAAACGCCGTCCCTCGTGGACCAGTACTGCCACGGCGTACTGAGGACGGAGCTGGGCCTCGGCACCTTCGAGGCCCAGCTGTCCCGCACCGAGGGCCCGCCCGCGCCCGGCACCACCCTCTTCGACACACAGACGGGGTTCGCCGTACGACGCTGGTGCCCTCCGCTGCTCGGCCTGGAACCGCACTGTCCGCCCGCCCGCTATCTCGCCCGCCGTCGTGAACTGGGCGTACTGGAAACGGGCCGCAGGCTGCTGCGCGGCAGCGGCATCACGACGTATCTGGTCGACACGGGCCTGCCCGGCGATCTGACCGGCCCCTCCGAGCTGGCGTCCGCCGGGGCCGCCGAGGCCCGCGAGATCGTCCGCCTCGAGTTACTGGCCGAACAGGTCGCCGACACCTCCGGCACCGTGGAGTCCTTCCTCGCCAACCTCGCCGAGTCGGTGCACGCCGCGGCCGCGACCGCCGTGGCCTTCACGTCGGTCGCGGGCGTAAGGCACGGTCTGGCGCTCGCGCCCGAGCCGCCGGGGCCGGGGGAGGTGCGGGGCGCCGCCGGCCGGTGGCTGGCCGGGCGCAGGGTCGGCGGCGAGCTGACCGATGCCGTGCTCCTGCGGCATCTGCTGTGGATCGCGATCGCCTCGGGCCTCCCGCTCCAGCTCCACGCGGGCCTCGGTGAACCGGGCCAGCGCATCGACCGCACCGACCCGGTGCTGCTCACGGACTTCGTCCGCGCGACGGCGGGTCTGGGCACCGACCTGGTCCTGCTGCACGGCTACCCCTACCATCGCCACGCCGCCCACCTGGCGGGCGTCTTCCCGCACGTCTACGCCGACTCGGGCGCCGCCCTGGTCCGCACCGGCGCCCGCGCCGCAACCGTCCTCGCCGAGATCCTGGAACTGGCCCCCTTCGGCAAGATCCTCTTCTCCAGCGGCGCCCACGGCCTGCCCGAACTGCACGTCGTGGGGGCGCGACTGTTCCGGGAGGCCCTGGGGCGCGTGCTGGGCGGCTGGGTCGCCGAGGGGGCGTGGTCGCTGGCGGACGCGCAGCGCGTGGCGGGCATGGTGGCGGCGGGGAATGCGCGCAGGGTGTACGGACTGGAGTGAGGCGTACTGGAGTGAGGCGTACCGGACCAGAGCCTCAGGCCCGAGTGCCCACCGTCACCTCGGTCGCCGGCCCGGGCAGGTCGGCAACCGCCTCCGGCCGCTCCCGCAGGGCCAGCAGCACCCGCAGCGCCCAGATCCAGATCAGGCAGGAGCCGAACATGTGCAGCCCGACGAGGACCTCGGGCAGGTGCGTGAAGTACTGGACGTAGCCGATGACGCCCTGCGCGAGCAGTACCAGGAACAGCTCCCGGGTGCGCGCCAGCGGGTCCTTGGGGGCGTCGACCGCCTTCAGGACGAACCACAGGGCGAAGGCCAGCGTCACCACGATCCATGCGAGCACCGCGTGCAGCTTGGCGACCGTCTCCCAGTCGATCGGGATGCGCTCGACCTCCTTGGAGTCACCCGCGTGCGGGCCCGCGCCGGTGACCACCGTGCCCACCACGATCAGCAGCACGGTGGCGAGGACCAGGAACCACACCATCTGCTGCACCGGCTTGCCGACCAGCGCGCGGGGCGCCCCGTCGCCCTCGCGGGTGCGCTGCCACATCACGACGGCTACCGCGATCAGCGCGGAGGCGAGCAGGAAGTGGGCGGCGACCGTGTACGGGTTGAGGCCGACCAGGACCACGATGCCGCCGAGCACCGCATTGCTCATGACCAGCCAGAACTGGGCCCAGCCCAGACGGGTCAGGCTGCGCCGGTACGGCTTCTCCGAGCGCGCGGCGACGATCGCCCAGCCGATGGCGGCGCACAGCACATACGTCAGCATGCGGTTGCCGAACTCGATGGCGCTGTGGAAGTTCATCTCGCCCGTCGGCGCGAGCGAGTTCGCGGTGCACTTGGGCCAGGTCGGGCAGCCGAGCCCGGAGCCGGTCAGTCGCACCGCACCGCCGGTGACCACGATGACCACCGACATGACGAGCGCGGAGAGAGCCGACCGCTGGACCGTCCGGGGCTCGGGGGTCCAGCGTCCGGCGATGAAGGAGAGCGGGTTGCGCAGGGCCGCCACGGCGTCGGCGCGGGTCACGTTTGGCACGGGCCCATCGTAGGCGGGCCGCTTGTGCACGCGTTCACGAGGGTCCCGCGAAGCCCCTGTCCCCGTACTGCTGCGGGCTACTCCCAGCGGAAGAACCTGCCGGCCGCCGCGAGCCCCACGACCGCCCAGACGGCCAGAATCCCCAGGTCACCCCACGGCATCCCGGCCCCGTGCTGCAGCACGTCCCGCAACCCGTCGGAGAGGGCGGAGATCGGCAGGAGTCCCAGCACGTCCTGGGCGCCCTGCGGGAACTTGTCCATCGGCACGATCACGCCGCCGCCCACGAGCAGCAGCAGGAAGACCAGGTTGGCGGCGGCCAGGGTCGCCTCCGCCTTCAGCGTGCCCGCCATGAGGAGACCGAGGCCGGAGAAAGCCGCCGTACCGAGGATCAGCAACAGCAGGACGGCGGCCGGGTTGCCGTGCGGCGACCAGCCCAGCGCGAAGGCGATCACGGTCAGGAGGATCACCTGAAGGATCTCCGTGACCAGCACCGACGCCGTCTTCGCGGTCATCAGGCCCCAGCGGGGGAGCGGCGAGGAGGCCAGGCGCTTCAGGACGCCGTAGCGGCGCTCGAAACCCGTGGCGATCGCCTGGCCGGTGAACGCCGTCGACATCACGGCAAGCGCCAGGATGCCGGGAGCGAGGAAGTCGACGGACTTGCCCGCGCCCGTGTCGACGATGTCCACCGAGCTGAACAGGACCAGCAGGAGGGTCGGGATCACGACCGTCAGCAGGAGCTGCTCGCCGTTGCGCAGCAGCATCTTCGTCTCGAGCGCGGCCTGGGCCGCGATCATGCGGGGGAGGGGGGCCGCGCCCGGCTTCGGGGTGTAGAGGCCGGTGGTCGTCACGAACGCAGCTCCTTGCCGGTGAGCTCCAGAAACACGTCTTCGAGGGTGTGCCGCTCGACCGAGATCCTGTCCGGCATCACGCCGTGCTGCGCGCACCAGGACGCCACCGTCGCCAGCAGCTGCGGGTCGACCTTGCCGACGACCCGGTAGGAGCCCGGGGTCAGCTCCGCGGCCGAGCAGTCGGCAGGGAGTGCCTTGAGGAGGGAGCCCACGTCCAGGCCGGGGCGGCCGGTGAAGCGGAGCGTGTTCTCGGCGCCGCCGCGGCACAGCTCCTCCGGGGAGCCCTGAGCGATGACCCGGCCGGCGTCGATGATCGCGACGTCGTCGGCGAGCTGTTCGGCCTCGTCCATGTAGTGCGTGGTGAGGATCACGGAGACGCCGTCGGCGCGCAGGTCGCGGACCAGGTCCCAGGTGGCGTGCCGGGCCTGCGGATCGAGGCCCGCGGTCGGTTCGTCCAGGAACACCAGCTCCGGGCGGCCCACGACGGCCATCGCGAGCGCGAGGCGCTGCTGCTGGCCGCCGGAGAGGCGGCGGTATGTCGTACGGCCGCAGGAACCGAGGCCGAGCCGTTCTATCAGGGCGTCCACGTCCAGCGGGTCGGCGTGCAGCCTGGCCACGTGCCGCAGCATCTCGTCCGCCCGTGCGCCCGAGTAGACGCCGCCGGACTGCAGCATCACGCCGATGCGCGGATGCAGTTGACGTGCCTGCCGCACCGGGTCGAGCCCGAGGACGCGCACCGTGCCCGAGTCCGGTCTGCGGTATCCCTCGCAGGTCTCGACGGTCGTGGTCTTGCCCGCGCCGTTCGGGCCGAGTACGGCGGTCACGCCCGCCTGGGCCACCAGGTCGAGGCCGTCCACAGCGGTTTTGGTGCCGTACCGCTTCACCAAGGCCTGAACCTGGACCACGGGCTCACTTCGCATGGGCCAGAGTCTAGGTACGGGTCCCACGGCCCGGACGGGCGGGTGCAGGATCTCCACTCCCAGGGGGTGCGGGGACCTCGTCCTCACGGGACCGGTGCACCGCCAGCCACCGCTCCGCGTACGCCACCGCACCCGCCACGGTGAACAGCCGGACGTCGGCGGCGCCCACCCTCCCGCGGACGACGGCACGGTCCCGCTCGAAGTCGTACCCCAACTCGTCGAACCGCTCGGAGGTGATCGAGACCTCCGTCACCGTCTCCCAGCCGCCCCCGGGCGCGGGGCGCCCTACCGCGACGAGCGGCGACGGTATCCGGTACTCGGCGAGATGGAAGCAGGTGCACGAGCCGTATCCCGCGCCGAGCAGCAGCACCCGGGCGCCCAGCCGCTCCAGCCGCGCCAGCGGGCTGCGCTCGCCCAGCCGGCAGTCGGTCGCATGGTCGTCGACGATCTCCGCCGCGCGCGGGCCGAGTGCCGCGAAGGACGTCTGCGGATGCGCGCTGCGGAGGGCGCCCGGCCAGGTGCGCACGGTCTCCGGGATCACCCCGACCCCGCGCGAGGGTGTGACCAGCGGGTCGTAGGCGGGCATGGTGGCCCGGATCCGCTCCCACCACTCCTCGGGCACCGGAGGGTTCGCCCACAGCGCCGGGTCCGAGAGGTCGCCGGTCTGGGTCGGGACGACGATCGTGCCCGCACGGCCGACAGCGTCGAGAAGACCTTGCACGACCGCGACGGCACCTCCACACACCCAGCCGAGGCTGCTGAGGGAGGAGTGCACCAGGAGGGTCTCGCCGGTCTCCACGCCCAGCAGGCGCAGCTCTGTGGCGACGGTGTCGCGGGTGACAAGAGGGCCGGTGGGAGGGGGTGTCGGCATGGTTGGGGAGTGTTCCCGAAGGGGCCCCGGGGCGCCACCGAATTGGCCCGGATCTGATCGATCAAAGATCGTTTCCGCAGGTCAGGTTAGGGGTGCCTAAGTGACGCAGGGCACCGTCCAGCGGCCGGGACGTGGCTTGCCCGGTCCTGAGGAATTACGCAACAATGGCGTTGTGAAAAACGTCGGCGAGGCTCTGGAGACCCCCACGGGGTCGCACCAGGAAGAGTACGCGACCGGTGAGCGCTCCACGCGCAACCGCGTCGCGCGGTCGATCCTGGACCACGGGCCGTCGACCGTCACCGAGCTGGCCGGGCGCCTCGGGCTCACCCCCGCGGCCGTACGACGGCATCTGGACGCGCTGGTCGCGGACGACGTCGTGGAGCCGAGGGAGCAGCGGGTGTACGGCGCGCGCACGCGCGGCCGTCCCGCCAAGGTGTTCGCGCTGACCGACTGCGGCCGTGACGCCTTCGACCAGTCCTACGACAAGCTGGCCGCGGACGCCCTGCGCTGGATCGCGGAGCGCTTCGGCGGGGACGAGGCGGTGGTCGCCTTCGCACGCGCGAGGATCGCGGAGCAGGCCGCCGCCTACCGCAAGGCGATCGAGGCCGCCGCCCCCGAACAGCGCACCGAAGCCCTGGCCAAGGCCCTGAGCGCGGACGGGTACGCTGCTACGGCGCGCAGCGCCCCCCTCCCGCAAAAAGGTGAGCAGCTCTGCCAGCACCACTGCCCGGTGGCCCATGTCGCGGAGAAGTTCCCGCAGCTGTGCGAGGCGGAGACCGAGATCTTCTCCCAGCTGCTCGGCACGCACGTCCAGCGGCTGGCGACCATCGCGCACGGCGACGGCGTCTGCACGACGTTCATCCCAAAGATTTCCAAGACCACAGACAACGCAACTGCAAGCACGGCCGGGAGGAACCCCGCATGACTCTCCCCACGGAGACTGCCCACCCTGAGCTCGAGGGTCTGGGCAAGTACGAATACGGCTGGGCCGACTCCGACGAGGCCGGTGCCTCTGCCAAGCGCGGTCTCAGCGAGGACGTCGTCCGGGACATCTCCGCCAAGAAGAACGAGCCGGAGTGGATGACCAAGCTCCGTCTCAAGGGTCTGCGCCTGTTCGAGAAGAAGCCCATGCCGAACTGGGGCTCCGACCTCTCGGGCATCGACTTCGACAACATCAAGTACTTCGTGCGCTCCACGGAGAAGCAGGCGGAGTCCTGGGAGGACCTGCCCGAGGACATCAAGAACACGTACGACAAGCTCGGCATCCCGGAGGCGGAGAAGCAGCGCCTCGTCGCCGGTGTCGCGGCCCAGTACGAGTCCGAGGTCGTCTACCACCAGATCCGTGAGGACCTGGAGGAGCAGGGCGTCATCTTCCTGGACACCGACACCGCCCTGAAGGAGCACCCCGAGCTCTTCAAGGAGTACTTCGGCACGGTCATCCCGGTCGGCGACAACAAGTTCGCGTCGCTGAACACCGCGGTGTGGTCCGGCGGCTCCTTCATCTACGTGCCGAAGGGCGTGCACGTGGAGATCCCGCTCCAGGCCTACTTCCGTATCAACACGGAGAACATGGGCCAGTTCGAGCGGACGCTGATCATCGTCGACGAGGACGCCTACGTCCACTACGTCGAGGGCTGTACGGCGCCGATCTACAAGTCGGACTCCCTGCACTCCGCGGTCGTCGAGATCATCGTCAAGAAGGGCGCCCGCTGCCGCTACACGACCATCCAGAACTGGTCGAACAACGTCTACAACCTGGTCACCAAGCGCGCCGTGGCGTACGAGGGCGCGACCATGGAGTGGATCGACGGCAACATCGGCTCCAAGGTCACCATGAAGTACCCGGCCGTCTACCTGATGGGCGAGCACGCCAAGGGCGAGACCCTGTCCATCGCCTTCGCGGGCGAGGGCCAGCACCAGGACGCCGGCTCCAAGATGGTCCACATGGCGCCGAACACCTCCTCCAACATCGTCTCGAAGTCCGTGGCGCGTGGTGGTGGCCGTACCTCCTACCGCGGTCTGGTCGAGATCGGTGAGGGCGCCGCCGGATCCAAGTCGAACGTGCTGTGCGACGCGCTGCTCGTCGACACCATCTCCCGCTCCGACACGTACCCCTACGTGGACGTCCGCGAGGACGACGTGTCCATGGGCCACGAGGCCACCGTCTCCAAGGTCTCCGAGGATCAGCTCTTCTACCTGATGAGCCGCGGTCTCTCCGAGTTCGAGGCGATGGCGATGATCGTGCGCGGCTTCGTCGAGCCCATCGCGAAGGAGCTGCCCATGGAGTACGCGCTGGAACTCAACCGGCTGATCGAGCTCCAGATGGAAGGCGCGGTCGGCTGACGCCAACTGCCGCCCCATCAAGCCACTTACGTAAGAAAGCGAGCAGACCGACAGCCATGGCTGAGGCTCAGAACATCCCCGTGGGCTCCACCACCGCGGGCCAGATCGCGGTGGCCGCCGAGTCGACCGTCGCCACACGCATGAGCGCGCCCCCGTCCTTCGACGTCGCGGACTTCCCGGTCCCGCACGGCCGCGAGGAGGAGTGGCGGTTCACCCCGCTGGAGCGCCTGCGCGGGCTGCACGACGGCACCGCCGTCGCGACCGGCGAGGGCGTGAAGGTCGAGGTCGAGGCCCCCGAGGGCGTCACCGTCGAGATCGTCGACCGTGACGACGCCCGGATCGGCAAGGCGGGCACCCCGGTGGACCGCATCGCCGCCCAGGCGTACTCGGCGTTCGAGAAGGCCGGCGTGGTCACCGTCCCCAAGGAGACGGTGCTCACCGAGCCGATCCGCATCGCCGTGCACGGCGAGGGCGGGGTCGCCTACGGCCACCAGGTCGTGGAGCTCGGAGCCTTCGCCGAGGCCGTCGTCGTCATCGACCACACCGGTGACGCGGTGCTCGCCGCCAACGTCGACTACATCCTGGGCGACGGTGCCAAGCTGACCGTCGTCTCCGTCCAGGACTGGGACGACAAGGCCGTGCACGTGGCCCAGCACAACGCCCTCATCGGGCGCGACGCCTCGTTCAAGTCGGTCGTGGTGACCTTCGGCGGCGACGTCGTACGGCTGCACCCGCGCGTCTCCTACGCGGGCACCGGCGGCGAGGCCGAGCTGTTCGGGCTGTACTTCACGGACGCCGGCCAGCACCAGGAGCACCGCCTCCTGGTCGACCACAACGTCCCGCACTGCAAGTCCAACGTCGTCTACAAGGGCGCGCTGCAGGGCGAGGGCGCCCACGCGGTGTGGATCGGCGACGTCCTCATCGAGGCCAAGGCCGAGGGCACGGACACGTACGAGATGAACCGGAACCTCGTCCTCACGGACGGCGCCCGGGTCGACTCCGTGCCCAACCTCGAGATCGAGACCGGCGAGATCGTCGGCGCGGGGCACGCGAGCGCCACCGGCCGCTTCGACGACGAGCAGCTCTTCTACCTGATGGCCCGCGGCATCCCGGCCGACGAGGCCCGTCGCCTGGTGGTCCGCGGCTTCTTCGCCGAGCTGGTCCAGCAGATCGGCGTCGACGACATCCAAGAGCGCCTTCTCGTGAAGATCGACGAGGAGCTGGAGGCCACAGTCTGATGGCCTTCGTACGCGCCTGTGCGCTGAGCGAGCTGGAGGAGGACACCCCGAAGCGGGTGGAACTCGACGGCACGCCCATCTCGGTCGTGCAGACCGAGGGCGAAGTGTTCGCGATCCACGACATCTGCTCGCACGCGAACGTCTCGCTCTCCGAGGGCGAGGTGGAGGACTGCCAGATCGAGTGCTGGCTGCACGGCTCCAGCTTCGACCTGCGTACCGGCAAGCCGTCCGGCCTGCCCGCGACGCGCCCCGTCCCCGTATACCCCGTAAAGATCGAAGGGGACGACGTGCTCGTCTCCCTCAACCAGGAGTCCTGAGGCAATCCATGGCAACGCTTGAAATCCGAGACCTGCGCGTCACCGTCGAGGCCGACAACGCCACGAAGGAGATCCTCAAGGGCGTCGACCTGACCGTGAAGCAGGGCGAGACGCACGCCATCATGGGCCCCAACGGCTCCGGCAAGTCGACCCTCGCCTACTCCCTCGCGGGCCACCCCAAGTACACGATCACCGGCGGCACCGTCACCCTCGACGGCGAGGACGTCCTGGAGATGTCCGTCGACGAGCGCGCCCGCGCCGGCCTGTTCCTCGCGATGCAGTACCCGGTCGAGGTTCCCGGCGTCTCCGTGTCGAACTTCCTCCGTACGTCCGCCACGGCCATCCGCGGCGAGGCCCCCAAGCTGCGCACCTGGGTGAAGGAGGTCAAGGAGGCCATGGAGCGCCTCAACATGGACCCCTCCTTCGCCGAGCGCAACGTCAACGAGGGCTTCTCCGGCGGTGAGAAGAAGCGCCACGAGATCCTGCAGCTCGAACTGCTCAAGCCGAAGATCGCGATTCTCGACGAGACCGACTCCGGCCTCGACGTCGACGCGCTCCGGGTCGTCTCCGAGGGCGTCAACCGCGTCCGTGAGACCGGCGAGGTCGGCACCCTGCTGATCACGCACTACACGCGCATCCTGCGCTACATCAAGCCCGACCACGTCCATGTGTTCGCCGGCGGCAAGATCGTCGAGTCCGGCGGTGCCGAGCTCGCCGACAAGCTGGAGAACGAGGGCTACGAGGCATACACGAAGGGTGGCGCATCCGAGTGACCCAGCTGCCGGGCCTCCTCGACACTGAGGCGATCCGCAAGGACTTCCCCATCCTGGACCGTCAGGTCCACGACGGGCAGAAGCTCGTGTACCTGGACAACGCGGCGACCTCGCAGAAGCCGCGCCAGGTGCTGGACGCCCTGAACGAGTACTACGAGCGCTACAACGCCAACGTCCATCGCGGTGTGCATGTGCTCGCCGAGGAGGCCACGGCGCTGTACGAGGGCGCGCGGGACAAGGTCGCGTCGTTCATCAACGCGCCCAGCCGCGACGAGGTGATCTTCACCAAGAACGCCTCCGAGTCGCTCAACCTCGTGGCGAACATGCTGGGCTGGGCCGACGAGCCCTACCGCGTGGACCACGAGACCGAGATCGTCATCACGGAGATGGAGCACCACTCCAACATCGTGCCGTGGCAGCTGCTGTCGCAGCGCACGGGCGCGAAGCTGAAGTGGTTCGGCCTGACCGACGACGGCCGCCTCGACCTGTCCAACATCGACGAGGTCATCACCGAGAAGACGAAGATCGTCTCCTTTGTGCTGGTGTCGAACATCCTCGGCACGGTCAACCCGGTCGAGGCGATAGTCCGCCGCGCCCAGGAGGTCGGTGCGCTGGTCTGCATCGACGCCTCGCAGGCCGCCCCGCACATGCCGCTGGACGTCCAGTCGCTGCAGGCCGACTTCGTGGCCTTCACCGGCCACAAGATGTGCGGCCCGACCGGCATCGGCGTCCTGTGGGGCCGGCAGGAGCTCCTGGAGGACCTGCCGCCGTTCCTCGGCGGCGGCGAGATGATCGAGACCGTGTCCATGCACTCGTCGACGTACGCTCCCGCCCCGCACAAGTTCGAGGCGGGCACCCCGCCGATCGCGCAGGCGGTGGGTCTCGGAGCGGCGATCGACTATCTGCAGTCGATCGGCATGGACAAGATCCTGGCCCACGAGCACGCCCTCACCGAGTACGCGGTGAAGAAGCTGGGCGAGGTCCCGGACCTGCGGATCATCGGCCCGACCACGGCCGAGGACCGCGGCGCGGCGATCTCCTTCACACTCGGCGACATCCACCCGCACGACGTGGGCCAGGTCCTCGACGAGCAGGGCATCGCGGTCCGCGTCGGCCACCACTGCGCACGGCCCGTGTGCCTCCGCTACGGAATTCCTGCGACCACGCGAGCGTCGTTCTATCTGTACTCCACGCCGGCCGAGATCGATGCACTGGTCGAGGGGCTGGAGCACGTACGGAACTTCTTCGGCTGAGGGACGTGAGCTGAGACAGTGAAGCTGGACTCGATGTACCAGGAAGTCATCCTGGACCACTACAAGAACCCGCACGGGCGTGGTCTTCGGGATGGCGACGCCGAGGTGCACCACGTGAACCCGACGTGCGGCGACGAGATCACCCTGCGCGTGAAGTACGACGGCACGAAGATCGAGGACGTCTCCTACGAGGGCCAGGGCTGCTCGATCAGCCAGGCCTCGGCCTCCGTCCTGAACGAACTGCTGGTCGGCAAGGACCTGACGGACGCCCAGAAGATCCAGGAGACCTTCCTGGAGCTGATGCAGTCCAAGGGCCGGATCGAGCCGGACGACGCGATGGAGGAGGTGCTGGAGGACGCGGTCGCGTTCGCCGGTGTCTCCAAGTACCCGGCCCGGGTCAAGTGCGCCCTCCTCAGCTGGATGGCGTGGAAGGACGCGACGGCCCAGGCCCTGGGCGGAGCCGACGCCGAAAGGAAGACCGCATGAGCGAGACCGTGGAGATGAAGCCGGCCTCGGAGGAGGAGCTCCGCGAGGCCCTGATGGACGTCGTCGACCCCGAGCTGGGCATCGACGTCGTCAACCTCGGCCTGATCTACGGCATCCACGTCGACGACGCGAACATCGCGACCGTCGACATGACCCTGACCTCGGCGGCCTGCCCGCTGACGGACGTCATCGAGGACCAGGCCAAGTCCGCCACGGACGGCCTCGTCAGCGAGCTGCGCATCAACTGGGTGTGGATGCCGCCGTGGGGCCCCGACAAGATCACGGACGACGGCCGCGAGCAGCTGCGGGCGCTCGGGTTCAACGTCTGAGGTACCCCCGCTGCTTGAAGGACAACGGCGACGCCCTGAGGGCGTCGCCGTTCTCGTGTCCTCAGGCCAGCCCGGCAACGAACCGGAACGCCGAGTCCGCCCGGTAGACGTCGTCGTACTGGTAGGGATCCAGCTTCAGCTGGAAGTTCTGGTGCCGCAGGAACCGGCCCGGATAGTTCACCGACTCCAGCATGACCGCGCCCGAGTATGCGGAGGCCCGGGGGCAGAACGTGGCGTCCTGCTTGAAGAGGTGGGAGCCGTCGTTCGGTTCGTCGCGGAGCAGGAAGTTGCGGTGGCGCAGGTACTTGCCGTCGTGCGTGGCGAATGAGTAACAGGAGCTGTCCGCCAGGCCCTTGACCACCTTGAAGGTGGAGTCCTGGCGGGACTCCGAGCCGGCCGGCGGGTCGAGCTTCACGTAGTCGCCGCTCACATGCCAGTAGCGGCCGGGGTAGTTCACCGACTGCACGGACCGGTAGGTGGCCGACGGTTTCGAGTGGCTCGGCGAACTCGTATGAGAGGTGGGCGGCTTGGACGGCTTGCTGCCGCCCGCCGCCGAGTCGTGCGGACTGGGCGAGGGGGACGTGCTGGTCCGCGCGGGCGACGGGCCGCTCTTGCCGGCGGGCGTCGTGACGCCGTCCGTGGACGGGGTGGCGAAGGAGATCAGACCCGGGGGCGTTTCGGCGACGGCCGACGACGGGATCCCGGACGCCTGCGTCGGGCGGTCGGAGTCCCTGTCCATCACGGCTATCGCCGTGGCGCAGGCGACGATCGTCGACAGGGCCAGTGCGCCGGCCAGCCAGAGTCTTCGGGTTCCCGGGGCTCGGGAGGTGTCAGGGGTCCAGCCGTTCTCCCAGGGCTGGTTCCGGGGTGGCTGGGGGGTGGTTTCTGGCATGCGCTGTTCCTCCAGCGGCGCCCGAGGCGGCGGCCGGGGATGAGGTGAGGGTGTGGTGAGTGAGCGGTGAAACCTTAGTGGAGTGAAGGGATCGCGGGGAGTCGTTTAAGCGAGCGATTTCCATGAAAGTTGAACCTCCTCATCCGGAATGCAGGGCTACGCATTTCCCGGCGTCGGCATGGCGTTGTGTACGGACGTACGCATCATTGTGTACACTCGTACATATGGCACTCCTGATGCTCCTCGCGGCCATCGCCGCCGAGGTGGGCGGCACCACCGCCATGAAGTTCAGCCACGGCTTCAGCCGGCTGTGGCCCTCCGTGCTGACGCTGGCCGGATACGGCGCCTCCTTCTGGCTGCTCGCCCAGACGCTGAAGACCATCTCGGTCGGCACGGCCTACGCGATCTGGGCCGGCCTCGGCACCGCGGCCATCGTGGCCATCGGCATCCTCTTCCTCGGCGAGGGCATGACCGTCCAGAAGGCCGTGGGGATCGCGCTGATCATCGTGGGGGTCGTGGTGCTCAATCTGGGAGGCGCGCACTGATGGCCCGCCGCTACGACCCCGACCGGAGGCAGCGGATCATCGACGCGGCGATCCGGGTGGTGGGCGAGAAGGGCCTGGCAGGGCTGAGTCACCGCTCCGTCGCCGCCGAGGCCGACGTGCCGCTCGGCTCGACGACGTACCACTTCAAGACCCTCGACGAGCTGATGGTCGCCGCCCTGCGGCAGGCGAGCGAGGGCTTCGCCAAGGTGGTCGCCTCGCGCGGCGGCCTGGAGGATCCGCGGCCCGACCTCGCCGCCGAACTCGCGGGCTGCCTGGGCGAGTGGCTCGCGAGCGACCGTACCGGTGTCGAGCTGGAGTACGAGCTGTATCTCGCCGCCCTGCGCCGCCCCGCCCTGCGCCCGGTGGCCGCCGAATGGGCCGAGGACGTCGCCCGGCAGATCGCCCGGCACACCGACCCGGTGACGGCCCGGGCGCTGGTCGCGCTGATGGACGGCATCTGTCTGCAGGTGCTGCTGACGGGGGTGCCCTACGACGAGGAGTACGCGCGCGAGGTGCTGGCGCGGATGATCCCCCGGGCCCATTGACGGGCGCCGCCTGTGCTCGTCTGCCGGCGCCGGCCTTCCTGGGGACCGTGAACCCTCCGGCGCCCCAGGAACCGGCATCGCTCCACCGGTGCCCTCGCGCTCCCGCCGGGCGGGGAACTCGCCGGCCTCCGGTCGAGACCGCCGCCGGGCGCTCCCGCCCGTCTTGTCCTCGCCGGGCGGGTCATTGCCAGGCGATCACCCAGGCGGCCGGTCGAGGGTGACAAGGTCCTGGTCGGCGGCTTGTTCCGCCTCACGAGGCGAGCGCGGGGCCGCCCGCGTCATTCCTCCGAGGCGAGACGCCGGACCGTGGCCAGTGCGGCCGCCACGCTCCCGGCGATGTCCGTCACCGGATACTGCACCTCTCGTACGACCCGCTCCCGGTCCACGACCAGCGTGAGTCGCTTCAGCCTGCTGGCCCCCGCCGCGCGGAACGTGGGCAGCCGCAGCGCGGCGATGAGGGACAGGCCGGCGTCCGACAGCAGCGGGAAGCGCAGCCCCTCCTTCTCCGCGAACGCCCGCTGCTCGTCCGGGCGTTGGGTGGAGACGCCGTGCACGGCGGCGCCCGCGGCGGTGAACTCGGCCAGCCGGTCGCGGTAGGTGCAGGACTCCAGGGTGCAGCCCGGCGTGCCGGGGATGTCCGTCCAGCCCGGAGGATAGGAGTCGCCGCGGGCGTAGGCGCCGGGGAAGCAGTACAGGACGGTGTACGGGCTGTCGGCGGCGACCGGGTCCAGCAACTCACCGGTGTGGCCCGGGAGTTGGAGCTCGGGGATCCGCTCGCCGACCAGTTCGTGCACCCGCTGGGCCTCCGCGGAGGCCTCCGCCGCCGTGGCCGTCGTGCTTCCGTCGCCCAGCACCCAGGTGTCGCCCCAGTCCTGGAGGGCGATCAGGACGGGGAGCAGGGCACGGCCGCGCGGGGTGAGGCGGTACTCGTGGCGCACGGGGCGCTCCTGGTACGGCACCCGGGACAGCACGTCCGCCTCGACGAGAAGGCGCAACCGCTCGGTCAACACCTTTCTGGACACGCCGAGTTCGGCCTGCAGCGCGTCGAAGCGGTGCACCCCGCGTGCCGCGTCCCGGACGATCAGCAGCGTCCACCAGTCGCCCACCACGTCCAGTGCCTGGGCGATGGCGCAGGTGGCGTCCTCCAGGCTCGTCCTGCGGGCCATGGCTTGCCGTCCCTTCGTGCACAGGTCGTGGTTGACCTGAGGTTGTCATGCCTCCATAGTAAGTTCCTAAAAGGAACTCACTGGGGGGACGAGTGCGAGGTCTGCGAGAAGTGCCGCGGACGGTCTGGCTGCTGGCCTGCGGGACCTTCGTGAACATGGTCGTGAGCGTGAGCTTCGCCTATACGTTCCTGTACCTGACCGGGCCACGGGGGCTCGGGTCGGGCCAGGCGGGCCTGCTCAGCGGTGTCGCGGGGGTCGGGCTGGTCGCGGGGAACTTCACCGGCGGCTGGTACGGGGACCGGTTCGGGCACCGGCGGGTGCTGCTCGCGGGCGCGGCGGTGTCCGGGCTGGTCCTGGCCGCCGTACCGCTGCTGCCGACCTCGCTGCTGTTCGCTGCGCTGCCGCTGTCCCAGTACGCGTCCGGGGTGCAGCGCGCGGCCAACTCCGCGCTCGTCGCGGTCATCGTGCCCGAAGGGGCACGGCGGCAGGCGTTCGCGGTGGTGCGGGCCGCGGCGAACGGGGGGTTCACCTTGGGCCCGCTGCTCGGGGCGCTGGTCGCCACACGCTTCTCGTACGGCTGGCTGTACGTCGCCGAGGGGCTCGGGAGCCTGGGGCTGGCGTGCTGGACGGCGCGGGTGGTGCCGGCGCGGGGGGCTGCCGTGCGGGGGCGGGCGGTGCGGGTGGAGCGGGGCGGGGTGTGGGCGGCGCTTCGGGCTCGGCCCGCGGTGCTGGTGCTGTTGCCGGCGATTTTGGTCATCGACGTCGTCTATCGGCAGCAGTACTCCACGTTTCCGCTCTTTCTCGCGGACCACGGGATGGATGCACGGGTGTACGGGGCGCTGCTCGCGATCAACGGGGGAGTGCTGCTGTGTCTGGAGCTGCCGGTGGCGGTGGTGCTGCGGCGGCGGTCGCCGTTGCGGATCGTGGGGTGTGGGCTGTTGTTGGTCGGTGGGGGATACGGGGTGCTGTTGGTGGGGGCCGGGGTGGGGGCGGCCGTGGTGATGATGGGGCTGTTGACGGTGGGGGAGGTGTTGTACAAGACGACCGCTACGGCTTATGTCGCCGATCAGGCACCGGAGCATGTGCTCGGGCGGTTTCAGTCGCTGTATGCCGGGGTGTCGATCAGCGGGGTGGTGTTGGCTGCGCCGTTGGGTGGGGTGGTGTATGCGGCTGCGCCGGGGGTGTTGTGGCCGGTGTGTGCGGGGTTGGGGGTACTGGCCGGGGGTGCGGTCCTGCTGGCCGGGGGCCGGACTGCCGGCCGCCCCGTGGCCGTCGCCGCAGAAGTTCCTCACCCCCGCCGCCCCCACCCGTCCCGTCCCAGGGGCGCAGCCCCTTCGGCCCCGCTGGGGGCTGCGCCCCCAGACCCCCCTTCGGCCTGAACGGCCTCGTCCTCAAACTCCCCGACCCCCACGACGGGCTGAGCGGGGCGCGCCCGGCTGCCAGGGCCTGACCTTGGGGAAAGGGGCGGGAACCAAGATGTGCAAGTAGAATTGCAAAGTGTACTATCTCTGCAATTGAATTTACGCCACGGGTTGCGGCGAGCGCGTCCCCGGAAGCGGTCGGCGCGGCCCAACCGGCAGGAGGTCGGAAGATGGCGGCAGGCATCCGTGAGCACGAACTCGCCGGGCTGCGGTGGCTGGTCGTCTCCGGGGAGCGGACCGAGGTGTTCCGTGCCCTGGGCCAAGCCGCCCGCGCCGAGGTCCACGCCGTGCAGGACGCCCTGCCCGAACGCTCCGCGCTGCGCCGTTGGGCGGCGACCGAACGGGGGCGGATCCGGGTCGGCCGACTGCTCGACGCCACGCACGCGGCGTGCGGCACGCAACTGGCCGAGCTGCGCGCCCTCGCCGCAGGCGCCGGCGCGGACTTCCACGACCTGTTGCTGGCCAACCTCCGCGGCGACCTCGGGGTCGACGACGGCACCGGCTGCACGGACCTCGGCTGGCGCCGGACGCGTTCGTACGTCGCGCACAACGAGGACGGGGCGCCCGCCCTCGGCGGCCGGCTGATGCTGCTCACCCTGCTCGTCGACGGGGATGCGCCGGTGACGGTCCAGTGGTATCCGGGCTTCCTTCCCGCCAATACCTTCACGGCCACGGGCAACGGTCTGGTCTGGGGCATCAACCACGTCCAGGCCGCGCGTCCGGCCGACGCCCCGGGACGGCACTTCGTCGCCCGCGCCCTGCAGCAGGCCCCGACCCTGGACGCCGCCGTCGACCACCTGCGCACCCGCCCCAGTGCCGGCGGCTTCGCCTACACGATCGGCGACCGTGCCGAGGGCCGAGTCGTCGTCGTGGAGAGCGTCGCCGGACGGACCGCCGTGGTG
Source organism: Streptomyces sp. NPDC001604 (assembly GCF_042893475.1). Taxonomy (NCBI): domain Bacteria; kingdom Bacillati; phylum Actinomycetota; class Actinomycetes; order Kitasatosporales; family Streptomycetaceae; genus Streptomyces; species Streptomyces sp. NPDC001604. The sequence goes on along the minus strand of NZ_JBIAUY010000016.1, from coordinate 141,938 downwards.
GAGGCCGACCCGGTCCACCATCCCCTGCACTGGCACACCAACCACCTGCGCCACCTGCCCGACCCGGCGGACGCGCCCAGCGCCGCCGCGACCGCGAACGACGGCGCGCAGGCGGCCCGCAGCCTGGGCCAGTTCGAGGAGAGCGTCGCACGCGGCAAGGTCCTGAGCGCTCTGCCGGTCCCCGCCGACGACCTCGGCGCGCAGTGGTTCCTGGACATCCTCACCTCGGCGCCGCTGCCCCAGGGGGTGCACCGCACGGCCGCGGGCACCGACCCGCTGATGACCCTGTGCTCGGTGGTGGCTGACCTGACCGACGACCGGATCACGGTGCGCGGACCGGCCGGGAAGACCGCCGAGATGGCGCTGTCGGACTTCGCACACGGGCGTGCCGGCGCCGCCACCGGGTGACCCCGCGGCCGCGACACGGCCGCTCCGGGGGAGAATTCCTCGTATGGCCACAGCATCGCGGCGACCTCCGCAGACCTACGACGCGCTCGTCGCCACCCTCCACAACCCGGCGACGCCGCTGACCCGCTCCCAGCGGCTCCTGGCCGACCGCGTCATGGCCGACCCGGAAGGCGTGGCCTTCATGACCATCTCGGAGCTGGCCTCCGCCGTCGGCGTCAACGAGGCCACTGTGGTGCGCTTCGCCACCAGCCTCGGCCTCGAGGGCTACCCCGGGCTGACCAGGCTGTGCCGGGAGCACCTGCGCGAACAGGTGCACCTGCTGCGCCGCTACGACAACCTGGAGCAGCTGGCGGCCGACGGCGGAAACCTGCTCGAACAGGCGGCCGCGGCGGAAGGGGCCAACATCGCCCGCACCTTCGCCCGGATCGACCCCGAAACCTGGGAGGCCGCCGTCAAGGCGCTGGCCGAGGCTCCCCGCGTCCACGTCATGGGCCTGCGCAAGTGCCACGCCCCCGCCTATCTGCTCGGCTACCTGCTGCGGATGCTGCGCGGGGACGTCGAAACCGTCACGCTGGGCACGGGCACGCTCACCGACGACCTGCGCCGGGTCCGCGAGGGCGACTGCTTCGTGACCATCGCGATCCGCCGCTACAGCGCGGAGACGGTGCGGGCCGCGGCCTGGGCCCGATCGCGCGGAGCCCGCTGCGTGGCGCTGACCGACAACCCCTCCTCACCCCTGGCGTCCTCGGCCGAGCAGGTCTTCTTCGTCGATGCCTCCAGTCCGTCGGTGCTGCGCTCGCTGACCGCGTTCACCGCGCTGGTCCAGGCGCTCGCCGCCGGGGTCGCCCAACTGCGCGGGCACCAGGCGCGTTCGACATTGCTGCAGGAAGAGGAACTGCTGACGGAGTTCGGCGCCTACGCCCCGGACACACCTCTGCCGTAGCCCGCCGTCCGCCGGCGCCGCACCACACCCGTGCGGTCCGCCCGGCGGACGCACACCTCAGCCCCGCGCCGTCAGCGCGGCGAGCGCTCCGCGCAGGTGCTCCAGGGAGGCCGCGATCCACGGGAGCCGCAGCGGGTCGTCGCTGCGCAACGCCTCCCAGCGCTCCGCCTCGGACTCCCCGTACAGCAGGCTGGTGGCCACCCGGGCGCGCAGTCCGCCGACCGCGTCCCCGAACGCCTCACCGGCGAGCACACCGACCCCGTGCTCCTCCAGCAGGGCCGCGGCCAGCCCCGCGCCGGTGTCGATGCCCCGGGCGGCGAGGACCGGCCGCACCGGCTCGAAGTCCGGGTAGAGGTAGAAGCCCGCCTCGGGACGGCGGCAGACCGCACCGGCCGCCGTGAACTGCTCGTACACCGCTGCCGCGACCGTCGCATGCAGTCCGCGAGCGGCATCGATGTGGGCCGTCACCTCGGGCGGATCCTGCAGGATGTACGTGGCGGCGGCCTGCATCGGCGCGGCCAGGCTCGACCACACCTCACTGGCCACCCCGACCAGCTCGCCCATCAGCCGCTCGCCCCAGGGACCCGACGGCACCCGGGCGAACCCGATGCGCCAACCGCCCAGAGCCATCGACTTGCTCAACCCGCTGGTGACAACGGTGCGTTCGGGCAGATAGGCGAGGGCGCTCGGTGCCTTGCCGGAGTGGCACACCTCGGCGTAGATCTCGTCGCAGACCACTGCCAGACCATGCCGCTCGGCGATCTCGCAGACCGCACGCAGGTGCTCCTCGCGAGCGATCGTCCCCGTGGGATTGTCCGGCACCGTCACCACCAGGACACCAGGGTTCGCCCCGGCCGCGCGCGCGTCGGCCAGCGCCTGCTCCAGCAGCTCCGGATCCGGAACGCCACCCGCCTCCGCCGGCACCGGCACGCTGATGGTCCTCTTGCCCACCAGCGCCGTCTGGGCCGCGTAGCTGACCCACGCCGGGCACGGCAGCACCACGTCCCCCGGCAGCGCGGCGAGCAGCGCGAACAGCAGCGCCTTGCTGCCGGGTGCGAACAGCACCTGCTCGGCTTCCGTCTCCACTCCACGCCTGCTGAACCACCCGGCAGCGGCCTCGCGGGCCTCCAGCGACCCCACGACGGCCCCATATCCGTTGCGCCCGGCCGCCGCCGACAACACCTGCGCGACCGAATCCGGCACCGGGAGCCCCGCCTCGCCGAACCCCAGGTGCAACACCTTCTCCCCCGCCGCCCGGCGGGCCCGCAGCGTCTCGTTGATGGCCAAGGTCGCCGAATGCATGGTCACGGCGCCCCACTCTCCTCACAGGGATCGGCACGGCAGCGCAATCGCGACTGCACTGATAAGAGTATATGCAAATACGTTTGCATTCGTGGGTCGGGGAAGCCTCGGGGTCCGTCTTCCGGGACCGAGCGCACGGCAGCACCGCCGCGCTCCTGACCCACCACGGCAGGTCGGCCAGAAGGGGGCCGCCCGTTACCTGAGACGGGTGGGTTGTCGGTTGGCCTGGGCAGGGCCCGGGCGGTTAGGTTGCCCTCATGACCGACACGACTGCTCCTCGTACCACCGGCGCCGTGGCCGCGGGCCTCGCCACGATCGCCGCCGACGGCACTGTTCTCGACACCTGGTTCCCCGCGCCCGCGCTGAGCGAAGAGCCCGGTCCGGCCGGCACCGAGCGGCTGTCCGCCGAGAAGGCCGTGGAGCTGCTCGGCGAGGGCGCGGCGAAGGCGATCGGTCCGGACGCGCGCCGGGGCGTCGAGGTGGTCGCGGTCCGCACGGTCATCTCCTCGCTCGACGAGAAGCCGATCGACACGCACGACGCCTACCTGCGGCTGCACCTGCTCTCGCACCGCCTGGTCCAGCCGCACGGCCAGAGCCTCGACGGCATCTTCGGCCTGCTGCCCAACGTCGCCTGGACCTCGCTCGGCCCGGTCGCCGTCGACGAGATCGAGAAGGTGCGGCTCAACGCACGCGCCGAGGGCCTGCACCTCCAGGTGACCTCCGTCGACAAGTTCCCGCGCATGACGGACTACGTCGCCCCCAAGGGCGTCCGCATCGCCGACGCCGACCGGGTGCGGCTCGGTGCCCACCTCGCCGCGGGCACCACCGTCATGCACGAGGGCTTCGTCAACTTCAACGCCGGCACGCTCGGCACGTCGATGGTCGAGGGCCGTATCTCCGCGGGTGTCGTGATCGGCGACGGCTCGGACATCGGCGGCGGCGCCTCCACCATGGGCACGCTCTCCGGCGGCGGCAACGTCCGCATCACCATCGGCGAGCGCTGCCTGATCGGCGCCGAGGCGGGCGTCGGCATCGCGCTCGGCGACGAGTGCGTCGTCGAGGCCGGGCTGTACGTCACCGCGGGCACCCGCGTCACCATGCCCGACGGGCAGATCGTCAAGGCCCGTGAACTCTCCGGCGCCTCCAACATCCTCTTCCGCCGCAACTCGGTCACCGGCACGGTCGAGGCCCGCCCGAACAACGCGGTCTGGGGCGGTCTGAACGAGATCCTGCACAGCCACAACTGACGCCGCCCGGCGTCCCGGTGAGCGCTCTTCCGCCCCGCGCGGGAGGGCGCTCGCTCATGTTCCGGGCCGCGCCGCGAACTCCGCCAGCGCCGCGAAGTCGTCCTCCCGCAGGCCGAGCCGCGGGTTGACGTGGTGCAGGAGCGCGCGGCCGGGGTGGTGGGCTCGCACGTACTCCTCGTCCGCCTGGCTCTGCTCGTCGTCGACCCAGGCGAAGGGTCGGCCCTCGGCGTACGCCACGATCGCCTCCGTCTTCCAGTGCACCCCGTCGGGCCGGAGCGCGAACAGGCCCGCGCCGAAGTCGACGTACGGCAGCTCGGGCAGGCCGACGACCGGGGCGATCCAGCGGTTGGCGGCGTCCATCCACGTCGTGGCCCAGCAGAGGTCATAGTCGAGGGAGAGCAGTGCCGGGCCGTGGGACGGGTTCAGCCAGACCCGCAGCGCCCGGCCCGGGTGCAGGGCCACCTGGATCGTCGTATAGCCCTCCGGGCGGCGTTCGGGCTGTGCGGCCCACGGGTTGAGCGGGCCGTCGACGTCGAGGAACAGCAGGGGGCGGCTCACGGCAACAACGTACGGCACGAGGGCTGTACGGCTGCCGGAAAGCCTCTCGGCGGGACGGACACCCGGTATTCGCCCGGCCCTGACCGGTCACTCGGCCGTGAGCTCCTCGTAGGCCGCCAGCAGCCCGGCGACCGTCTCGCGGCCGGCGGGCCGCAGCGGGGCACGGACGGTTCCCGCCGGCAGACCGAGCTCGTTGAGGAGCGCCTTCGCGGTGACGGTGCCGGGCAGACCGGCCGACATCATCAACTCGATGAGTGGCGTGGCGCGTTGCTGGAGGCGGGTGGACATGGCGGTGTCGCCCGCCTCGAACGCGTCCAGCACGGCGCGGAGTTCGGACGGTACGACGTTCGCGACGGTGCTGATGTATCCGGCGCCGCCCACCGCGTACAGCGCGAGATTGTGTTCGTCGCAGCCCGCGTAGTACGCCAACTCCGTACGGGAGAGCACCTTCTGGGCCGCGAGGAAGTCGTAGGAGCAGTCCTTGACCGCCACGATCCGGGGGTGCTCGGCGAGCCGGATCATCGTGTCTGACTGGATACGGGTGCCGGTGCGGCCCGGGATGTCGTACAGCACGACCGGCAGTCCGGAGGCGTCCGCGACCGTCCGGAAGTGCTCCTCCAGCGCGTCCTGCGGCGGCCTGCTGTAGTACGGGCTGACCACCAGCACGCCGTCCGCGCCCGCCTTCTCGGCCTCCCGGGTGAGTTCTACGGTGTGCCGGGTGTCGAAGGTGCCTACGCCCGCCACGACCGACGCCCGGCCGCCCACCGCCTCCCGCACCGCCTCGACCAGTGCCGCCTTCTCGGCATCCGTGGTGGTCGGCGACTCGCCCGTCGTACCGGAGAGCACCAGACCGTCGCACCCCCGCGAGACCAGGTGGTCGGCGAGCCGCTGCGCCCCGTCGAGATCGAGCGCGCCCTCCTCGGTGAAGGGGGTGATCATCGCGCAGAGGGCACGGCCGAAGGGGGCGGTAGTCGTCATGCCCTCAGTCTCGGCGGGCCGACAGTGAAGCTCCACTTAATTCTTCTACGAGATATTGATAAGCGTTGCTGTGGTGCGGCCGGTCAGGCCCTATGTCCATTTCGCCCGCCATGGGTCAGCATGGTCGTGACGGTCATCGGCTCGGCCCATGGAGGCGTCATGAAGCTCGGCAAGGCACTGGCCACCGGAGTCGCGGAGGAACAGCCGCAGACCCGTGAGGAAGAGCTCGAACTGCCCGAGGAGACCCAGGACGTCGAGGCGTCCGCGCGCGAAGAGGTTCCGGCGGCCCGATGAGACTGCGGCTTCCGGAGGAACGCCCGACGGAGCCGCCGACCGGATACAAGATCGCCCACCCGGTGCTGTCCCAGGACGGCACCCGGGCCGGGTTCACCGGTGTGTCGCTGGGCGGCGCGCTGCCGTACGGGGTCCTGGCCGACGCGTCCTGTGTCTACGGGCTGCGCCACCGGGCACCGCACCGCCGCTGCGACTGCGGCTTCCACTGCGTGCACGACCGCACGGCGGCCGAGGCGCTGCTGTGCACGGCCGAGCACCGGGCGGCCGTCCTGCTGGAGGTCCTGGTCCTCGGCCGCTACATCCGCTTCGAGCGGGGCTTCCGCTACGCCCGCCAGCGGGTGCGGACCGCCACGGTCGGCCCCTGCGTGTGCGGCGCGGTCGCCACCGCCCTGGCCGACGCCGGCTGGGGCCGGCCGGGCTGGTGCGCGCTGACCCCCTCCTGTGCGGGCTGCGTCCGCGGCCGCAGGTCCGTCTCGCTCGCCTCCTTCGCGCGGCTGGCGGGGGAGGGGCTGCGGGTGGTGGCGGGCAGCGGCGCCGCGCTGCCGACGGCGGACCTCGCGGTGCCCGAGGGGCTCGGAGTGCCCGAACTCGTCGCCGAGGCCGCCCTGTTGCAGGCCCGCCTCGACTGGTTCCAGACCCAGCTCGGCCGGCTCGGCGAGCGCGGGCCGGGCGGTGGCCGGCAGGGATAGCGGAGGTCGGCGGGGGTACCCGGAGTTTTCCGAACGGAGGAAGCCGAGAGGCACGCGAGAGGAGGCGACCCCGTGACCGGGACCATGCACCCCCAGCCGGTGCGCGACGGGCACCGCTCGGTGGGCGAGCTCGTCGGACAGGCCACCGAACAGCTATCCCGGCTCGTACGACAGGAAGTGGCCCTCGCCAAGGAGGAGCTGTCCGCGAAGGGCCGGCGCGCCGGGCGCGGCGGCGGTCTGCTCGGCGCCGCGGGCGCGTTCGCCTACGCCGGTCTGCTCGCCCTGGCCGGCACGGGCGTGGCCGCCCTCTCGCTGGTGCTGTCGGTCTGGGCTGCGGCGCTCATCGTGACCGCCGTGCTCTTCGTGATCGCGGCCGTGCTGGCCGTGACCGGCCGCGCCCAGCTGCGCCGCGCCGTACCGCCGACGCCCGAGGAGACCCTCGTGAGCGTCCGGGCCGATGTCGAAGAGATCAGGGAAAGGGCGCACCGATGACGGACAGGGCAGGGCCTTCCGGTGCCAAGGGGCCCGAAGAGCTGAGGCGGCAGATCGAGCAGACGCGCAGCCAACTGGGCGAAACAGTGGAGGAGTTGGCGGAGAAGATGGATGTGAAGGGACGTGCCAGGGCCCGGGCGGCCGACCTCAAGGACAAGGCGAGCGCCATGACCGTGCAACTGCGCAGCACGGCCGCGCACGCCGGCCATGCGGTCCAGGACCGGGCCACGCAGACCGGCCACAAGGTGCACGACCGGGCCACGCAGGCGGGCCACCAGGTGCAGGACAGGGCGACGAGGGCCGGTCACCAGGTGCACGACCGAGCCCTGACGGCGGGCCACGCCGCCCAGGACAGGGCCACCCGGACGGGACACACGCTGCAGCACAAGGCGGAGCACGACGTCCCCTGGCCCGCCGGTCCCGTCGTCAGGGCGGCGGTACGGCATCCGGGGCCCGCGCTGGCCATCGGGGCGGCGCTGGCCTTCGTCGTGGTGGTGGGCTGGAGGTACCCCAAGCGGTAGCAGCTCGCTCCTGCCTCAGGACCTGACACCGTCCCACCGAAAATCTCAGTCTTCTGGACAAAAAAAGTTTTCGGTGGGACGGTGGACGCATGCTGGACGTCACCGTCATCGAGGACCCCGAGGCCGCCGCCGTCTCCCTGGACCCCGTCAGGGCCAGGCTGCTCGCCGAGCTGGCGGCCGGACCCGCGTCGGCGGCGATGCTGGCCGGCCGGGTCGGCCTGCCGCGGCAGAAGGTGAACTACCACCTCAAGGCGCTGGAGCGGCACGGCCTGGTCGAGCTGGCCGGGGAGCGCCGCAAGGGCAATGTCACCGAGCGGCTGATGCAGGCCACCGCGGCCTCGTACGTCATCTCGCCGCTCGCGCTCGCCGCCGTGCAGCCGGACCCGGACCGTTTCCGGGACCAGCTGTCCGCGCGGTGGCTGCTGGCGCTCGGCGCCCGGCTCGTGCGGGACGTCGGCTCGCTGATCACCGGTGCCGCAAAAGCCCGCAAACGGCTGGCCACGTATGCGCTCGACGGCGAGGTGCGCTTCGCCTCGGCCGCCGAACGGGCCGCGTTCGTCCAGGAGTTGACGGCCGGTGTCACCGCGCTGATCCGCAAGTACGACGCGCCCGACGCCGAGGGTGGGCGCGACCACCGGATCGTCGTGGCCGTCCATCCCACCCTCAAGGCAACCGAGCAGGACTAGGCAGGAGCCCCACCATGTCCAAGGAATTCGAGATCGCCCGCGAGTTCGAGGTCGACGCCACTCCCGAGGAGGTGTGGGAGGCGATCACCACCGGGACCGGCGGGTACCTGTGGCCGATGGAGCCGCCCGAGCCCCGGGTCGGCGGCAAGGGACCCTTCGGGTCCGAGGTCACCGCCTGGGACCCGCCGCACCACTACACCAACCGCGTCGGGGACGTCGAGGGCATCGCCGAGCAGACCCTCAACCAGCTCGACTACACGATCGAGCCGCGCGACGAGGGCCGTCGGGCCTGGGTGCGGTACGTGCACAGCGGCATCTTCGTCGACGACTGGGACAACCAGTACGACGGCGCCGCCAAGCACACCGACTTCTATCTGCACACCCTGCGCGAGTACCTGGTCCACTTCGCGCCCCGGCCGGCCGCCTTCGCCACCTTCGACGGGCCCGAGGCCTCGAAGGCCGCCGACGCCCTCGCCGTCGTAGGGCGGGCGCTCGGTGTCGGCGAGGACGTGGCCGCCGGCACCCGGGTGACGGTCCATGGGCCCGAGGAGTTCGACGCCGTGGTCGACTTCCGCAACCCGTACTTCATCGGGCTGCGCACGGACCGGGGCCTCACCCGCTTCTTCGGGCGCAACCACTGGGGCCACCCGGTCGGCATCTCCCTGCACGACTTCGCCCCGGACGCCGACATCAAGGAGTGCGAGGCCGCGTGGCAGGACTGGCTGAACGGCGTGTTCAGCCAGTCCTGAGCAGAGCCGGTCCGCTACGGGCGGAAGCGCAGCACCTGCGGGTCGTGGTCGCTGATCTGGTCGTTGAACTCCGAGTTGACGTGCACGCTGTCGTACTCGAAGCCGCAGGACTTCCGGATCGAGGGGCTGATCAGGATCTGGTCGAGGACCTGCTGGTTGCCCTGGTAGTCGTAGGTGTAACGCTCGCTCTTCGGCAGCGACTTGATCGCCGACCAGAGCTCGCCGTCACCCTCCAGGATCTTGGCGGTGCCGGAGAACTCGAAGTCGTTCATGTCGCCGAGCGCGATGACGTCCGCGTTCTTCTGGACGTCCAGGATGCTCTTGACGAAGGCGTTGACCAGCGTCGCCTGCGCGTGGCGCTGGGTCTCCGAGCTGCGCGTCGGGGGCTGGTACTGCGAGGTCAGCCCCTGGTCGCCGCCCTTGGAGTTGAGGTGGTTGGCGATCACGAAGACCGTGCGGCCACGGAAGACGAACTCGCCGGCCAGCGGCTTGCGGCTGGACTTCCAGGCGTCGTTCGCCGGGTCGATGCGGCCGGGGGAGACCGTCAGCTGCGCCCTGCCGTGCACCTTGGTGACGCCGACCGCGGTGGTGGAGTCGCCGCCCGCGCGGTCCACGAAGGACACCCGCTCCGGGTTGAACAGGAACACCTGGCGGATGTTGCCGCCGGGCTCGCCGCCGTCCTGGTCGTTGACCGGGTTGATCGAGCGCCAGTCGTACTTCGGGCCGCCCGCCGTGACGATCGCGTCGATCAGCTTGTTCACCGTCTGGCTCGCGTCGACGACGCCGTCGTCCGTCGCGCCGTCGTTGTCCTGGATCTCCTCCAGGGACACGATGTCGGGCGACTGCAGGTTGTTCACGATCGCGGCGGCGTGCGCGTCGAAGGTCTTGTCGGACGGGTCGAGGTTCTCGACGTTGTACGTCGCGACCGCCAGCTCGCCGCGCGACTGCTTCTGCGTCGTCTCGCGCTGCAGACCGCCGCTCTTCAGCGTGCCCAGCTGACCTGCGACCAGGGTGTAGCCGCCGAACTGGTTGAAGTCCAGCGGTCCTGTCGTGGTGCCGGTCAGCGTGTCGCCGACGTTCGCCTTCGGGAAGTCGGCCGTCGCACCCAGCGACTGGATCTGCAGGCGGCCGGTGTTCTGCGACTCGTAGGAGCCGTAGAGCGTGCCGCCCCTGGGCGTCCGGTGCTCGTGCGGCTTCACCGTGACCCACAGCTCGGAGTACGGGTCGGTGGCCGTGACCACGCGGGCGTCGGCGACCTGGACGTTCATTCCCTCCAGGGACTCGTAGTAGTCCAGGGCGTACGTCGACGGCTGCAGCGTCAGACCGTTGATCGAGCCGTTCGCGGCGGTGTCGCCCGCCGGGGTGTAGAGCGCGGGCACCGACTTCGCGTCGATCACCGTCGGGGCCGGCACCGTGTTGCCGGTGGAGACGGTGGTGATCGTCGGCTTGGTGATCTCGGTGACCGACTGGTTGCCGGACGAGGCGCCGCCCGGGACGTACTCGGAGACCGTGCCGGTGACCGTGACGGAGTCACCGACGGCGGCCTTCGGGGTGGAGCTGGTGAAGACGAATATGCCCTCGCTGGTGGCCGGGTTGTCGTCCGGGTTCGGATCCTGGATCCAGAAGCCCTTGGAGGAGCCGTAGGTGCGCACGCCGGTGACAATTCCGGCCACGTCGGTGACCTTCTGGCCGGCGTACGGAGAAATGCGCGTAGTGCCCTGGATGTCATGGATGCGCACGGAGTCGGCGTGCGCCGGTGAGGTCAGGGCTACGGCGGACGCCGCGGAACAGACGGCGGCGACGGTGAGCGCGGCGAGACGCGCGGAAGACTTGCTCGGCAACGGGATCCCTCCGGGGACGTGCGTGGGCGCCGGGACGAGGGTGGTGCGTGGAACGGTCCGAGGCCGCGACCGGTGGGGCGGTGGCGACGCGCGTAGAAAATACAGTGAACATGTGTCCGCTTCTTTCTACGCGCGTCAATCTCCTGTGTACGCACGCCAGTTGTCAAGGTTTCGGCCATGTACGGACGAGGTCCGGGAGATGAACCGGGCGGCATGGGTGGAAATCCGTCTAGGCTGAGCGGTTGAGTGGTACGACACGCCCTAGGAGAACCAGCCGATGTCAGACAGCTCCCCCCTGCCGCCGGTGCGACTGCATCCCGAAGCGGAGCTGGCGCGGGCCGCGTTGGCCACACCGCTGCTCTCCCGGGCCGCCCGGCTCGCCCGCTGGGCGGGGCCGGACACCCGGATCGACGCCGGGGGCGGGCTCGTCGAGGAACAGCTTCCGGCCGCCGCCGAGCTGCTCGGGCTGAGCGGGGACGACGCCGTGGCCTTCGCGAGCGAGGCCTGGCGGGTCGCCGTGGACACCGGGCTCGTCGAGATCGTCGACTCCGAGGACTCCGAGGACGAGGGCACCGTCACCGCCGGGCAGGACCTGGCACTGCTCACCCAGGGCTCGCCGCACGAGGTGCTGGGCGTGTGGCAGGAGGCCCTGGAGACGGTGCTCGCCGACGCCAGCGTCCCCGACCTGGACGACCTGGAAGGCGCCCTCGACGAGAGCGGCGAGATCGACTTCTCCCGGCTGGAGTGGGACCCGGAGGCGGAGGCCGAGTTCCTCGACGGCGTCCTCGGCAACCTGTACCTGCTCACCGTCAGCGAGGACGGCCCCGGTGACGGACCCGTCCCGCTCCCTGCCCTCGCCGCGTCGATGATCGTGCCCAGCGACATGGGGGAACCCACCAACGACGTCCTGGAGCAGGTCTCCGACGCGATGATGCGGCTCGACGACCAGTTCCGGCTGCTGGAGCCGGTGGGACTCGTCGAGTACCAGCCGGTCGACGAGGCGCTGATGGCGGAGCCCGAGGACGCTGCCGCGGAACCCGCCGGCCGGGCCGACGACACCGACGTCTCGCGCTACGGCATGGTGCGGCTGACCCCGCTCGGCCTGTACGGGCTGCGCGCGCGGCTGCTGGAGGCCGGGCTCACGGCGCCCGCGGTCGGCGACCTCGTGGACAAGGGCGCCGACGCGCTGCTCGACGGCACCGCCACCTTCCCCCAGGCGGCGGCACAGGCCGAGACCGAACAGTGGCTGGCCCGCCGCGAACCCCTCACCGCCGCACGGGAGTTGCTGGCCGCGGCCCGCGGCGCGGACACCGGGGCACCCCTGCGCCGGCTGCGCTGCCAGCAGGCCCTGTCCCTGGTCGGCACCGAGGCCGAACCCGCACTGCGCGAGGTCCTCGACGACCCGGAGCTGGGCGGCCTCGCCCGGGTCTGGCTGACCGAGCACGGAGCCCCGGACGTGCCGGCCCCGTCCGAGACGATGATCTTCTGGCTCACCATCGACACCATTGCCGCGCAGCTGGCTGCGGAGGGGAACTCCGAGGAACTGCGGGCGCTGGTCCAGGGCTTGGCCGCGCAGCACGGCGGGTTCTTCGCCGCGGCCTGGCGGGTCGAGCACCCCGCCACGGCGGACGTGCTGGAGGCGATGGGGCGACTGCATCCGGACAAGCGGATCGCGAAGGAAGCACGGAAGGCGGCATTCAAGGCGCGGTCGCAGCACGGGGGTTGAGCCTCACGCTCAGAACTGGCCGGTGCTCGTCTGCGGGCTCGTTGTGGCTGGCGGCGCCCGCCGGCGGAGCCGCAAATCGACACAGCCCCGCGCCCCTGAAGGGGCGCGGGGAACCGTAGCGCCCAGCAGCGACAGACCGGCGTGTGCTTGAACGACGACGTCGCCCCGTTCAAGCCGCACGTCCCCCGGTGCGCCGACGGGTTCTGGTACCCGCCCACCGCCCGCGGTGTTCCACGGCGGGCCTTCCGGTCGACGGTGCCGCGTTCCTTGCGGAGATTCGTTCGGCCGATTACCCGGGCACAAGGGTCTTTTGACTCCCGTGGTCTTGCACATACGGATTCATGGAAGAGAGCCCGTAGGTGTCGGCCGGTGTTCAACTCCCGTTCAGGCGCGGGCGAAACCGTGGCGCCGACCCGAGGTCCGCCACCCTCCACGGCACACCCACCGTCACAGGAGACACCATGTCGCTCACCCGCAGGGACTTCGCCAGAAAATCCGCGATCACCGGTGCCGGTGTCGCACTGGCGGGCAGCGTCGGCGCCCTGGCCACCGCCCCGAACGCCCTGGCGTCCACGGACACCGACGAGGCGGGCGAGGAGTCGGCCGGCGCACACGGCGGCGTCGGCTACGGACCGCTGATCCCCGACCCGGACGGCATCCTCGCCCTCCCCGCCGGCTTCAAGTACCGCATCATCACCTACAGCGGCAGGACCAAGCTGGAGTCCGGTGAGTTCACCCCCTCCAACCACGACGGCACCTCCACCTTCGCGGGCCCCCGCGGCGCCACCCTCCTCGTCAACAACCACGAGCTGAAGGGCCCGCGCGCCAACTGGCCGCACCCCGTCCCGCTCACCGAGGGCCTGGTCTACGACCCCGCCGCATCCGGCGGCTGCACCGTCGTAGAGGTCCGCCGCGACCATGTCGCCGAGTGGGTCGGCATCGCCGGCACCTCCACCAACTGCGCGGGCGGCAACACCCCCTGGGGAACCTGGCTCACCTGCGAGGAGACCGAGGACAAGGCCGGCCAGAACGGCATGACCAAGGACCACGGCTACGTCTTCGAGGTCGACCCCTCCGACCGCCGCGCCAACCGCGACCCGGGGCCCATCAAGGCGCTGGGCCGCTACGCCCACGAGGCGGTCGTCGTCGACCCGAAGCGCGGTCACCTCTACCTCACCGAGGACGCGGCGAACCCCAACGGCCTCCTCTACCGCTGGACGCCGCCGGAGGGCTTCTGCCACGGCCGCGGCAAGCTCGGCACCCTGGCCGACGACGCCGGTGTCCTCCAGGCCTTCAAGTGCTTCGACTCCGGCGGCAAGTTCGTCGACGACCTCTCCCGCGCCACGAAGATCGGCACCGTGTACGGCGTCGACTGGGTGGACGTCCCCGACCGCGACGCGCGGACGACCTCCGTCCGCAAGCAGTTCACCACCGGCCAGGTCACCCGCGCCCGCAAGCTGGAGGGCATGTGGTGGGGCGACGGCGGCGCCTACATCGTCTCCTCCTACGCCCGTGCCGAGAGCCCCGTGCAGCACGACGGCGCCGTCTGGTTCTACGACCCCAAGCGCCGCACCCTCACCCTGAAGGTCCTGCTCGGCGTCAACCCGGACCCGTCCGCCGAAGGCAACTTCGACGGCCCGGACAACATCACCGTCTCCCCGTACGGCGGCCTCGTCATCGCCGAGGACGGCGAGGGCCTGCAGCACCTGTTCGGCGCGACCGACAGCGGCCGCACGTACCCGATCGCCCGCAACGAACTCAACATCGGCACCGAAGAGGAGCCCGAGTACAGCGAGTTCACCGGCGTCACCTTCTCACCCGACGGCAGCACGCTCTTCGCCAACATTCAGGAGCCGGGGATCATGCTCGCGATCACCGGGCCCTGGAAGCGCCAGAAGAGGTAACACTTCGAGTCCCTCGAACGAGTGACCTTTGCTCGGATCGCTGAACTAATCCCCGCAACGGAATAGTTTTTGTGTCTCGCACTGGTTGTCGGTCGAGGTGGGGATCCGTTGTGAGCACGGAATCACAGGGAGGAATCGCTGAGGGCTCTCGTGTTTGGCTACCCGATGGCTCGGTATGCGCGATCGAGGAGGTGGTTGCGCGCCGCCTCCCTGTGCTTTCCTTCAGTAAGGAATGGGACGCCAGGCCGGTTCGGTATGGTGCGAACCAAGGCCCGCGTGACCATTCAGTCGGTGAGCTTGTCCCGGCGGTTCCGAACGATTGGTTTGATGGCATTCCACGAGAGGTGAAGAGCATCAGGTTCGTTTCCGGTCGTACCATCGAGGCCGCCCTTGATCAGCAATGGATTACGCAACGGCGGACCGGGCGGCAGGCATGGGAGTGGAAGCGAACAAGGGATCTGGTTCCAGGTGATCGCGTACCGTTTCCGCTAAGTGCTGCTTACTTTGGGACTGAGGGCAAGGCGCGCGAGGGGTATTTCGTCGGTGCCATGCTCGGGGATGGAGGGATGACCTCCTGCACTCCAGAGTTCCATGGTGACCCGCTGGATGGCGCCGTGGACTTCATGCGTGAGTTTGCCGCGGAACATGGGTGCGGGGTACGTGAGATCCCACAAGGATCCATCGTGCGTCTGCGGTTCCCCTTCAAGGCCGGACACCGCAATCCAATCACAAACTGTCTCCGGCGCTTTGGTGTGTGGGGTCAGAGGTGCGACGAGAAGCGGCTTCCCGACCTGGAGTTGAGCCGTGACTTCTGGGTGGGATGTCTTTCGGGCCTTATCGATACCGATGGTTGTGTCCGTGAGCGAGTCAACTCCCGTGGCACGGTGCACGGTTCCGTGGAGTTCGCTACGGTATCTCCTTTGTTGGCCGTTCAAGTTTCCGATGCTCTCTTGCGTATTGGGGTCGCTAATAGAGTTCGGCTGGACCAAAGGCAGCACAGGCAGGGGCATTCAATCAATGGCTACGCCGTCGTGAGTCGACGACCGATCCAGATCGTGGAGATTTCACGAGCCACATCGCTTGTCCGGCTCGCCGGGCTTCTGGACCTCCGTATCGGCCACAAGGCACGCACTCTGGAGCGGCTGGTGGCTGCGGTCGGGCACGTGGCTCCGGCGCGCAGTGAGATGCACGGCTATGACGATTCCGTGGCCCTTGATCGTGTGAAGAATATTTCGCCTCTGGGGGTCCAGCGCGTATGCCGGGTAACGGCTAGTCCCTCGGGGCTGTTCGTTGTCAATGGCCTTGTGACGGGTGCTGGTTCCCGCCGATAATGTAAGGGGTCGGATTGAGAGCGACTCAAGAGCGGTGAGGGGGTCGTGCTCGGCGACGCGGCCTTCGCCTTGGCGGCCGTTGGTTCTTCCATGCGAAGGCTTGGAACGGGGTGAACCCGTCGGTCTCTCGGAGGTGGTTGACTTCGGCAGGTAGATCACTACTGCAGCGGAGACCATCCAGAATCTCCTGTCGCTGTCGACGGATTATCCGGGACCATTCCTGTCTGGGGTTGGCGGGGATCGGATTTTCGAATCCGTTGATTTCGGTGAGCCTGGATTCTCGCATGAGCGTCCGCAGTTCAGCCCAGATGCGGGTATATTTATTTCGCTTTCCATAAGGGGGGTGTCCGATCGCGATGATCAGTCCGCCAGGAGTCAGGCTGGATGTTAGTTGGCGGAGTTCGCTGTCGAATTTCTGGATGCTGTCCTCCGTCGTGAGGAAGTTGCTCATGACCACGAGGTCGTAGGCGCTTGGCTTATCTACCCCGTCCTCCTCTGCGAACCGCCGGGCGGTGCTGCGCATGATGGGCTCCTCGGCACGGTCGAAATCTGCAGAGACGAGGGTTGCAGCGTGGTCAAGCGCTTTTATATGTTCATGGACGGGTGAGAAACCAAGTAGGTTCTGGTAGTCGATACGGAACGGCAGTGAGCCAGGGGAGCTGGGCATCCCTGACCTCAGGGACAGCAGGCATTCTGATAGGCAGTGCAGGAGCCATGCCCATGCCTCGCCCCTGTCCAGCGCGTGCATGTGGGTTACGGGCGCGAACTCGATCTGCTGTCCAGTGGTCTCGGCCCACAGAGCTAAATCGGCGTAGAAGTCGCGCGTAGCGTACAAGCCGGGGCCTGGTCCGGCTCCCACTTCGAGTACTGACATCTTCCTGCGGCGAAGTGGCAGATGGCCTGCCGCGAACAGTCGCTCCAGAACCTGTGTCACCCTGCCGTACCTGTCAGTGAGGTGCTGCACTGTGTACGCGGCAGCTTCGTCGTGGTCCTGAAAGACTAGGTCGTCGCAGCACATGCGGGTCGGTGGCAACTTGGCGCCCAATGCATGCGGACTGCTGGATAGTTGCTTCGCGGTCTCGTTCACAGCTCGGCACAGCGTGATGAGATGCGGCGCCGCGAGACTGGCGTCGGATCTGCGCCACTTCTCCAGGCGCCGGGCATGCTCCCGCTGCCATTGACCAGCAACCCAACGGGGCTGTGCCTGTGCGGACTCCTCTGTGGTTTTCATGGCCTCCCCACCTTTGAGGGGCACAGCCCCCGCCGAGCACACTAGTCAGCTCACGCAGAGTCGTACGAGCTTCGAGTCCATGGACCGGCATGTCTTCGCACCGCCGTGTGAAACAACGGGGGCTGGCCACACCCTTGCCTGCCCCTTGTCCACAGAGAAATTGGTATCTAACATTTCAGTTCGTGGAGGCCCTACGACCCGTCGAGCGCACCCTCCTCAGGGACCGCGCCTACGCATCCATCCGGGACGCCATCGTGGCCGGGGAGCTCGAACCCGGCGCCGTGGTGCGGGACGCCGAGCTCGCCGAGCGGCTCGGACTGTCCCGGGCACCGGTTCGGCAGGCCTTCTCCCGGCTGGTCGACGAGGGGCTGCTGGAGAGCAAGCCGCAGAGCTACACGCGGGTCACCCCGGTCGTCACGGCCGAGGTGCGGGACGCCGCCGCCGTCGTCGGCGCCATGCACGAGCTGGCGACGCGCGTCGCCGTGCCCCGGCTGTTCGCCGCCGACGTCCAGGCGATGCGTGCGGCCAACGAGCGGTTCGCCGCCGCCGTCGGCTCGGGCGACGTCGACGGTGCCCTGCGCGCCGACGACGAACTCCACGACGTGCTGGTCCGCGTCGCCGGGAACCAGGCGGCCGCCGCCACCATCGCCCGCTACACCCCCCTCATCCGCCGGCTGGAGCGCCGCCGCTTCGGCGAGAGCACCTGCCGTTCGGCCGGCCTGCACGAGCAGCTGATCGACGCCTGCGCGGAGGGCGGTGTGGACGAGGCGGTCCGCGTCACCGCGGAGATCTGGCGCACCCTCGCCGACGATCTCGCCGACGGCGACTGATCCCGACCCCGGGAGGACCCGTGTCCCTTTCCTCGTACGAGCGCTACCCCCTCCTCTTCGGCCCCTCCCCGGTGCACCCCCTGGAGCGCCTGACCGCCCACCTCGGCGGCGCCTCGCTCTGGGCCAAGCGCGAGGACTGCAACTCCGGTGTCGCCTACGGCGGCAACAAGACCCGCAAGCTGGAGTACCTGGTCGCCGACGCCCTCGCCAAGGGCTGCGACACGCTCGTGTCCATCGGCGGAGTCCAGTCCAACCACACCCGCCAGGTCGCCGCCTGCGCGGCCCGCGCCGGGCTCAAGTGCGTGCTGATCCAGGAGAGCTGGGTGGACTGGCCGGACTCCGTCTACGACAAGGTCGGCAACATCCTGATCAGCCGGCTCGCGGGGGCGGACGTACGGCTGGTGCGGGCCGGCTTCGGTATCGGGTTCAAGGAGAGCTGGGAGCAGGCGCTCAGGGAGGTAGAGGAGTCGGGCGGCAAGCCGTACGCCATTCCGGCCGGGGCCTCCGACCACCCGCTCGGCGGCCTGGGCTTCGCCGGATGGGCCTACGAAGTCGCCGAACAGGAACGGGAGTTGGGGGTCTTCTTCGACACGGTGGTGGTGTGTTCCGTCACCGGTTCGACCCAGGCCGGCATGGTCGCCGGGTTCGCCGCGCTGGAGGAGGCGGGCGGACGGCCGCGTCGCGTGCTCGGCATCGACGCCTCCGCCAAGCCCGCCGCCACCCGGGAGCAGATCGCCCGGATCGCCCGCAACACCGGCCAACTCATCGGGGTCAAGCGGGAGTTGACCGAGGCGGACGTCGAGCTGGACGAGCGGTACCACGCGGGGATCTACGGCATCCCCGACGAGACCACCCTGGCCGCAATGCGCCTCGCGGCCCGCACCGAGGGGATGGTCACCGATCCGGTGTACGAGGGGAAGTCGATGGCCGGGATGGTGGACCTGGTCGAGCGCGGGGAGATCGCCCGGGACTCGACCGTGCTCTACGCCCACCTGGGCGGCCAGCCCGCGCTCAACGCCTACAGCGCGCTGTTCTAGGCGGCTTCAGAACGAGTTGCTCCCCGCTTCCGTCCGCTGATCACGAACGCCGACACCAGCAGGGCGGCGAGCGCGATCAGCGCGCCGACGCCGAACGCGCGCGCTGACCCCTCGGTGAGGATCTCGGCGGGGGTGCCCGACGCGTGCCGGGTCGCCGTGCCGAACACCGTGACCAGGACGGACAGTCCGAGGGTGCCGCCCAGCCACTGCAGGGTCTGCAGCAGCCCGGAGGCGGCGCCCGCCTCCCGCGGTTCGACACGGGCGAGGATCGTCACGTTGAGCGGCATGAAGCTCAGGCCGACACCGACGCCCATCAGCAGCAGCGGGCCGAGCAGTCCGGCCGGGTAGCCCTCGCCGGGTTCGAGCCGCCACAGCCAGGCGGCCGCGGCGACGAGCAGGCCCATACCGGTGAGCAGGACCGGCTTGGCGCCGAACCGGGCCAGCAGTCGCGGCGCGAAGCGGACAGTGGTGAACATCGCCAGGGTCATCGGCAGGAAGGCGAACCCGGCGCGCAACGGGCTGTACTCCAGGACCTGTTGGCTGATCAGCGTCAGGAAGTAGAAGGCGCCGAACATGCCGGCCGGCAGCAACAGCACGCCCACGTAACCGCCCGCGCGGTTGCGGTCCGAGAAGAGCCCGAGCGGCATGATCGGCTGGGTGGCCCGGGACTCGACGATCGTGAACCCGGCGAGCAGGGCGGCGGCCGTGGTGAATCCGAGCAGCGCCTGGGTGTCGCTCCAGCCCGCCTCGGAGACCCGGATGAAGGCGTACACGAGTGAGGTCATGCCCGCCGTGCCGGTCAGGGCGCCGCCCGCGTCGAACCGGCCCGCGTGGCGCGGGGTTTCGCCGACGAAGCGGGGCAGGGCCAGGGCCACCCCGATGCCTATCGGGACGTTGATCAGCAGGGCCCAGCGCCAGGACGCCCAGGAGGTGAGCATGCCGCCCAGGACCAGGCCGATGGAGGCGCCGATGCCCGCCATGGAGGAGTAGATGCCGAGGGCGTGGTGCCGGCGGGGGCCCTCCGGGAAGTTGGTGGTGATCAGGGCGAGGGTGCTGGGGGCGGTGAGCGCGGCGCCCGCGCCCTGCAGTGCGCGGGCCGCGAGCAGCCAGGCGCTGTCGCCGGCGAGCCCGCCGAGCAGGGAGGAACCGGCGAAGAGCAGGACGCCGGTGGCCAGGGTGCGGCGGCGGCCGACGATGTCCCCGACGCGTCCGCCGAGCAGCAGCAGACCGCCGAAGGCGAGCGTGTAGGCGTTGAGGACCCAGGACAGTCCGGTGCGGCTGAAGCCGAGGTCCTGCTGGATGTCGGGCAGGGCGACATTGACGACGGTGGAGTCGACGCCGACCATCAGGTAGGCGGTGACGATGACGAAGAGGACGGTGCCGAGCCTGGCGGGGTGTTGTGGTGCGGTGAGCGGTGCTTCGGTGGTGCTGGACGGGCCGGCCATGGAGTTCTCCCGTTCGATGTCCCCCGGGTGGGATGTGCGCGGGCAGCACTGAGCAACGGAATGTGGGCAGGTGAGGGCCCGCGGAGATAACCGGGGACTGTCTCCGTTTAGCTTTCGCTAAGATACGGAGAGTGTCCCCGGTTCGCAAGGAGTATCTGAATGGCGCAGGTCAAGCCCATGCGAGCGGACGCCCGGCGCAACTATGAACGGCTGCTGAAGGTGGCGGCGGAGGCCTTCGCCGAGCACGGGGAGAACGCGTCCCTGGACGACATCGCCAAGCGAGCGGGCGTCGGCTCCGGCACGCTCTACCGGCATTTCCCGACACGGCAGGCGCTGCTCGAGGCGGTGTACGTCGATGCCATCGAGGCCATCGCGGCACGCGCCGACGACTTCGCGCGGGAACTGCCGCCGGGCGAGGCGCTGGTGGAGTGGCTGAACGAACTCAGCGCCGGGATGATCCAGGTCAGGGGGCTCAAGTCGCTGCTCGGCTCGGCCGTCACGGACGGCAGCAGTGCCGTGGTCACGGCCTGCGGCAACTCGGTGAAGGACGCGGCAGAACGGCTGGTCGGGGCGGCGAAGCAGGACGGGGCCCTGCGCGAGGACGTCGAGCCGATCGAGATCCTGCGGCTGGCGCACGGTGTGGCCACGGCCTCCGAGCTGGCGGACGGCGAGGGCACACACATCCGCCGCTATCTGTCGCTGCTGACGGACGGTCTGCGTCCCGCAGCCGAGGCGTGAACGCCGGGCGCCCCCTGGCCGGGGGCGCCCATGGTCGTCGTACGACGAACTACAGCGCCTGCGCCGCCGGCTTCACCATGTTGCGGACCGTGCGGGCCTTCACGAACTCGCCCATTGCTGTCATCTCCCACTCGCCGGAGAACTGGCGGATCAGTTTCGCCATCATCACGCCCGTCTCGGGTTCGGCGTTGGTGAGGTCGAAGCGGACGAGTTCCTCGTCGGTGGTCGCGTCCAGGAGGCGGCAGTAGGCCTTGGCGACCTCGGTGAACTTCTGGCCGGAGAAGGAGTTGACCGTGAAGACCAGGCCGGTGGCCTCCTGCGGGATGCGGCCGAGGTCGACCACGATGACCTCGTCGTCGCCTCCGCCCTCACCCGTGAGGTTGTCGCCGGAGTGCTTGATCGCGCCGTTCAGGATGGACAGCTTGCCGAAGTAGCAGCTGTCGATGTGGTTGCGCTGCGGGCCGTACGCGATGACCGACGCGTCCAGGTCGATGTCCTTGCCGCCGTATGCGGGCTCCCAGCCGAGGCCCATCTTGACCTGGGAGAGCAGCGGGCGGCCGCCCTTGACGAGGGACACCGTCTGGTTCTTCTGGAGGCTGACCCGGCCCTTGTCGAGGTTGATCTTTCCGGTGCCCGGGGCGGGCGTGGCCGGGGGAGCCGGCGGGGTGGTGGACAGGGGCGGGGCCGGCGGGGTCACCGGGGGCTGCATCGTGGGCGTGGGCGGAGCGACCGGCTGGGGCGGGGCGGCCGCGGCCGGTTCCTCGACCGTGACGCCGAAGTCGGTGGCGATGCCCGCCAGGCCGTTGGCGTAGCCCTGACCGACCGCGCGGGCCTTCCACTGGCCGCCCCGCAGATAGATCTCGACGACCACCAGTGCCGTCTCGGTGCCGAGCTGCGGGGGTGTGAACGTGGCCAGGACGGTGTTGTCGTCCGCGTTGCGGATCGTGGCCGTCGGTTCGATGCCCTGGAAGGTCTGGCCCTGGGCGTCCGGGCTGGCCGTGACCACGATCTTCTCGATGCCCGGGGGGACGGCGGCGGTGTCGACGGTGATCGCGTCGGGTGCCGTGCCTCCGCCCGAGCGGTAGGTCACGCCCGGGCCGGCCGGCTGGTTGTAGAAGATGAAGTCGTCGTCGGAGCGCACCTTGCCGTCGGCGGTGAGCAGCAGGCCCGATACGTCGAGCCGCACCGGGGCGGTGACGTCCACCGTCACGCGGGCGGTGGCGAGAGGGATGTTCGAGCCAGGGGTCATAGCTGTCATGCCGGGTGAACGAGCGAGACCGCTTTACCGTTCCCTTACCCTCCCCCCAATCGGCCGCCTTTTGTCTCGCCCCCGCCGCCCCTTCCCGTCCCGACCCGGGGACCGGCCCCCGGACCCCCGCTCCTCAAACGCCGGAGGGGCTGAGTTTTTCAGCCCGTCCGGCGTTTGAGGACGAGGCCGTTCAGGCCGAAGCGGGGGTATGGGGGCGGCAGCCCCCAGGTACGGGACGGGTAGGGGCGGCGGGGGCGAGAAACCTACGGCACCACCACGATCTTCCGGCCCACCCCGGCCGCGAACTGCCCCAGCGCCTCCGGATACCGCTCCAGCGGAATCCGGTCGCTGATGAAGACCTCCGGATCCAGCACCCCGTTCGCAAACAACTCCGCCGCCCGCTCGAAGCTGTGCAGAACCGCCATCGAACCAGTGATCGTGATCTCCTGGTTGTAGATCCGGTACGGATCGATCATCACCCGTGTCGCATAGTCAGCGACCCCGAACTGCAGAAACGTCCCCGCCTTCGCCACCCGCCCCAGCCCGTCCTGGATCGCGGCCGCGTTCCCGGTGGCGTCGACCACGACGTCCCAGCCCTGCGGCCGGTCCAGCTCGTCCGCGTTCGAAGCCGACGCCGACACGCCCAGCCGTACCGCCGTCTCCAGCCGCGCCGGGTTGAGGTCGACGACGTCCACGCTCGCCGCCCCCGTGCGCTTGGCGAGCTCCAGCATCATCAGGCCCATCGTCCCCGAGCCGTAGATCAGGACGTGCGCGCCCAGGCGTGACTGCAGCACGTCGTAGCCGCGGACGGCACAGGAAAGGGGCTCCACCAGGGCCGCGTCCTCGGTGCGTACGTGCTCGGGCAGTTTCACGCAGTTCGCCACGGGTGCCACCGCGAACTGCGCGGCGCCCCCGGCCGTCGTGACACCGATCGCGGCCCAGCGTTCACAGAGGTTGTTGTGGCCGGTCCGGCAGTAGCGGCACTCGTAGCAGTAGAGGGACGGGTCGACCGCCACCCGGTCGTCGACCGCCACGTCCGTGACCTGGGCGCCGACCCCTACGACCCGGCCCGCGAACTCGTGTCCGGGCACGATCGGCAGCTTGGGCGCGAACTCGCCCTGGAGGATGTGCAGGTCCGTGCCGCACAGGCCGCAGGCGGCGACCTCCACGACGACCTCGCGCGGGCCGGGTGTCGGGTCGGGGACCTCGGTGACGACGGCGCGGCCCACGGACTCGATGACGGCGGCCTTCATTTGACGGCTCCCAGTGACAGGCCCTGGACCAGCTTGTCCTGGGCGGCGAACCCCGCGGCGAGCACCGGCAGGGAGATGACGAGCGACGCGGCGCACACCTTCGCCAGGAACAGGCCCTGGCTGGTGATGAAGCCGGTCAGGAAGACGGGGGCCGTCTCGGCCACCACGCCGGTCAGCACTCGGGCGAAGAGAAGTTCGTTCCAGCTGAAGATGAAGCAGATCAGGGCCGTCGCGGCGATGCCGGGCAGGGCGATGGGGGTCACCACGCGGGCGAGGATCGTCGGCAGCCGGGCGCCGTCGATCTGCGCCGCCTCGATCACCGCCACCGGCACCTCGGCGAGGAAGGACTGCATCATCCACACCGCGATCGGCAGGTTCATGGAGGTGTAGAGGATGACCAGCAGCCAGATGTTGTCCAGCATCTCGGTGTTCTTGGCGAACAGATAGACCGGGAGCAGGCCCGCCACGATCGGCAGCATCTTCGTGGACAGGAAGAAGAACAGGACGTCCGTCCATTTCTTCACCGGGCGGATGGAGAGGGCGTAGGCGGCCGGGAGGGCCAGCAGCAGGACCAGGACGGTCGAACCCACCGAAGCCACCGCGGAGTTGACCAGCGCCGGCCAGGGGCTCGCGCCGCCGCCCGTGCCGAAGAACTCGCGGTAGCCGTCGAGGGTGAGGGCGGCGCCGAAGGACGGCGGGTTGGTGGCCGCGTCCGACTCCGAGTGGAAGGACGTCAGCGCCATCCAGGCGATGGGCAGGAAGAAGACGACGCCGAGCAGCCAGGCCACCAGGCCCAGACCGACTCCCTTGCGGCGGGGGCTCGTTCGTACGGCGACCGTGCTCATGCGCGGGACACCTCCTCGCGGAACAGGGACGACACGACGCGCAGGGCGAAGGTCGCGATGATGATCGAGCCGATGACCACCAGGACGCCCGCGGCCGAGGCGAGGCCGTTCTCGTGGGCCTGGTAGAAGCTCTGGTAGACGGTGTACGGCAGATTCGCCGTGCCCAGGCCGCCGGATGTGATCGTGAAGACCGCGTCGAAGTTCTGGACGATGTAGATCGAGCCGAGCAGGGCGCCCAGTTCCAGGTATCGGCGCAGGTGCGGGAGCGTCAGATGGCGGAAGATCTGCCAGTCGTTCGCGCCGTCCACGCGTGCGGCTTCGAGCTGCTGGCTGTCGCGGCTCTGCAGGCCCGCCAGCAGGATCAGCATCATGAACGGCGTCCACTGCCAGATCAGCGAGGCCTCGACCGCGAGCAGCGGGGTGTTGGATATCCAGTCCGGCTGCGGGCCGCCCACGTAGTGCAACAGGCCGTTGAGCAGGCCGTATTCGGGGTTGTAGAGGACGTGCTTCCACAGCAGGGCCGCGGCCACCGGGACCACCAGGAAGGGGGCGATCAGCAGGGTGCGGACCACTCCCCGGCCCCGGAACCTCCGGTCGAGGAGCAGGGCGAGCACCAGGCCCAGGACCAGGCTGACCAGGACCACCGTCACCGTCAGCAGGACCGTCGTCCACACCGAGTGCCGCAGGTCGGCGTCGGAAAGGACCTGCTGGTAGTTGTCGAAGCCGGTGAAGCGGCGGGCCTTGGGATACAGGGCGTTCCAGTCGAAGAACGAGATCACCAGGGTGGCCACGAACGGCAGCTGCGTCACCACGATCATGAAGACCAGGGCGGGCAGCAGCGGGGCCCGGGTGGACCAGGCTTTCAGCCGGGCGGAGGGCCGGCGTGTGCTGCGTACGGGAGTTGCGGCCAGGGGAGCCGTTGTCGTGGCGGTCATCGTCCCTCGTACTCCTTCGAGATCTTCTCGGCGAGCTGCTGGGACTTGCGCAGCGCCGACTCGACGGACTGGCGTCCGGCGATCGCCGCGCTGATCTCCTGGGAGACCTTGGTGCCGAGATCGGTGAACTCGGGGATGCCGACGAACTGGATGCCGGGCGCGGGGCGCGGCTGCACCCCCGGGTTGTTGGGCCTGGCGCCCTCGATGGCCTCCCTGGTCATCTCCTGGAAGGCGCCTGCCTCCTTGCGGTAGTCGGCATTGGTGTACGTCGACGCGCGCTTGCCTGCGGGGACGTTGGACCAGCCGCTGGTGTCGCCGACCAGTTGCTCGTACTGCTTGCTGGAGGCCCAGGACACGAACTTCCAGGCCTTGTCGGGGTTGCGGGAGGCCTTCTGGATGCCCCAGGCCCAGGTGTAGAGCCAGCCGGAGGAGTCCGTCTTCTCGACGGGGGCGGGGGCATAGCCGAGCTTGCCCTTGACGGGGGAGCCCTTGGCCTCCAGCGATCCGGCCGCGGAGGTGGCGTCGTACCACATGGCGACCTTGCCCTGGGTCATGTTGTTGAGGCACTCCGCGAAGCCCGACTGGGCGGCCCCCGACTCGCCGTGCCCCCGCACCAGGTCGACGTAGAACTTCGTCGCCTTCTCGAAGGCGGGGGAGTCGAGTCGGGCCTTCCAGTTCTTGTCGAACCAGGTGCCGCCGAAGGTGTTCACGACGGTGGTGAGCGGTGCCATCAGTTCGCCCCAGCCGGGCAGGCCGCGCAGACAGATGCCGCGCATCCCGGACTTCGCCCCGTCGACCTCGGCGGCGAGCTTGGCCACCTGGTCCCAGGTGGGGTGGGCAGGCATCGTCAGGCCCTTCTCGGCGAAGATGTCCTTGCGGTACATCAGGAAGGACGACTCGCCGTAGAAGGGCTGGCCGTAGAGCTTTCCGTCGTCGGCGGTCAGCGACTGGCGCATCGGCTTCAGGACGTCCTGCTCGTCGTAGCCGGGGTCCTTGGCGACGTACGAGTTCATCTCGTGCAGCCAGCTGTTCTTGGCGTAGATCGGGATCTCGTAGTTGCTGAGCGTCGCCACGTCGTACTGGCCGGCCTGGTTGGCGAAGTCCTGGCTGATCTTGTCGCGGACGTCGTTCTCCGGCAGGACGGTGAAGTTCACCTTGATGCCGGTCTCCTTGGTGAAGTGCGCCTTGGTGAGTTTCTGCAGCTCCACCATCTGCGGGTTGTTGACCATCAGGACGTTGATGGAGTCGCCGCCGGAACCGGACCCGCCCGCCCCGACCCAACAGCCGGAGAGCAGCGGGGCGAGCAGCGTCCCTGCGGCGGCCATGGCGAGCGTTGCTCGCGGTGGCCGTCGTCGGCTCGGGGTGCGCATGTATCGCTCCTGAACATATGGGGAGATAAGGGGCGGTTGCGGGCACGGAAGTGCCCTGGGGAAGGTGAGTTGGAATTTCAGACGCGCAAAGTGCCGGCGCGGACGGGTTCTCTAGACGCGGATGACCTGCGGGCCCAGCAGTGAGTAGCGGTGAGCCTCGGACGAGGGGAGCAGGGTGCTCGTGACGATGGTCTCCAGTGCGCCGATCTCCGCGAACCGGCAGAAGCTGACCGCCCCGAACTTGGTGTGCACACCCGCGAACACCGTGCGGCGCGCGGCCCGGATGGCCTGCGCCTTGACCTCGCTGACCGCGGGGTCGGGGGTGGTCAGGCCGTGCTCGCGGGAGATGCCGTTGGCGCCGATGAAGGCGAGGTCGAGGACGAAGCCGGCCAGCATCTTCGTCGTCCAGTGGTCGACGGTGGCCAGGGTGCCGGAGCGGACCCGGCCGCCGAGCAGCAGGACGGAAACGGAGTCGGACTCGGCGAGGGCGCCCGCGACCGGCAGGGAAGCGGTGACCACGGTCAGTGGACGGTCCCTGGGCAGTGCCTCGGCGATGAGCTGAGGGGTGAAGCCCTCGTCGACGAAGACCGTCTCGGCGTCCCCGAGCAGCTCGGCCGCGGCGGCCGCGATCCGGCGCTTCTCGGGCACATGGCTGGTGGCGCGGAACTCGAGCGTCGTCTCGAAGCCCGCGCTCTCCACGGGGTAGGCGCCGCCGTGGGTGCGGCGGACCAGGCCGTGGTCCTCCAGGGCGCGCAGATCCCGCCGTACGGTCTCCTTGGCCACGCCCAGTGCGGCGGCGAGCGCGGTGACGTCCACCGAGCCGGTGGCGCGCGCGGTCCGCACGATCTCCCGCTGGCGCTCTTCTGCCGTCTTCGCGGAGTTCGCCGTCATCGCCGTCACCTGCTCCCGTGCCGTGCTGCCCGTTCGGGCCCGGTGGGGCCCTCGCAGGAAGTTCTACCCCTGGCGTGCGGCACTGACCAGGCCTGTTGCAGCGCCGATGCTGCCCGTGTGTGCCCGTTTGCCGAGCGGAGTGCCCGCCTCGGACCTGCGGGGCTGTGGGCCGGGGCGTGAGATCGGGCAGCCGCGATGCCCGAATACGAGGGCGGGCGGGCCCGTTCGGTGCCCGCCCGCCCTCGCGAACGATCGTTTCCCGCCTTTTGCCGGCGCCGGTGACCTCAGTACGGCCAGATCGGCGGGTCGCTCACGAAGTGGCCGCCCAGGTAGGCGTGGGCGATGTTGTCGGGGTCCAGTTCGCCCTGCTCGGCGATCAGCTTCTCCGCGTACGGCTCGGAGTCGTCCTGCGGCTCGTAGCCGAGCGCCCGTGCCGTGGACAGGTCCCACCACAGGCGGGTGTTGGCGGAGGAGCCGTAGACGACGGTGTGGCCGACGTTCTCTGCGGTCAGGGCCGCGTGGAAGAGGCGGGCGCCGTCGGCCGGGCTCAGCCAGATGGACAGCATGCGCACGCTGGTGGGCTCGGGGAAGCAGGAGCCGATGCGCACCGAGACCGTCTCCAGGCCGTGTTTGTCCCAGTAGAGCTGCGCGAGGTCCTCGCCGAAGGACTTGGACAGGCCGTAGAAGGTGTCCGGGCGGCGGGGGGTGTCGATGGGGATCAGCGCGCCGGAATCCAGAGGTGTGTCCCCCTGGGGGCGCGGGGTGAAGCCGACGGCGTGGTTGGAGGAGGCGAAGACGATACGGCCGACGCCCTCCTCGCGCGCCGCTTCGTACAGGTTGTACGTGCCCTCGATGTTCGCCGCGAGGATCTTCTCGAAGGAGGCCTCCAGGGAGATGCCGGCCAGGTGGATGATCGCGTCGACGCCCCGCACCGCCTCGCGCAGGGCCTTCCTGTCGGCGAGATCCGCGGTGACGGCGTCCGGGTCGCCCTCGATCGGGC
This sequence comes from Streptomyces sp. NPDC001604, assembly GCF_042893475.1. NCBI lineage: Bacteria > Bacillati > Actinomycetota > Actinomycetes > Kitasatosporales > Streptomycetaceae > Streptomyces > Streptomyces sp. NPDC001604. Next base: position 113,445 of record NZ_JBIAUY010000016.1, on the reverse strand, counting down.
GTACGTCGAGGAGGCGCAGCTCGTAGCCGAACGCAGGCAGCAGGTTCCGCATCAGGGTGCCGAGCCCGCCGGCGGCGCCGGTGAGCAGAACGGTGCGGGGGGCTGGCATCCTTCGCTTCTCCTTCGGTTGGAGGGGCGCATGCATGCACGTTATTCACATCCGTGGACACGCTAAGGAGCCACGCCGTACCCCGTCAAGTGCTCTGCGAAATGGGGAAATCCGCTGATGTGATGCCGGTGGGCGCGCTTGACCGGCCGTAAAGCGGCACCTTAGCGTGGTGGCGTTCAGAAATGTAGACGCAAATCATGACCGTGGAATCAGCATCGGAATCGGGAGTGCCCGTGACGTCAGTTCCTCTCGCCGCTCGACTCGGCATCCCCCGCGGGCCGCTGTTCTTCCCGGTCACCGCCTACGGCCCCGACGGCTCGGTCGACCTCGACGTGTACCGCGCCCATGTGCGCCGCGGCATCGAGGGCGGGGCCGCCGCGGTCTTCGCGTGCTGCGGCACCGGAGAGTTCCATGCGCTCACGCCCGAGGAGTTCGAGGCGTGCGTGCGGGTGGCGGTGGAGACGGCGGAGGGGCGGGTGCCGGTGGTGGCCGGAGCGGGGTACGGCACCGCGCTCGCCGTCCGGTACGCGCGCGTGGCGGAGTCCGCCGGGGCGGACGGGCTGCTCGCCATGCCGCCGTACCTCGTGCTCGCCGGTCAGGAGGGGCTGCTGCGGCACTACCGGGAGGTGGCCGCGGCGACCGCGCTGCCCGTGATCGTCTACCAGCGTGACAACGCCGTGTTCACCCCGGAGTCCGTCGTCGAACTGGCCCGCACGGACGGGATCATCGGCTTCAAGGACGGCCTCGGCGACCTCGACCTCATGCAGCGCATCGTCAGCGCCGTCCGCAGCGAGGTCCCCGGTGACTTCCTCTACTTCAACGGCCTGCCGACCGCCGAGCAGACCCAGCTCGCCTACCGTGCCATCGGCGTCCCGCTCTACTCCTCCGCCGTGTTCTGCTTCGCCCCGGAGATCGCGCTCGCCTTCCACCGGGCGCTGGAGTCCGGTGACACCGCCACCGCGCACGGGCTCCTCGACGGCTTCTACCGGCCGTTCGTGGAACTGCGCGCACAGGGGCGCGGGTACGCCGTAGCCCTGGTCAAGGCGGGCGTGCGGCTGCGCGGGCTCGACGTCGGGGAGGTACGGCCGCCGCTGCACGAGCCCACCGAGGACCATGTCAAGCAGCTCGCCGAGCTGATCGAGCGCGGGTATGCGCTGTTGGAAGAGAACAAGTGAAGGCGGAGAGCCAGTGAAGGCGGGTAGCCGGTGAAGGCGTCGACTTTCGTCTACCCCTGGGATGTCAACGGGGACCCGGCGGCCGCGGGCCGCATCGCCGAGCTCGGTGTGCAGCAGGTGACGCTGGCCTCCGCGTACCACTCCACGCGTGCGCTGACGCCCCGCCACCCGCGCCACCGCATCGTCACGGCCGAGCACGCGGCCGTGCTGTATCCCACCGACGGCCGCTGGGAAGGGTGTGCGCTGCGCCCCTACCCGGCCGGGGACTGGGCCCCCGGAGACGCCTACGGCGAGGCGGCCGCGGCTCTCGCGGACGCCGGCCTGGAGGTGCACACCTGGGTCGTCCTCGCCCACAACTCCCGCCTGGGCGCCGAGCATCCGGACACCTCCGTCGTCAACGCCTACGGCGACCGCTACCCGTGGGCCCCCTGCATCGCGCAGCCCGCCACGCGCGCGTACCTCGTCGACCTGGCCGTCGAGGCGGCCGTACGACCGGGAGCGCGCGGCACCGAGCTGGAGTCGCTCGGCTGGTACGGCCTCCAGCACCTGCACGCGCACGACAAGACCGGCGGGGTCGGCCTCGGCGACGCCGGGATGTACCTGATGGCGCTCTGCTTCTGCCCGGCCTGCCGGACCGGCTACGGCGAACAGGGCCTGGACGCCGACGAGTTGGCGGCCGCCGTACGCGACGCTCTGGAGCCGTTGTGGCGGGGCGCGCCCGATGACGGCGGGTGGGCCGGGGTGGAGAAGCTGCTCGGCGAGGCGAAGGCGGCCGCCACGCGCGCGTGGCGCGACGAGACCGCCCGCACGCTCCAGGAGACCGCGGTCCGGGCGGTGCGCGCGGCGGCCCCCGACGGCTTCCAGGTCCTGCTGCACGCCGACCCCGTGACGTACCACGTCGGAGCCAATCCCGGCGTGGACCCCGCCCACATCCTCTCCGTCGCGGACGGCGTGGTCGTACCGTGCGCGGGCGGCACGGACCTGCTGACACCGTTCGCCGAGCGGGGCAGGGCAGGGGCCGTCATCGCCGCCAACTTCCCCGTGGTCTCCGGAATGGGCGGCAGCCCGGCCACGCTGGCCGCGGACGCGGCGCAGGCAGCACGCCAGGGAGCGACCGAACTGCGGCTGTACCACGCGGGGTTGGCGTCGGACGGCGACTTGGAGGCGGTGCGGTCGGCTCTCGCCACGCGCTGAGGGGGCCGGTCCGCGGGCGGGTGAACTGCGGCTGCGTCACGCGGGGTTGGCGTTGGAGCGTGTCCTGGAAGCGGCGTGGTCGGTGCTTGTCGGGCGTCGGAGGAGTCGGACGGCCGTGGGCAGCAGAGTTGCACCCAGGGCTACTTGGAGGAGGCGGTAGTCCGTGAGTTCGACCAGGGCTGCCCCTGTGGCCAGACCGAGCACGTTCGGTGTGAAGAGGAGTGTGTTGGCCGTGGCGGCCGTGCGGCCCAGCAGGGCGTTCGGTGTCTCGTGCTGTACTGCGGTCAGTGCGGCGATCAGGACGCAGGGGAGCCCTGCTCCGATCGCCGCGCTGCACAGCAGGGCCACCGGGTCCGAGGGGATGGCCCGGGCGGCGGTCGCGACGCCCGTGAGGGCGATCCCGTAGGCCGCGAAGCGGTGTCCGCCCAGGTGGCGCAGGGTCGGGCCGGAGACCAGGCCGACGGCCACCGAGCCGACGCCCTGCACGGCGTACAGGACACCTGCGTAGGCAGGGGAGTGGCCGAGGCCGTCGATGACGGCGTAGAGCAGTGCTCCGGACAGGCCCGCGCAGAACATCGTGGTGCCGCCCGCCAGGACGAGGGGGCGCAGTCGGGCGTGCTTCCGGAGGTACCTGACGCCCTCCGCGGTCCCTCCCCGGTGGCCGGGCGATCGCGGGTTCTCTTCGCGGACCCGCAGCAGGGCGTACAGGCCCGTGGCCAGCACGAACGTGACGGCGTCCAGCAGGGCGACGCCCGGGCCGCCGTACTCTGCGAAGAGGGCCGCGCCCGCGAGTGGGGCGACCAGCTTCATGCCCTCGGTCGCCGTCATGCGCAGCCCGTTGAAGTCGCCCAGCAGGGACGGGTCGACCGCTGCCGCGACGAGGGCCGACTCGGCCGCGTCATGGACGACGCCCGCGGCGCTGTACATGAACAGAACCGTGTACAGCAGCCACAGCCGGCTCGGGGAGTCGACGGTGAAGAGGGTGAGCAGGAGGGCGGCCGGCAGCAGGTTCGCGCCGATCAGCAGGGGTTTGCGACGGAGCCGGTCGGCGAGGGTGCCGAGCAGGGGACCGGCGAGCGTGGGCGCCCACATGGCGAGCAGGCACAGCGCGGCCAGTCCGTCGGAGCCGGTCAGCTCCTTGACCCATACGCCGGACGCCAGCCACAGCGCCGACGTCCCGAAGCCGGAGATCACCACACCGGCGAGATACAGGCCCGCCCTGCGGTCACGCAGGACCCGCACGATCGCCCATGTCGATGTCGTCATGCCTGGCCATGGTGGGTCTAAGGCCCCCGGCCGGGTATGAGGCAAGTGCCCTACAAATGCCTTGACCGGGCTGCGATGAGTTTCGGGGACGTGGTCGGTCCACATCGACGAGACACGACTGTGAGGAGCAGTGCATGAGTGACACGACCCTCGACCTCGGACCCCAGACCAGCGTCATCGCGCGGCTCGCGGAGGGCGTGAGCGACGAGCAACTGGCGGATCCGACGCCCTGCCCCGACTGCGCGGTGCGCAACATGCTGGGCCATCTGCTCGGACTGTCCGTCGCCTTTCGCGACGCGGCCCGCAAGGACCTGGGCGTCACGACCGACACCAACCCCGGCGCCGCCGCCCCGGACCTCGCCCCCGACTGGCGCGAGGCCCTGCCCAAGGTCCTCGACGAACTGGCCGAGGCCTGGCGCGACCCGGCCGCCCGGACCGGTATGACCAGGGCCGGCGGCATCGACCTGCCCGGCGAGGTCGCCGCTGCCGTCGCCGTCGACGAACTGGTCATCCACGGCTGGGACCTGGCCCGCGCCACCGGCCAGGACTACACCCCCGACCCGGCCGCACTCCAGGCCTCCCACGACTTCCTGCTGGCCGCGGCCAACGACCCGAGCCGGGGCGGCGGCATCTTCGGGCCCGTGGTGCCCGTACCGCCGGATGCTCCGCTGCTCGACCGGGCGGTGGGGCTCAGCGGGCGCGACCCCGGGTGGGTGCCCACGCCGTGACGGGCGGGGCGGGAGCGAGCCGGCCGCGGGTGCGCCTGCCGTGAACAAGGGGCGGGGCGTACGAGCGGACCGTACGCTCCCCGCATGCCCTTCACCCTCACCGTCCTCGGCACCGCCTCCCCGCACCCGCAGCCCGGCCACCCCTGCTCCGGGTATCTCCTGCGCGGTGGGGGCGCCGAAGTGTGGGTCGATGCCGGGCCCGGCACCTTTGCCGAATTGCAGCGGCACACGGACCCGGCCCGCCTGAGCGCCATCTGGATCTCGCATCTGCACGCGGACCACAGCGCCGATCTGCTGTCGGCGGTCTACGGACTCGCGTACGGCGGACTCACCCCGCCCGCGCCCATTCCGGTCCACGCACCCGGCGACTGCGCCCAGCGCCTCGCCGGGTTCTTCGGACGCCCCGATGCCGGATTCCTCAGCGGCATCCTCGACTTCCGTACCTTGTACGACGGCCACATCGCCCGCTACGGGGACCTGCTCCTCACCTCCCGTGCCGTCGCCCACGACGTCGAGGCGTACGGACTGCGGGCCGAGTGCGAGGGGCGCGTGCTCGCCTACTCCGGGGACAGCGGACCGTGTGCCGTGCTGGGCCAACTCGCCGCCGACGCCGACCTGTTCCTGTGCGAGGTCGACATCGACGCCCATCGCGGAGGCGCACAGGTGCACTTGACCCCTGAGGACGCCGGCGAAACGGCCCGCGCGGCCGCCGCGAGCCGACTGCTCGTCACCCACGTCGGACCCACTCTGACCCGCGAGTCGGCGACGAAACGGGCCGCCGCCGCCTTCGGCGGCCACACCGCCACGGCCCGCGGGGGCGAGACCATCACCGTCTGAACCACCGAACCCCGCAACCCCGACTTCCTTTGTCAGAAGCATTGACGAAGCATGCGCCCCCTCCTACCTTCAACGCGTCGTACTTCATATCTCATATATGAGACGCGATACGCGACATCAGATACCCGAGATCTGATACGTGACTTCCGAGAGGCGCGCATGACCTCTGTGCCCACGCCGATCCCGTCCCGCACGCAGTACGTGCTGGACGCGATCAAACACCGCATCCTCACCGGGCAGTTGACGCCGGGCCAGGCCCTGGTGGAGACCGAGCTCGCCGCACAGTTCGGGGTGTCCAAGACGCCCGTGCGCGAGGCGCTCAAGACCCTCGCCGGTACCGGTCTCGTCGTGATGAGCCAGTACAAGGGCGTCACGGTGCGCATGGTGGACGCGGACATGGCGCGCGAGGTCTACGACGTGCGGCTGCTGCTGGAGCCCGAGGCGCTCCGGCGTGCGGTGCGGCGAGGGGCCTCACTCGACGCCGCACGCACGGCGCTGGCCAGGGCAGACGAGGCCGCCGACGCCGCCGAACGGTCCCTCGCCAACCGGGAGTTCCACCGCGCGCTGTACCTGCCCTGCGGCAACCCCCTGCTCGGCCGCATGCTCGACGAGGTCCGCGACCAGGCGGCCCTCGTCTCCGCGGTGGCCTGGGCGGCCTCGCCCTCCTGGGAGCGGGAGGCCGGCGAGCACCGGGAGATCCTTCGGCTCGCCCTGGAGGGCGACGCCGACGGCGCGGTCCGCGCCCTGCACGCCCATATCGCGTCCTTCGTCGAGCGAGCGTTCCCCCAGGCAACCGACCAGGTCACGAACCAGGCAGCGGACCAGACATCGGACCAGGCAGCGAACCATTTAAAGAACCAGGTAAAGAACCAGGAAGGCACCGCATGAGCAGCGCGACGTTCGAGGCGCAACGGGCTGCCCTGGCCGACGTGGTGGCGATCCCGGTGACTCCGTTCGCCGCGGACGGCACCGTCGACCAGGGCGCCCACCGGGTCCTGCTGCGTCGGCTGCTCGAAAGCGGGATCCGCATCCTCACCCCCAACGGAAACACCGGCGAGTTCTACGCGCTCGCCCCCGAAGAGCGTCGTCTCGTCACCGAGTTGACCATCGAGGAGACCGGCGACCGCGCCGCGGTCCTCGTCGGCCTCGGCCACGACGTGCCCACCGCCGTCGCCTCCGCCCGGCACGCCCGTGAGCACGGCGCCCAGATGGTGATGGTCCATCAGCCCGTCCATCCGTACGTCTCCCCGGGCGGCTGGGTCGACTACCACCGCGCCATCGCCGAAGCCGTCCCCGAGCTGGGCGTCGTCCCCTACATCCGCAACGCCCAACTGGCCGGCGCCCGCCTCGCCGAACTCGCCGACGCCTGCCCGAACGTCATCGGCGTCAAGTACGCCGTCCCCGACGCCGTCAAGTTCGCCGCCTTCGCACGGGACGCGGGGCTCGACCGCTTCGTGTGGGTCGCCGGTCTCGCCGAGCCCTATGCGCCCTCGTACTTCTCCGCGGGCGCCACCGGCTTCACCTCCGGACTCGTGAACGTCGCCCCGTCCGTCTCGCTGAACATGATCGAAGCGCTTCGATCCGGCGACTACCCGGGCGCCATGAAGGTCTGGGAGCAGATCCGCCGCTTCGAGGAACTCCGGTCCGCGAACGGCTCCGCCGACAACGTCACCGTCGTCAAGGAGGCCCTCGCCTCCCTCGGTCTGTGCCGCCGCGACGTCCGCCCGCCGAGCAGCACCCTTTCCGAGGACGCGCGCGCCGAGGTCGCCGCCATGGCCGCCGGATGGTCGACATGACCGACAGAATGCGTCCCGAGGAACTCAGAAGCCACCAGTGGTACGGCACCGAGGGCCGGCTGCGCACCTGGTCGCACAACGCCCGGATGCGCCAGCTGGGTTACGAGGCGGAGGAGTACCGGGGCCGCCCTGTGATCGCCGTCCTCAACACCTGGTCCGACATCAACCCCTGCCACGTCCATCTGCGCGAGCGGGCCGAGGCGGTCAAGCGCGGCGTGTGGCAGGCGGGCGGCTTCCCGCTGGAGTTCCCGGTCGCCACGCTCTCGGAGACCTACCAGAAGCCGACCCCCATGCTCTACCGCAACCTGCTCGCGATGGAGACGGAGGAGCTGCTGCGGTCGTATCCGGTGGACGCGGCGGTGCTGCTCGGCGGCTGTGACAAGTCGACCCCGGCGCTGCTCATGGGTGCCGCCTCGGCCGACGTACCGTCGATCTTCGTGCCCGCCGGACCGATGCTGCCGGGGCACTGGCGCGGTGAGACCCTCGGCTCCGGCACCGACATGTGGAAGTACTGGGACGAGCACCGCGCGGGCAACCTGACGGACTGCGAACTGCGGGAGCTGCAGGGCGGGTTGGCGCGTTCGCCCGGTCACTGCATGACCATGGGTACCGCCTCCACGATGACCGCGGCCGCCGAGGCCCTCGGCATGACCCTGCCGGGCGCCTCCTCGATCCCGGCCGTCGACTCCGGGCACGAGCGGATGGCGGCAGCCTCCGGGCGCCGTGCCGTGGACCTCGCCTGGACCGGGCTCAGGCCGTCCGGGATCCTCACCCCCGAGGCCTTCGAGGACGCCGTCACCACGGTGCTCGGACTCGGCGGCTCCACCAATGCGGTCATCCATCTGATCGCGATGGCGGGCCGCTGCCAAGTGCCCCTCACCCTCGACGACTTCGACCGCATCGCGCGGACCGTGCCGGTACTGGCCAACGTCCGTCCCGGCGGACAGACGTACCTCATGGAGGACTTCTACTTCGCCGGCGGCCTGCCCGCCTTCCTCTCGCGGATCACCGACCTGCTGCACCTGGACCGGCCGACGGTCAACGGCACTCTGGGCGAGCAGATCAAGGGCGCCGTCGTCCATGACGACGACGTCATCCGCACCCGCGAGAACCCGGTCGCCGCCGAGGGCGGAGTCGCCGTCCTGCGCGGCAACCTCTGCCCCGACGGCGCCGTCATCAAGCACATCGCCGCCGAGAGCCACCTGCTCGAGCACACCGGTCCCGCGGTCGTCTTCGACGACTACAAGACCCTGCAACGCACCATCAACGACCCGGAGTTGAACATCACTGCCGACAGCGTGCTGGTGCTGCGCAACGCCGGCCCCAAGGGCGGCCCCGGCATGCCCGAGTACGGCATGCTGCCGATCCCCGACCCCCTGCTCAAGCAGGGGGTACGGGACATGGTCCGCATCTCGGACGCCCGGATGAGCGGTACGAGCTACGGCGCGTGCGTACTGCACGTGGCGCCCGAGTCGTACATCGGCGGCCCGCTGGCCCTCGTCCGCACCGGTGACCTCATCACCCTCGACGTCGAGGCACGCACCCTCCATCTCCAGGTGGACGACGAGGAGCTGGAGCGGAGGAAGGCGGCCTGGACGCCCCCGCCCACCCGCTACGAACGCGGCTACGGCGCCCTGTACAACGACCAGATCACCCAGGCAGACACCGGCTGCGACTTCAAGTTCCTGTCCAGCCCGGGCGAGGTCCCAGACCCGTACGCAAGCTGAAGCGCCCCGAAAGGGGCGCGGGGAACTGCGCGACAAGCCACAGCGCACCGGCGCCGCCACGCAACCGAAAGAGGCAACAGCGATTCGGCGACGGGCGACCGCGGCAAGCTGCAGGTGACCCTGCACCACACCCAGTCCGAGTCCGTCGTGCAGTGCGCACCACGCGTCCGCTTCGGGTAGGCGCACGGCCGGCGTCGGCTGGACGCCTACCCTGCACACAGAGATCGACAGCGTCGAGGCGGCCGACCGAGAGCTGGCGCGCGGCGCGGGCGCAGGGAGGATCCCATGAGCACCGTAGACATCGTCCTGGCGGGTGCGCGCGGCCACGGCCGCTGGCACCTGGACAACATCCGCCGGCTCCAGGACAAGGGGATCGTACGGCTGGCAGGCATCTGCGAGCTGACCCCGCTGACCGCGGACGAGATCCCCGACGGCCTCGGCACGCCCGAGCAGTCCGCCGACTTCGGCGCACTCCTCGACTCCACCGGCGCCCGGATCGCCGTGATCTGCACACCCATCCCCACCCACACCGACCTGGCGCTCACGGCCGCCCGCAGGGGTGTGCACCTGCTCCTTGAGAAGCCGCCCGCGCCGTCGTACGCCGAGTTCCGGCGGATGGCCGACGGGGTCGCCGAGGCGGGCGTGGTCTGCCAGATCGGCTTCCAGTCGCTGGGCTCGCACGCCGTCCCCGCCATCCTCGGGATGGTCGCCGAGGGTGCCGTCGGCGAGCTCGTCGGGATCGGAGGGGCCGGTGCCTGGGTGCGCCCCGAGGCCTACTACCGTCGGGCGCCCTGGGCGGGCAAACGGCGCCTGAACGGCGTCGACGTCATCGACGGCGTGCTCACCAACCCCCTCGCGCACGCCGTGGCCACGGCGCTCGCCGTCAACGGCACCACACGCGCCGAGGACGTCACCGGCATCGAGCTCGAACTGCTGCGCGCCAACGACATCGAGTCCGACGACACCTCCTGCGTCCGGATCACCACCGCACCGGGCCGCAAGGTCACCGTCGCCGCGACCCTGTGCGCCGAGCGGGACGACGAGCCGTATGTCGTCGTGCACGGCACCCGCGGCCGGATCACCTACTGGTACAAGCAGGACCGCGTCCTGCTCCAGCGCGCCGGCCGCGGCCCCGAGGAGTACGAGTACGGCAGCACCGACCTGCTGGAGAACCTGGTCGACCACCTCACCGACGGCGCCGAGCTCCTGGTGACCCCGGACGCGACGGGCGCCTTCATGAGGGTCGTTGAAGCGATTCGGCAGGCCCCCGACCCGGCTCCGCTGCCGGCCGGGGCCTGGCACCTGGTCCCCGACGAGGGCCGCAGGGTCGTGCCGGGCATCGACGGACTCGTCGCGGCCGCTGCCGACACCCTCTCCCTCTACTCCGAACTCGGCGCCACCTGGGCCTCACCGAAAGAGGTGAGCACCGGGCCGGCACGTTCCTGACGACGGGGAGCACCAGGATCGGGGCGACGATGAACTGAGCCGTACCGATCCGGAACCCTTCCGTCCAGGGCGCTTGACCCGTTTTTTGCCTGAGGAAGAGGTCTCGATCAGGCAACGGGCCTCGCGCCCGCCGGGGTGACGCGCGTAGAAACCTGTCATGCATAAGCCACTGCGTATCGCGGCGATCGCCGCAGCGTGTGCCCTCGCCGGCGGCGCCCTCTACGGCGCCGGTGCGGCCACGGCCGGCCAGTCCACGGCCAACTCCACCCACGAGCCGTACAACATCGGTCTCCTGGTGAAGGACATCGACACCTACTACGGCACGACGGCCGACGCCAACGGCGTGTACCAGGCGTCTCCTGACAGCCCGTACGCCCAGGATCTGGCGCACATCGACGCCGCCGCCAGGAAGTACATAGACCGGGCCGCCCGCAAGGCGCACCACAAGGGCGAGAAGCCCGCGGTCGTCTTCGACATCGACGACACGCTGCTGCTCAGCCTCGACTACGAGAAGCGCTACAACTACACGTACAACCCGACCACCTGGGCCGACTACGTGAACAAGGCCGACCGCCCGGGCGTGTTCGGCAGCGCCGAGCTGGTCCGGTACGCCGAGTCCAAGGGCGTCGAGGTCTTCTACAACTCGGGCCTGAGCGAGGCGCAGCGCACCGCCGCCGTCGCGAACCTGAAGAAGATCGGCGCCGATGTGAACCTCGACGCCGACCACATGTTCCTCAAGGACAAGGCGAACCCGCCGGCCTATCTGAGCGCCTGCGCCACGCCGGGCACCTGGACCTGCACGACCGTGCAGTACAAGTCCGGCACCCGCAAGCACATCGAGGACGACCTCGGCTACGAGATCGTCGCCGACTTCGGCGACCAGTACTCGGACCTGGACGGCGGCTACGCCGGCCGCACCTACAAGCTGCCGAACCCGACGTACTTCGTCAGCTGAGCCCGTTCCCGTACGCGCGAAACGCCCCGCCGGTCGTCACCGGCGGGGCGTTCTTCTGCTGACCGAGGGGGGCTCAGGTCAGCAGGTCTGGGAGGTGTCCGTCTTCCATGCACTGTTAGGGACGTCGAAAGTGAAGGTGTGGTTGTTTCCACGGTACGAACCCGTGGTGAGGGAACGAGTCGAGGGCTGTGTGGGTGCTGTGGGAATGGCCGAGGCCCAGTCGTTCACGGTCACCCGCGGCCTTCCGCCTGCGAACGCGTCCGTCGCCCCACCCGCAGCGTGCGCGCCGCCGCGGCCTGCGCCTTGGCCGGCTTGAAGCAGACCAGGATGCGCGTCAGCTGGGCGATTTTTTGCGCGAGTGCGAAAGGCGTGGCTACGAGCCGCCCGCGTCGCCGGTGCGGGCCGCGAAGTCGCCACCGACCGCACGCTGGGTTCCGCCCGCCGTGGCGGTGATCGCATAGGTGTCGTGCTTGGCGTCCCGGCCGCCGCGCTGGTGGTTGTACTGCCCCGCGAACACCCACTCGCCCGTGGGGAGCGTACGGCCCGCCTTGAGCGTCCAGGTGTAGACGAGGAAGCCGTTATGCTCGCCGACCGTGAGGTCGAAGTCCTGCTCGGGCAGCGAGCGCCAGGCCCCGGTCGAGCTGACCCCGCCGGTCTGGGCGACCTTCAACTGCACGGTCACGGCGGTCAGTTGCTCGCTGGTCTTGAGTGTGATGTTGCTCTGCGCCCAGAAGTCGTTGCTGTGCGGGTCCACCGAGCCTTCCGACCACAGCGGGCCGTCGCTCTGGCCGACGCCGGGCGTCGGTACGGAGGCGGAGGGCTTGCCGGCAGGGGTGTTGCTCGGCTCGTGGGACGGCCGGGGCGTGTTCGGCGTCCGGGCCACCGGTGGGACCGGCGCACGACTCGTCGCATCGGGGGACGGCGTGGGCGTCGGGGAGACCGAGACGGTCTGCCGCTGCGGGGGAGTGTCGTCCCTCACCGCGGAGGCCACCGCGTAACCGCCGACCGCGAGCATGCCCGCGACCGCGGCCGTGGCACTCACCACCCGGGCCCAGCCCCACACCGGCGGACGGGTCGCCCGGTGGTCGGGGCGGCCGTGCTCGCTCATGCCCCGCTCGATCCGCGCCAGGATCCTGGCCCGGTCCGGGTGGTGTGCCTCGGCCGTCTCGTGCAGCCGGGCGCGCAGCTCGTCGTGCACGTCCTGCTGCCTCATCGGTCCGTTCCTCCACTCTCGCCGCCGCGCGCCATCGCCGCGTGCACCCTCTGCGGTACGCCCCGGGAACCGAGGATCTTCTGCAGCTCGGCCATCCCCTTGGACGTCTGGGACTTAACCGTACCCACGGAAACACCCAGAGCGAGAGCGGTGTCCTTCTCCGACAGGTCGAACGCGTGCCGAAGCACCACACACGCCCGTTTCCTGAACGGCAGCCTGCGCAGTGCCTCCTGGACGTCGACAAGGCCTGCTATGTCGGGATTCTCGGTCTTCTCCTCGCGCCGCGACCAGAACAGCGAGATCCGCCGGCGCTCGCGCACGGCGCTGCGGATCCGGGTGCGGGCCAGGTTGGCGACGACCCCGCGGGCGTAGGCGACCGGGTGCTCCGCGGCGCGCACCCGGTCCCAGCGGTGCCACAGTACGAGCAGCGCATCGGCGGCCAGGTCGTCGGCCGCGTCCGCCTCGCCGGTCAACAGATGGGCCAGCCGCGACAGTTCGGCGTAGTGCCGCTCGAAGAAGGCGTGAAACTCCTCGGAGGCTGCATCGTCGACGACAGTGCCCACGGGCGACCTCTCTGCGTGTGGCATGTAGATGACATGTGAGGAATGTGATCATCCGGAGGAGACCCGGACGAGATCCGGAAGCGTAGCAGTGATGAACACCCGACTCGTACGGGGCTTCGAACGTGGTCTGGCAGGCCGACTGATTCCGTAACACGGAGAAAACCTGAAACGGGTTCACCGCGGGAACACTCCAGCCAGCATCCGCACACTGATCCATCAGGCACCTAGGAGCACCCGCCATGTCCGACACCAGGAAGACGGCCGGCCGGCCGATTGCCGCGCCACCAGCGGCGAACGGCGTCGACCGGTACTTCAGGATCTCCGAGCGGGGATCCACCTTCGGCCGGGAGATACGCGGCGGCTTCGCCACGTTCTTCACGATGGCCTACATCCTTGTCCTGAATCCCATCATCCTCGGCAGCGCGAAGGACAAGTTCGGCCACAGCCTCGACACCGGCCAACTCGTCACCGCAACCGCCCTGGTGGCCTGTGTGATGACGATCATCATGGGTGTCGGCGGCAACCTCCCGCTCGCCATCGCCGCGGGCCTCGGCCTGAACGCCGTCGTCGCCTTCCAACTCGCCCCGCTGATGAGCTGGTCCGACGCGATGGGCCTCGTCGTCCTCGAGGGCATCCTGATCTGCGTCCTGGTCGTCACCGGACTGCGGAAGGCGATCATGGACGCCATTCCGCAACAGCTCAAGCAGGCGATCGGCGTCGGCATCGGTCTGTTCATCGCCTTCATCGGCTTCGTGGACGCCGGGTTCGTCAGCCGTATCCCGGACGCGGCGCAGACCACCGTGCCCGTGCAGTTGGGGGCCGTGGGCCGGCTGACCGGCTGGCCCGTCCTCGTCTTCTGTCTCGGCGTGCTGCTCACCATCGCGCTGCTCGCACGCAAGGTGAAGGGCGCGATCCTGATCAGCATCGTGACCATGACGATCGTCGCGATCATCATCGACGCGGTGGCCGACATCAAGAGCTGGGGCCTGACCACCCCGCATGTGCCCGACAAGATCGTCTCCACCCCCGACTTCGGGCTCATCGGTCACTTCAGCCTGTTCGGCGGGTTCGCCAAGGCCGGCATCCTCACCGCCGTCCTGCTGGTGTTCACCCTGATCCTGTCGGACTTCTTCGACGCCATGGGCACCATCGTCGGCATCAGCGCGGAGGCCGGACTGCTCGACGAGAACGGGCAGGTGCCGGGGATCGGCCGCGTGCTGTTCATCGACGGCGCGGCGGCGGTGGCCGGCGGCATGGGCTCCGCCTCCTCCAACACCGCTTACATCGAGTCGGCCGCCGGTGTGGGCGAAGGCGCGCGCACCGGCTTTGCGAACCTGATCACCGGTGGGCTGTTCGGGCTTGCGCTGTTCCTGACGCCGTTGCTGACGATCGTGCCGCTGCAGGCGGCTGCGCCTGCGCTGATCGCGGTCGGGTTCCTGATGATGACGCACGTCAAGCACATCGACTGGGACCGGTACGAGATCGCCATCCCGGCGTTTCTGACCATCGCCACGATGCCGTTCACCTACTCGATCACCGACGGTATCGGGGCGGGGTTCCTGGCCTACGTCCTCATCAAGGCGGTGCTCGGCAAGGCGAAGGAGGTGCACTGGCTGCTGTGGGGGGTTTCGGCGCTGTTCCTGGTGTACTTCGCCATCGACCCCGTGGAGCAGATCCTGGGCGTGAAGTAGCCGACCGGAGTCAGTTCTTGAGGGCCGCCTCCATCATGGCCTTGGCCACGGGGGCGGCCAGACCGTTGCCGCTGACCTCCGAGCGGGCCGCGTTCGACTGCTCGACCATGACCGCCACGGCGACCTCCTTGCCGCCCTCCTTGCCGAAGGACGTGAACCAGGCGTACGGCGTCTTGCTGTTGTTCTCGCCGTGCTGGGCCGTGCCCGTCTTGCCGCCCACGGTGGCGCCGGATATCCGGGCGTTCGTGCCGGTGCCCTTCTCCACCACCGTCTGCATCGCCGACTGCAGTTGCCCGGCGGTCGAGGAGCTGACGATCTCCTTGGTGTCCGCGCCGTCGTCGTAGTTCTCCAGCACGTCACCGCCGCTGTCGGTGATCTGCGAGACCATATGCGGCGAGACCAGCTTGCCGCCGTTGGCTATGGCGGCGGACACCATGGCCATCTGGAGCGGGGTCGCGGTGACGTCGTACTGGCCGATGCCCGTCAGGGCCGTGGAGGACCTGTCCATGTTCGAGGGGTAGACGCTGGTGTAGGCCCGCACCGGCACGTCCTGCTCCGTGTCGTTGAAGCCGAACTTCTCGGCCATCGCCCGCACCTTGTCCTGGCCCAGGTCGACGGCCATCTTCGCGAAGACGTTGTTGCAGGAGTACTGCAGCGCGGTGCGGATCGTCGCATCCTCGCAGGGCGCGTTCGGGTTCTCGTTGGACAGGTCGCGGGTGGTGCCCGGGAGCGTGTACGGGTCCGGGCTCTTCGTGTGCTCGTCCACCGACGAGTACAGCCCGTCCTCCAACGCCGCGGCCGCGACGACCAGTTTGAACGTCGAGCCCGGCGGCAGCGGCTGGCGCAGCGCGCGGTTGGTCAGGGGCTTGTCGGGGTCGTCGTTGAGCTTCTTCCAGGCCGCGCCCGCGGTGTTGGCGTCCGTCAGCGTCGACGGGTCGAACGACGGCGTCGACACCACCGCCAGGATCCTGCCGGTCTTCGGATCGATCGCGACGGCCCCGCCCTTCTTGTCGCCGAGCGCGTCGTACGCCGCCTTCTGCACGTCCGGGTCGATCGTCGTGACCACGTTGCCCGGGTCGGCCCGCTTGCCGGTGATCGTGTCCAGCACGGTCTTGAGGCGGCTGTCCGTCCCGTCGAGGAGGTCCTGGTAGATGCCCTCCAGCTGGGTCGGCGCATAGGCCTGCGAGGCGTAGCCCGTCACCGCCGCGTACAGCTTGCCGTCCTTGTACGTGCGCTTGTACTTGAGGTCGCTGTGCTTCGTCACCGCGGAACCGGTGATCGCATTGCCGCCCACGATGATGTTCCCGAGCGGGTCCGCGTACGTCTGGATCGCGTTGCGCCGGTTGTCCTTGTCGTCCGCAAGGGCCTTGCCGTCGTAGAACTGCACCCAGGTCGCCCTGACCAGCAGAGCGATCACCAGCAGCAGTGAGAAGACGGCGGCCCGCCTGATCGTCTTGTTCATCCCACTCGGAAGACGACCGGAAGCGGGTCGATCGTTCCCGTGTGTCCGACTTTCTCATCGGACGCTCATCCACGGCGGAGCCAGGCGTCCAGCGCGAGCACGAACTCCTCGATCTCCTCGCCGCGCGCGTTGGCGAACCCGGAGGCCCGCGCGGTCACCCGGAATCCGCACTTGCCCAGGACCCGCAGGGAGCCGGTGTTGTCGGCGGCCGCACGGGCGTACAGCGGACGCTCGGGCACCAGGGCCACCAGCTCCCGCAGCGCGGCCGTGGCGATGCCCCGGCCCCAGTGCGCACGGTCGATCCAGTAGGTGACCTCGCGCTCGCCCGGCTCGCCGTACACCGCGGCGCTGCCCACCACGTCACCGTCGACCAGGACCGTGCGCAGCACGTCCCCGGAGGCCCGGATCCGTTTCCAGTGGGCCTCGAAGGCGTCCCGGT
Organism: Streptomyces sp. NPDC001604; assembly: GCF_042893475.1. Classification (NCBI taxonomy): domain Bacteria; kingdom Bacillati; phylum Actinomycetota; class Actinomycetes; order Kitasatosporales; family Streptomycetaceae; genus Streptomyces; species Streptomyces sp. NPDC001604. The sequence goes on along the minus strand of NZ_JBIAUY010000016.1, from coordinate 96,844 downwards.
CGGCCGGGTCCTTCGGGGTGAACGCGGCCATGTGCAGGGCCTCGGGATCGTTCATGTGGCGGAAGAAGACCGGCAGATCGCTGTCGTGCACTTCACGGAGTACGACGTCCATGACGCCGAAGCCTAGGAGTCAGAGCCTGCGGGTCGCCAGGGTCAGCCGGTCGCGCGCGTCGAACAGGGCGTCCTTGACCATCTGTTCATGGGCCGGGGTGAGCCGCGCCACCGGCACCGAGCAGCTGATCGCGTCGCGCGCCGGAGTGCGGTAGGGAATGGCGACACCGAAGCAGCGCAGCCCCAGCGTGTTCTCCTCGCGGTCCACGGCGAAGCCCTGCTCCCGCACCTGGTGCAGCTCCTCGATGAGCTTCTCCCGGTCGGTGATGGTGTTCTCGGTCAGCGCCGGCAGGGTCTCCGGGAGCATCTTGCGGACCTGCTCGTCCGTGTACGTGCTCAGCAGCGCCTTGCCCAGCGAGGTGGAGTGCGCGGGCAGTCGGCGCCCCACCCGGGTGAACGGGCGCAGATAGTGCTGCGACTGCCGGGTGGCCAGGTACACCACGTTGGTGCCGTCCAGGCGGGCCAGGTGAATGGTCTCCGTGGTGTCGTCCGACAGCCGGTCCAGGGTCGGGCGGGCCGCCGCCACCACCTCGTCGCCGTCGATGTACGAGGTACCGACCAGCAGCGCCCGCACCCCGATGCCGTACCGCGTGCCCGTCGCGTCCGTCTCCACCCAGCCCAGCTCCACCAGGGTGCGCAGCAGCATGTACAGACTGGACTTGGGATACCCGACGGCCTCCTGCACCGATGCGAGGGAGTGCATTCCGGGCCGGCCGGCGAAGTACTCGAGCAGCTCGACCGTCCGCACCGCGGACTTGACCTGTGCCCCGCCGCCTGTCTCGGCTACCGACATCGCCCTTGACCCCTTCGTTCGACGGGAAACCGAAGATATAGTCTCCAACAGCCTATTCATCATCAGAGACAGCGTTCAGTATATCGAACGACCCTGGTGGATGACCCAGATACTGCGGCAATACAAGCAGGACATACCGCAAGACATATGTGGAGGGACCCGCGGTGGCAGCAGCACCAGTCTGGAGTGTCGACCCCCGTACCGGGAAGCAGCGTGAGCAGGTTGCGGTGGAGGCCACAGCCCAGGAGGTGGACACCGCCGTCCGCGCCGCGCACGCCGCGCGCGGCGCCCTCGCCGACCGCGCGGTCCGCTCGGCCTTCCTGCGCACCGCCGCCGAGCAGCTCCAGGCGGCGAAGGACGGGCTCGTCGAGACCGCCGACGCCGAGACCGCGCTCGGCCCGGTCCGGCTCACCGGCGAACTCGCCCGCACCTGCTACCAGTTGCGGGCCTTCGCGGACATCGTCGACGAGGGCGCCTTCCTCGACGTGATCATCAACCACCCCGACGACACCGCGACCCCGCCCATCCCCGACCTGCGCCGCTACAAGGTGCCCCTGGGCGTCGTCGCCGTCTACTCGGCCTCCAACTTCCCCTTCGCCTTCTCCGTCGCCGGCGGCGACACCGCGAGCGCGCTGGCCGCGGGCTGCCCGGTCGTCGTCAAGGCACACCCCGACCACCCGGCCCTGTCCGAGCTGGTCGCCAAGGTGCTGCGCCGGGCCGCCGCCGCGCACGGCATCCCCGACGGCGTCGTCGGCCTGGTCCACGGTTTCGAGGCCGGCGTGGAGCTGGTCAAGCACCCCCTCGTCGCGGCGGCCGGCTTCACCGGTTCCGTACGGGGCGGCCGCGCCCTCTTCGACGCCGCCGCAGCACGCCCGACCCCGATCCCCTTCCACGGTGAGCTGGGCTCCCTGAACCCGGTCGTCATCACCGAGGCCGCGGCCGCCGAGCGCGCCGAGGCCATCGGCGCGGGCCTCGCCGGGTCGATGACGCTGGGCGTCGGCCAGTTCTGCGTGAAGCCGGGCCTGGTGCTCGCGCCGAGTGGCGCGGCGGGCGACCGCCTGGTCAAGTCCCTCACGGACGCGGTCAGCGACACGGACGCCGGAGTCCTGCTGGACCACCGGATGCGTGACAACTTCATCGCGGGGGTCGCCGAGCGTGCTCAGCTTCCCGAGGTCGAGTCCCCGGTGACACCGGGCGCGGGCGGCGAGCACACGGTCAGCGCCGGCTTCCTCACGGTCTCGGCGGACAAGCTGGCCGAGGAAGGCCAGTACGACCTGCTCCTCGAGGAGTGCTTCGGGCCGGTCACCGTGGTGGCCCGCTACGAGGACGAGGCCCAGGTGCAGTCGGTGCTGTCGCGGCTGCCGGGCAATCTCACGGCGACGGTTCATCTGTCGGCGGAGGAGGCGGCCGGGGAGGGCCGCGGCGCGGAACTGCTGGCCGAGCTGACGCCGCTCGCGGGCCGGGTGCTGGTGAACGGCTGGCCGACGGGTGTCGCGGTGGCCCCCGCCCAGCACCACGGCGGCCCGTACCCGGCGACCACCTCCACGTCCACGTCGGTCGGCGGCACCGCCATCGAGCGGTGGATGCGGCCGGTGACGTACCAGACGGCACCGGAGGCGATCCTGCCGCCGGAGCTCCGGGACGACAACCCGCTGGGGCTGCCCCGGCGGTTCAACGGGCGCCTGGAGCGCTAGGCGCCGAGGCGGCCCGCCGGGCCTGCGACAATCGGCTGATGGACGTGGAACTTCCCCAACTGCCTTTCGCTCTTCGCACCTACGGCCCCGACGGGCACTGGTTGTACGAGGACGGGATCCTCAGCGGATGGGCAGGCCCCCGGCAGGACCGGTTCGTGCCGCCCACCGGGGAGGCGCTGGAGCCCGCCTCCGACGCGCCCCGGTTGCTGGGGGCGCCCGAGGGGGACTTCCAGCTGATCGCGCGCGTCACGGTCGGGTTCGCCGCGGCCTTCGACGCGGGGGTCCTGTACGTCCATGTCGGCGAGCGGGCCTGGGCCAAGCTCTGCCTGGAGTACTCCCCGGACGTGCCCACCGTCTGCACGGTGGTCACCCGGGGACACTCCGACGACGCCAACTCCTTCACCGTGGACGGCAGTTCGGTCTGGCTCCGGGTGAGCCGCACCGGCCGCGCCTTCGCCTTCCACGCCTCCCGTGACGGCAGGCGCTGGACCTTCATCCGTCTCTTCACCCTGGGCAGCGAGAAGGAGACCGGCGACGCCCTCGTCGGCTTCATGACCCAGTCACCGATGGGCGAGGGGTGTGTGGTCACGTACGACCACATAGAGTTCCGCCCGAACTGGCCCGCGGATCTGCGAGACGGTAGCTGACAGACCAGCGTCTTCAGCCCGTCCGGCGTTTGAGGACGAGGCCCCTCAAGGGCCGAACGGGGGTGGGGGCGGAGCCCCCAGTGCCTACCGCAACCGAGACGTAGCCGCACAAGTCAGCGCGAGCGCCCCCGCACTGATCGCCAGGCTCACCCGCATTCCCTGCGCGAACCCGTGGGCCACCAGCGTCCCGAACACGGCGATCCCCAAACCTCCCGCCACCTGCCGGGCAGCATTGAGCACACCGGCCGCGAGCCCCGCCCGCTCCGCCGGTACCGCGTCCATCATCGCGGCCGTCAGCGGCGGCACCGTCAGCGCGCAGCCCAGGGCCAGCGGTACGAGCAGCGCGGCCGTCAGGACGGAAGACGTGCCTGCGTCGACGTACAGCAGGACCAGCAGTCCGACGACTGCCAGCGCCTGCCCCACCAGCATCGGCAGTCGCGGCCCGTACCGCCCGGCGAGCTTGCCCGCCGCCACGTTCGTCACCGCGATCAGGCCCGTCATGGGCACGAAGGCCAGCCCTGCGTGCAGCGCGGACAGGCCCTGGACCTGCTGGAAGAAGAGGGAGAAGACGAACACCACGCTGTAGAAGGCCACGCTCACCGCCGCGCCCGCCGCCACCGCCACGGCCACCGTCCGGTTGCGGAAGAGCCCCAGCGGGACGACCGGGTGCGGGCTGCGTGCCTCCACGCGGAAGAAGACCACGGCCGCCAGGACGGCGACGGCCAGGGCCGCCCACCCCGCCGTACCGCCCTCGATCACCGTGAACGTCAGGCCCATGAGCGCCACCACCGCCGTCGCCTGCCCCGGCAGGTCCAGCGGTGCGGGGCGGCGTTCGGAGCGCGGGGCCCGTACGAGCAGGGCCACGATCAGTGCCCCCACCGGCAGATTGACGAAGAAGATCCCGCGCCAGTCCCACGCGGTGGTCAGCAGACCGCCCGCCACCGGACCGAGCGCCACCGCCACCGAACCGCCCGCGGCCCATGCCGCCACCGCACGCGCACGGCGCTTCGGCTCCGGGTACGCCTGCCGCACCAGCGACAGCGAGGCCGGGAGCACGACGGCCGCCGCCGCGCCCTGCACCACCCGCGCGCCGATCAGCGACGGCAGGTTCGGCGCCAGCCCGCAGGCCGCCGAGGCGAGCGTGAAGACCGTCGTGCCGAGCGCGAACGCACGGCTCGCGCCGGTCCGGTCCGCGAAGGCCCCGGTGGACAGCATCAGCGCGGCGAAGGGAAGGGTGTAGGCGTCCACCACCCACTGCAGGCCGGACATACCCGCGCCGAGCGAAGAACCGATCGCGGGCAGCGCCACGTTCACCACGGACGCGTCGAGGCAGATCAGCGCGAAGCCGAGGAGGGCGGCGGTGAGGGTGAGCCCGGGGGAGGGCCGCTTGGGCGTCAACTCCCGTTCGGCGAGGGCGGGTTGTATGTCCTTGAGGATGCGGTCGGTCGACATGACTCCATGCTGCGGATCCGGGCCGACGTACAGTAGTGGCCCGAATGCCATGCACCCGGAGGTTCTGGCCATGTCCGACCGGCTCGCCCCGCACCGCATCGCCGTGATCGCGCCGTCGCCCGTCTCGATGTTCAACCTGGCCATCCCCGAGCTGCTGTTCGGCAAGGTCGAGGTGGCCGGTCGGCCGGGCTACGACGTGGTCATCTGCGCCGCCGAGCCCGGGCCCGTGCCCACCAGCGGAGGGCTCGACCTGTATGTGCGCGACGGACTGGAGGCCGTGCGGGAGGCGGACACGGTGGTCGTGGCCGGGACGGGCGCGCCCTACGAGCCGGACCCGCGGATCGTGGCCGCCGTCCGCGAGGCCGCCGACGCCGGCAAGCGGATCGCGTCCCTGTGCACCGGCGCCTTCCAGCTCGCCGAGGCGGGCCTGCTCCAGGGCCGCAGGGCGACGACGTACTGGGCGCACGCCGAGGAGCTGCGCCGGCGCTACCCGGAGGTCGACCTGCAAGGAGACGTGCTGTACGTCCAGGACGGGCCGTACGTCACTGCGTCCGGCTACGCCGCCGGCATCGACCTCTGTCTGCACGTCATCCGCACCGACTACGGCGCCGCCGTCGCCAACGAGGTCGCCCGGCTCGCCCTCGTCGCCCCCGTACGGCCCGGCGGCCAGACGCAGTTCACCCACACCCCGTTGCCGCCCGAGCGCGGCACCGTCTGCGCCGACACCCGCGGCTGGGCCATGCGCAACCTCGACAAGCCGCTCACTCTGACCGACCTGGCCCGTCACGCGGGTGTCTCGGTGCGCACCCTCACCCGCCGCTTCCACGCCGAGAGCGGCGTCAGCCCCCTGCAGTGGCTGCTGCACCAGCGCATCGAGCGCGCCAAAGAGCTCCTGGAGACCACCACCCTGCCCATGGACCAGGTGGCCCGCGCCTGCGGCCTGGGCACGGCCGACTCCCTGCGGGCCCACGTGGTCAGGCGCACCGGCCTGACCCCGAGCGCCTACCGGGCCCAGTTCACCCGCCTGGGAACCGAGCCCGCCGCGGCCACGTCCTCCGCTGCATGATCAGAGCGAACCGGACCGTCGACTCCCTGGTGATCAGAACCGCGCTGCCGGCCGAGGCCGCGGCCGTCGCCGCCCTGCATGTGCGTGCCCGCGCCACCTACTACCCGGACGGCCTGCCGGAGGACGGCTTCGACTGGCAGGCCGCCTGGCGGCAGGCGATCGAGCGCCCCGACGGCCAGGTGCTGTGCGCGGTACGCGATGCCCGCCTGGTCGGCATCGCCTCCTTCCGCACCCCGGAGGGCGCCCCGGCGGAAACGGTCAAGCTCTTCCAGTTCCACGTCGACCCCGACCACTGGCGTTCCGGCATCGGTGCCGCCCTGCACACCGCCTGCGTCGAGCAGTGGCGGGCCGACGGCAGGAGCGCGGCCGTCCTCGACGTGCACGTCGACAACCAGCGCGCCCAGGCCTTCTACGCCCGCCAGGGCTGGGTCCCGGACCCGGAGAACCCGCCCGCCGAGGGTGACCATCACCTCTTCCTGCGGTTCTTGGTGCCCGGGGAATGATCCCCGCTGCTTGAACGTTCATCCACTCGGCGGAGGCGGCCTCCGCAGCCCGAACGAGCTGGAGAGAACATGAAGGTCGAGATCTGGTCGGACATAGCGTGCCCCTGGTGCTACGTAGGCAAGGCCCGCTTCGAGAAGGCCCTCGACGCCTTCCCGCACCGCGACCAGGTCGAGGTCGTGCACCGCTCCTTCGAGCTGGACCCGGGGCGCGCCAAGGGCGATGTCCAGCCGGTGATCAGGATGCTCACCAAGAAGTACGGCATGAGCGAGGCGCAGGCGCAGGCCGGCGAGGAGAACCTGGGGGCGCAGGCCGCGGCCGAGGGCCTTGAGTACCGCACCCGTGACCGCGACCACGGCAACACCTTCGACATGCACCGCCTGTTGCACTTCGCCAAGGAGCACGGCAGGCAGGACGAGCTGATCCAGCTCCTCTACCGGGCGAACTTCGCCGAGGAGCGGTCGGTCTTCACCGAGGGCGACGAGCGCCTGGTGGAGCTGGCCGTCGCCGCCGGTCTGGAGGCCGAGGACGCCCGCAAGGTGCTCGCCGACCCGGCCGCGTACGCCGACGAGGTGCGCGCCGACGAGCGCGAGGCGGCGCAGCTCGGCGCCAACGGTGTGCCGTTCTTCGTGCTCGACCGCAAGTTCGGCGTCTCGGGAGCCCAGCCCGCCGAGGTCTTCACCCAGGCGCTGACCCAGGCGTGGGGCGAGCGCTCGCCGCTGCAGCTGATCGACCAGGGGGATGCGGACGCCTGCGGTCCCGACGGGTGCGCGGTGCCGCAGCACTGACAAAGCGCGCAGGTCGGGGCGGATGTATAAGCGTTGCTTAGTGAAACCACGCAAAAATCGGCAATGGACTATGGGTTCTCCCGGGCTCACAGTGGATCCATGGAGACCTTCGAGAGCCTGGTCCGTGCCGAGTTCGCCCCGAAGAACACCTATCTGAACACCGCGAGCACCGGGCTGCTGCCGGCGCGCACCGTGGCCGCCATGCGCATCGCCGTGGAGGCGTCCGCGGCCGGCGATCCGACCGACATGTTCGCGGACGTCGAGGCGAGCCGCGCCAGTTTCGCGCGGCTCGTCGGGGTGCCCGAGCGCCGGGTGGCGGCAGGGGCCTCGGTCGCCGTCTACAGCGGGCTGATCGCCGCCTCCCTGCCGGAGGGCGCCGAAGTCCTCACCGCCGAGGGCGACTTCAGCTCCGTGGTGAACCCCTTCCACGTCCGCTCGGACCTCAAGGTGCGCAGCGTGCCGCTGGAGCGCGTCGCCGAGTCCGTGCGGCCCGGGACCGCCCTGGTCGCGGTCAGCGCCGCGCAGTCCGCCGACGGGCGCGTGGCCGACCTGCCCGCGATCCGGCAGGCGGCGCGCGAGCACGGAGCACGTACGTACATCGACGCGTCCCAGGCCGCCGGCTGGCTGGACTTCGACGCGGACGCCCACGACTACTCCGCCTCCGTCGCCTTCAAATGGCTCGTCTGCCCGCGGGGCGTGGCCTTCCTCGTCGTCCCGGCGGACCTCGGCGGGCTGACCCCGCTGTTCGCCGGGTGGGTGGCGGGGGAGCGCCCTTGGGACGCCTGTTACGGCCCCATCGACGAACTGGCCCACTCCGCACGGCGGTTCGACGAGAGTCCCGCCCTCTTCTCCTACGCCGGCGCCCGCCGCTCCCTGGAACTCCTGGAGGAACTCGGCACGGACGCCGTACGCGCCCACGACCTCGCCCTCGCAGACCGCTTCCGCGCGGGCCTGGCCTCCCTCGGCCACGAGCCGGTCCCCTCGCCCGGCTCCCCGATCGTCTCGGTGCCCGGACTGGGCCGCCGCCAGGGCGAGTTGAGCAGCGCAGGAGTGGAGGTCTCCGACCGTGCGGGCAACCTGCGGGCCGCCTTCCACCTGTACAACACCGCGGCCGACGTCGACCGCCTGCTGGACGTCCTGGCCGACTGAACCCCGGCGCGCAGCACACTGGAGCGGGCGGCGTCACTGTCGTGGCCGTGAAGCCCGTGACGCCGCCCGCTCCGAAATCAGCCGCTCAGGTCACCGCACGGGAGTGAAGTCCCGTGCGCCGATGAACTCAGGGCGTCGGATCGGCGCCGCGAACGGCTCGACCGCCGTGTTCTCCACGCTGTTGAACACGATGAACACGTTGCTGCGCGGGAACGGCGTGATGTTGTCGCCCGAGCCGTGCATGCAGTTGCAGTCGAACCAGGTCGCCGAGCCGGCCCTGCCCGTGAACAGCTTGATGCCGTACTCGCTCGCCATCGCGGTCAGCGCCTCGTCCGAGGGCGTGCCCGCGTCCTGCATCTGCAGCGACTGCTTGTAGTTGTCCTTGGGTGTGGCTCCCGCACACCCGAGGAACGTCCTGTGCGACCCCGGCATGATCATGAGGCCGCCGTTGGTGTCGTAGTTCTCGGTCAGCGCGATCGAGACGGACACCGTCCGCATGTTCGGCAGGCCGTCCTCGGCGTGCCAGGTCTCGAAGTCCGAGTGCCAGTAGAAGCCGCTGGCCCCGAAGCCCGGCTTGACGTTGATCCGCGACTGGTGGACGTACACGTCCGAGCCGAGGATCTGCCGGGCCCGGCCCACGACCCGCTCGTCGCGCACGAGATTCGCGAACACCTCGCTGATCTTGTGCACCTCGAAGACGGAGCGGATCTCCTTGGACTTCGGCTCGATGATCGAGCGCTCGTCGGCCCGGATCGCCGGGTCGGTGACGAGGCGCTCCAACTCCTGCCGGTAGACGGCGACTTCGTCGTCGGTGATGAGCTGGTCGATGGCCAGGAAGCCGTCACGCTCGTACGACTGGAGGTCGCCGGTCGTGATCGGGCCCGGTGTGTCGGGAGAGCCCCACACGACGGGGTCCTGGCGCGGGGTCGACACCTCGGTGGTGCCGCGGCTGGGATAGAGATCGGTGACGGTGGTCATGGTGATGTCACACCTCCTCGGGCTCGGGCTCGGTGAGCAGCGGGTAGACGCCGTTCTCGTCGTGGTCCTCCCGGCCGGTCACGGGCGGGTTGAAGACACAGATGCAGCGGAAGTCCTCCTTGATCCGCATCGTGTGCCGCTCGTGCCCGTCGAGGAGGTACATGGTGCCGGGCGTGATCGTGTACTTCTGCCCGGTCTCGTCGTCGGTGAGCTCGGCCTCGCCCTCGACGCACACGACGGCCTCGATGTGGTTCGCGTACCACATCGACGTCTCCGTACCCGCGTACAGAATCGTCTCGTGCAGGGAGAAGCCGACCCTCTCCTTGGCGAGGACGATGCGTTTGCTCTCCCAGGTGCCGGACGCGGCCTTCACATGCCGGTCGGTACCCTCGATGTCCTTGAACGAACGGACGATCACGGTGCTTGCACTACTCCTTGCTGGTCGTTGCTAGAGGGTTTCGCGTACGGCGCGGGCGAGGATGCTGAGTCCCTCGTCCATCTCGTCGGCCGTGACGGTGAGCGCCGGGAGGAGCTTGACGACCTCGCTCTCGGGGCCCGACGTCTCGATGAGCAGCCCGAGTTCGAAGGCGCGCTTCGCGACCCGGCCGGCCCGGTCCTTGTCGTGGAACTCGAGGCCCCACACGAGTCCGCGTCCGCGGTACTCCTTGACGTCGGCGCGGTTCTCCTCGGTGATGGCGGCGAGGGCCTGCTCGACCTGCTCGCCGCGCGCCCGGGTCTGCTTCTCCATCGCGGACCCGTCCGCCCAGTACGCCTCCAGGGCGGCGGTGGCCGTGACGAAGGCGGGGTTGTTGCCGCGGAAGGTGCCGTTGTGCTCGCCCGGCTCCCAGATGTCCAGCTCGGGCTTGAACAGGCACAGCGACATGGGCAGTCCGTAGCCGCTGATGGACTTGGAGACGGTGACGATGTCCGGGGTGATCCCGGCCTCCTCGAACGAGAAGAAGGCCCCCGTCCGTCCGCAGCCCATCTGGATGTCGTCGACGATGAGCAGCATGTCCTGGCGCTCGCACAGCTCGGACAGCGCGCGCAGCCACTCGGGCCGCGCGACGTTGATGCCGCCCTCGCCCTGCACGGTCTCCACGATCACGGCCGCAGGCTTGTTGAGCCCGGACCCCTGGTCCTCCAGGAGCCGCTCGAACCACAGGAAGTCCGGCACCTTGCCGTCGAAGTAGTTGTCGAACGGCATGGGCGTGCCGTGGACGAGCGGGATGCCGGCCCCGGCCCGCTTGAAGGCGTTCCCGGTCACGGCGAGGGAGCCGAGGGACATGCCGTGGAAGGCGTTGGTGAACGAGACGATGGCCTCGCGCCCCTTGACCTTCCGCGCCAGCTTCAGGGCCGACTCCACGGCATTCGTACCCGTCGGGCCCGGGAACATGACCTTGTACGGCAGGTCGCGCGGCCGCAGCACCAGGTCCTGGAAGGTCTGCAGGAAGGAACGCTTGGCGGTGGTCGACATGTCCAGCCCGTGCGTGACGCCGTCCCGCTCCAGGTAGTCGATCAACGCCCGTTTCAGGACGGGGTTGTTGTGGCCGTAGTTCAGCGAGCCCGCTCCGGCGAAGAAGTCCAGGTACTCATGGCCGTCCTCGTCGTACATGCGGCTGCCGTGCGCACGGTCGAAGACGGTGGGCCAGCCGCGGCAGTAGCTGCGCACCTCGGACTCGAGGGTCTCGAAGACGCTGAGGTCGGGCTGGGTGATGGTCACGACGAATCGCTCCTCGTTGCGTGGGGGGGAGTGCGTGTGGGTCGTCAGTGGGGTGGGTCGTCGGTGCCGTCATCGGTGGGTCGTCCGCGTCGGGCAGAGGGAAGTCAGAGGGAAGTCAGAGGGAAAGGGGACCGATCCGGTACAGGACTTCGGGGTCGTGCGGCCCGTCGGGGAACAGGCCCTCGTCGAACAGCATTTCGCGCTCCACGAGGGCGCCGTGCCGCTCGGCGAACGAGGTGAACAGGCGCTCGGAGCCGGTGTTGCCGGGCGTGATGGTGGTCTCGACGGCGGTGATCCGGTGCGCGGCGCCGGCCCGCGCGACGACGCCGTCGAGCAGGGCGCCGGCCAGGCCGCGCCCGCGGTAAGCCTCGTCCACGGCCACCTGCCACACCAGCAGGGTGCGCGGGCGGTCCGGCCGTACGTACGCGGTGACGAAGCCGACCGGCTCCCCGCGCTCGTCGCGGGCCACGGCCGAAGTGGCCGCGAAGTCGCGACACCACAGCAGATAGCTGTACGACGAGTTCAGGTCGAGGGCCTTCGAGTCCTTGGCAATCCGCCACAACGCGGCTCCGTCCGCGACCTGCGGACGGTCGATGTGCAGATCTGCTTGAGCGGCAGTCATGCGGATTGAATTTACCGAGGGAAATTCGAAATTGCATCGCTGGAGAGGGTTACGAACGGCGGCCTTGTGTGTTATCACGCGGGCGCGAGCGGTCGCATGAGGTGGAGGCGATACCTGGGGTATTGTCCGGAAAATACGGGGCAAATCGACCGCGATGTGTAACGCGTCACAAGCATGTAACCCCCACGAGATCTGCCCGAATTCCCCCGCTTGGTGTTCGCGAAATCTTTGCGTTTAGGGCGAGGAAAAGCGGGCAGAAGAATACGGGAAGCTGTGCAGAAGTGAATTCCTGAATTGCATCCGGAGTTTGGCCTGGAATTAGAAGCCGGTCACCCCGTCGATCCGTTCCCGCGGACGGGTTGAGTTGTCTGAGCGGGATTCAGCCCCTCCGGCGTTTGAGGAGCGGGGGTCCGGGGGCCGGCCCCCGGTACGAGACGGGTAGGGGCGGCGGGGGCGAAGAAGTCCGGCGGTCACCCCCAGCTCTGCTCCACGGCCCGCCGAGTCCCCGCAAGATCAACCGTCAGCCCCAGCTCCGCCAGCGCACCGCCCAGCGCCGCCAGGCAGGACTGCACCACCCCCACCGAAGCATCGGTCCCATAGTGATTGACCCGAACCATCTCCTTGGCCAACGCACCCCCACCCGCCGCCAACGGCAGCGAAGGCTCACCCTCCAGCGCCCGAGCCACCACCTCCGACGCCACCACCCCGGCAGGCACCCTCAGCGTCGTGGCCACCGGCGCAGCCTCCCGCGCCTCGTACACATACGGCTCCAGCCCCCCACCCAGAGCCACCGCCCCCGCCCGGGTCGCCGCCGCGGCCGCCGCATGCCGGGCCATGACGGCGTCCAGCCCCACCGTCTCGATCCGCTCGACACACGCCTCCAGCGCCAGCATCTCCAACTGTGCAGGCGCATGCAGCAGCGCCTTCCGGCCGCCGTCGACCCACCGCTCCTTCCAGTCGAGGAGCGACAGATACGACCGACGCGGCGCCCCCGGATTGGCGGCCATCCGCGCCCACGCCCGCTCGCTCACCGACACCGCCGACACCCCCGCCGGCCCGCCCATCGCCTTCTGCGCCCCGATGACGCACAGATCCACACCCCACGCGTCCGGCAGCACCGGCTCGGCCCCGACGGAGGCGACGGCGTCCAGATAGAACAGCGCCCCCTGCTCCCGGACGACCTCCCCGATCTCCGCGACCGGGTTGGTGTTGCCGGTCGCCGCCTCCGCATGTACCAGCGACACGAAGTCGATCTCGGGACGCTCGGCGAACGCGGCCCGGATCTGCTCGGCGGTGACCGCCGTGTGGAAGGGCACGGCGAGGTCGATGACGGTCGCCCCGCAGTCCCGCAGCCAGTTCCCGAAGGTCTGCCCGTACGGACCCGTGATGACGTTCAGTGCCACCGTCCCCGGCCCGGCGGCCGCGCGGATCGCCCCCTCCAGCGGCAGCAGCGCCTCGCCCTGCATGATCACGACGTCCTGCTCGGTGCCGAGGAGTCGCGCCACCCGGTCCTCGATCGACGCGAAGTGCGCGGCGCTCATCGGGGGCAGATCGAGGAAAGGGTGGGTCACGGCGGTGCTCTCTTCGCTCACGAGTGGTCGGCTCGGTCGAGGGTATCCACCACCCGTGACCCCACTCCCGCCCCTCCTGCCACTTGCGACTTCTTAGGCCGGACAGCCCCGCAACCATCGGTTTGATTTGAGAGACCCAAACATCTCCTTATAATCGGAACCCTCAGTTCCCACACAGGAGGCCACCCCGTGAAGACGTTCTCCGGGCGCCGGACCCGCATTCTGGCCGCCACCACCGCGACGGCCGGGCTGGTGCTCGTGGCTGCCTGCACGTCCACCGGCAACGGTGGCGGCGGGAGCAAGACCGCCGCAGGCGGGGTCGAACTCGTCAAGGCCGGACAGCTCACCACCTGCACCCACCTGCCGTACCCGCCCTTCCAGTCGGAGATCAACGGCAAGGTGCAGGGCTTCGACGTGTCGCTGATCGACCTGGTGGCCAAGGACCTGGGCGTCAAGCAGCAGATCCTCGACACGCCCTTCGAGAACTTCAAGACCGGCGCGTTCCTCAACTCCGGTGAGTGCGACGTGGCCGCGGCCGGCATGACCATCACCGCCGAGCGCAAGAAGAACGTCGACTTCTCGGACCCGTACTTCGACGCCACCCAGGCCCTCCTGGTCGACAAGAGCAGCGGCATCACCTCGCTCGCCGACGCGAAGGCCAAGAAGGTCAAGCTGGGCGCCCAGGCGCAGACCACCGGCGAGGACTACGCGAAGAAGCAGGGCTTCGACCCGGTCTCCTTCGAGTCCTCCGACGCCGTCCTCAACGGCCTGCGCACCGGCCAGGTCAAGGCCGTCATCATCGACTACCCGGTGGTCCAGGGCTGGCTCAAGGACAAGGCCAACGCGGACAAGTTCAAGGTCGCCGACAACCTCAACACCGGTGAGCAGTACGGCTTCACGGTGAAGAAGGGCAACACCAAGCTCCTCGCCGCCATCAACAAGGCGATCAAGGACGCCAAGGCGGACGGCACGTACAAGAAGCTGTACGAGAAGTGGATCGGCCCGTACAACCCCTCCGCCGCCTCCCCGTCCCCCGCCGCGTCCTGACCCATGACCACCGACACGGACGTACAACTCCCGCCCCGGAAAAAGGGCCTGACGCGCAGTCAGAAGCGCAGTCTGTCACGCGGCGCGCAGTACGTCGTCTTCGTCGCCGCCGTGATCGCCTTCGCGGTCTCGGCGGACTGGGGGCGGCTGAAGAACCAGTTCGCGCAGGGCAGCATCGCCCGGCAGATGTTCCCGGACGTCATCACGATGGCGCTGAAGAACACCGTGCTGTACACGCTGTCCGGGTTCGTCGTCGGCCTGGCGCTCGGCATGGTGATCGCGCTGATGCGGCTGTCGTCGGTGGGCCCGTACCGCTGGCTGGCCGGCATCTACATCGAGATCTTCCGCGGCCTGCCCGCCCTGCTGATCTTCATCTTCATCGGGGTCGCCGTCCCGCTGGCCTTCCCCGGCACGGAGATCGTCGGCGGCACCTACGGCAAGGTGGCCCTGGCACTCGGCCTGGTCGCCGCCGCCTACATGGCCGAGACGATCCGCGCGGGCATCCAGGCGGTGCCCAAGGGCCAGATGGAGGCGGCCCGTTCACTGGGCTTCTCGCCGGGCCGCGCCATGGTCTCGATCATCATCCCGCAGGCCTTCCGCATCATCCTGCCGCCGCTGACCAACGAGCTCGTCCTGCTCTTCAAGGACTCCTCGCTCGTCCTGTTCCTCGGTGTCACCCTGGAGGAGCGCGAACTGTCCAAGTACGGCCGTGACCTGGCCAGTACGACCGCCAACTCCACGCCGATCCTGGTCGCGGGCCTGTGCTACCTGCTGATCACCATTCCGCTCGGCTTCGTCGTACGCCGTATGGAGGCGAAGGCCCAGGAGGCCGTCAAATGAGCCGTCCGGAAATCGAAGTACGCGGCCTGCACAAGTCCTTCGGCGACAACGAGGTGCTGCGCGGCATCGACCTGGAGATCGGCCAGGGCGAGGTCGTCTGCGTCATCGGCCCGTCAGGCTCGGGCAAGTCGACCCTCCTGCGCTGTGTGAACCTGCTGGAGGAGCCCACCAAGGGCCAGGTCTTCGTGGGCGGCACCGAACTCACCGACCCCGACGTCGACATCGACGCCGTACGCCGCCGTATCGGCATGGTCTTCCAGCAGTTCAACCTCTTCCCGCACCTCACGGTGACCGAGAACCTCACGCTGCCGCAGCGCCGGGTGCTTCGGCGGGACAAGGCGAAGGCCGCGCAGGTGGCCGCCGAGAACCTGGCGCGCGTGGGCCTCTCCGAGAAGGCGGACGCCTACCCCGCCTCCCTCTCCGGCGGCCAGCAGCAGCGCGTGGCGATCGCCCGCTCGCTGTCCATGGGCCCCGAGGTGATGCTGTTCGACGAGCCGACCTCGGCACTCGACCCCGAGCTGGTCGGGGACGTCCTGGCCGTGATGCGCATGCTCGCCGACGAGGGCATGACCATGATGGTCGTCACGCACGAGATGACCTTCGCCCGCGAGGTCGCCGACCGGGTCGTCTTCATGGACGGCGGCACGATCGTCGAGGACGGCACGCCCGACCAGGTCATCGGCAACCCGAGCCATGAGCGCACCCGCCATTTCCTGTCCCGGCTCCTCGACCCGGCGATGGCCCAGGTGGAGGAGGAGACCTCGGACCAGGTGGGCAAGGCCGACTAGCCGGTCACTAAGGTGCGGTACATGAGCGATCGCGCGGTGCTGCACGTGAAGGGCCGGGTCCTCGTCGGGCCCGAGGACGTCCGGGACGAGCTGTGGGTGGTCGACGGCCGCATCTCCTACGGACGCCCCGGCGGCGCGGACGACATCCGTACCGTCGAGGGCTGGGCCCTCCCCGGGCTCGTCGACGCCCACTGCCACGTGGGCCTCGGCCCGCACGGGCCGGTCGAGCAGGACGTCGCCGAGAAGCAGGCGCTCACCGACCGCGAGGCGGGCACCCTGCTCATCCGTGACGCGGGCTCGCCCTCGGACACCCGCTGGGTCGACGAGCGCGAGGACCTCCCGAAGATCATCCGCGCCGGACGCCACATCGCCCGCACCCGCCGCTACATGCGGGGCTACGCCTGGGAGATCGAGCCGGACGAACTGACCGCCTACGTCGCCCAGGAGGCCCGCCGCGGCGACGGCTGGGTGAAGCTGGTCGGCGACTGGATCGACCGCGACCTCGGCGACCTGGCCCCCAGCTGGCCCCGGGAGGCCGTGGAAGCGGCCATCGCCGAGGCCCACCGCCTCGGCGCCCGCGTCACCGCGCACTGCTTCGCCGAGAACTCCCTCCAGGACCTGGTCGAGGCCGGCATCGACTGCATCGAGCACGCCACGGGCCTGACCGACGATCTGATCCCCCTCTTCGCCGCGCGCGGCGTCGCGATCGTCCCGACCCTCGTCAACATCGCGACCTTCCCGCAGCTCGCCGACGGCGGCGAGGAGAAGTTCCCCAAGTGGTCGGCCCATATGCGGCGGCTCCACGAACGCCGCTACGACACCGTCCGCAACGCCTACGACGCCGGCATCCCCGTCTACGTCGGCACCGACGCCGGCGGCCACCTCGCGCACGGCCTGGTGGCGGGCGAGGTGGCGGAGCTGGTCACCGCCGGCATCCCGCCCGTCGAGGCACTGTCGGCGACCACCTGGGGCGCGCGGAAGTGGCTCGGCCGGCCCGGCCTGGAGGAGGGGGCCCCGGCCGACCTCGTGGTGTACGAGAGCGATCCACGGGCCGACGTACGTGTACTCGAGGCCCCACGGCGGGTAGTGGTGAACGGACACGTCGTCGGCTAGCCGAGCCGGTCGACGCGGGGCGCTGGGCGATACGGCGGTGAAAGCGTGGAACGCCTGTGCCTGGGGATTCGAAAATGTTCACGGCGAACGCACGATGGGGTGAAGTGGCGCCGGAATGGCGTCAGGGCACCCCTGGTGCGCAATTCTTGACGGGTCCCGAGCAAGAATCCTCTGAGGGGTCCCCACCTTGAACGGCAAGAACTTCCGCATGCCCGCACGCCGTCTCGCCACCGTCGCGACGGCCACGGCCCTCGCCGCAGGTCCCGCGGCGCTGGCCGGCGCGGGCGCCGCGCACGCGACCGGCGACCAGGGCCGGGCGAGCGCCGTCGTCCTGCGCACCGGGCTCGACGTGTCCCTGCTCAACAAGACCGTGAACGTCCCCCTCTCGGTCTCGCTCAACCAGGTCGAGGCGCCCGAGAGCGCCGAGAAGACGGCGCTGAGCGCCGAGCTGGACGGCGTGAACGGCGGCAGGCCCTTCAGCGTGCTGGACGCGAGGACGGCGAAGTCCGCGGCGAGCGTCACCTCCGCCAGGGCCGAGGGCTACACCAACCTCGCCCACGCCAGCGTCCACGTCCCCGGGCTGCCGCTGCTGTCCCTCATCGAGCTGGAGCAGGTCACCTCGAAGGCGGTCTGCGAGGCCGGGAAGAAGCCCGTCGCCTCCTCGAACCTGGGCGGCTCGGTGACCGTCCTGGGGAAGAAGGTCACTCTGACGACCGGCGGTACCACGGAGGTCAAGGCGGCCGGCATCGGTGAGGTGCGTCTCGACCTGTCGAGGACGGAGACGACGTCGCGTACCGCCGCCGCCACCGCCCTCGAACTCAAGGTGTCCGTCAACCCGTTGAAGCTGAACGTGGCCGAGGTCGAGGGTACCCTCACCCTCGCGAAGGCGACCTGCGAGGCCCCCGCGGGGGCGGTGCAGTCGTCGGGGGCGACCGGCACGGGCACGGACCCCGCCCCCGCGGGCGGCTCGGGCGGCGCCAAGGCGCAGGGCGGGGAGTCCGGGCTTGCCGAGACCGGCGGTAGCTCCATGACGCCGTACATCGCCGGTGGGGCGATCGCCCTGGTCGTGGCGGGCGGCGGAGCGGTTGCGCTGGCGCGGCGGAGCCGGAGCTAGGCGCTCCGCTGGGGGCGGGGATGTGCGGTCGTTCGTCTGCCGGTGCGTTGTGGCTGGTCGCGCAGTTCCCCGCGCCCCTAAAGGGGCGCCAGGGTCAGCGCCCGGTCCAGTGCCTGGAGGAACGTGTTGACCGTCGTCCTGTCCCGCACCGCCAGGCGCAGCCACTCCTCGCCCAGGCCCGGGAATGTGTCGCCGCGGCGCACCGCGAAGCCCAGGTCCCGCAGGTGCCCGCGTACGGCGGCTGCCCGGGGCAGTCGTATGAGGACGAAGGGGCCCTCGGCGGGCTGTGTCACGTGCAGTCCGGCCGAGGTGAACTTGCCGAGGCCGGTGATGAGATGGGCTCGGTCGGCGGCGATGCGGTGGGCCGCGTGTGCTGCCTCCGCCAGGGCCTGCGGTCCCATGCAGGCCTCGGCGGCGGCCAGCGCGGGGGTGGACACCGGCCACAGGGGCTGGGCGCGCTCCAGTTCGGCGATCGTCTCGGGGGCGGCGAGAACGTAGCCGATCCGCAGGCCGGCCAGCCCCCAGGTCTTGGTGAGGCTGCGCAGGACCACCAGCCCCGGCACGTCCGTCCGCCCCGCCAGGGCTTCCCGCTCACCCGGCACCGCGTCCATGAACGCCTCGTCCACGACCAACGTCCGCCCGGGACGGGCGAGTCGGGCAGTGGACGCGGCCGGGTGCAGGACGGACGTCGGGTTCGTCGGGTTGCCGATCACCACCAGGTCCGCGTCCTCGGGGACCGCCGCCGGGTCGAGACGGAAGCCGTCCTCCTCGCGCAGCAGCACCCGGTCCACCGTGTGGCCCGCGTCCCGCAGCGCCGCCTCCGGCTCCGTGAACTGCGGGTGCACGACGACCGGCCGCCGTACCTTCAGGGCGCGGGCGAGCAGCACGAAGGCCTCGGCGGCACCGGCCGTCAGCAGCACCCGCTCCACCGGCAGGCCGTGCCGTGCCGCCACCGCCGTCCGCGCGGCCCGTCCGTCCGGATAGGCCGCGAGGGAGCCGAGCGAGCCCGCGATGCGCTCGCGCAGCCAGGCGGGCGGGGTGTCCGCCCGGACGTTCACCGCCAGGTCGACCAGGGCCGAGCCGTCGTCGCGCACCTCGGCGTCACCGTGGTGACGGAGATCGTGCTCAGTGCGCATGGGCGTGTCCGCCGTGGTGGTGGTGACCGTGGTGATGGTGACCGTCGTCGTCCGGGTGGAAGTGCGGCTGCTGCGGCAGCCCCACCTTGTCCTCGAAGCCCGGCAGCGCGATCCGGTACACGCACGAGTCGCAGTTCATGCGCAGATCACCCTTGACGGCCTCCTCGTACCGCTCCATCACCAGATCGAGCAGCTCCGGCTCCGGGCCGATGACGTCCGCGGAGCGCACCTCGACCTCCGGGTGCGCGGCCGCCCAGCCCTCCGTCTGCTGCCGCACCCGGTCCGGCAGGATGCCGGTGAACAGGAAGTAGGGGAGGACGACGATCCGGCGCGCCCCCAGCTTCGCGCAGCGGTCCAGGCCGCTCGGCACGTCCGGCGCCGCCAGCGACACGAACGCCGTCTCCACGCCCGCGTATCCGCGCCCCTCCCACAGCAGCCGCGCCGCCTTGTACACCTCGGCGTTGGCGTCCGGGTCGGTCGACCCGCGCCCCACCAGCAGCACGGTCACGTCGGCCCGGTCCTGAGGCGTCCGCGCGGTCCCGCCGAGCGCCTCGTCCAGCCGCCGTTCCAGGACCTTCAGCAGCGAGGGGTGCGGGCCCAGCGGACGCCCGTACGTGTAGGAGATCCCCGGGTGGCGCTCCTTCTCGCGGGACAGGGCCGCGGGGATGTCGCCCTTGGCGTGCCCGGCGGAGACCAGCATCAGCGGTACGGCGGCGAAACGCCGTACTCCCCGCTCCACCAGTTCGGCGACCGCCTCGCCGAGCGGGGGCGGCGACAGCTCGATGAAGCCGCCCGCGACGGGCAGGTCGGGGTGGCGGTCGCCCAGCTGCCGTACGAAGTCGCGGAACGCCTCGGCTCCGGCCTCGTCCCGGGTGCCGTGACCGGCGATGAGCAGGGCGGGCGGCGGGGTGGTCACGATGTCTCCTCGGAGTACGAAGTAGGGTGGTACAGCAGGGCGTTCAGGGCGGCCGACGCGACCGCGGAGCCGCCCTTCTCGGACACGTTGCTGACGGCGGGCAGTCCGCTCTCGCGCAACGCGGCCTTGGACTCGACCGCGCCGACGAAGCCGACGGGCAGGCCGATGACGAGGGCGGGGGCGGCGTCCAGGGTCAGCAGCTCCTCCAGGGCGGTCGGCGCGTTGCCGATCACCCAGAGGGCGCCCGGACCGACCTGCTCGTAGGCGAGCCGTATCGCGTGCGCCGAACGGGTCAGTCCGGGACCGGCGACGGCGTCCCTGAGCCGGCACACCGTCTCGCGCCGGGTGATCCCGGCCGCGACCATCTCCACGTCCACGACGACGGGCGCCCCGCCGTGCAGCGCGGCGTACGCCTTTTCCAGGGCGGCCTCGTCCATGACGAGATCCGTCGCGTAGTCGAGGTCGGCGGCGGAGTGCACGACCCGCTCCACCACCGCCCGCGTCAGCGGCGGGAAGTGCGAGGTGTCCAGGCGGGCCCGCAGCCGCCGGTAGGACTCCAACTCGATGGGATGGACCACACGGTTCACCGGTCGGCCTCCTGCCAGCGGTAGCCGCGCGGCGTCACCATGCGCCCCGCGATCTCACGGGTCGCCGTGTTGCCCACCGTCACGACCGTCATCATGTCGACCGTCGCCGGGTCCAGGGAGCCCAGGTCGGTCACCCGGCTGGATTCGTCCGGCCGGGACGCGTTCCGTACGACACCGACCGGCGTCGTCGGCTCGCGGTGCTCCGCGAGGATCGCGAGCGCCTTCGGCAGCTGCCAGTCCCGGCCGCGGGAACGGGGGTTGTAGAAGGTCACCACGAGGTCCGCCTCGGCCGCGGCCCGCACCCGCCGCTCGATGACCTCCCACGGCGTGTGCAGGTCGGAGAGGCTGATGGACACGTGGTCGTGGCCCAGCGGCGCGCCCAGAATCGCCCCGGCCGCGAGCGCCGCGGTGACGCCCGGTACACCGATCACGTCGATGTCGTCGGAGGCCTCGGCGAGCGCGGGGGAGGCCATGGCGTACACGCCGGCGTCGCCGCTGCCGATCAGCGCGACCGCCTGACCCTTCCGGGCCTCGGCGACCGCGCTCCGGGCCCGCTCCTCCTCGGCGCCGAGCCCGGACTCCAGGATCCGGGTGCCGGGCTGCAGCAGGTCGCGGATCTGGTCGACGTACTGGTCGAGCCCGACGAGCACGGAGGCGCGCCGCAGTTCGGCGGTGGCCCGCGGGGTGAGCAGATCGCGGGCGCCGGGGCCGAGCCCGACCACCGCGAGCCGCCCGCGCGCCGCACGTCGTACGACGGCGCAGGTCGCCATCGAGGCGTGCCCGTCCGCACGGGCCGACTTCCGCTTGGGGACGAGGAGTTCACCGCCGCGGGCGAGTGCGGAGGCCTCGGCGACCGACGGAGTGCCCACGGCGTTGAGCGGGGCGTCGGAGGGGTTGGGGACCTCGACCGTCGCCAACTCCTCGGCGGAGTACGTCACCAGGGGCACCCCGAGCTGCGCGGCTGCCTCGATGATGCCGGGCTCCTCGCGCTTGGCGTCCACGGTGGCGAGTTCGGCGACGCTACGGGGAGACAGTCCCGCGTCCCGCAACGCGCTCTCGACCAGCCCGAGCACCTCGTCGGCCGGGGCGCCCTTGGACGCTCCGACGCCGACGACGAGGGACGGCGGACGCAGCAGCACCTCACCGTCGGCGGCTTCGACCGCGCGGTCCGTCAGCCGGACGGTCCGCGTGCCCTCCGCCGCGAACGGCAGCGGCGGCAGCGGCCACGCCACTTCGGCGTCCAGCGCGACCGGATCGCCGTCCAGCAGCGCCCGCGTCACACCGGCCACGTCGCCTTCCACCGGGAGGCCGAGCGTGTCCAGGCCGGGGATCCCGACGGCATCCGTCGCCGTGGTCACCACGGGCTCGGCACCCAGCAACTCGCCCACGTGCTCGGCGAGTTCATTGGCCCCGCCCCCGTGCCCGCCCACCAGCGACACGGCGAACCGCCCGCCCTCGTCGACGCACACCACACCGGGGTCGCTCTTCTTGTCCCCCAGCAGGGGCGCCACGAGCCGGACCACCGCGCCCGTGGCCAGGAAACACACGAGCTGCTCGCACTCCGCGAACGCGGCCCGTACGGCGTCCCCGACGGGACCCTCGTACACCCGCGTGCGGTCCGGCCACGCCGCGGCCAGCCGGTCGCGCGCCGCCGCCCCCGCCGCGGTGGCGGAAATGAGGCCGATCACAGGGCAACTCCTTCATGAGAAACGGGGGTTCTGGCCCCCCACAGCAGGAAAACCGGATTGGTCGCCGCCAGCCGGGTCACGTCCCCCGGCAGCGGTGCCAGCCGCGAGGACTGCAGCAGCACCCCGTCGCAGTCCAACCCGGCCTCGGTGAGCGCCGTGCGCACCGCGGGCACCCGGTCCAGCGCGGCCATGGCGACCACGACCGTGCGCCGGGCCCGCCGCGCGCACGCACGCACGATGTCCGGCAGTTCGCGCCCGCCGCCGCCCACGAACACGGCGTCGGGATCGTCGAGTTGATCCAGAGCGTCCGGCGCCGCCTCGTGCACCACGTGCACGTCGACGCCGTGCGCACCGGCGTTGGCGCGGATCCGCTCCACCCCGTCCGGGGCCTTCTCGACGGCGCTGACGGCGGCGCCCAGCCGCGCGCACTCCACGGCCACGGAACCGGAGCCGGAGCCGACGTCCCAGACCAGGTCGCCGGGGCGCGGCCCGAGCCGGGCCAGGGCCAGCGCCCGTACCTCGAACTTGGTGATCATCGAGTCGCGGTGCGCGAACCCGCCCTCGTCCAAGGCCCACCCGGAGGGCCCTACGGCCGCCCCGGCGAGCGTCCGTACGGGACCGAGCGCCCGCGTCTCGTCCAGGCACAGGACGACACTCACCGCCGTCCCCCAGTCGCGGCGCGCTGCCTCGGCGGGGGAGACCCGCTCCAGGCGCTCCTCGTCGGAGCCCAGCGCGGAGGCGACGACGAGGACCCGGCCGGGTGAGGTGCGGGCGAGTGCGGCGCCCAACTCGGCCGGACCGGCGCCGGGCCCGGTCAGCACGGCCACCTTCGGGTGCGCCCGGCACACGTTGACGGCCGTCCGCGGATCCCGCCCGTGCGCGCTGACGACGACCGCGTCGTCCCAGGTCAGCCCCAGCCGCGCGAAGGCGGTGGCCACGGACGAGACACCCGGGCGTACGTCCAGACGTTCCGCGCCGAACCGCTCGGCCAGCGCCCGTACGATCCCGAAGAACCCGGGGTCGCCGGAGGCCAGCACGACCACCCGCCGGTCCTTGCCGACGTACTCCTCCATGGCGTCCAGGGCGGGCGCCAGCGGCCCGAGCACGATCCGCTCGGCCGCCTCGGGCAGCCGTACGGCGTCCAGGTGCCGTCGCCCGCCCACGACGAGCTCGGCCCCCGCCACCGCTTCGAGGGGAACGGGCGCACCCGTCCCCGTACCGACGACCGTGATCACGTACTGGCACCCCGCGCACGCAGGGCCCTGCGGGCCTCCGGGTCGGCCTTGCGGTAGCCGTGGAAGTGGCCCGGGTGGTACAGGTGCGAGCGGGTGCCCTCGGCGTCCAGCGCCGGGCCGACCAGGAAGAGGGTGTGCTTCCAGAGCTTGTGCTCCTTGACCGTCTCCTCCAGCGTCCCGATCGTGCACCGCACGATGAGCTCCTCCGGCCAGGTCGCCTGGTACGCGACGACGACCGGCGTGGACGTCGGATAGCCGCCCTCCAGCAGCTCCCGCACCAGCTGCCCGCTGCGCGCGGCGGACAGGAAGATCGCCATGGTGGTGCCGTGCTTGGCGAACTCCCGCACCTCCTCACCGGGCGGCATCGGCGTCTTGCCGCCGCCGAGCCGGGTCAGCACCACGGACTGCGCGACCTCCGGGATGGTCAACTCGCGCTGCGCGAGCGCGGCGACGGCCGAGAACGCGGACACACCGGGCACGACCTCCGTCTCGATGCCGATCCGCGCACACCGGTCGAGCTGCTCCTGCGTACCGCCCCACAGAGCGGGATCCCCGGAGTGGATACGGGCGACCTTCAGGCCGGTGTGCTGAGCCCGCTCGTAGACGGCGACGACGTCCTCAAGCGACATCGTCGCCGAGTCGAGGATCTCCGCGTCCTCGCGCGCGTGCTCGAGGACCTCCGCCTGCACCAGGCTCGCCGCCCAGATCACGACGTCGGCCTCGGCGATCGCACGCGCGGCACGGAACGTCAACAGGTCGGCGGCGCCGGGGCCGGCACCGACGAAGGTCACCTTGCCGGTGGGGGCATCGGCCATGGGAACGGTCCTCTCTAGCAAAGCGCTGGGGTCTGGCTCTTGGTGTCGTGTCACGAGTGCGGTGTGGTTATTGCCGTCGGACGTGCGTGAACGGGGGTTGATCGGATAGCAAGGGCGTATGGCGGTCTTCGTCGCGCTCGGCGCGTTCCTGATGACGCTGGCCGGCGGCTGGACGGCACAGCGTGTGACCGACCGCCGCCACCTGGTCCTGGGCCTGGCCGGCGGACTGATGCTGGGTGTCGTCGGCCTGGACCTGCTGCCGGAGGCGCTCAAGGCGGCGGGCGAAGAGGTCTTCGGTGTACCGGCGGCCCTGCTCCTTTTCGTGGCCGGCTTTCTGCTGGCCCATCTGGTGGAACGACTGCTGGCCGCCCGCCAGGCCTCGCACGGCGGGGAGGAGAGCAACGGACGCGCGCCCGAGGTGGGCCTCACGGCGGCCGCGGCGATGGTCGGTCACAGCTACATGGACGGCGTGGCGATCGGCGCGGCCTTCCAGGTCGGCGGCGGCATGGGCACGGCGGTCACGCTGGCGGTGGTCGCCCACGACTTCGCGGACGGCTTCAACACGTACACGATCACCAGCCTGTACGGAAACGCCCGCCGCAAGGCCCTGACCATGCTGTTCGCGGACGCGGTGGCCCCGGTGGCCGGCGCGGCCTCGGCGGCGTTCGTCACCGTCCCGGAGGGCCTGCTCGGCGGCTACCTCGGCCTGTTCGGCGGTGTACTCCTCTATCTCGCCGCCGCCGAGATCCTCCCCGAGGCGCACCACGAGCACCCCGCCCGCTCGACGCTGCTGTGCACGGTGGCGGGGGCGGCGTTCATCTGGCTGGTGGTGGGCCTGGCCGGGTGAGCCGGCGCCGGTCACAGCTTGCCGCCGCGCCCGCCGTCGCGCGGCGCGGGCGCGATGAGCGTGGAGAGGTAGGGGAGGGGCTCGCCGTCGAGCTGGGACGCCGGCCGGATGGACTCCGACTCCAGCCCGAGCGCGGAGCCCCACACGGCATCGTCGATCCGCCCGGTCTCGCGCAACGCCTCGGCGACCTCGCCGGCCTGCCGCCCGAACTTGTAGGCGACGACGGTGCCCGGCCCGCTGAGGGCGTCCTTCAGCACGGCGGCCCCGGCGGTGACGGGCACGAGGGTGAGCGGCTCGGTGCCTTCGGTGAGCACGGCACCCGAGCGCGCCGCGAGATCCTGCATGGCGGTGATCCCCGGGACGGTCTCGATGCCGGTCCCCGGCACCAGCTCGGCGATGGTCTGCGCGAGATAGGTGAAGGTCGAATAGACGTTGGGATCGCCGATGGTGGCGAACGCGACGACACCACGCTCCCGCAGCAACTGCGCGACCCGCTCCCCGGCCGCGTCCCAGGCGGCCTCCCGCCGCCCGCGGTCACTGCGCTCGTTCAGCGCGAACACCACGCGGACGACTTTCTCCGCGGGCACGTAGTGCAGCACGGTGGCCTCCGCCCGCCCCCGCTCCAAGGTGTCCATGACGGGCACGACGACGACATCGGCGGCCCGCAGGGCATTGACCCCCTTGACGGTCACGAGCTCGGGGTCACCGGGACCCACCCCGACCCCGATCAACCTGCTGCTGTTGCTGCTGCTCATGACGTCCGGCACCTCTCCACGAACCGACGGGCGACACCGGGCTCGGACGCCCAGTGCGTGTGCAGATAACTGGCGTGCACACCTTGTTGTACGAAGCCTTCGACCCGCGGCGCAGGGGCGCGCACACCCCAGGCGGGAGCCGCCCCCGCCCCCGGCTCGACGACCGTCCGATGAAACTCGTGCCCCCGCATCCGGGTCCCGGCGGGCGCCAGCACACTGTCACCGACGGCCACGGCGTCCCGGTACCCGAGGGTGAGCCGCCCGCTCATCCGCGCCCTCGCATCGAGCACCCCGCACATGGGCTGCCCGTCGAGCTCCCGGCACAGATACAGCAGCCCGGCACACTCGGCGGCAACGGGAGCTCCGCCCTCCGCGAGCGCGGCGACGGCTTTGCGCAGCGGTTCGTTGGCGGACAGCTCGCTCGCGTACACTTCGGGAAACCCGCCGCCGATGACCAACCCGCGTGTCCCGTCGGGCAGTTGCTCATCGCGGAGCGGATCGAAGGGAACGACTTCGGCACCTGCGGCAGCGAGCAGTTCACTGTGCTCGGCGTAGGAGAACGTGAAGGCAGCCCCACCGGCAATGGCAACCACCAGCCCCTCCGGCGTTCGAGGACGAGTCGCACAATCCAGTCCGTCCGGCGTTTGAGGACGAGGCCGTTCAGGCCGAAGCGGGGGTCTGGGGGCGGCAGCCCCCAGGGTCGGGACGGGAAGGGGCGGCGGGGGCGAAGAAGCAAGCGCCTCAGCCGCATCCCAGGCCGCACACGACAAAGCACCGGCACTCCGCGCCAGCCCCGCCAACGCCTCAAGATCGCACCCGGCGGAAACCTGCGCCGCCATGGCGGCAACCGCCTCCACAGCCGCAGCCCGCCGCTCGGCAACAGGCACCAAACCCAGGTGCCGCGAGGGCGTATCCACCTGCGCAACCCGCCGCAGCACCCCCAACACAGGCACCCCGGCCGAATCCAACGCCTCCCGCAACAACTCCTCATGCCGATCCGAAGCGACCTTGTTCAAAACCACGCCCCCGACCCGCACCTCCGGATCCCAGGACGCAAACCCATGCACCAACGCCGCCACGGACCGGGACTGCGACGACGCATCGACCACAAGCACCACCGGCGCCCCGAGCAGCTTCGCCACATGAGCGGTGGACGCCAGTTCACCCTCCCCCGCGGCCCCGTCGAACATCCCCATCACACCCTCGACGACGGCGATGTCACACCCACGGGCCCCGTGCAGGAACAACGGCCCGACCAGCTCCGGCCCGCACAGATACGCGTCGAGGTTCCGCCCCACCCGCCCGGTGGCGAGCGCGTGATACCCGGGGTCGATGTAATCCGGTCCCACCTTGTGCGGGGACACGGCAAGCCCCCGCGCGGCGAACGCGGCCATCAACCCCGTGGCAACGGTGGTCTTCCCGCTGCCCGAGGAGGGCGCGGCAATGACCAGCCGGGGGACGGAGGACAGGGAGGAACTCACGACGACATCACCACTCGATGCCCCTCTGCCCCTTCTGCCCCGCATCCATCGGATGCTTGACCTTGGACATGTCGGTCACGAGATCGGCGAACTCGACGAGCTTCTCGGGCGCGTTCCGCCCGGTGATCACCACATGCTGGGCCCCCGGCCGGTTCCGCAGCACGTCCACGACCTCGTCGGTGTCCACCCACCCCCAGTGCATGGGGTAGGCGAACTCGTCCAGCACATACAGCTTGTACGTCTCCGCGGCGAGGTCCCGCTTGACCTGCTCCCAGCCCTCCCGGGCCTTCTCCTCGTTGTCCATCTGGGAGTCCCGCTGCACCCAGGACCAGCCCTCGCCCATCTTGTGCCAGTCGACGGTCCCGCCCTCGCCGGAGGCGCCGAGCACCCGCAGCGCGTTCTCCTCGCCGACCTTCCACTTCGCCGACTTGACGAACTGGAACACCCCGATCGGCCACCCCTGGTTCCAGGCCCGCAGCGCCAGCCCGAAGGCGGCCGTCGACTTGCCCTTCCCGATGCCCGTGTGGACGACGACCAGCGGCCGGTTACGACGCTGACGAGTCGTCAGCCCGTCGTCCGGCACCACACTCGGCTGCCCCTGCGGCATTACGCGGCCCTCCTCTTCGTCCCACCCTGTACGTCCCTGACCAGCCCGGCGATGGAGTCCGCCCGCAACTCGTCGAGCGTGACCGCCGTCCCGCCCAGCTCACCCGCGAGCTGCCCGGCCAGCCCCAGCCGCACGGGCCCGGACTCGCAGTCGACGACCACGGAGGCGACCCCGTCGGCCGCGAAGAGCCGGGCGGCCCGCCCGGCGAGCGCGACCGGCTCCGGGCCGCCGGTGGCCCGCCCGTCCGTCACCACCACGACCAGCGCCCGTCGCGCCGGATCCCGCAACCGCTCCACCCGCAGCACGTCGTGCGCGCGCAGCAGCCCCGCCGCGAGCGGCGTCCGCCCACCGGTCGGCAACGACTCCAGCCGTACGGCCGCGGCGTCCACGGACGAGGTCGGCGGCAGAGCGACCTCGGCGGCCGACCCCCGGAACGTCACCAGCCCCACCTTGTCCCGGCGCTGATACGCGTCCAGCAGCAGCGAGAGCACGGCCCCCTTCACGGCACTCATCCGCTGCCGGGCCGCCATCGACCCCGATGCGTCCACCACGAACAGCACGAGGTTCCCCTCGCGCCCCTCCCGGGTCGCCTGCCGCAGATCGTCCCGCCGTACGACCAGCCCCGGCCCCGACCGCCCCCGCGCCCGCTGATGCGGCGCGGCGGCCTGCACGGTCGCCGCCAGGTGCAGTTTCGTCAAAGCGCCCTGGGGGCGCCGGGCCCCGGTGGTACGCCCATGCTCCGTCCGCGCCCGCGAACGCCGCCCGGCGGCCCCCTCACCGATCCCGGGCACGCTCAGCACCTTGGTACGGAAAGGCTCCGAGGCCCGTACGGCGGACTGCTCTGCAGCCCCCGACGCCTGCGGCTGCCCGCCCTCCCCGGCCTCGGGCCGCGTGTCGCTGTCACCGCCCTGAGGACCGTCCGAGTCCCCGGAGGGCGGCTGCCCGCCACCGCCCGGTCCGCCACCGTCGGGGTCAGGGTCGGGATCGTCGTCGCCGGAGAACTCCTCCAGCGTCTCGTCGAGCTTGTCCTCGTCGAGCCCCGGCGCGTCGAAGGGATTACGACGGCGCCGGTGCGGCAGCGCGAGCAGTGCCGCCTGCCGTACGTCCTCGGCGAGCACCTCGGTCCGCCCCGCCCAGGCGGCCAGCGCGGTGGCCGTGCGCGCCATCACGATGTCGGCCCGCATGCCGTCCACCTCGAAGGCGGCACAGGTCGCCGCGATCTGCCGGAGCGCCCCGTCGCCCAGTCGCACCGAGGGCAGCAACTCCCGTGCAGCGACGATCCGTTGACGTACGGAAGCCTCCTCGTCCGCCCAGCGGGCCACGAAACCGGCCGGATCGTCGTCGTAGGCGAGCCGTCGCCGTACGACCTCCACCCGCTGGTCCGGCTCCCGGGAGGCGGCGACCTCGACGGTCAGTCCGAACCGGTCGAGCAGCTGCGGCCGCAGTTCGCCCTCTTCGGGGTTCATCGTGCCGACGAGCAGGAAGCGCGCGGCGTGCCGCACCGAGACGCCCTCGCGCTCGACGTACGACGCACCCATCGCGGCCGCGTCCAGCAGCAGGTCGACGAGATGGTCATGAAGCAGGTTGACCTCGTCGACGTAGAGGATCCCGCGGTGTGCGTCGGCGAGCAGGCCGGGCTCGAAGGCCTTCACGCCTTCAGACAGTGCCCGTTCAATGTCGAGGGCGCCGACGAGGCGGTCCTCCGAGGCGCCGACCGGCAACTCGACCATGCGGGAGGGGCGCTCCGTGCCCGGCCCCGGCTCGTGCGGGCCGTCCGGGCAGGACGGGTCCGGTGCCGCGGGGTCGCAGGAGAAACGGCACCCGGGGACCACGGCCACCTCCGGCAGCAGCGCCGAGAGCGCGCGCACGGCCGTCGACTTGGCGGTGCCCTTCTCGCCGCGCACCAGCACACCGCCGACCGCCGGTGACACGGCGTTCAGCAGCAGCGCGAGCCGCAGGTCGTCCTGGCCGACGACGGCCGTAAAGGGGAAGGGGGTGGTCACTGGTCGCCCTCCAAGTCGCCTTCCAGCTCCAGGTACGTGGCGCGCAGCCGCTCCAGCGTCTCCGCGTCCGGCTCGGCCCACAGGCCGCGGTCGGCGGCCTCCAGCAGGCGCTCGGTGATGCCGCGCAGCGCCCATGGGTTGGACTGCTTCATGAACTCCCGGTTCTCCGGGGCGAAGACGTACTCGGCGCTGAGCTTCTCGTACATCCAGTCGTCGACGACACCGGCCGTGGCGTCGTAGCCGAAGAGGTAGTCGACGGTCGCCGCCATCTCGAAGGCGCCCTTGTAGCCGTGCCGCCGCATGGCCGCCATCCAGCGCGGGTTGACGACCCGCGCGCGGAAGACGCGGTGCGTCTCCTCGCCCAGCGTGCGTGTCTTCACCTGGTCGGGGGTCGCGGAGTCGCCGACGTACGCCTCGGGGCTCTCGCCCGTCAGGTGCCGCACCATGGCCACCATGCCGCCGTGGTATTGGAAGTAGTCGTCGGCGTCGACGAGGTCGTGCTCGCGGGTGTCGACGTTCTTCGCGGCGACGTTGATCCGCTTGAACGCCGTCTCCATGTCCCCGCGCGCCGCGCGCCCGTCGAGCCCGCGCCCGTACGCGTAGCCGCCCCAGACGGCGTACACCTCGGCCAGGTCGGCGTCGGAGCGCCAGTTGCGGGCGTCGATCAGCGGCAGCAGCCCGGCACCATAGGCGCCCGGCTTGGAGCCGAAGATCCGGGAGGTCGCGCGCCGCCGGTCGCCGTGCTGTGCCGTGTCCTCGTCGGCGTGGGCGCGCACGTAGTTCTGCTCGGCGGGCTCGTCCAGCTCGGCGACCTTGCGTACGGCGTCGTCGATCAGCCCGACGACGTGCGGGAACGCGTCCCGGAAGAAGCCGGAGATACGGACGGTGACGTCGATGCGCGGCCGCCCGAGCTCCGCCAGGCCGATCACCTCGAACCCGGTCACCCGGCGCGAGGCGTCGTCCCAGACGGGACGGCAGCCCAGCAGGGCGAGGATCTCGGCGATGTCGTCGCCCTGCGTGCGCATCGCGGACGTGCCCCAGACCGTCAGGCCGACGGACTTCGGGTACTCGCCGGTGTCCTGCAGATACCGCTGGACGAGGGAGTCGGCCAGCGACTGGCCGACCTCCCAGCTCAGCCTGGAGGGAATGGCCTTGGGGTCGACCGAGTAGAAGTTCCGGCCGGTCGGCAGGACGTTGACCAGACCGCGCGTCGGCGAACCGGACGGACCGGCCGGGACGTAACCGCCGTCGAGCGCCTTCAGGATGTGGCCGATCTCGTCCGTCGTACGGGCCAGCCGCGGCACCACCTCGGTGCAGGCGAACTCCAACACCGCGACGGCATCCGGGAGTTCGGTCCCGATCACCCCACGCACGAGAGCCGGGGCGAGCGTGACGTCCCAGTCCCGCGCCTCCATGCCCTCCGCGATCCGCCGGCACAGCTGCTCCAGCAGGTCGATGGCGTCGGCGGCCGTACGGGACGGACCCTCGACGAGATCGCTCAGCTCCACCGGCACCTTCACCGGCGCGCCCGGCTCGGCCAGCAGCTCCTTCTCCACCAGCCCGAAATGAGCGGCCAGCGAGGCCCTGAGCCCCGGCAGCGCGTTCGCCTGACCGCCCCACACCTGCGAGGCACGCAGCACGGCCAGCACGAGGTTCACCCGCGGCTCACCGACCGGCCCGCCGCCCAGGATGTGCAGGCCGTCGCGGATCTGCACATCCTTGATCTCGCACAGATAGCCGTCGATGTGCATGACGAACTCGTCGAACTCGTCCTCGTCCGGCTGCTCGTCCACATGCAGGTCGTGGTGGAGCTCGGCCGCCTTGACCAGCGTCCAGATCTGCGCGCGCACGGCCGGCGCCTTCGTCGGATCCAGGTCGGAGACGAGCGCGTACTCGTCGAGCAGCTGCTCCAGCTTGGCCAGATCGCCGTAGGTGTCGGCACGGGCCATCGGCGGTACGAGGTGGTCGACGACCGTGGCATGCCCGCGCCGCTTGGCCTGGGTGCCCTCACCGGGGTCGTTGACGATGAACGGGTAGATCAGCGGCAGCTCACCGAGCACGGCGTCCGGCGCGCATCCGCCGCTGAGCCCGAGCCCCTTGCCGGGCAGCCACTCCATCGTGCCGTGCTTGCCCATGTGGACGATCGCGTCGGCGCCGAACGTGTTGTCGAGCCAGCGGTAGGCCGCCATGTAGTGGTGCGAGGGCGGCATGTCGGGGTCGTGGTAGATCGCGATGGGGTTCTCGCCGAAGCCGCGCGGCGGCTGGATCATCACGACGACGTTCCCGAACTGGAGGGAGGCGAGGACGATGTCCTCCCCGTCGACGTACAAGTTGCCCGGCGGCTCGCCCCACGCCTCCAGCATCCCGTCCCTGAGCTCCGGGTCCAGTTTGTCGAACCACGCCCGGTAGTCGGCCAGCGGCACACGCGCGGGCGCGGCGGCCAGCTGCTCCTCGGTCAGCCACTCGACGTCGTGACCGCCGGCGTTGATCAGCCGGTGGATCAGCTCGTCACCGTTGTCGGGATGCCCCTCGACGACGTACCCGGCGTCCCGCAGCGCGTCCAGCACCCGCACCGCCGACGCGGGCGTGTCGAGGCCGACCGCGTTGCCGACCCGGGAGTGCTTCGTCGGGTACGCGGTGAAGACGAGCGCCAGCTTCTTGTCGGCGTTCGCCTTGTGCTTCAACAGCGCATGCCGTACGGCGATCCCGGCGACCCGCGCGGCCCGCTCCGGGTCGGCGACGTACACGGGCACGTCGTCGGGACCCTGCTCCTTGAAGGAGAACGGGACGGTGATCAGCCGCCCGTCGAACTCGGGGATCGCGACCTGCATCGCCGCGTCCATGGGGGACAGGGCGGCATCCGACTCGTCCCAGGCCTCACGGGACGAGGTCAGGCAAAGACCTTGCAGGACGGGCACGTCGAGGTCGGCGAGCGCCCCGATGTCCCAGGCCTCCTCGTCACCGCCGGCCGAGGCCTGCGAGGCATGGGTGCCACCGGCGGCGAGGACGGTGGCGACCAGGGCGTCGGTCCGGCCGAGGATCTCGTACAGCCCGGCGTCCGCGCCGCGCAGCGAACCGCAGTACACGGGAAGGGCGTTGGCGCCCTTCGCCTCGATGGCGTCGCACAGGGTGTCCACGAACGCGGTGTTGCCGCTCAGCTCATGGGCCCGGTAGAAGAGCACGCCGACGGTCGGCCGCCCCTCGACGAACTCCCGCTCGCCGTGGACGCCGTACTTCGGCATCTTCTGCGGCTCGACGAACCCCTCGCCGGTCAGCAGCACGGTGTCGGACAGGAACCGGGCCAGCTCGGTCAGGTTGGCGGGCCCGCCCTCGACGAGGTACCTGAGCGCCTCCGCCACGACACCGGCGGGCACGGACGACTCGGCCATCAACTCCGCGTCGGGGACGGCCTCCCCGCCGAGCAGCACGGTCGGGACCCCGGACGCCCTGAGCGCGGCGAGCCCGTCCTCCCAGGCCCGCTTCCCGCCCAGCAGCCGTACGACGGCGATGTCGGCGCCGTCGAGGAGGCCGGGCAGCTCCTCCGTCACATCCACCCGGG
Source organism: Streptomyces sp. NPDC001604 (assembly GCF_042893475.1). NCBI lineage: Bacteria > Bacillati > Actinomycetota > Actinomycetes > Kitasatosporales > Streptomycetaceae > Streptomyces > Streptomyces sp. NPDC001604. Next base: position 63,221 of record NZ_JBIAUY010000016.1, on the reverse strand, counting down.
TCGGGTTGCCGATCCGGTAGTCGGCACCGGACGCGGCCCGAGCGGCCAACAGATCCGTGTCGGCGGTCGACAACAACAACACTGTGCTCATGCGGGCGCTCCCGGTGGAATGAAAGGCAGTCCTTGCGGCGCGCCCGACTCGATGAGCCGCCACAGCGCGTCCGTGTCCGCGTGTTGTTCGATCAGGTCGCCGAGCCGGTCGAGCTGCTCCTCGCGCAGCGCGGCGAACGAGGTGTCGGGCGCCGGTACGAAACGACGGCCCGCGGCGGCCGCCACCTCGCGCAGAAAGGCCCGCCGGAACCCGTCCGACTCCAGCGAACCGTGCCAGTGCGTGCCCCAGGTCTGCCCGACCCGGACGCCGTCCAGGAAGGCTTCCCCTCCGCCTATGTCGGCGACACCGTGATGGATCTCGTACCCCTCGACGTGCTCGCCGAGGGCTTCCCCGACCGGCCGGGTGAGGGTCTTCTCGCGGGCGAAGCGCACCCGCACGGGCAGCACTCCGAGCGCTTCCACATGCCCGCGCCGGCTCTCGACCTCGTCCTCGATGTGCTCGCCGAGGACCTGGAAGCCACCACAGATGCCGAGGACGGGCCGCTGTTCGGCGGCCCTGCGGACCAGAGCGTCCGCAAGTCCCCGCTCCCGCAGCCACTCCAGGGCCTTCACGGTCCCCCGGGTCCCCGGTACGACGACGAGGTCGGCGTCGGCGAGTTCCTCGGGCCGGTCCACGAACCGCACCACGACGCCCGGTTCGGCGGCCAGGGCGTCCACGTCGGTGAAGTTGGACATCAGCGGGATCGCGCACACGGCGACCCGCAGCACGTCCTCACCGACGGGCGGTGCCACGTTCGACTCCCGTACCGTCCCCCGAAGGGAGACCCGCAGCCCGTCCTCCTCGTCGATGCCGAGACCGTGCTGGAAGGGCAGGACGCCGTAGGTGTGACGTCCGGTGAGGCCGTGCAGCATGTCAAGGCCGGGCTCCAGGAGGCTGACGTCCCCCCGGAACTTGTTGACGAGGAACCCGGCGACGAGTTCCTGGTCCTCGGGGGAGAGCAGGGCGACGGTCCCGAAGAAGGAGGCGAAGACCCCGCCGCGGTCGATGTCACCGACCACGAGCACGGGAAGCCGCGCGTTACGGGCGATCCCCATGTTCACGATGTCGGTCCGGCGCAGGTTGATCTCGGCGGGAGAACCCGCCCCCTCACAGATCACGGCGTCATACGTGCCCCGCAACTCGGCGAGACAGTCGAGGACGGTGCCGAGAAGCTTCTGCTGGCGCCCCCCGTGATACCCGCGTGCGCTCAGCTCACCCACCGGCTTGCCCATCAGCACGACCTGACTGCTCTGCTCGCCACCGGGCTTGAGCAGCACGGGGTTCATCAGCGCGGTCGGCTCGACCCGGCAGGCCTGCGCCTGCATGGCCTGAGCCCGCCCGATCTCGGCACCCTCACGCGTCACGAACGAATTCAGGGACATGTTCTGCGCCTTGAAGGGCGCCACCTTTACCCCCTGCCGCACCAGCCAACGACAGATCCCGGCGGTGACGACACTCTTCCCGGCATCGGAGGTGGTACCGGCAACGAGAAGCCCCCCGCCGCTCATGACACGCCCCCCTGCTGTGGCCCTGGCTGTGGGCAGTCGTTCCGCAGGGCGATGGGGGTCCCCCCGCTCGAGCGAAGCCGAGAGTGGGGGAGGGTGGGCACAGCCCCCACCGCCGGGCGCCGTGCGACCCGCCCCCGCAGCACCGCCCCGGCCGCACTGACCCCCAACGCCAGCCACCCCACCCGCCGCGACAACCGCACGGCACGCTCAATGTCGCCGACTTCCACGGCACGCCCCTCCCCGTTCAGCACAGGCCGATGCTCAACACGCCCCCCATACGACAAGGTCCCGCCGAGCCGCACCCCGAGCGCCCCCGCGAACGACGCCTCCACGGGCCCGGCATTGGGGCTCGGATGCTTCGCGGCGTCAGAACGCCAGGCGCGTACGGCCCCCCGGCCGTCACCCCCGGCAGCGGCGGCCAGCACGGCGGTCAGACGGGCCCCCGGCCACCCCGCCACATCGTCCAGCCGCGCCGAAGCCCACCCGTACCGCCGGTACTTGGCCGACTTGTGCCCCACCATGGCGTCGAGCGTGTTGACGGCCCGGAACCCGAGCAGCCCCGGCACCCCGCCCACGGCCCCCCACACCAGCGCCCCCACGACGGCGTCGGAGGTGTTCTCGGCAACGGACTCCACCACGGCCCGCGCGATCCCGTCGGCGTCCAGGGCCTGCGGATCCCGCCCGCACAGATGCGGCAGCCTGGCCCGGGCGGCCTCGACGTCCCCGGCCTCCAGCGCCCGCCCGATGCCACGGGCCTCGCGCGCGAGCGAAGTCCCCCCGACGACGGCCCAGGTGGCGGTCGCGGTCAGCGCGAGGGAGGCGGTGCGGGACGGACGTACGGCCCGCTGCGCGACGACACCGAGCGCAAGGGCGCTCCCGGCGCACACGGCGGTGTGCAGCGCGCCCCACCCGCGATGGTCCCGCCACAACACCCGCTCCACGGCCCCGGCGGCCCGTCCGAACAGGGCGACCGGATGCCCACGGCGCGGATCGCCGAGCAGATGGTCACTGAGGAGGCCGGCGGCGGCGCCGTACGCGAAGACGCGATCGGCACGCATCGGCTCAGCCGGCCGTGGGGTGGGGCAGCGACCTGGTCCTGGTCCTGTACGTCACACGGCAGGCTGGCATGGCGACATGTCCTCACTCAGGGTGTCCACGCCCTGGTTCGACGAGACCGGCGGTGAGAGTTCCTGGCTCCCGGGGCTTACTACCCCGGTGACAGTGGCGGGACCGCGCCGGACTTGCACCGGCTTCCTCTCGCGCCGCCGTAGATGGCTTCGGCAGTCCACCACGCCCCCGAACGGCAGTCAACTTGCCGTTGACCTGCGACGGGGGAGTGTGCTGAGGCCCACACCCGGCGCTCTGAACTGGGCATGAAAAACCCGCGGGGCGCGGACGCACGTATGTGTGCTTCCGCGCCCCGCGGGACGGTGGGGAAAGACGGTCCGGCGGCCGCTCAGGCCTTGGTGACCACCAGATGGATTCCGTACGCGACCGCCGCCGCGCAGCCCGCGAAGGCCACGTATGCGCCGGCCACCGCCAGGGACGCCGAGTTGCCCTGTGCCACGGCCCGTTCGCGGCGCGACAGGCCCATGATGCCGAGGGTGAACAGGGCCACGAGGCCCACCGTGACCGCGAGGCTGACGCCGAAGACGGAGCCCAGGGCTGCCCAGTCGATCTTCATACTGCTTCTCTTCCTTCGTACCGGGTGGGCGGGCTCAGACGGCCGCGGCCGGCGGGGTGGCCGGGTCGGGGACGGCGGTCACGGGGGCCGGGGCGGGGATCGTGGCCGTCAGATCCTCGGTCACCGTGCCGGCCGGAGGCGGGGTCACGGCGGCGATCGCCGTGGTCACCACGCCGGCCGGCTCCTCGCTCTCGTTGACGTTCGACGCGTCGATGACCTCGCGCCGGGAGATCTTCCAGATGGCCGCACTGGCGGCGACCAGGAAGACGGCGACGACGGCGGTGCCCCAGTCACCGAGATCCGTCACGGACTCCGCGCCCGCACCGACCAGCGCAGCGGCCGGCAGCGTCAGGCACCAGGCCACGAGCATGCGGGTCGCCGTCGACCAGCGGACCACTCCGCCCTTGCGGCCGAGGCCCGCGCCCATCACCGAACCGGAGACCGAGTGGGTGGTGGAGAGGGAGAAGCCGAGGTGCGAGGAGGCCAGGATGACCGTGGCCGCACTGGTCTGGGCGGCGAAGCCCTGCTGCGGCTGGAGCTCGGTCAGGCCCTTGCCCATGGTGCGGATGATGCGCCAGCCGCCGAGCCAGGTGCCGAGCGCGATGGCGAGGCCCGCGGAGAGGATGACCCAGGTGGGCGGGTCGGAGTCGGGAGCGACGGCGCCGCCGGCGACCAGGGCGAGGGTGATGATGCCCATCGTCTTCTGTGCGTCGTTGGTGCCGTGGGCCAGCGAGACCAGGCCCGCGGAGGCGATCTGGCCGACGCGGTAGCCCTTCTCGGCGGCCTTGCCGTCGGCCTGCTTGCCGACAGTGCCCAGGGAATACGACAACCGGGTCGCGAGCAGCGCTGCGAGGCCCGCGACGATCGGGGCGGCGAGCGCCGGGAGGAGCACCTTGGTGACGAGCACGTCACCGTGCACCGCGCCCATGCCGGCCGAGGCGATGGTGGCGCCGATCAGGCCGCCCATCAGGGCGTGCGAGGAACTGGAGGGAAGCCCGACGAGCCAGGTCAGCAGGTTCCAGAGGATCGCGCCGACCAGCGCCGCGAAGATGACCTCGGGACGTATGCCGGTCTCGTCGACGAGACCCTTGGAGATCGTGTTGGCGACCTCCACGGAGAGGAAGGCACCCGCAAGGTTCAGTACGGCGGACATGGCCACCGCGACCTTGGGCTTGAGCGCGCCGGTCGAGATGGTGGTGGCCATCGCGTTGGCGGTGTCGTGGAAACCGTTCGTGAAATCAAACGCGAGTGCGGTTACTACCACAATCGCGAGGATCAGCGAGAAGTTTTCCATTTACCCAGGCAATCGTTCGAAGTCAACGGTCGGTTGACCGTAGGCAACCTGGGTGAACGGAAGATGAACTGAGGGCGGCTGCACGATGTCCGGATGAGGGGGTCGCCGCTCCGCCCTGTCCCGGCGACCCCCCGGTCCCGCGGTGCCCCTTGGTCAGTAGCCCCGGGCGAACTTCCTCAGCTGGGTCTGGGACCCGTTGAAGAGATTCTGGTCACCCGGCAGTCCGCCGCTGTTGTCGTACTGCCAGAACGTCCAGAACGACCAGCCGGCCGGCAGGGAACCGGAGGTCCCGGACTCATGGCGGGCTATCCACAGCGCGTGGTTCGACGCGAACGCGCCGCTTCCGCCGGTGCATGTGTTCCACCAGTGGGTGGTCGTGTAGATCACCGGGTGGCGGCCGGTGAGCCGCTTCACCTCGCCGCTGAACGACTTGATCCAGCTGACCATGCGCGCCTTGCTCAGGCCGTAGCACCTGTGCTTGGCGCTGTACGGGTTGTATTCGATGTCGAGGGCGGGCGGCAGCGTCCAGCCGTCCGCCCTCCAACTGCCGCCGTGGTTCACGAAGTACGCCGCCTGCGCCTTGCCCGACGACTTGTCCGGCAGCGCGAAGTGGTACGCGCCGCGGATGATGCCGGCGTTGCGGGCGCCGTTGTACTGCTGGCCGAAGTACGGGTTGCGGTAGTTAGTGGACTCGGTCGCCTTGACGTAGACGAACCTGGCGCCCTTGGCCTTCGCGCTCGACCAGTCGACGTTCTTCTGGTGCGAAGAGACGTCGTGCCCCTGCGGCAGACTCGCCGCCGAGGCCGGAAGCCCGGCGAGAGCCGCCCCGGTGACGGTGAGTGCCGCCACGGAGACCGCGAGGACGCGGGTGCGGCGGCGCAGCGGTTTGTGATCACGAGCCATGTTTCCCCCCGGAATGGCGACGTGCACGACAAAACAACGGGAGATTACTGGAAGGTCGTCGAATGCCCGATGATCTCCGGCCAAGCATGGAGAGAGGCGGATATGTCCCTATAAGGGGACTTTCGGAGGCGGGTCTTCCGCCCTAAAGTGCCCCCGCCCGACGGCGCGGCGGAGGTGCGCCTGGCAGGATCGCGGCATGGCTGAGCAGCGGCGGGACCAGCGAGACGAACGGGATGCGCGGGACGGTGTGCAGGACGTGCCGGAGCGGCGGGGGAGGGGCGTGAGTGCCGAGGTGGCGCACGCCTGGGAAGCGCTCATGGCGACCGCCCGCCGCACGGTCGCCGACGGCCTCGTCGTCGGCACCTCCGGCAATGTCTCGGTGCGCGTCGGGGACACCGTGCTGGTCACACCCTCGGGCGTGCCCTACGACCGGCTCACGCCCGAGGACGTGACCGGCGTCGACCTCGACGGCCGCCAGGTGCTCGGCACGCTCGTCCCGACGAGCGAACTCCCCATGCACCTTGCGATCCACCGCACCACCGACACCCGCGCCGTCGTCCACACCCACGCCGTGCACGCGACGGCCGTCTCGACCCTCGTCCCCGAACTCCCGACGATCCACTACATGGCCGGCGCCCTCGGCGGACCCGTCCGAGTTGCCCCCTATGCGACATACGGCAGCGACGAGTTGGCCGAGAACATGCTCCACGCCCTCGTCGACCGCACCGCCTGCCTGCTGCAGAACCACGGCACGATGGCGTACGGCAGCACCCTCGACCAGGCCTACGACCGCACGGCCCAGCTGGAGTGGATGTGCCGGCTGTGGCTGACGGCGTCCTCGGTGCCGGGCATGTCCCCGACGCTGCTGTCCCGGGAGCAGATGGCGGAGGCGGGGGAGAAGCTGCGGGGCTACGGGCAACGGAAGTGATGCCCGGGAAACCGCACTCCGGATGAGCGGGCACACCCCGCCGCAGTCCGCATCACCCCGCCCCGTCCTCCCGCTGGCCGGTGGCCGGGTCCGCCAGGACACTGGACGGGTGCGCACAGTCAAAGCGACGGCCGCAGCCGTCACCGTAGCCCTGGCGGCCGGCGCGGCAAGCGTGGCCGCCGGCCGGTTCGCGAGCGACGCGGCGCTCAAGGCGCCGCCGGGCCGGCCCCTGCCCACCGAACCCCAGCTCACCGTGCACGCCACGGCCGCCGGCCAGATCGCGCTCACCCGCGACCTGGCGGCCATGCGCCCCGGCACCTACGGCCTCGCCGGCGACGGCACCCACGCGGTCGTCGGCCCCGTCCTCGCCACGGCAACGCACTCCGCCGACACCGTCGTCCGCCGCCTGGAACGGGTCACCCACGGCACCCTGGAACCCGGCGACAAGGTGTGGCTGACCCCGAACCTGCACACCGGCGACCCGGGCAGCGCCCTGGGCCTGCCCCACACCGACGTCGCCATCCCCGGCGAACTCGGCTCCCTGCCCGCCTGGTTCGTGCCGGGCGTGCGGGACACCTGGGTGATCGCCGTGCACGGTCTGGGAGCCACCCGCGAACTCCCCATGAACATCATGGAGTTCCTGCACCGCCAGCGCTTCCCGGTGCTCGCCCTCGCCTACCGCGGCGACCCCGGCGCACCCCGCTCCCCGGACGGCCTGAGCCACCTAGGCGAGACGGAGTGGCGCGACGTGGACGCCGCGATCCGGCACGCCGTCAGCCACGGCGCCAAACAGGTCGTGCTGCACGGCTGGTCGACCGGCGCCACCATGGCACTGCGCGCCGCCGCCCACTCCGGGCTGCGCGACAGCATCTCCGGACTGGTCCTGGACTCCCCGGTGCTCAGCTGGGCCACGACGCTGCGCGCCCTCGCCGCCGCCCGCCGCACACCGGGCGCACTGCTGCCGCTCGCCGTCCGGGCCGCCCAGGGACGTACCGGCATGGAGCGCGAGCGCACCGCCGCGGCCGAGCAGCTCACCGTGCCGACGCTGATATTCCACGGCCCGGACGACACCCTGGCCCCCTGGGAGTACTCCCGCCGGCTCGCCCACGCCCGTCCCAACCTGATCGCGCTGCGCACGGTCCCGAACGCCCCCCACTCGGCGATGTGGAACGCCGACCCGGAGGCCTACGAAGAGGCCCTGCGCCGCTTTCTGACCCCGCTGATGTGACCGCTTCCATCGGTCCCTCAACCCGCTCGCCCACTCTTTCGGTCCGGGCTTCTTCCGGTTGGTGTGTTCGTTCCTCCGGTGTTTCGGCCTGCTTGTGCGTCCTTCGGTCGGGGCTTCTTCCGGTTGGTGTGTTCGTTCCTCTGGTGCTTCGGCCTGCTTGTGCGTCCTTCGGTCGGGGCTTCTTCCGGTTGGTGTGTTCGTTCCTCTGGTGCTTCGGCCTGCTCGTGCGTCCCTCGGTCCGGGCTTCACTCGGCTCGCGCACTCGTTCCTTCCGACCCTTCGCCCCGCCCCGCGCGTCCCTTTCCGTCGGCGCCTCACCCCGCTCGTGCGACCCCGTCCGACACCCCTGCCCGCGGCGCCGGACCCGAGCGGAGCTGAACAGTCGGCACCATTCCGTTCAAGGCCGTACCACTGGCCTGTTCCCGTCCCCGAGCCGCCCGCCGGACCCCGTGCGTTGGCCAGTCCCGTCGCCCGCCGTGACATTCCGTTTGGGTTTTCGGACCGTCAACCGGAAGACTGCACCCGTGACGTCCCGTATCCCGCGCGACTCCAGGCTTCGACTCGTCGGCCCGCGATCCCTGTCCGCCGCCCCCAGAGCCGTGAACCAGCGCCGCCCGCGCCGCGCCGCACCCCGCCCCCCGGAGGGCACCCCGGCACCCGCGGAGCTGGCCAGAATGGCTCGCTCGCAGCTGGCCGCCGCGGCCCGCGTCGCCCGCTGGGCCGACGCCGCGCTCGGCCCGGGCAGCGACGGCGCGACCGCCGACGGCAAGGCCACCCTCGCCGACGCGACCGCCGAACGGGCCGCCCGGGAGCTCGGCCTGACCGTGGCTCAGGTCCGCGCCGACTGGGACACCGCCCGCCTCGCCGGCCTCGTCGAGGTGCACGGCGACAGCGCCCGCCCCGGCTGGCGGCTGCGCGCCTGGAACCGCGACGACAGCGCCGTCCTGCGCGGCTGGGTCGCCCTCTTCGACGCCTGGTCCCTCGCCCACGGCGAGCCCGCGGACCACGAGCCCGCCGCCGTCGCCGAGGTCGTCTCGGCCATGCCCCAGGTGCTCTCCTTCCTCCAGCTGTCCGCCGGGCCCGTCCCGGTCGACCAGCTCCTCGACCTCCTGGAGCAGCGGGTCACCGAACTGCGCACCGAGCGCTGCGAGATCCCCTACGGCCCCCAGCCCGAGCCCGCCGAGCAGCCCGCGGCCCTCGACGCCCCGCTCGCGCCCCTCCTCGACTGGGCCCTGCACGCCCTCGCCTCCGTCGGCGCCCTCACCTACGGCGGCGGACAGGCCACCCTCACCCCGCTCGGCAGCTGGGCCGTCTGGGTCAAGCTGGAGCAGATCTGCGTCGCCGCGCAGAGCCCCGCCGGGAACATCGAGGTCGCCGCCGACGAGATGCTCCGCGGCTGCGCCCAGCTGCGCCCCAACGCCGCCCGCGCCGAATACCGCGCCTGGCTCGCCGCCCGCCCCGTCGGCAGCGCCGTCACCGAACTCATCGCCGCCGCCCGCGGCGACGACGCCCTGCTGCGCGGCCTCGCCTTCGAGGCACTGCGCGTGGTCGGCGCCCCCGCCGAGCCCGACGTCCGCGCCGTCGCCGACGAGCCCACCCTGCGGCCCTACGCCCTGCTGTGGCTGGCCGAGCACGACGGCGTCGACCCCGAGGACGCCCACGAGGTCCTCACCCGCGAGGAGGCCACCTGGCTGTGGGTGGACACCGCCGCCGCGGTCGCCGACCACGGCGAGGCCCCGATGCTCGTACGTCACCTGGAGTCGGCCGTGCAGCCGACGGTCCCCCTGCTCCTGGAAGAGGTACGGGCCGTGGGCCACCCCCGGACCGTCCAGGTCCTCGTCGCCCTCGCGGCGGCCCACCCGGACCCGGCCCTGGCGAAGGCCGTCCGCCGGGCTGCCTTCCAGGTGCACACGGGCGGTAGCTGAGGAGGGGGGCGGGCAGCGGCTTCAGGGCGGGCGGTCGGGCAGCGGCTCTTTCAGGGGCGCGGGGCTGTGACCATCAGCGGCTCCGCCGCGGGGCGCGACCAGCCACGACGGCGCCGCAGTCGCACAACGGCCCCTCCCGGCACATGACCAGGCGCTCGGCGCAGGGCCTACGTGCCGTACGTCACGCCGAAGCGCTGATCGTCGCCCAGCCCTGCCCGGCGTCGTCCTGGACGCCCCAGCTCATCGCCGTCGACGACGCGGGCCGCAGGCGACTCGAACACCCGAACACAGAAAAAGTGCTTGCACGGCCCCGTTAGACTTGGCCCATGGCCATTCTCCTCGCGCATTAGACGGCGGGAACGCCTCAGCCGCCCACCCGTCAACCCTTTCTGCCCTGGAGCCTGTCCGTGATCTCCGCCTCCGGTATCGAGCTGCGCGCCGGTGCCCGCGTCCTCATCGAGTCCGCCTCCTTCCGCATCGCCAAGGGCGACCGCATCGGCCTGGTCGGCCGCAACGGCGCCGGCAAGACCACCCTCACCAAGGTCCTGGCCGGCGAGGGCATCCCGGCCGGCGGCACGGTCACCCGCTCCGGAGAGGTCGGCTACCTCCCCCAGGACCCCCGCACCGGCGACCTCGACATCCTCGCCCGCGACCGCATCCTCTCGGCGCGCGGCCTCGACGTGCTGATCCGCAAGATGCGCGAGAACGAGCAGCGCATCGCGAACGGCCAGGGCGCCACCCGCGAGAAGGCCCTCAGGCAGTACGAGCGCCAGGAGACCGAGTTCCTCACCAAGGGCGGGTACGCCGCCGAGGCCGAGGCCGCCACCATCGCCGCCGCGCTCAACCTGCCCGACCGGGTGCTCGGCCAGCCGCTGCACACGCTCTCCGGCGGTCAGCGCCGCCGTATCGAACTGGCCCGCATCCTGTTCTCCGACGCGGACACCCTGCTGCTCGACGAGCCGACGAACCACCTCGACGCGGACTCGATCGTCTGGCTGCGCGACTACCTGAAGACCTACCGCGGCGGCTTCATCGTGATCTCCCACGACGTCGACCTGGTCGAGACGGTCGTCAACAAGGTGTTCTACCTGGACGCCAACCGCGCCCAGATCGACATCTACAACATGGGCTGGAAGCTCTACCAGCAGCAGCGCGAGGCCGACGAGAAGCGCCGCAAGCGCGAGCGGGCCAACGCCGAGAAGAAGGCCGCCGCCCTGCACTCGCAGGCCGACAAGATGCGCGCCAAGGCCACCAAGACGGTCGCCGCGCAGAACATGGCCCGGCGCGCGGACAAGCTGCTCTCCGGCCTGGAGGCGGTGCGCCAGAGCGACAAGGTCGCCAAGCTGCGCTTCCCCGAGCCCGCGCCCTGCGGCAAGACACCGCTCACCGCCGAGGGACTGTCGAAGTCGTACGGCTCGCTGGAGATCTTCACCGACGTCGACCTGGCCATCGACAAGGGCTCCCGCGTCGTCATCCTCGGCCTCAACGGCGCCGGCAAGACGACCCTGCTGCGTTTGCTCGGCGGCGTCGAGAAGCCCGACACCGGCGAGGTGATCCAGGGCCACGGCCTCAAGCTCGGCTACTACGCGCAGGAGCACGAGACCCTCGACCCGGAGCGCTCGGTCCTGGAGAACATGCGCTCCTCCGCGCCCGACCTGGACCTCGTCGAGGTCCGCAAGGTGCTCGGCTCGTTCCTCTTCTCCGGCGACGACGTCGACAAGCCGGCCGGGGTCCTGTCCGGCGGCGAGAAGACCCGCCTGGCCCTCGCGACCCTGGTCGTCTCCTCCGCGAACGTGCTGCTCCTTGACGAGCCGACCAACAACCTCGACCCCGCCAGCCGCGAGGAGATCCTCGGCGCCCTGCGCACCTACAAGGGCGCGGTCGTCCTGGTCACCCACGACGAGGGCGCCGTCGAGGCGCTGCAGCCCGAGCGGATCATCCTGCTGCCGGACGGCGTCGAGGACCTGTGGGGCGCCGACTACGCGGACCTGGTCGCCCTCGCCTGAGCCCGTTGGACGTCAGCGCAGCTTGATCGAAGGCGTGATCCACAGCGTATGGATCATTCGGCCGATCCGTGATCCATCATCTGTGTGAGATCTCCTCGTACCGAGGTGTGTCCTACATCCATTTCGCGGCCGAGCCCTTTATCGACAAGGGCTCGGCCGTCGTACGTCTCTGACCTGGCACTTCATAAAAGAACCCGTTCGGCGGTACGAACGCAGCCGGGAGGAATTACAGATTCCGCTTGTGGGGATGCGCTCCTGTCGTCAAAACCCTGTCTCACGGACCTTGCCGAATGGGTGGCCATGAAAGCCCGGAGGGGTGATCATGAGGGGACCAGAGCGCACTTCCCATGAGGAGGCACGGGTGGCCGAGACTCTGAAGAAGGGCAGCCGGGTAACCGGCGCCGCGCGCGACAAGCTCGCGGCAGACCTGAAGAAGAAGTACGACTCCGGTGCGAGCATTCGGGCGCTGGCCGAGGAAACCGGCCGCTCGTATGGCTTCGTACACCGGATGCTCAGTGAGTCGGGCGTCACGCTCCGTGGGCGTGGCGGGGCGACGCGGGGCAAGAAGGCCGCCTCGTCCTGATCCCCGGGCGGCCCATCGGCTTCGATGGTGGCCACCCGGTCGGTCGGCAGATCGGCCGGGTGGTTACTGTGCAGTCACTTAGCTTTGCGCTTTAGCTTGCTCTGCTGACCGCACTCATCGGAGGCACTCCATGGCTTCGCCCGCCCAGGACCTCGGTCCGGTACTCGACAAGGACGGCGTACGGCTCACCGTCGACGACGCGATCGCCACGGTGACGCTGACCAACCCGGCCAAGCGCAACGCGCAGAGCCCCGCGATGTGGCGTGCGCTCGCCGAGGCCGGGCGGGTCCTGCCGGGCTCCGTCCGTGTCGTCGTGCTGCGCGCCGAGGGGCAGTCCTTCTCGGCCGGGCTCGACCGGCAGATGTTCACGCCCGAGGGAATCGAGGGCGAGCCGACGTTCATCGACCTCGCGCGCAGCAGCGACGGTGAACTCGACGCGAGCATCGCCGAGTTCCAGGCCGGTTTCACCTGGTGGCGGCGGAGCGACCTCGTGTCCATCGCCGCCGTCCAGGGCCACGCCATCGGTGCGGGCTTCCAGCTCGCGCTCGCCTGTGACCTGCGCGTCGTCGCCGACGACGTGCAGTTCGCCATGCGCGAGACCAGCCTCGGGCTGGTGCCGGACCTGACGGGGACGCATCCGCTGGTGGGGCTGGTCGGCTATGCCCGCGCGCTGGAGATCTGCGTCACCGGGCGCTTTGTGTCGGCCGAGGAGGCCGTCAGCACGGGGCTCGCCAACCTCGCGGTGCCGGGCGATCAGCTCGACGGGGCGGTGCGGGATCTGGCCTCGGCGATTCTGGCTGCGCCGCGGGACGCCGTGATCGAGACCAAGGCGCTGATTCGGGGGGCGCAGGGACGGTCCTACGACGAGCAGCGTGCCGCCGAGCGGGCTGCGCAGGCGCGGCGGCTGCGGGATCTTGCCGGCCTCGGCGAGTGAGCCTCCGGCGGTGCGGCGGTTTGTTGTCGGTCGTCTGCGGGCCCGTCGTGGCTGGTCGCGCCCCGCGGCGGAGCCGCTGATGTCACAGCCCCGCGCCCCTTTTGGGGCGCGTCAGCTGACCGCAGTTACCAGTACCGCCACCGTGGGGTGATCCGGTAGCGACTCTGCGACCGCCGCACGAACCGCGCGGGCCACGTCCATGGCCCGGTGGTTCGCGTTCACCGCGATCTCCACGCGCGCGTGGCGGTGCGCGAGTGCGCCCTCCTCCTGGAGGTCCGTGATGTGCACCGCCGCCCGCCCGAGGCCCCCCGTCAGATGGGCGACCCCCGGGACCATCAGGGCGGCGGACGCCGCGCGCAGTTCGTCCGCGTCGTCGGGCTCCGCGGCGCGTGGCGGCTCCGGGGCCCGTACCGGGGCGGGGTCCGGTTCCTCGTCCAGCAGGGCGGTGACCCGCAGGTCCACCTCGGCGAGAGCCAGGCCGAGCAGTTCTGTCGCCGCGGCCGCCAGTGTCGTACGTACGAGGGCCGCCCTGATCGGCAGCGGCTCGGACGCCGTCGTGGCGAAGTCCGCCGTCACGCGCAGCGGTCCGGGTGGAAGGGCGCTCGGCGGGGGCGGTACGGCGGGGTCGTCAGCGGTGTCCGGGTCGGCGAGCGCGATGCGGAGCGCGTCCAGCCGCACCCCGCGCAGTTCCCCGGCCGCGCGTCCGAGCACCGCCTCGGCCGCCTCCTGCGAGATCCATGCGCCGTCGTGCGGCCCGCCCAGCGGCAGAAGTCTGCCCAGGCCCAGCTGGTGCCGTACCGCGTGCGCCCACCGTTCCGTCGTCATTCCTCCAGCCTGCCGCATCCCCGGCGCGCGGCGGCGCAACCCCACTTACCGTGGTCGTAGGACGACGAACCGAAAGGGACGTGCGGCGATGACCGATATGACGGAACAGGGCCGGACGAGGAACCCGCAAGGGACGAGCGAGGTGACGGACCCCCCGCCGCTGCGCAAGGCGCAGCCGACGCGGCGCGGCGGAGGAGACCCCGCCACCCGGGGGCGGACGACGATCGCCGACGGGGTCGTGGAGAAGATCGCCGGACTGGCCGCGCGGGACGTGGTCGGCGTGCATGCGCTCGGCAGCGGGCTCAGCCGCACCTTCGGCGCTGTGCGCGACCGGGTGCCGGGCGGCTCGAAGTCCGTGACGCGGGGCGTCAAGGTCGAGGTCGGCGAGGTGCAGACGGCACTGGACCTGGAGATCGTCGTCGACTACGGGGTCTCCATCTCCGACGTCGCCCGCGCCGTGCGGGAGAACGTCATCGCCGCGGTGGAGCGGATGGCGGGCCTCGAGGTCGTCGAGGTCAACATCGCGGTGAGCGACGTGAAGCTGCCGGAGGAAGAGGACGAGGAGCCGGAGCCCCGGATCCAGTGACCGGCCGGCGGCCGGACAACCGCACCACTGAGGGGAGCGCACGATGAGCAGGGCCGTGGTCGGCATGATCGCCGGAATGGCGCTGGGCTTCGCCGGATACTTCGGCGGCTTCGGCGCCTTCCTGCTGGTGGCCGCCCTGGGCGCCGTCGGGTTCGTCGTCGGCCGGTTCCTGGAGGGGGACCTGGAGATCGGCGAGCTCTTCCGTACGCGCGAGGACCGCCGGCGGTGAGCACGGTGAGCGACGGTGTCGGGGAGCTGCGCAGACCCACGGCCACCGTCGCGCCCGGCGAGCGCGGGGCCACCAGGATCGCCGACCGGGTGGTCGCCAAGATCGCCGCCCAGGCGGCCCGGGAGACCCTCAGCGGCCAGTCCGAGGACAGCTCTCCCCCGCACGCCACCGTCGTCGTCCGCCCCCACTCTCAACTTCGTCCGAGCGGGGGGACCCCCGTCGCAGCCGCACACGTGCACGTCCACATCGAACTCGACTATCCCTGCGACATCGGCGCCCGCTGCGCGGATGTGCGTCGACATGTCGCTTCGCGGGTAGGCGCGTTGGTGGGCATGGAGGTGCCGGAGGTCGCCGTCCACGTGGAGCGGCTGCATCTGACCCCGGCACACGGCGTGGCACAGGGGAGGACGCGATGAGCGAGCCCCAGGGCTCCGAGGGCACCACACAACGACTGCCGGTCATCGAGAAGGCACCCGTCGACGAACCGGCCTACGGGCCTCCACCGTCCGGCCGCGACGGCGACCAGGGCCGTTTCTGGTCGGCGCGCCGCATCCCTGCGGGCATCGTGGCGCTCGTGGTCCTGGCGGTCGCGGGCCTGTTCCTGTACGACATCGCGGCCGTACGGGCGCACCGGCCCGCGATGGCCTGGCGGCGCGAACTCGCCCGGCAGCTCGCCGAACGTCATCTCGACGACACCTGGGTGCTCGTCGGCGCCGGGGTGGCCGCCGCCCTCGGCCTGTGGCTGCTCGTGCTGGCGCTCACGCCCGGCCTGCGCGGGGTCCTGCCGATGCGGCGCACCCACGTCGACGTCCGCGCCGGACTGCACCGCGAGGCGGCCGCCTTCGTGCTGCGCGACCGCGCCATGGAGGTCGCCGGCGTCCAGTCGGTACGGGTCCGGATGCGCCGCACCCGCGCCGATGTGTACGCCCTCTCGCACTTCCGCGAACTGGGCGACGTGCGCGCCGACCTGAACGCCACGCTCGACGACGCGATCAGCGGCCTGGGGCTCACCCACCCGCCCGCGCTGTCCGTGCACGTACGGCGTCCCGGACGGAAGGGGTGAGGGCGATGCCCAGGATCGTCAACCGGGTACTGATCGGCATCGTCGGACTCGCCCTGCTCCTGCTGGGCGGCTCCGTCCTGGCCGTCGGACTCGGCGCTCCGCCACCGTCCTGGTGGATCCACGACGGCCGGCACGACGTCCTGCTCAGCGATGCCGAACGCACCCGCTGGCAGGGCTCCGGCTGGTGGTGGCCGACCGTCATCGCCGCACTGGCCGTCCTGGTGCTGCTCGCCCTGTGGTGGCTGACCGCGGTCCTGCGCCGACGCCGCCTCACCGAGGTCCTGGTGGACACCGGCGACGGCGAGGGCGCGCTGCTGCGGGGCCGGGCGCTGGAGGGCGTACTCGCGAGCGAGGCGGGCGGGTTGGAGGGTGTGGCGCATGCCCATGTCCAGCTGACCGGCCGCCGCACCGCCCCCGAGGCGCGCGTGCAACTCCACCTGGAACCGCACGTGGACCCGGGAGCGGCTCTGAACGACCTCACGACCCGGGCCCTGGCGCACGCACGCAATTCCGCGGGTCTCGCCGCATTTCCCGCCGAGGTGCGGATGAAGGGCGTCAAACACCGTGCGGAAAGGGTGAGTTGATCCCGCCGGGCCCCGGTCCTTCGACGGCTCTCAGAATCCGTGCCGCATTCCGCCGTCGACCGGGACCATGATTCCCGTCAGATAGGAAGCCGCCGGGGACAACAGGAAGGCAGCCGTACGCCCGAACTCCTCCGGCGTGCCATAACGCCGCAACGGGATACGGGATTCGTTGGCGGCCCGTGTGGCCTCGGGGTCCGCGGACAGTCCGTCCAGCTCACGCACGCGGTCCGTGTCGATACGGGACGGCAGCAGACCCACGACTCGAATTCCGCGCGGGCCCAGCTCGTCGGCGATCGACTTGGCGAAACCGGCCAGCCCGGGCCGCAGTCCGTTCGAAATCGTCAGCCCCGGAATCGGCTCGTGCACCGAACCGGACAGCACGAACCCGATGACACCGCCCGCGTCGAGTGCGGCGGCCGCCGCCCGCGCGAGCCGGACCGCTCCCAGGAACACCGAGTCGAACGCCGCCTGCCACTGCTCGTCCGTGTTGTCCGCGAGGAACCCGGGGGCCGGCCCGCCGACGCTGATGAGGATGCCGTCGAAGCCGCCGAACCTCTCACGGGCCGCCGCGATCAGCCGCTCCGGGGCCTCGGGGTCGGCGTTGTCGACGGCCACCCCATGGGCCTCGGGCCCCAGCTCGGCCGCCGCGTCGGCGACCCGCTTCTTGTCCCGCCCCGTCACGACCACCTTCGCGCCGTCCGCGACGAGCTCACGCGCGGTGGCGTTGCCGAGGCCCCGCGTGGCTCCGGTGACGACGTACACCCGGTCCTTCAGTCCAAGATCCATGGGCCCTATCCTGCCTCGTCGTCCCCGAACAGGGCGAGGGCGGTGTTCACCAGGCCGACGTGGCTGAAGGCCTGCGGGAAGTTGCCGAGCTGGCGGTCGTCGACGGGGTCGTACTCCTCGGAGAGCAGTCCCACGTCGTTGGTGAGCCCCACCAGCCGTTCGAACAGCTCCCGTGCCTCCTTCGTGCGGCCCGTCATGTGCAGGGCGTCCGCGAGCCAGAACGAGCACACCAGGAAGGTGCCCTCGTCGCCGGGCAGCCCGTCGACCGTCGTCTCGTCGGTGCTGTAGCGGCGCAGGAAGCCGCCGTGGTCCAGTTCCTCGCGGATCGCGTCGATGGTGCCGGCCACCCGCGGGTCGTCCGGAGGCAGGAATCCCACGCGCGGGATGAGCAGGAGCGCGGCGTCGAGTTCGCGGGAGCCGTAGTACTGCGTGAACGTGTTGCGTTCGGCGTCGAAGCCCTTCTCGCACACCTCGCGGTGCACCTCGTCGCGCAGCGTGCGCCAGCCGTCCAGGTCGCCGCGCAGCTTCGGGTTCTCCTCCAACGTGCGCACGGCACGGTCGGCGGCCACCCACACCATGATCTTGGAGTGGACGAAGTGGCACCGGCCGCCACGCACCTCCCACAGCCCCTCGTCGGGCTGCCGCCACTCCGCGTACAGCCAGTCCATCAGGGAGGCCTGGATCGCCCACATGTGCGGCTTGACGGACAGGCCCGACTTCCGGGCCAGCCACAGCGAGTCCAGCACTTCGCCGTACACGTCCAACTGCAACTGGTTCACGGCCTCGTTGCCGATCCGTACGGGCGTCGAATCCGCGAAGCCGGACAGCCACGGCAGATCGAACTCGGGCAGCCGCCGCTCGCCCGCCAGGCCGTACATGATCTGCAGGTCGGCCGGGTCGCCCGCGACCGCGCGCAGCAGCCAGTCCCGCCACGCCTCGGCCTCCTCGTGGTAGCCGCAGGCCAGGAGCGCGCCGAGGGTGAGGGTGGAGTCGCGCAGCCAGCAGTAGCGGTAGTCCCAGTTGCGCACCCCGCCCAGCTCCTCCGGCAGGGAGGTGGTGGGGGCGGCGACGATGCCGCCGGTCGGCGCGTAGGTGAGGGCCTTGAGAGTGATCAGTGAGCGCAGCACGGCGTCGCGGTGGGGACCGTTGTAGCGGCATGCGGCGGACCACTTCTGCCAGTCCTTCACGCTGGAGCGCAGCGCCTTGTACGGGTCGATCCGGGGCGGACGGGGGTGGTGCGAGGGGTGCCAGGTGAGCACGAACGCGACCTTCTCCCCCTTCTTGACGGTGAACTCCGAGTGCGTGCCGTAGTCCTCACCCCAGGTGTGCACCGCGGGTTCGGTGCGCAGCCACACCGAGTCCGGGCCGGCGATCGCCACCCGCCGGCCGTCGGACTTGCGCATCCACGGCACGATCGAGCCGTAGTCGAAGCGCAGCCGCAGCGTGCTGCGGACGGTCACCTTGCCGTGCAGGCCCTCGACGATGCGTACGAGGTCGGGGGCGCGGTCGCGCTGGGGCATCAGGTCGGTGACGCGCACCGCGCCCTCGTCGGTCTCCCACTCGGTGTCCAGGACGAGGGTGCCGGGGCGGTAGGCGCGGCGGGTGCAGTGGCCCTTGGCACCCTTGGGCGCGATGCGCCAGTGGCCGTTCTCCTTGTCGCCGAGCAGCTTGGCGAAGCAGGCCGGCGAGTCGAAGCGGGGCAGGCACAGCCAGTCGACGGAGCCGTCCCGGCCGACCAGGGCCGCGGTCTGTTCGTCGCCGATGAGGGCGTAGTCCTCGATACGGGGGTGCACGGAGTTGCGGGTTCCCGCACGGGCCGCGGGGCAATCCGGGGTGGGGCCGGGGGAGTGACCGGCGGGTGGCTACACCGCTGCTGGTTCCGTTTCCTCCGCCTGCTCCTTGGCGGCCGCTTCCTCCCGGTCACGGCGCTCCCGGCGTACCAGCACCCACCAGCCCACCGGGACACCGGCGGCGAACAGCCACCACTGGATCATGTACGCGTAGTTCAGCGGGGCGTCCTCGCTGCCGGGGTCGGAGATCTGCTCGGGGCTGTTGCCCTTCGCCTCCGGTGCCGTCTGCTCGATGTAACCGCCGAGGACCGTGGCCCCGAGCCGCCGGGCCTGCTCCTCGCTGTTGATCAGCATGACCTGCCGGTCCGGCAGCCCCTTGATCTCCTTGATGCCGCTCGCCGCGCTCGTCTCGTCGGCCTTCAGCCGCCCCTTGATGGTGACCGTGCCGGCGGGCGGTGCGGGGATCTTGGGGAAGCTGGTCTGCGCCCCGTTCGCCGGGATCCAGCCGCGGTTGACCAGCACCACCTTGCCGTCCGTCAGGACGAACGGGGTCAGGACATGGAAGCCGACCTCGTCGTCGGAGTTGGTGCGGCGCCTGACGACTTCCTCGCGGGCGGTGTCGAAGGTGCCCGTCGCGGTGACGGTGCGGTATTTGTCCGCACTGGTGACCGCATGCCCGGGGGAGGTGAGCTGCTCCACGGGGACCGGCTTGGCGTGCAGCGCCGCGGAGACCAGGTCGTTGCGGGCGGTGCGCATCTCGTAGCGGTGCTTCTGCCAGATGCCCAGCCTGATCATCGTGGGGATCAGGAGCAGGGCGATCAGGGTGAGAATCACCCACTGCCGGGACAACAGGAAGCGGTACACCCCACGACCGTACAACTCGGTCGTGGGGTGCATGAGGCCGGGTGGCGGGTCAGACCTTGTCGACGATGCCCACCTTGCCCTCCGCGCGGGCGCAGTGCGCTCCGCAGAACCACTGGCCGTCGACCTCGACCCCCTGCCCGATGATCTGCACACGACAGTGCTCGCACACGGGTGCCATGCGGTGGATCGCACAGGAGAAGCAGTCGAAGACGTGCACCGCTCCCTGCGCATGCACCTCGAAGGTCATTCCGTAGTCATTGCCACATACTTCACAGGTCGCCATGGGCCACAGGGTGAGCCGTCGCCGCCGCGCGGGCGAGCGGGCGGCGGGCGAGTCGCACGGCAATCACCCGTCCGTACGGGTCATCCGTCGGCGGGCTCCACATCCCTGAGCAGCTGCCCGAAGGCCGCCTCGTCCACCACCGGGGTCCCGTACTGCCGGGCCTTGACCACCTTCGACGTGCCCGAGTCCGGGTCGTTGGTGACGAGCAGGCTGGTCAGCCGGGACAGGCTCGTCGCGACATGCAGCCCCGCCTCGACCGCGCGGTCCTCCAGCAGCTCCCGCTCGACGGAGGTGTCCCCGGAGAAGGCGATCCGCATGCCCTGTTTGAGCGGTTTGCCGTCTTCGTAGCGCCCTGGGTTGGGATACGGGCATGCGGGCCTTTTGCGGGAGGGGCGCCAACTGCTCGGCCGATAGCTGCCGTAGCCCCCGCTCTGCTGTCCGATCCGGGGCGCGGGCCGGTCCGCCCACTCCGTCAGCGGCCGGCACTCGTGCAGCGGCAGCCGTACGCCACCGGCCGCCGCGGCCGCGAGGCTCGGCCGGAACGCCTCCGCCAGCACCCGCGCGTCGTCCAGCGCGTGGTGCGCACGCTGCTGCACGACGCCGAAGTGCGCGGCCAGCGACTCCAGCTTGTGGTTGGGCAGCGGCAGACCGAGCTCCTTGGAGAGCGCGATGGTGCACAGCCGCTGCCGCACCGGCGCCTCGCGCTGCGCACGCGCGTACTCCCGCGCGATCATCTGCCAGTCGAAGACCGCGTTGTGCGCGACGAGCACCCGGCCCTCGAGGCGGGTCGCGAACTCCTCGGCGATGTCCTGGAAGAGGGGCGCGCCCTCGAGCGCCTCGCTCGTCAGACCGTGGATCCACACCGGCCCCGGGTCGCGCTCCGGGTTGACCATCGTGTACCAGTGGTCCTCGACCTCGCCGCGCGCGTCCAGCCGGTAGACGGCCGCGGAGATTATCCGGTCGTCCCGGGCCAGCCCTGTGGTCTCCACGTCAACGACCGCGTATCCCTGCGGATACGCGGCCGGCCACGCTGTGGGGGAGGACGCTGCGGTCGTACGGTCTTCGAGCATGGTCCCTGAGGATACGGCCCGGCACTGACAGTCCTGTCCGTCAGGTGGCGTTCCCCGCCGGTCTGTTCGAGTGCCGCGAATGGCGCGAATGTCTGTGCCCCCGGCTGTGGACCCTTTCGGCGGCCGGTGCGACCGTGCTGCCCGCCCGGCGTGTGACGGTCGACGGAAGGGCGGTACGGCTATGGCACGCGTACGGTACGGGGCACGGACCGAGGCGGAGATGGCCGCCGCGCGCACGGCGGCGGCGAAGCTTCCCGACATCTGGTCCACCGGGGTGGTGGCCCTGTGGGAGACCGACCCGGACGCTCTCGCCGCGGTGCTGCCGCCGCCCCTGAAGCCCACGGGCCGACCCCTGGTACGGGTGAACATCAGCCGGGTCGACCTGCCCGGACACCGGCTCGGCGCGGGCTCGTTCGCGGTCGCCGCCGCGCACCCGGGCGTCGACGGCTGGTATCCGCTCGTCATGCCGATGACCCGGGAGCGGGCCCTCACCGGCGGCCGCGAGGTGTTCGGGGAGCCCAAGAAGCTGGGCGAGGTGACGGTCGAGCGCGAGGGCCTCGTCGTGCACGCCTCGCTCGCCCGGCACGGCATCGCCTTCGTCGAGGTGCGCGGCGCGGTGAGCGGACCGCTGCCGCTGCCGGAGCCGAGCCGGAAGACCGACTTCTGCTTCAAGTTCCCTCCCGCGGTGGACGGTTGGGGCTTCGACGGCGATCCGGTGCTGGTGCACTGCCTGCGCAACGAGAAGGTGCGCCGACTGGAGCGGGTCACCGGGGATGTCGTCCTGCGCGAGTCCGTGTACGACCCGGTGGCCGACCTCCCGGTCCTCGGGCCCGTCGACATCACCATCGGCGAGAAGACCAGCGACCAGCGCGGCAAGGTCGTCGAACGGGTCAGTGCCCAGGCCCTGTTGCCGTACATCCACCAGCGCTACGACGATCCGCGGCAGATCCTCGACGCGCCTCCCCAGGGGCGTGTGTGACGGACCTTCAGGCGGGACAGGTCGCCGTGGTCACCGGGGCGGCGAGCGGCATCGGGCTCGCCATGGCCCGGCGGTTCGCGGCCGAGGGCCTGACGGTGGTCCTCGCAGACGTCGAGGAGGCCGCCCTGGAGAAGGCGGCCGCGGACCTGCGCGCGGAGGGCGCCGTTGTGCACGCGCGCGTGGTCGACGTCGGCGAGCGTCAGGAGGTCCTGGACCCGCACGACGAGGGCACCTGCCCGTACTCCAGGGAGGGCCTGCGCATCGCCTACGCGGGCGTGCCGTGCGAGGAGGTCGCCGCCATGGTCGGGGGCAACGCGGCCCGCCTGTACGGCTTCGACCTGGACCTGCTGGATCCGATGGCGGCGAAGGTGGGGCCGACGGTGGCCGAGTCGGCCGAGCCGCTCGCCGAACCGCCGGCGGACGCGACGAGCCCGGCGTTCGCCCGGGGAGCGTCGGTACGAGTGTGGTGAGGCCCGCGGTGGGATCCTCCCGGTGTGACGGAACCAACGCACGCCGGCGAGGCCCACGGGGGCGCACTGGGTGAGCGGCTCAACTGGCTGCGCGCGGCCGTGCTGGGCGCGAACGACGGCATTGTCTCCACCGCGGGCCTCGTCGTCGGTGTGGCCGGCGCGACGGACCACCGCTCGGCCCTGCTCACCGCCGGGCTCGCGGGCCTGCTGGCCGGGTCGATGTCGATGGCCGCCGGGGAGTACGTGTCGGTCTCCACCCAGCGGGACTCCGAGATGGCCGCACTCGCCCTGGAACGGCGGGAGTTGCGCGAACAGCCCGAGGCGGAGCTGGAGGAACTCACCGCGCTGCTGCAGGAGCGGGGCATGTCCCGCGAGGTGGCCAGGGAGGCGGCCGAGCAGCTGACCGAACGGGACGCACTCAGGGCGCACGCGCGCGTGGAGCTCGGCATCGACCCCGACGAGCTGACCAATCCCTGGCACGCGGCCTGGGCGAGCTTCCTCGCGTTCACCGTCGGCGCGCTGCTGCCGCTGCTGGCGATCGTCCTGCCGCCCGTTCACTGGCGGCTCCCGGTCACCGTGGTCTCCGTGCTGGCCGCCCTGGTCCTCACCGGCTGGACCAGCGCACGCCTCGGCGGCGCCCGGCCCGGGCCGGCCGTGCTGCGCAATGTGGCGGGCGGGGCCCTGGCCATGGGGGTCACCTACGCGGCCGGGACGCTGCTGGGGGCGGCCGGGGTCTAGCGCGCCCGATTCCCGCTGGTCGGCGCCCCCTCGCCGAGCGGTCGGCGTCCACGGCGGCGTACCGTGAAGTGCGCCCGACCACCCCCCGAGCGCACCCATGACACCGCACGAGAAGGACCCTCGCCATGCGCGCCACCACCATCCACGCCCCGTACGACATGCGCGTGGAGGACGTGCCCGAGCCCGTGGTGCAGCTGCCCACCGACGCCGTGGTGCGGGTGCTGCGCGCCTGCATCTGCGGCAGCGACCTGTGGGCGTACCGCGGCGAGGCGCCCCGGCAGCCGGGGCAGCGGATCGGGCACGAGTTCCTCGGTGTCGTGGAGGAGACCGGCAGCGAGGTCTCGAACGTCCGGCGGGGTGACCTCGTCGTCGCGCCCTTCATGTGGTCCGACGGCGTCTGCGACTACTGCCGCGAGGGTCTCACCACCTCCTGCGAGCACGGCGGCTTCTGGGGCTCGGTCGGCCACGACGGCGGCCAGGGCGAGGCCGTGCGCGTGCCGTTCGCCGACGGCACCCTCGTACAGCTCCCCAAGGACGCGGCCTCCGACGACCACCTGCTGTCCGCCCTGCTGACCCTCTCCGACGTCCTCGGCACCGGCCACCACGCGGCCCTCGGCGCGGGCGCCCGCGCGGGAGCCACGGTCGCCGTCGTCGGTGACGGAGCCGTCGGACTGTGCGCGGTGCTCGCCGCCAGGCGACTGGGCGCGGAGCGGATCATCGCCCTCGGCCGCCACCAGGTCCGCACCGACATCGCGCGCCGCTTCGGCGCCACCGACGTCGTCGCCGAACGCGGGGAGGCGGCCGTCGAGGCCGTGCGCGAACTCACCCGCGGACAGGGTGCACACGCCGTCGTCGAAGCCGTCGGCACCGAGCAGTCCATGCGTACGGCGGTCAACATCACGCGGGACGGCGGCGCGATCGGCTTCGTCGGCGTGCCCCACGGCAGCGGCACCGGTGTCGACCTCGGCGTCATGTTCGACCGGAACATCGCACTGCGCGGCGGTGTCGCACCGGTCCGCGCCTACATCCCGGAGCTCCTGCCCGACGTCCTGGACGGCACCGTCGACGCCTCACCGGTCTTCGACCTGACGGTGGATCTGGAGGGCGTCCCCGACGGCTACAAGGCGATGGACGAGCGCACGGCCCTCAAGGTGCTCGTCACCAACGACTGACCGTCACGACCAGCGGATCGGCAGCGGCAGCGCCGTCAGCAGCCCCGACACCAGGACCACCACCCCGAGGGCGGCGACCTCCATGCGCGCGGGGGAGCAGGCGGTCAGCGGGTCGGCGGCGCGGCGCATCCGGATCCGGGCCCACAGGGCGAGCAGGGCCACGGTGGCCACCAGGATCACCTTGGCGAGCAGGGTGCGCCCGTACGCCGTCGTCGTCAGCTGGTCCAGGATCGTGTGCGACGGCATGCGGCGCAGCGAACTCCACACCCCGGTCGCGGTGATGGCGGCGAGCAGAACGGCCGCCACGCGCGCGTAGAGCCCCAACAGGGCCGCGCCCGTCTCGGAGGGGCCCCACCGGCGCAGCGTCCGCAGTGTGTGCAGCAGACTCCCCGACCACAGCGTCGCGCACGTCAGGTGCACGGCCGTCAGCCCCGACCCGAGCAGCGGGCTGTGTTCCGTCGTGGGGTGAGCCCGCAGTGCTTCCGCAGTGATGATCGCGGCCAGCGGCCAGACCTGGGTGGCGGGGCGGCGCGAGAGGGCGCAGATGCCGGCCGCGAGGAAGGCGTTGACCTCGACCAGCGCGAGCCTGCCGTCCCGCGAGTCGTAGAGGCCGCCGACGTTGATGTCGGCCAGGCTGTGCGGCACCAGGTTGCCGGTGGACACGACCGAGGCGAGACCCAGTGCGGCGACGAAACCGGCGGCGGCCGCATACGGCGCCCAGCTGCGGGGCGCCACTTCCGGAGCGTTGGGCAGCGAACGGGCCAGACGCTTGACGAACAACTCGCCCACCGGCACGCACAACGCGGCGAACAGCACCGCACGCAGCAGGGCGATGCCGCTGACCCCGGGTGCGGCGGCCTCCCCCGTGCCGTGCAGCGCGACGGAGGGGCCCAGCAGCGGTATCAGCGCGGCAAGGGCCACCAGGACGAGCACGGCGACGGCTCGGCCGACCCGGGGGCGCCGTACGGGCTCCCCCGCCTCGGCTTCCCCGGCCGTGGGCTTTATCAAGGTCACCTCACGATGTTCGCCAGCCGCCACAGAACCGGGCAAGTGGAGTAAGACAACTGGGGTACGGCATTCTGCTCACGGGTACGCTTTCGGGCCCTCCCGTGACTCAGACCCAGCGCGCGGGATCCGTCCCCAAGGGCACCGGCGGCCGCGCCCAGTCGGCCGGCCCGCCCGCGAAGGACACCGGCGGCAGCGCGTACCGCAGCCGCCCCAGCGAGCTGTCCGTCTCGGCGAGCCAGGGACCGGGCCCGTCGTACGAGTCGTCGCCCGCCGCACCGGCCTCGATGCCGTTCACGAGCCACTCGGCCGTCCGCGCCAATGCCAGCTGTACGAACCGGCTGCCACCCTCGTACGACTGCTCGGTCAGCGCCCGCAGCACCGCCGCCGCCAGCAGATAGCCCGTCCCGTGGTCGAGCGCCTGCGCGGGCAGCGCCCCCGGCTGCTCGGGCGAGCCCTCGACGGCGGAGATCCCCGACGCCACCTGCACCAGGCTGTCGAAGCCCCGCCGCCCCCTCCACGGCCCGTACGCGCCCCAGGCCGACACCTGCGCCACGACCACCCCGGGCCGCCGCTCCGCCAGCGCGTGCGGCGACAGCCCGAACCGGTCCAGGGTGCCGGGCCGGTACCCGGTGACCACCACGTCCGCCGCCGCGAGCAGCTCCTCGAAGGTGTGCCGGTCGGCCGTCAGGTCCAGCGTCGTCGACCGCTTACCGAAGCCCGTGTCGGCGTGCTGGTCGGGCAGCTCGGGCAGCTGCCGGGGGTCCACGCGCAGCACGTCCGCGCCCAGCAGGGCGAGCGTGCGGGTGGCGACCGGGCCGGCCAGCACCCGGGTCAGGTCGAGGACGCGCAGTCCGGCCGCGGGCAGCAGGGGAGACCCGTCGAGCGGGGCGAGCACGCGTGCGGGCGCGGAGCCGAGCCGTGCGCGCTCCACCAGGGGCCGCGCGGCCACCTCCACGGCCTGCTCGTGCGCGGCCCACTCCTCGGGGGTGCGCAGTGCCACGGCCAGACCCCCGGCCGCGTACATCGCCTCCTCGACCTCCGGCGCGGACCGCTCGGCCAACGCGGCTTCGACGGCAGCCACGTCGTCCGGCACACCCAACGCGTCCAGCAGCCGTGCCCGGTGGTGCGGATAGTTCGCGTGCGTCCGCACCCATCCGTCCGCAGTCCGCCAGAACCTCGACAACGGCGCGAAGCCGACCGGCGCCCGCCCGTCGACCAGCAGATGTCGCTCGCTGTGGAAGGCCGCGGCGACGGCGCCGTCATCCACCAGGACCGCGGGCACCTCGGGGAGCCCGCTCCGCCGTGCGCCCAGCTCGGCAGCGGCGAGCGCGCAGGCCCCGACGCAGGCCCGCGCCATATCCCGTACGGGAAGGCGCCCCTGGAGAGCGCCCTCCCGCACCACGGCCGACACCCGCGGGAGAAGGGCGGCATCGCCGCCCAGTGCAGACCATGCGAACTTGATTGCAGTCATGACTGCACTATGCATTATTGACTGAATCAATATATGGAGGGTGGTCCGGCGGCCTGCGTCCCGCTTGTGTCTGCTTCGTCCCCGCTACTTGCTCACTGCGGCCAGCGCGTCCACCGTGCCCCAGCCGTAGAAGCCGTTGTAGTTCCTCGGTCCCTCGCACACCGCGTCGACCTTGCCGTCCCCGTCGATGTCGTACGGGTCCGTGCACGCCGTGCGGTCGGCCTCGGCGTACAGCAGGGCCTTCACCAGGGCGGCGGAGGCGTGCGGATGGGATGACTTGATCAATGCGGCGACCGCTGCCACATGCGGTGAGGCCATCGACGTACCGGCCATGTAGCCCCACTTGCCGCCCGGCAGCGTGCCCAGGATCAGCCCGCTGGTGGCCGGCGGGGCCGGGGCCTGGTAGCGGGTCGAGTCGCCGCCCGGAGCGGCCACGTCGATGATGCCCAGACCGTAGTTGGAGAACGACGACTTGATGCCCTTCGCGCCGGTCGCCGCCACGGTCACCACACCCGGCAGCTGGGTCGGTATGTCGAGGCACTCGGACGGGTCGACCACCCGGTCGGAGGGGGTGCCGTCGTTCGGCGAGGACGGGTCAGTGATCGAGTCCGAGGCAAGGTCGTACTTCTCGTTGCCGGCCGCGGCGACGTTGACCGTGCCCCTCCGCTCGGCGAACCGTGCGGCCCGGGTGACGGCGTCCACGAGCGCCTTCTGGTCCGGGTCGTCGGTGCAGTTGAAGTACCAGGGATCGGTGTAATAGCTGTTGTTGGTGACGTCGACGCCGTGCTCGGCCGCCCACACGAACCCGCAGACCACGGCCTCGGTGTAGAAGTAGCCGTCCGGGTTCGCCACCTTGATGCCGGCGACCTTCACGCCCGGAGCGACACCGGTCATGCCGACACCGTTCTTCGCGGCCGCGATCTCGCCGGCCACGTGCGTGCCGTGCGGGCTCTCCGAGGCGCTGGGGCGCCAGGCGCCGTCGGTCGTGTCCGGCTTGCCCGAGACACAGTTGACCGAGGCGTTCCGGTTGAAGTTCGGCGCGATGTCGGGGTGCGTGTCGTCGACGCCGGTGTCGATCACGCCGACCGTGACCTTCGGGCTGCCCAGCGACTTCTCGTGCGCCTTGTCCGCCTTGATGGCGGCGAGATCCCACTGCAGGGGCTCCAGCGGGTCCTGCCCGTCGGCGGCCTGAACACCCTTCAGCTCCTCGGCCGTCAGCGCCTTCGGGGTACCCATGTCCGTCGTCGACTGGGCGGGCAGCGGTGCGTTGCGGGTGTTGCCGGCCGACTCCACCCCGTGCACGGTGCGGATGGTCCTGGCGAAGCCGGGGTTCGCCGAATGGACGACGATCACGCCGATCTCGTCGTACGACGTCACGATCGTGCCGCCGGCCTCGGCGATCGCCTTCTTCACATACGCCGGAGCTCCATGGCCGGGGCGGACGTTGACGACATAGCTGAGCGAACTAGCGTCGGCGGCGGTCGTGGCGGCAGGCGCGCTGTCCGCCACCGCGACCGTGCCGTTCGGCAGGAACGCGAGGGCCGTCGCCATCGCCGTCCCGAGCGGGATCGCGATGGCACGGCGGTAGCGCGGGTGAGGCGCTGTCATGTGTCGGTGTCTCCAGTTCGTTCGCGGTGCGAGCGGTGGGTGCGGACCGTGCGGACGGTCCGGGGCGGCGCGGTCCCTGTCACCGCGCCGCCCGAGCAGGCACTGGATCTACTTCACTGCGCGCAGCGCGTTGACGATACCGAAACCGTAGAATCCGTTGATCCGTTTGCCGCCCACGCAGGTGGCGTCCACGACGCCGTCGCCGTTCCCGTCGTACGGGTCGGTCGGGCAGCCCGGGTTGTCGGCCTGCGCCTTGAGGAGGGCCTGCAGCTGGGCCGGAGTGGCCCACGGGTGCGTCGACTTCAGGAGCGCGGCGACGGCCGCGACATGCGGTGTGGCCATCGACGTGCCCTGCAGGAAGCCGTAGGTGTTGTTCGGCAGCGTGGAGAGGATGCGGCCGTTCTTCGACGGCGTGTCGGGGATCTTGTACTTGTCGCCGCCCGGCGCCGCGACGTCGATGACACCGTCGCCGTAACTGGAGTAGTACGACTTGGCGCCCGTGACACCGGTCGCGCTGACCGTGACCACACCCGGCAGCTGGGTCGGCACGTCGAAGCACTTGTGCGGGTCGACCGTCCGGGTGACCGGCGTCGAGTCGTCGGGGCTGGAGGCGTCGACGAGCGCGTCCGAGTCGAGGTCGTTGTTGGAGTTGCCCGCGGCCGCGACATTGAGCGTGCCCTTGTGCTGTGCATACAGCTGGGCCCTGTTGACCGAGTCAACAATGGCACGTTGATCGGGGTCGTCCATGCAGTTGTACTGCCACGGATCAACGTAGTAGCTGTTGTTGGTGATCTCGACGCCGTGGTCGGCGGCGAACACGAAGGCGCACACCACGCTCTCGGGGAAGAAGAGCTGGTTCGCGTCCGGCTGGGCCACCGTGATGCCGGAGACCTTCACACCGGGCGCGACCCCCGCGACACCGATGCCGTTGCGGGCCGCGGCGATCTCGCCCGCCACATGGGTGCCGTGGTAGTGCTCGGCGTCCACCGGCCGCCAGGAGCCGTACGTCGTGTCCGCCTTGCCGCTCACACAGTTCGCGGACTGCGAGGCGGAGAAGTTCGGGGCGATGTCGGGATGGGTGTCGTCGACGCCGACGTCGATCACGGCGACGGTCACGTTCTTGCTGCCCGGGTCGACCTCGGCCGCCTTGTCGGCGCCGATCGCCCTGAGGTCCCACTGGTCGGCCTCGAGCGGCTCCTCGCCGGCCGTCGAACTCCCCGCGATCTTCGCGGCCTCGGCCTTGGAGAGGTACTGCACCGCCCCCTCGTCCGTCGTCCCCGCCGCCGTCACCGGCGAGGTGCGCGAGGCCCCCGCGGACTGCACACCGGGCGCCTTGCGTATCTGCTGGGCGAAGGAGGGGTTCGCGGAGTGGACGACGATCACGCCGATCTTGTCGTACGCCACGACGACGGTGCCGCCGGCCTTGGCTATCGCCTTCTTGACCGACTCGATCGTGCGATGGTCCGTCTTGGTGTTGACGAGATACGCGAAGTTCTCCGCGTCGGTCGCCTGTGCCGTGGACGCCGTGCGCGGGGCGGCCTGTGCGGCCGCCGGCAGGAAGCCGAGCGAGGCGGTCAGCGACAGCACGACCGGTACGGCGAGTGCGAGCCGGCGTCTGGAACGCAGATGAGCCATGGGGTCTCCACATCATCCGGAAACGGAACCGCCCGAGACGCAGGTGCTGCTCGGGCAGGTACATGACGGGCGGTGCAGGCCGAAGCTATCTCCCGGCGCCGCTGGTCAGCAATGAGTTGCCCAAGGTGAGTTCGGAAACAGGTCAAGGGAGTTGAACCTGTCCTCGCGTGGCGCCGTGACCTTGGACAGGGAGCACGAGGACACTCGCCCCCGATCCCCGTCACAACCGCACCCGCAACGCGAGGAGACTCCGTGGCCACCGAGACACCGCCCCCCTCGAAGACCCAAGCCCGACTTCCCTCCACCGAGGAGTTCGTCGCGGAGCAGGAGAGTGCGGAGTTCGGTGAACTGCGCCGCTCCCACCGCTCCTTCGCCTTTCCGCTCACCGTCGGCTTCATCGCCTGGTACCTGCTCTACGTCCTGCTGTCGAACTACGCGGACGACTTCATGGGCACCAAGCTGTTCGGCAACGTCAACGTCGCCCTGGTGCTCGGCCTCGCCCAGTTCCTCACCACGTTCCTCATCGCCTGGTGGTACTCGCGGCACGCCGCCGCAAAGCTCGACCCCAAGGCCGAGGCGATCAAGTCCCGTATGGAGGGCGACGCATGAGCATCGCGCAGCAGACCGTGCTGGCCGCGGGTGAGGCCAGTCAGCACCGGCCGCTGATCATCACCCTGTTCTCGGTGTTCGTCGCCGCGACCCTCGTCATCACCGTATGGGCGGGCCGCCAGACCAAGGACGCCGCCGACTTCTACGCGGGCGGCCGCCAGTTCACCGCCTTCCAGAACGGCCTGGCCGTCTCCGGCGACTACATGTCCGCCGCGTCCTTCCTCGGCATCGCGGGCGCGATCTCGCTCGCCGGCTACGACGGCTTCCTGTACTCCATCGGATTCCTGGTCGCCTGGCTGGTCGCGCTGCTCCTGGTGGCCGAGCCGCTGCGCAACTCGGGCCGCTACACCATGGGCGACGTCCTCGCCTACCGGATGCGCCAGCGGCCCGTCCGCACCGCGGCCGGCACGTCCACCATCGTCGTCTCGATCTTCTACCTGCTCGCCCAGATGGCGGGCGCGGGCGTCCTGGTCTCGCTGCTGCTCGGCATCACCAGCGACGCCGGCAAGATCGGCATCGTCGCCCTCGTCGGCGTCCTGATGATCGTGTACGTCACCATCGGCGGCATGAAGGGCACCACCTGGGTCCAGATGGTCAAGGCCGTGCTGCTCATCGCGGGCGCCCTGCTGCTGACCTTCCTGGTGCTGCTGAAGTTCCACTTCAACATCTCCGACCTGCTCGGCAAGGCCGCCGACAACAGCGGCAAGGGGTCGGCCTTCCTGGAGCCCGGCCTGAAGTACGGCCTCACCTCGACGTCCAAGCTGGACTTCATCTCCCTGGGCATCGCCCTGGTGCTGGGCACCGCGGGCCTGCCGCACATCCTGATCCGCTTCTACACGGTGCCCACGGCCAAGGCCGCCCGTAAGTCCGTGAACTGGGCGATCGGCCTCATCGGCGCCTTCTACCTGATGACGCTCGCGCTGGGCTTCGGCGCCGCGGCGCTCATCAAACCGGACGAGATCATCGCCTCCAACAAGGCGGGCAACACGGCGGCACCACTGCTTGCCCTGCATCTGGGCGGTGTCGACTCCAACTGGGGCGCCATCCTGCTCGCCTCCATCTCCGCGGTCGCCTTCGCCACGATCCTCGCGGTCGTCGCGGGCCTGACCCTCGCCTCCTCGTCGTCGTTCGCCCATGACATCTATGCGAACGTCATCAAGAAGGGCGAGGCCACCGAGAAGCAGGAACTGCGCGCGGCCCGCTGGGCGACGGTCGCCATCGGTGCCGTCTCGATCTGCCTCGGCGCCCTCGCCCGCGACCTGAACGTGGCAGGTCTTGTCGCCCTCGCCTTCGCAGTCGCCGCCTCAGCCAATCTGCCGACCATCCTCTACAGCCTCTTCTGGAAGCGGTTCACCACCTCCGGGGCCCTGTGGTCGATCTACGGCGGCCTGATCACGGCGGTCGGCCTGGTGCTGTTCTCGCCGGTGGTCTCCGGCAAGGAGACGTCGATGTTCCCCCACGTCGACTTCCACTGGTTCCCGCTGGAGAACCCGGGCATCATCTCGATCCCGGTCGGCTTCCTGCTCGGCGTCATCGGCACCTACCTGTCCAAGGAGGAGCCCGACAAGGGCAAGTACGCGGAGCTGGAGGTCCGGTCCCTGACCGGCACCGGCGCCCACTGACGGCAGCCGGAAACGGCCCCTGGCCCGGCCGCGTCGTAGGTCCCTACGACGCGGCCGGGCCGTACCTCGTGGGATCGGGCCGCTGTTGTTGTCAGTGACGTCACGTAGGCTCACAAGTGACGGAAAATGATGGACCAGCACTGATCCGTATCTGATCAGCTACGAGGGAGGGGGCCCACGTGCTCATCGACACCTACGGCCGAGTGGCCACCGACCTGAGGGTCTCGCTGACCGACCGGTGCAATCTGCGATGTACGTACTGCATGCCCGAAGAGGGGCTGCAGTGGCTGGCCAAGCCCGACCTGCTCACCGACGACGAGATCGTCCGCCTGATCGACATCGCCGTCACCTCCCTGGGCATCGAGGAGGTCCGCTTCACCGGCGGCGAACCCCTGCTGCGCCCCGGCCTGGTCGGCATCGTCGAGCGGGTCGCCGCGCTGCACCCCCGCCCCCAGATGTCCCTGACGACGAACGGCATCGGACTCAAGCGCACGGCGACGGCCCTGAAGGCAGCGGGCCTGGACCGGGTGAACGTCTCGCTCGACACCCTGCGCCCCGACACCTTCAAGACCCTCACCCGCCGGGACCGGCACAAGGACGTCATCGAGGGCCTGCAGGCCGCCCGCGACGCAGGCCTGACCCCGGTCAAGGTCAACACCGTCCTGATGCCGGGACTGAACGAGGACGAGGCCCCGGACCTGCTCGCCTGGGCCGTGGAGCACGACTACGAGCTGCGCTTCATCGAGCAGATGCCCCTGGACGCCCAGCACGGCTGGAAGCGCGAGGGCATGGTCACCGCGGGCGACATCCTGGCCTCGCTGCGCACCCGCTTCGACCTGACTCCGGAGGGCACGGACGAGCGCGGCTCGGCCCCCGCCGAGCGCTGGGTCGTGGACGGCGGCCCGCACCGCGTCGGCGTCATCGCCTCCGTCACCCGCCCGTTCTGCTCGGCCTGCGACCGCACCCGCCTCACCGCCGACGGCCAGATACGCACCTGCCTGTTCGCACAGGAGGAGACCGACCTGCGCGCAGCCCTGCGCTCCGACGCCCCGGACGAGGAGATCGCCCGCATCTGGCGACTGGCCATGTGGGGCAAGAAGGCGGGAGCAGGCCTGGACGACCCGTCGTTCGTCCAGCCGGACCGCCCGATGTCGGCGATCGGCGGCTAGGAGTTCTCGGGCGCTTCCCAGTCGTCGAACTTCACGACGTCCTTGAGGAAACCCCGCACCCCGAGGAACTGCGACAGATGCTCCCGGTGCTCCTCGCACGCGAGCCACGTCTTGCGCCGCTCCGGTGTGTGGATCTTCGGGTTGTTCCACGCGAGCACCCACACGGCATCGGCACGGCAGCCCTTGGCGGAGCAGATCGGGTTCTCGTCACTCACAGGTTCGTCTCACAACCGGGCTGAACAAGGCGCGGAAAAAGCCGCCGAACAAGGCGACGCCGAGCAGCCACGGGGGGAGCTGCCCGGCGTCGGTCTGTCGCTCCGACGGGGGATGCGGAGCGCCTACGAAGTATGTCACGGGTAACCCGTCGCCCGGCACCTGAACAACATGATTGATCTGAGCTTTTCTTGAGCTTGGTGCGGAGCCGCCTTCCGTTTGCGAGCCCTGCGCCATGGTCACGCCCGGTCGTGCGGCTCGCTTCGTGCGCCCGGTGCGGGCTCGGCCGCGAGATCTTCCGGGAATGGTTCCGCGAAACCGTCCTTCGTCCGCGGCGGCGCAATCATCGGACGCATCGGGACACTCACGAACGTCGACGGAAGCGAAGGCGCGTTCTCCCGGCCCGCGTTTGCGATCACCACGGCGATGTAGGGCAGGACCGCTCCGAGAACCAACGCCACGATCGCGACAGGTCGTTCGACGTTCCACAGCGAGGCCGCGAGGATCACCGACACCGTACGGATCGACATAGAGATGACGTACCGGCGCTGCCGGCCGCGCACGTCCTCTTCGAGGCTCGCCCGAGCTCCGGTGATCCGGAACACCTGGCTGTTGCCGACGCCATGCAGCTTCCGCATCACATTCCACCATCCGCCCGCATCGGCCCGTCCCCGTCCCCGTGCCCGGTCCGCCCCCGGTCGGGGAACGGTGCCCGGACACGTCCAACGTTACGCCGCGCCTGCGCCGCCTACGAGACCGGGTCACCTCCCACCTGGCCGAACGGCCTCAGCCGTAGCGCGTACAGCCCCGCCCGGCATGCGCCGTACGGTGCCCGGGCCGACACTGGGCGCAAGGCTTGCATCGAGCCGTACGAGGAGGCAGCCATGGGCTGGTTGTGGGCCATCATCGTGGGATTCGTACTGGGTCTGATCGCCAAGGCGGTCATCCCCGGCAAACAGCACAGCCCCCTCTGGCTGACCACCATCTGCGGCATGCTCGGCGCGATCGCAGGCAACGCCATCGCGCGTGGCTTCGGCGTCGAATCCACCCGAGGCATCGACTGGAGCCGCCACGCCTTCCAGCTCGTGGCCGCCGTCATCATCGTCTTCCTGGTCGACATGGCGTACATGGCCACACTGGGGAAGCACAAACAGCGGGCGTGAGCTTCAGCGCCCCTATTAAGGGGCGCGGGGCTGTGTCCATTGCGGCTCCGCCGCGTGGGCGCGAACAACCCCGACGAAGCCGCAGTCCGCAGCAGGCCCGCGCCCCTACGGCGCTTACGCCCCGGCGACCTCGACGGCGGCAAGATTCTTCTTGCCCCGCCGCAGCACCAGCCACCGCCCGTGCAGCAGATCCTCCTTGGCGGGAACGGCGTCCTCGGACGCGACCTTCACGTTGTTCACGTACGCCCCGCCCTCCTTCACGGTCCGCCGCGCAGCCGACTTGCTGGCCACCAGCCCGACCTCGGCGAACAGGTCCACGACCAGGCCGGGCTCGGCGACCCGGACGTGCGGCACCTCGGACAGCGCCGCCGCCAGCGTCCGCTCGTCCAGCTCCGCCAGCTCGCCCTGTCCGAAGAGGGCACGGGACGCGGCGATCACCGCGGCCGTCTGGTCGGCGCCGTGCACCAGCGTCGTCAGCTCCTCCGCCAGCGCGCGCTGAGCGGCACGGGCCTGCGGACGCTCCTCGGTCTGCTTCTCCAGCTCCTCGATCTCCTCGCGGGACCTGAAGCTGAAGATCCGCAGGAACTTGGAGACATCCCGGTCGTCCGCGTTCAGCCAGAACTGGTAGAAGGCGTACGGCGTGGTCATCTCGGGGTCGAGCCAGACCGTGCCGGACTCCGTCTTGCCGAACTTGGTGCCATCGGCCTTGGTGATCAGCGGAGTGCCCAGCGCGTGCACCACGGCCTCGGGCTCGACCCTGTGAATCAGGTCCGTGCCCGAGGTGAGGTTGCCCCACTGGTCGCTGCCGCCGGTCTGCAGCGTGCACCCGTACCGCCGGTACAGCTCCAGGAAGTCCATGCCCTGCAGGATCTGGTAGCTGAATTCGGTGTAACTGATGCCTTCCTGGGACTCCAGCCGCCGAGCGACGGCCTCCTTGCCGATCATCTTGTTCACGCGGAAGTGCTTGCCGATGTCCCGCAGGAACTCGATGGCCGACAGACCCTGCGTCCAGTCCAGGTTGTTGACCATGACCGCGGCGTTCGGTCCCTCGAAGTCCAGCAGCGGGGCGATCTGCGCGCGCAGCCGCTCGACCCACTGGGCGACGACCTCGGGGGCGTTGAGCGTGCGCTCGGAGTTCGGCTTCGGGTCACCGATCAGGCCGGTGGCCCCCCCGACCAGGCCCAGCGGACGGTTGCCCGCGTCCTGGATCCTGCGCATCGTCAGGATCTGCACGAGGTTGCCGAGGTGCAGGCTGGGCGCGGTCGGGTCGAAGCCGCAATAGAACGTGACGGGACCGTCCGCGAACGCCTTGCGCAATGCGTCCTCGTCAGTGGAGAGGGCGATCAGCCCGCGCCACTTCAGTTCGTCGACGATGTCCGTCACGGTTCTCGTATCTCCTTGATGATCTTCGGGCAGTCGAGCGACCACCGGCTACGAGGTTATACGCCCTGACTGACAGAGCTCATATTGAAGTCGGGCACCCGCAGCGCAGGCATCGCAGCCCTAGTGAACCAGTCGCTCCACTCCCTCGGCAGCGTCTTTTCCGTGCGCCCGGCCTCGGTGGCCCGCCCGAGCAGGTCGACCGGCGACTCGTTGAAGCGGAAGTTGTTGACCTCGCCGCTCACCTCGCCGTTCTCGACGAGGTAGACGCCGTCCCTGGTCAGGCCGGTGAGCAGCAGCGTGGCCGGGTCGACCTCGCGGATGTACCAGAGGCAGGTCAGCAGCAGCCCCCGCTCGGTGTTCGCGACCATCTCCTCGAGGGAGCGGTCGTCGCCGCCGGTCAGGATGAGGTTGTCGATCGAGGGAGCCACCGGCAGCCCTGTCAGGCCCGCGCTGTGCCGGGTGGTGGTCAGGTGGGCCAGTTCGCCCTGCCGTACCCAGTCGGTGGCCGCGAGCGGCAGGCCGTTGTCGAACACCGACTGGTCGCCGCCGGAGGAGTGCGCGATCACGAAGGGCGCCGACTCCAGGCCCGGCTCGTTCGGGTCGCTGCGCAGGGTCAGCGGCAGCTCGGTGAGCCTGTCGCCGACGCGTGTGCCGCCGCCCGGCTTGGAGAACACCGTGCGGCCCTCGACCGCGTCCCGGCCGGACGCCGACCACATCTGGTAGATCAGCAGGTCCGCGACGGCGGTCGGCGGCAGCAGCGTCTCGTACCGCCCGGCGGGCAGCTCGATCCGCCGCTCGGCCCACCCGAGGCGTACGGCGAGTTCCGCGTCCAGCGCGGCCGGGTCGACGTCCTTGAAGTCACGCGTGGAGCGGCCCGCCCAAGCCGAGCGGGTACGGTCCGGGGACTTGGCGTTCAGCTCCAGCGTCCCGTTGGGCTGGTCGTGCCGCAGGCGCAGGCCCGTCGACGTACCCACATAGCTCGACACCAGCTCGTGGTTGGCGAAGCCGTACAACTCGCGGCCGCCCGCACGCGCGCGTGCGAACGCCTCACCGAGTGCCGGCGCGAACTCGGCGAACACGGTCGACGAGGTCTCGGCGGGCGGGTCCACGAAATCCGGCGACTGCGCCACGCCCGTGACCAGCGGCTGTGCGTCCTCCGCCGGTCCGGCGCCACGGGCGGCGGCCTCGGCGGCCCGCACCAGCGGCTCCAGGTCGTCCGCGGTCACGGCCGAGCGGGAGACGACACCGGAGGCGGTGCCTTCCTTGCCGTCGACGGTCGCGACGACCGTGAGGGTACGCCCGCGCGTGACGCCGTTCGTGGTGAGCGCATTGCCGGCCCAGCGCAGGTTGGCGGTCGACTGCTCGTCGGCGATGACGACACAGCCGTCGGCGGTGGACAGCTCCAGCGCCCGCTCGACGATCTCGTGCGGCTTGTTGCTGCGGGCGCTCATCGACCGGCCTCCTGCGTGGTGTTGAGGATGTTGACGCCCTTGAAGAGCGCGGAGGGGCAGCCGTGCGAGACGGCGGCGACCTGGCCCGGCTGGGCCTTGCCGCAGTTGAAGGCACCCCCGAGGACATACGTCTGCGGGCCGCCCACCGCGGCCATCGAGCCCCAGAAGTCGGTGGTCGTCGCCTGGTAGGCGACATCCCGCAGCTGCCCGGTGATCCGACCGTTCTCGATCTTGAAGAACCGCTGGCCCGTGAACTGGAAGTTGTACCTCTGCATGTCGATGGACCAGGAACGGTCACCGACGACGTAGATGCCCCGGTCGACCCCGCCGATCAGGTCCTCCGTCGCCATGCCCGCCGGATCCGGCTGCAGTGACACATTGGCCATGCGCTGCACCGGCACGTGTCCGGGGGAGTCGGCGAACGCGCACCCGTTGGACCGCTCGAACCCGGTCAGCTTCGCGATCCGTCGGTCCAGCTGGTAGCCGACGAGCGTGCCGTCCTTCACCAGGTCCCAGGACTGGCCCTCGACGCCCTCGTCGTCGTAGCCGACGGTCGCAAGTCCGTGCTCGGCGGTGCGGTCGCCGGTGACGTTCATCAGCTCGGAGCCGTACCGCAACTTGCCGAGCTGGTCGAAGGTGGCGAAGGAGGTGCCGGCGTAGGCGGCCTCGTAGCCGAGGGCGCGGTCCAGCTCGGTGGCGTGGCCGATGGACTCGTGGATGGTCAGCCACAGGTTGGAGGGGTCCACGACCAGGTCGTACAGGCCCGCCTCCACACTCGGCGCGCGCATCTTCTCGGCGAGCAGCTCCGGGATCTGCTCGAGCTCGCTCTCCCAGTCCCAGCCGGTGCCGGTGAGGTACTCCCAGCCGCGTCCCACGGGCGGCGCGATCGTCCGCATCGAGTCGAACTCGCCGCTCGACTCGTCGACCGACACGGCCGTCAGCTGCGGGTGCAGCCGTACGCGCTGCTGTGTGGTCACGGTCCCGGCCGTGTCTGCGTAGAACTTGTTCTCGTGCACGGTGAGCAGCGAGGCGTCGACATGGTTGACGCCGTTCGCCGCGAGCAGCTGCGCGCTCCAGTCCGCCAGCAGCGCCGACTTCTCCTCGTCGGGCACGGAGAACGGGTCGATCTCGTACGACGAGATCCAGGTCTTCTCGGCGTGCACGGGCTCGTCGGCGAGTTCCACCCGCTCGTCGGAACCGGCCGCCTTGATCACCTGGGCGGAGAGCTTCGCCATCGCCACCGCCTGCGAGGCGACCTTGGCGGCGGCGTCCATGCTCAGGTCCACCCCCGATGCGAAGCCCCAGGTGCCGCCGTGCACGACCCGTACCGCGTACCCGAGGTCGGTGGTGTCCGACGAACCGGCGGGCTTGGCGTCCCGGAAGCGCCAGGACGCGCTGCGCACCCGCTCGAACCGGAAGTCCGCATGCTCGGCACCCAGGGCACGCGCGCGTGCCAGCGCCGCGTCGGCCAGGGCCCGTAGAGGAAGTGCCGTGAAGGCTTCGTCGATGGTATGAGGCACCGAGGTCTCTCCTTGTTGTCGTGACCTGTGAACGGACCGGCGGTTGCTCCGATCATTTCGCGTGACCGGGCCGCGGACCACAGGTTTCGAGCCGGTACCGGGAACTTTCTGTAGGGACCCGACAGTGAGTCCCGTAAGCCACTGTCGGTGCCCGATTGTCCGCGGGAGCACCGGGACCGATAGGTTTTCGAGGAAGCCGCCTGTCATCCAGGTGTTCGGGCGGGGGGTATCAGACCGCTATCGAAAGGGTGATCCGTTGAGCCGCTCGGTTCTCGTCACCGGAGGCAACCGGGGCATCGGCCTCGCCATCGCCCGCGCATTCGCCGACGCCGGCGACAAGGTCGCGATCACGTACCGCTCGGGTGAGCCGCCGGCTGCCCTGACGGAATTGGGCTGCCTGGCCGTGAAGTGCGACATCACCGACACCGAGCAGGTGGAGCAGGCCTACAAGGAGATCGAGGCCGAGCACGGTCCGGTCGAGGTCCTGATCGCCAACGCCGGCATCACCAAGGACCAGCTCCTGATGCGCATGTCCGAGGAGGACTTCACCTCGGTCATCGACACCAACCTCACCGGCACCTTCCGCGTGGTCAAGCGCGCCAACCGCGGCATGCTGCGCGCCAAGAAGGGCCGTGTCGTCCTGATCTCGTCGGTCGTCGGGCTGTACGGTGGCCCCGGCCAGGCCAACTACGCCGCCTCCAAGGCCGCCCTGGTCGGCTTCGCGCGTTCCCTCGCCCGTGAGCTGGGTTCGCGCAACATCACCTTCAACGTCGTCGCGCCCGGCTTCGTCGACACCGACATGACCAAGGTGCTCACCGACGAGCAGCGCGAGGGCATCGTCAAGCAGGTGCCGCTCGGCCGTTACGCGCAGCCGGAGGAGGTGGCCGCGACGGTGCGGTTCCTCGCCTCGGACGACGCCTCGTACATCACTGGAGCCGTCATTCCCGTTGACGGCGGACTGGGAATGGGTCACTGACAACCATGAGCGGAATTCTCGAGGGCAAGCGCGTCCTGATCACCGGTGTGCTGATGGAGTCCTCCATCGCCTTCCACGCCGCCAAGCTGGCCCAGGAGCAGGGCGCCGAGATCATCCTGACCGCGTTCCCGCGGCCCACGCTGACCGAGCGCATCGCCAAGAAGCTCCCCAAGCCCACCAAGGTCATCGAGCTCGACGTCACCAACGACGAGCACCTGGCCCGCCTGGCCGACCTGGTCGGCGAGGAGCTCGGCGGCCTCGACGGCGTCGTGCACTCCATCGGCTTCGCGCCGCAGGACGCGCTCGGCGGCAACTTCCTCAACACGCCGTTCGAGTCCGTGGCCACCGCCATGCACGTCTCGGCGTACTCCCTGAAGTCGCTGACCATGGCCTGTCTGCCGCTGATGCAGAACGGCGGCTCGGTCGTCGGCCTCACCTTCGACGCGCAGTACGCCTGGCCGCAGTACGACTGGATGGGCCCGGCCAAGGCCGCCCTGGAGGCCACCAGCCGCTACCTCGCCCGTGACCTGGGCAAGCAGAACATCCGCTGCAACCTGATCTCCGCGGGCCCGATCGGCTCCATGGCCGCCAAGTCCATCCCGGGCTTCAGCGACCTGGCCTCCGTGTGGGACAGCCGCTCCCCGCTGGAGTGGGACCTCAAGGACCCGGAGCCGGCCGGCAAGGGCATCGTCGCGCTGCTGAGCGACTGGTTCCCGAAGACCACGGGCGAGATCGTCCACGTGGACGGCGGTCTGCACGCCATCGGCGCCTGACACTCCGCTGAGCCTCGGCCGACACTGAGGGCCCGCACCCTGCCGGGTGGGGGCCCTCGGCGCGTGCCCCGCCCTCGCCGAGATATCACCCGTTCGGGCTATGTGACCGGGCGGGCCGGGACCGGACTGCGCACCCTGGAGTACGTGTTCAGCACGTGATTCCCTCCCCAGCGCGGCCGAGGAGGTCCCCTTGTGCGCATCGTCCGCAACCTGGCCTCAGTGACCGTCGCCGTCGCTCTCGTGATGTCCCTGCCGTACGAGGCGACGCCCCACGCGCGTGTGAAGCCCGGGAAGCCGCCGGCGCCGCAGCTCTTCGGCGCCGAGTGCCGCGCCAGGGTGACCGGCTCCCACGTGACCGCGTACTGCCACAACCCCTATCCGCTGACCGACGGCGTCAGCCTGCATGTCGAGTGCGCCCGCTGGTGGGACCTCGACACCGACGGCACCCCCGTCGACACCGAGCCGGCGATGACCGTACGGCTCACCGGCCGGTGCTGGAAGGAAGTCGGCTCGGTGTGGATCAGTCACCAGAGGCGCTGAACCGTCCCGGACGGCACAGGAACGGATAGCTCGCGGCCTCCGCACCGGCCGCCTCGGCGTCGCCCGTGCGGATCGCGTCGACCAGGCGGGTGTGCTCCATGTACGTCTCCGGGGTGAGCTCCTGGCCGACGTCCTCGCGCAGCCAGTCCCGCAGCACCTCGCCGAGGTCCGCGTACATCTGGGTCATCACGTCGTTGTGCGAGGCCGCCACCACGGCCATGTGGAAGGTCGCGTCCGCCGTCACGAAGGCCTCCGTGTCACCCGACTCCCAGGCCTCCTCGCGCCGTACGAGCAGCGCGTCCAGCTGCTTGAGGTCCTTCTCCGTGCGCCGCCCGGC
Source organism: Streptomyces sp. NPDC001604 (assembly GCF_042893475.1). Lineage (NCBI taxonomy): Bacteria > Bacillati > Actinomycetota > Actinomycetes > Kitasatosporales > Streptomycetaceae > Streptomyces > Streptomyces sp. NPDC001604. The sequence goes on along the minus strand of NZ_JBIAUY010000016.1, from coordinate 21,220 downwards.
GGCGAGCCCGGCGGCGGCCGACTCCAGCGTGGAGCGCAGCTCGGCGATGTGCCGCGGGTCCGCGTCGGCGAAGCGGCGGTGCATCACGCCCGCCAGCTCGCTCGTCGCCACGACATAGGTGCCCGAGCCCTGACGGATGTCCAGCAGGCCGTTGTGCGCGAGGGCGCGGACGGCCTCGCGGACCGTGTTCCGGGCCACCCCGAGCTGCTCGACCAGCTCGGGCTCCGTCGGGATGCGGGAGCCGACCGGCCACTCGCCCGAGGTGATCTCGAGCCGCAGCGCGGCGATGACCTGCTCGGACAGCGCGGAACGGCGGGGGTGACTCAGGGGCATGGCACACCTTCGCACGCGGCGGGCGGGTCCGTCCGACCCGGGGATGGACAACCAATCATCCAATGATTCTATGATGGACGGCATGGCAAGTGAGGAAACCCGGACGAAGACGTTCGCGACCGTGTCCGGTTCGGCCGCGGGCGAGCCCCGACGACCCGCCACGCGCGCGTGGACGACGAGACTGCTCGTGCTCGGCATCGTCCTGTCGGCCTTCAACCTCCGCCCCGCCATCACCAGCCTGGGCGCGCTCCTCGAAGAGGTCCGCGACGGGCTCGGCATGAGCGGCAGCGTGGCCGGCCTGCTCACCTCCGTGCCCCCTCTCTGCTTCGCCGTCTTCGGCGTCACGGCCCCCCGCCTCGCCCGCCGCTTCGGACCGGGCGCGGTGGTGTGCGCGGGCATGGTCGCCATCACCGCCGGCCTGCTCATACGGCCGTACGCGGGCGGCACGGCCGGCTTCCTCGCCGCCAGTGCGCTCGCCCTCATGGGCATCGCCGTCAGCAACGTCCTGATGCCGGTCATCGTCAAGCGCTGGTTCCCCGACCGGGTCGGCTCCATGACCGGCCTCTACTCGATGGCGCTCGCCCTGGGCACCGCCGCGGCGGCCGCGGTGACCGTGCCCATGACCGAGGCGCTGGGCGGCAGTTGGCGGTCGGGACTCACGGTGTGGGCGGCCCTCGCGGCGGCCGCCGTACTGCCGTGGATCCCGTTCGTACGGCAGCGGGGCGCGGCGCCAGCCGAGCAGCCGGCCCGGCGGCAGGAGCACGCGCGCGTGGAGGCGCCCGCGCTGCGGATCACCCGCAGCCGCACCGCCTGGGCGCTCGCCGTGTTCTTCGGGCTGCAGGCCACCGCCGCGTACATCACGATGGGCTGGATGGCACAGATCTTCCGGGACGCGGGCGTGCCCGCGGGCACGGCGGGACTGCTGCTCGCCGTCACGATGGTGATGGGCGTGCCGCTGGCCTTCGTCATCCCACGCGTCGCCGCCCGGCTGCCGCACCAGGGGCCGATCGTGCTCGCGCTGGGCGGATGCGGCCTGGCCGGGTACGCGGGCCTGTACCTCGCACCGGCCGCCGGCGCCTGGGCCTGGGCGCTGCTGCTCGGCGTGGCCAACTGCTCCTTCCCGCTGGCCCTGACGATGGTCGGCATGCGGGCCAGGACCGGCGCGGGCGTCGCCCAGTTGTCGGCGTTCGCGCAGAGCACCGGCTATCTGATCTCCATCCCCGGCCCGCTCCTGGTGGGCGTGCTCTACCAGCACAGCGGCGGCTGGGGGCTGCCGATCGCGCTGATGGCCGCCCTGATGGTCCCGCAGATGGTCGTGGGCGTCCTGGCGGGGCGCAACCGCACGGTGGAGGACGAGGCGGCCCGCTGACCCCGCCCGAACCGCCGCGGGCGCCGGATGCGAGACTTGCCGTATGCCAGTGCTCGACCCGAACCCCCAGAACGGCCAGAAGAAGATGCTGCTCGTCTTCGGCTCGTTCCTCGCCATCTTCGTGATCATCGCCGTCATCGCGACGATCGCCTCGCCGTGACCGCCCGCCGGGCGGCCCGCTCGGCCCATGGTGGGGCTGGCACCACCATCCCCTAGGGGGTGAGTGTCAGGGTCAACTGGGTGGATCTCCGGATGGGTTGAGGGCTCCCGATTCCGTAACTTCGAGGTGTGACCGCGTAAGGCGGATCACCGAGACCCGAAGACCAGCGGAGGCACCCATGTCGGCCCAGTCGCACACCCGGCCCCACCCGGCGACCACGGCCGGCGTCGACATCCGGCTGCCCTGGTGGGCCCTCGCCCTGCCGACGCTCGCCTTCATCGTGCTGCTGGCTCTGATGCTGAACCCGTCGGACGCGCAGGCGGCGGCGGGTGACCCGGCGATCACCCACCTCTTCGAGCGGGCACAGCAGCTCATAGGCCGCTGAGCACCGGTTCGGCCGCCAGTCAACTCCCTGCGCCCCATGGCCTGTTTCATGCGAAGCTGGGTTCCATGAGCGTCGCAGAACCCCGCAGGATCGTCCTCTTCCGGCATGCGAAAGCCGACTGGCCACAGGTGACCGACCACGAGCGCCCCCTCGCTGAGCGGGGCCGCACGGACGCCGCAGTCGCCGGACGCAAGCTGGCCGACACCGGTATCCCCTTCGATCTGGCCCTGTGCTCCACCGCGATCCGGACCCGAGAGACCTGGAAGCTCGCCGTCCATGAATTCCCGCACCGGCCGAAAACCGTCTACGAGGAGCGGATCTACGAGGCCTCACCCGGCGAGCTGATCGCGCTGCTCAACGAGACCCCCGACGACGTGCAGAACGCCGTACTCATCGGCCACAACCCGGGCGTGCAGGGCCTCGCCGAGATCCTGGCAGGCTCGTCCGAGGGGGACGCGGGCGAGCGGATGAACCGCCGGGGCTTCCCGGCCGCCGCCTTCGCCGTCCTGTCCTTCGAGGGGCCCTGGAAGGGCCTGGAGCCGGGCGTGGCCACGCTGCTGGACTACTGGGCCCCGACCGAGTAACCGAGACGGCGGGACCAGCAGACGACCGACGAAGCGAGCAGGCGACACGACGACCGAGGGGCCCGGCACCACCACGGTGCCGGGCCCCTCGACGTGCCGATGGGGGCGACTACTCCTCGTCGTGCGTGTCCGCGGCCTCGACCTCTTCGCGGGTGACGCCGAGCAGGTACAGGACCGTGTCCAGGAAGGGCACGTTCACCGCGGTGTGCGCGGCCTCCCGTACGACAGGCTTGGCGTTGAAGGCGACGCCGAGGCCGGCCGCGTTGAGCATGTCCAGGTCGTTGGCGCCGTCGCCGATCGCCACGGTCTGGGCGAGTGGTACGCCCGCCTCCGCGGCGAACCGGCGCAGCAGCCGCGCCTTGCCGGCACGGTCGACGATCTCGCCGGTGACCCTGCCGGTGAGCCTGCCGCCGACGATCTCCAGCGTGTTGGCCTGCGCGAAGTCGAGCCCCAGCCGCTCCTTCAGATCATCCGTGACCTGGGTGAATCCTCCGGAGACCACGCCCACTTGGTAACCGAGCCGCTTGAGCGTACGGATCAGGGTCCGCGCCCCCGGCGTCAGCCGCACCTCGCTGCGCACCTTGTCCACCACGGACGCGTCGAGCCCCTCCAGGAGCGCCACGCGCGCGTGCAGCGACTGCTCGAAGTCCAGCTCCCCGCGCATCGCGGCCGCGGTCACCTCGGCGACCTTGTCCTCGCAGCCGGCGTGTGCCGCGAACAGCTCGATCACCTCGTCCTGGATGAGCGTCGAGTCGACGTCCATGACGACCAGCCGCTGAGCCCGCCGGTGCAGCCCCGCCGCGACGACCGCCACATCGACACCCAGTGCCGCGGCGTCCGTCACCAGGGCCGTGCGCAGCGGCTCGGTCTCGACGCCGGACACCGCGAACTCGACCGCGGTGACGGGGTACTTGGCGAGGCGGAAGATGCGGTCGATGTTGCCGCCCACGGAGGCGATCTTCGCGGCGATCCGGGCGGTCGCCTCCGCCGTGAGCGGGTGACCGAGGACCGTGACCAGTGAGCGTCCGAGGCCGCGCGGACGGTTGTCGCCCCGCCCGGAGATGATCTCCGCCTGCATCTTCATCGACTCCGCCCAGCTGTGGACGGTGGCCCGCAGCTCCCCCTCCAGCCCGTGCGGCGGCGGGGTCACGAGCGCGCACAGCGTGAGCCGGCCACGGGTGACGACCTGCTCGATGTCGACCACGTCGACGGAGTAGGCGGCGAGGGTGTCGAACAGGCCGGCCGTGATGCCCGGCCGGTCCTTGCCGAAGATCTTGACGAGGAGGGTGGGGACGTCAGAGGTCGAGGTCTGCGATGCGCTCATGGTGTACCCACCGTATCCGGCACCCAGTGCCGCCCGCCGCCGCGGTCCGCCTGCCGGACACGGAACAGTGGGTGTCGAGCAGATGTCGAAGGCCTTACGCGCCGACCACGACCGCACCGAGAGCACCGGCGTCCCGGGGGCGGGTGCCTTGGGGGCCCGGTTGCGGCGGAACGCCCGGATCCGCTTCCGCGGCCTGCCTAGCTGGCGGGGTCGCAGCGGGCGGTGACGACCTGCTCTGGGCGGCGTACGTGTGCGGGGGGCCGGTTGCGTGGGGGCCGGTGTCCCCGGTTCCGCGGTCCGGCTGGGCTGGCGGGAGGCGCGGGGGCGACCACTGCCACGGCCGTTTCGGCTGCGGACAGGTGCCGTTTCGGCTGCGGACAGGTGCCCCAGCTCATCGGGGGCGGTATATCCGGCTCAGCGTCTGCCTCTGACTGGCGGAAGCCTCAGGGTTGGCCAGGGCGGCCCCGGCGGTCCCCTCGGAACTCAGCGGTCGTTCTTCGGACGCCCCGGAGGGGGCGGCGGCTGGGGTGGGGGCGGGCCCTCGTTCGGGCCGGGGTTCGGGCGGTTTCCGCGGCGGGGGCGGGGCGGGGTGCCCATCGGGCGGGCCACCGTCGGGGCGCCGTACATGTCGCTGCCGGCGGGCGGCTGTCCATGGCCGGGGGCGCCCGGCGCGCCCTGCCGGTCCGGCGGTCGCGCGTCCTCCGGCTCCCGCAGCTCGTCCGGCAGCTGCAGATACGGATTGGTGGTGGGGTTCGGCGCCCGGTACGGCGTACTGGGCGTGTACGGCCCCGACGCGGCCCCGGCGGCAGGGACCCCGCCCCCGGTTTCGGGGGCGTACACCCCCGCGACCTCGCCGCTCAGCGCCAACGGCGCCGCCCGCCGTCCCGCCGCGCCGGTCGCCCACGCCAGCAGCGCCCCGGCAGCCCCCGCCCCCGCACCCCACAGGGCGCCCAGCAGCAGCGCCATGCCGAGGTGCCCCTGCAACTCGACCCCGGCGCCGAACGCATCGAAGCCCAGCACCGACAGCGAGGCGTCCACCGACACCTCCGTCAGCCACGCGAGCAGCGGCAACGTCAGCGCCGTGACGATCCCCAGCCGCACCGCGCACCGCCCGGCGAAGGCGAGGGCGCCCGGACCAGCCTGCGAAGCCCCGGCCCCCACCGGCGTCCGCACCGCGGCCAGCACCCCCGCCAGCAGCATCATCACGGCCGCCGCCACCCCCAGCAGCCACACCCGCCCGTCCAGGTCCGCCAGCCGTGCCAGCGTCACCGACCGGTCGGTCTTCGCGGTGAGCAGACCGTCCAGCGGATGTGGCAGGAATTTGGTCAGTACGCCGGTCGCCTTGCCGTCGAACGGCACGAACAGACCGATCGGGATGCCCAGCCAGGTGCCGTTGGGTGCGCCCAGCAGCGCGGCGCCGAAGATCCGCTTCGGGTGGGCGTCACCGATCGCCGCGTACACCCCCGCCGCGAACGCCGCCGCCACCGCCACCAGCATCACCGTGACGATCGCCGACGCCGCCGGCCGTACGACCCGGTGCAGGGCCTCCCAGCCGCGCGGCAGGGGAGTGCGGCGCGAGGCCAGCAGGGCGATCAGCAGGATGCCGGCCGACCAGCCGAGCCCGCCCAGCAGCGTGGGCGCCGTGTCGACGGTGAAGCCGACCGCCGCCTTCGCATGGATGAGGTTGCCGATGTTGTCGGGCAGCAGCCCGCCGATGTTCCCGATGTCACCGAGACCGGGGATGTCGACGCCGCCCCCACCCCCGCCGCCTCCGCCGGGCAGCTTGTCGAGCCCCAGCGAACCGCCGTCGATGGTGATGACGTCGTGCCCCGCCCACGCCAGCCCGCCCAGCGTCGCCACGAACAGCGCCACCACCGCGCCCGCACGCGCGAGGAGTTCGGCCGGCGCGATCACAACTCCCGCCGCCCGCAAGGACCGTAGGAAGAACCACGACAGCAGGAGCGCGCCGACCAGGCTCACTCCCAATGGCGTGATCGTGACGGCCGTATGCGCCTGAGCACCTTTCAGGCCGAACGCGGACACGTCGCCGGACGGTGTCACCGAACCACCTGCCCCAAGTGCCACGACCGCCGCGGTCATCGGCCCCAGCGAACCCGACGCGTCCGCCTCCAGCAGATGCAGGCCGAGCGCCGCCGTACCCGCCATCCCGATCAACGCCCAGCTCACGGAGGCGATCGCGGACAGCAGGACGTCCCCCCACGGCACCCTGGTGCCGCTCCCGACGGACTCGACACTCGACGACGTGCCCATGGACGCACTCATGGCAGACCCCCCGATCCGCATTGCGGCACGGCGGCCGCGCATGTCCCCCTCGCGTGGATTACCACTCTCCGGGCCGTTTTCAACCCCGTCAACGGAACCAATCGATGCGCATGTGCGTGGTGGTGCACAAGGCCCGACTTTCGGTCAGAGGGGCGAGCCTGAAATAGTTCCCGACGATGTTCGACATCCCTAGACTCCCTGTGTTGGGGGTAACTCGGGGGACTACTCAGTGGGGCATGGAGTGCCGGAACTCGTACTGGAATTGAATGGACGTACCTGGACGCTCGACCCGTCCAGGCCGTACACCCTCGGACGTGATCCGCAGGGGGACATCGTGCTCGACGACGCCAGAGTGTCCTGGCGTCACGCCACGATCAGCTGGAGCGGCCGCAGTTGGGTCATCGAGGACCAGGGCTCCACCAACGGCACGTTCGTGCAGGGGCAGCGGATCCATCACATGGAGATCGGCCCCGGCTCCGCGGTGCACCTCGGCAACGCGACCGACGGCCCGCTGGTCAACGTCACCGGCGCGGCGGCCGCGGTCGCCCAGCCCCAGCAGCAGCCGTACGCCGCCCAGGGTGCGGGCCCCGGCTGGGCCCAGCAGACACCGCAGCAGGCACCGCCCCAGCAGCAGGCCCCGCAGCCCGGCTGGCAGCAGCCGCAGCAGGCCGCCGCCGCGATCCCGCAGCAGCAGGGCCCCGTTGGCGGTGCGGGGGCGCCGCCGGTCTACGGCGACCGCAGCCCCACCACGTTCCACCAGTTCTCCATCGGCCGCGTGATGCGCATCGGCCGTGCCCTGGAGAACGAGCTGGTCGTCTCCGACCTGCAGGTCTCCCGGCACCACGCCGAGTTCCACTCGACGCCCGACGGCCGCATGGAGATCCGCGACCTCGGCTCGCACAACGGCACCTATGTCAACGGCCAGCAGATCCCCAAGGGCGGCTCGGCGCTGCTCGGCCCGACCGACATCGTCGGCGTCGGCCACTCCACGTTCCGGATCGTCGGCGACCACCTCGAGGAGTTCGTCGACACCGGTGAGGTGTCCTTCTCGGCCCGCCATCTGACCGTCACGGTCGACGGCGGCAAGCAGATCCTCAAGGACGTCTCCTTCGGCGTCCCCGAGAAGTCGCTCATCGCGGTCATCGGACCCTCCGGCTCCGGCAAGTCGACCCTGCTCAAGGCACTCACCGGCTACCGGCCCGCCAACCAGGGCGATGTCCTCTACGACAACCGGAACCTGTACAAGCAGTTCGCAGAGCTGCGCCAGCGCATCGGTCTGGTCCCGCAGGACGACATCCTGCACAAGGAACTGACCGTCAAGAAGGCCCTCAAGTACGCGGCCAAGCTGCGCTTCCCCGCCGACACCACGGCCCAGGAGCGCGAGAACCGCATAGACGAGGTGCTGCGCGAGCTGAAGCTCGACATCCACAAGGAGAAGAAGGTCACCTCCCTCTCCGGCGGCCAGCGCAAGCGCGTCTCGGTGGCCCTTGAGCTGCTCACCAAGCCGTCGCTGATCTTCCTGGACGAGCCGACCTCCGGTCTGGACCCGGGCATGGACCGCGACGTCATGCAGCTGCTGCGCGGCCTCGCCGACGACGGCCGTACGGTCCTCGTGGTCACCCACTCCGTGGCCGAGCTGGCCCTGTGCGACAAGCTCCTGGTGATGGCCCCGGGCGGCGCGGTCGCCTACTTCGGCCCTCCCGAGGAGGCACTGAACTTCTTCGGCTACGACAGCTGGGCCGACGTCTTCTCCGCCTTCGAGAACTACCGCGACTACGACTGGGCCGGACGCTGGAAGGGCTCGCAGCACTACCAGATGTACGCCGCGGACATCGACGCCGTTGCACCACAGTCCGTACAGATGCCTCCGATGCAGGCGATGAAGCCGCCGAAGCCACAGGGCTGGATGAGCCAGTTCGCCACCCTGGTACGGCGCTATGTCTCGGTCATCGCCTCCGACAAGGGCTTCCTCGCCCTGACGGTGATCCTGCCGCTCGTCCTCGGCTCGGTGAGCCTGCTCATCGACTCGGGCAAGGACCTGCTGGTCAACACGGAGATCAACCCGACCACCCAGCAGCCCGTCCCGAACGGCACGGCCACCACCGTCCTGCTGATCCTCGCGGTCGGTGCCTGCTTCGCGGGTGCCGCCAACTCCGTCCGTGAGCTGATCAAGGAACGGGTCATCTACGAGCGGGAGCGCGCCACCGGCCTGTCCCGCTCCGCGTACCTGATGTCGAAGGTCTTCGTGCTCGGCTTCATCACGGTGCTGCAGGGCCTGATGGTCGGCATGATCGGCTTCGCCAGCCGGAAGATCCCGACGGAGGGCCTGGTCCTCAAGAATCTCCCGCTGCTGGAGCTCACCATCCCGGTCATGGCCCTGGGCTTCACCTCGATGATGTTCGGCCTGATCATCTCGGCCCTGGTGAAGACCTCCGAGAAGACCATGCCGCTGCTGGTCATGTTCGCGATCGTCCAGGTCGTCTTCACCGGCTGTCTCTTCGCCCTGAACGGCGCGATCGGGGTCAACCAGTTCTCGTATCTGATGCCTTCGCGCTGGGCCGTCGCCGCCGCGGGCGCCACGCTCGACTTCAACCGGATCAGCCCGCCCGGCAAGGGCAAGCCCAACGACCCGCTGTGGGAGCACACCGTGGGCGCCTGGACCATGGACATGATCGCCCTGATCGCGCTCGGTGTGATCTGCGCCTTCTTCGTGGCCCGCTTCCTGCGCCGCCACGAGCCGGAGGTCATGCGCAAGTAGGCGGTCCGCTACGTGGGCTCTCGTACGACGCCGAAGGGCGGCACCCCCAGCGGGTGCCGCCCTTCGGCGCTTGCGTGAAGAGGTCCGCGCCGACCTCAGTACGCGCTGTTGACGTTGTCGATCGAGCCGTACTTGTCGGCCGCGTAGTTGGCGGCGGCGGTGATGTTGGCGACCGGGTCGTAGATGTTCCAGGACGTGCCGGCCACGTGGTAGGCGCTGAAGGTCGGCGGGATGACCTGCAGCAGGCCCTTCGACGGGATGCCGTTGATGGCGTTGATGTCCCAGTCGTTGATGGCGTTCGGGTTGCCCGAGGACTCCCGCATGATGTTGCGGTACAGGCCGTTGTAGCTGCCCGGTATGCCCTTGGACTGCATGATGTCGAGGGCGTTCCTGATCCAGCCGTCGAGGTTGTTCGGGTAGGTCTTGACGGCCGGCTTGATCGCGGCACGGTGGGCGGCCCGGCTCGCGGCCTCCTTCGCCTTGCGCGCGGCCTCGGCCTTCTTGGCCGCGGCTGCGGCGGCGGCCTTCTTCGCGGCAGCCGCGGCGGCGGCCTTCTGCTTGGCCTTGGCCTCGGCCTTCGCCTTGATGGCCTCGGCCTTCAGGCTGGCACCGGCGAGCTGGTCGGTGACGCTGGCCTTGACGTCCTTGATCTGGTCGGAGCCGTACTCCACCTTGGCCGTCGAGACGGTGGCCTCGTTCGTGGTCGTCTCGGCGTTGCTGGGTACCGCGGAGAACGCGAGAGCGGCGGCACCGAGGGTGGCGACACCGGCCATCGCGACCTTCTGGTGACGGGTCAGCGAACGACTGAGACGGCGAATGTTGGTGTTCTTGAGCATGGCAGATGGACCTCTTCGAATAGCGCGGAGGTCGCTCAACGTCCTGCGGGGGACATGGGTCCGGCCCGCACAAACGCCGCGGGGGGAACCCGCGGCGCTGAGCGACGGCAGCCATTCTTAGCGGCCGCAAAATGTCGTGGCAAAGGTGTGACGTACGATCCCCGGTAGTGGATCGGGTGGGGGCAAAAACGGACAGACTGGACCGTTCACCCCGCTCATGGCGGGAGGGTCTGTCTCCTATCGCCCTTCGTACGTGATCTGCGCCCTATGCGCGGGCTCACATCGTCCCCGCGGCAGTCTCACCATGAGTTGCTTGAGCAATGCACTGTGTAAGGGGCCTCCTACGGGAGGATGAGGTGGACGTCCCCGAACTCGTGCCACAGGTAGAGCCCGCGCAGCGCCTCCTCGTAGCTGCGGTCGATCGCGGCCCGCCCGGCGATCGCCTCCAGCATCAGCAGATGCGAGGCCTCCGGCTCGTGCAGCCCGGTCAGCAGCCCGTCCACCACCCGTACCCCGCGCTCCGGGGTGACAACCAGATCCGTCCACCCTTCCCGCGCGCGTACGACGCCGTCCGGCCCCGCCGCCGACTCGACCGCCCGCACGGCCGTCGTCCCGACCGCGACCACCCGCCCGTCGCCCGCCCGGGCGGCATTGATCAGCCGAGCCGACGCCTCCGGCACGGAGAACCGCTCCGGATACGGCGGCTCGTGCACCTCCGCCGAGGCCACCCCGGTGTGCAGGGTGATCGGTGCGAACTGCACACCCCGACTCACCAGCTCCGCCACCAGCCGCGCCGTGAAGGGCCGCGCCGCACTCGGCATCTCCGCACTGCCCGCCCCGTCGGCGGTCGGCAGCGCGAACACCGTCTGGTACACGGACAGCGGCTGGTCCCGCTCCGTATAGGAGTAGCGAATGGGCCGCCCGTGCTCCCGCAGCAGCCCGAGGACCCCGGCTCCCGACACCCGCGCCCACCACAACCGGTCGCCGCGGGCACTCACCGGCTCCTCGAGGACCAGCCGCACGCCCCCCGGCAGCCGCACCTCCAGGCCCGCGGGCCCGCCCGCACGCGCGCGCGTGGTGCCCTTCCCGTCCGGATCCCGCAGCTCGACCGCCCACCGCCCGTCGTCCCCGCGCGTGGAGAAGTGCACCACCACGCGCGCGTGCCCGGCCCGCCCGTCCACCGCGGCGGCCAGCGTGGGCGAGGTGTTCACGACGAGCAGATCCCCGGCCCGCAGCAGCCGAGGCAGCTCAACGAACGCATGGTGCGACACCTCGCAGCCGTGCGACAGGAGCAGCCGTACGGCATCCCGCTGCAGCCCCGCCCCGCGCTGCTCGACCGGAATCCGGGCCGACAACTCCTCCGGTACGTGCACGGCCACCGTCATCGCTGCCCCTCCAGCAGCGCCGGAGCCGCATACCGGCCGCTCGCCGGACGCTCGTCCAGCAGCCGCAGGAACGCCGGCACCACACTCGCCGGTGCCGGCCGTGGATCACCGTCGTCCGGTACGGCCGCCGCATACAGGTCCGTGGCCATGTCCCCGGGGTCCACCGCCCAGACCCGCAGCCCGGGCTCCTCCTCGCCGAGGACCGCCGCAAGATGGTCGAGGGCCGCCTTCGAGGCGCCGTACCCGCCCCATGTCTCATAGGCCTCGGCGGCCGCGTCCGAGCTGACCGCGATCACCGTGCCCGCCTCGGACGTCCGCAGCAGCGGCAGCGCCTCCTGGACCAGGCCCAGCGCTGCCACCACATTCACCTCCAGCGCCCGCCTGAACCCCTCCAGAGGCAGCTCCTCCAGCCGTACGAGCGGCTCGGCGCCCAGCGCGCTGGCGTTGTTCACCAGCAGATCGATGCCGCCCAGCTTCTCCGCGGCCGCCACCAGCTCCGCCCGGTGACCGGCGTCCGTGACGTCCCCGGGCACGGCCCTCACCCGCGTGCCGTACGCGGACACGGCCCCCGCCGCCTCGGTGAGGGCTTTCTCCGTCCTCGCGTCGAGCACCAGATCCCAGCCGCGCGCGGCCAGCGCCTCGGCCAGCGCCCTCCCCAGCCCCTTCGAAGCCCCTGTGATGATCGCTACCGGCATGACACGCCCCCTCGTCTCGGCCGCCCGTCGATCGGCGGTGACCTCAACGTAGGAACCACGCCACCCGCCCCGCCTCGGACGCGGGCCCCAACCAGCCGGGGCCCTTCGGACTACGCCGCGCGTCCCGGGCCCCGGACCTAGTCCGCCCGCCCTAGGCCCACCGGCGCAGGCTCCGCCGTCACAGGTCCGATCCCCGTTGTCACACCCCGCCGGTACCTTGAAGGGCATGAGTCACGGCCCCCGGTCCGGCCTCACCGCGGTGAGTTCCGCGCTGCTGGCCATGAGCAGGCATCTCGAGGTGCGCGACGTCCTCAAGACGATCGTCGCCTCGGCCCGCGAGCTGCTCGATGCGCAGTACGCCGCCCTCGGCGTCCCCGACGACCACGGCGGCTTCGCCCAGTTCGTGGTCGACGGCGTGAGCGACGCCCAGTGGAAGGCCATCGGCCCGCTCCCGCGCCAGCACGGCATCCTCGCCGCGATGCTGCAGGAAGCGAAGATCGAGCGCCTCGCCGACGTCCGCAAGGACCCCCGCTTCGAAGGCTGGCCCTCCGCCCATCCCGACATGTCCGACTTCCTGGGCCTGCCCATCAGGGACGGCGACGAGGTCATCGGCGCCCTGTTCCTGGCAAACAAGAACTGCCCCAAACAGGAAGGCAGCTGCGGCTTCACCGAGGAGGACGAGGACCTGCTCGCCATCCTCGCCCAGCACGCCGCGATCGCCCTCACCAACGCCCGCCTGTACGAGCGCAGCCGCGAGCTGACCATCGCCGAGGAGCGCTCCCGCCTCGCCCATGAGCTGCACGACGCGGTCAGCCAGAAGCTCTTCTCCCTGCGCCTGACCGCCCAGGCCGCCGCCGCCCTCGTCGACCGCGATCCCTCCCGCGCCAAGGGCGAGCTGCAACAGGTGGCCGCGCTCGCCGCCGAGGCCGCCGACGAACTGCGCGCCGCCGTCGTGGAGCTGCGCCCCGCGGCCCTCGACGAGGACGGCCTGATCGCCACCCTGCGCACCCAGATCCAGGTCCTCGACCGCGCCCACAGCGCGCGCGTGACCTTCGACAGCTGCGGCGTGCGCGCCCTGCCCGCCGCCCAGGAGGAGGCCGTCCTGCGCGTCGCCCAGGAGGCCCTGCACAACGCCCTGCGGCACTCCGGGGCACAGCACGTGGACGTGACCCTGACCCGGCGCGAGGGCGGAACGGTCCTGCGCGTCACGGACGACGGCAACGGCTTCGACCCGAAGTCGATACGCCGCGCGGGACGCCACCTCGGGCTGGTGTCCATGCGGGACCGCGCAAGCGGGGTCGGCGGTGTGCTGACCGTGGAGTCGGCGCCCGGAAAGGGCACCACGATCGAGATGGAGGTCCCCGGTGGCTGACGCAATCAAGGTGCTGCTCGTCGACGACCACCAGGTGGTCCGCCGCGGTCTGCGCACGTTCCTCGAGGTGCAGGACGACATCGAGGTCGTGGGCGAGGCGGCCGACGGCGCCGAAGGAGTCGCCCGGGCCGAGGAACTGCAGCCCGACGTCGTGCTGATGGACGTCAAGATGCCCGGCATGGACGGCGTGGACGCCCTGCGCAAGCTGCGGGACCTGAACAATCCCGCGCGCGTGCTGATCGTCACCAGCTTCACCGAACAACGCACGGTGGTCCCGGCCCTGCGCGCGGGCGCCGCCGGATACGTCTACAAGGACGTGGACCCGGACGCGCTGGCCGGCGCCATCCGCTCCGTCCACGCCGGGCACATCCTGCTCCAGCCCGAGGTCGCGGGCGCCCTGCTCTCCCAGGAGGAGGCCAACTCGGGCCAGGGGCGAGGCGGTTCGCTCACGGAACGGGAGCGCGAGGTACTCGGCCTCATAGCGGACGGCCGCTCGAACCGGGAGATCGCGCGCGCCCTCGTCCTGTCCGAGAAGACCGTGAAGACCCATGTCTCGAACATTCTGATGAAACTCGACCTGGCGGACCGCACGCAGGCGGCCCTGTGGGCCGTCCGCCACGGTGTGACCGGCTGAAACACGCTGCGCGCCAGGACGCCGCGGCAATACGGAGGGTTCCGCTCCGGACTGAGATTCATACCGTCGTGGGAATGTCCCCCGGATGGCGCATCCTCCGAGGATCTCCGCCGTTCTTCAGTGCGTGCTGCGGCGATTGCCGCAGCAACCGCTAGGGAGGGCTTGGAAAGTGAAGAACCTGAAGAAGGCAGCGGCTGTGACGATGGTGGCCGGCGGTCTGCTCGCCGCCGGAGCCGGCATGGCCTCCGCCACCAACGGCGGCGCGCACGCCGACGGGACGGCCGTGGGCTCGCCCGGCATCCTCTCGGGCAATGTGGTCCAGGCCCCGGTGCACGTCCCGGTGAACGTCTCGGGCAACAGCGTGAACGTCGTCGGTGTGCTGAACCCCGCCTTCGGCAACCTGGCCGTCAACCACTGACGAGGCCACACCGCACGCACTGACTCCGGCCTCCCGGGCACCCCGGGAGGCCGGTCAGTTTGTCTTTCAGCCCGTCCGGCGTTTGAGGACGAGGCCGTTGAGGCCGACACGGGGGCCTGGGGGCAGAGCCCCCGGACGCGACGACAACCGCCGGCCACAAAACCGCCGGCGCTCACCGCACCCCCCGCTCCCGCTCCTCCACAACGGAGTTGTACGCGGCGACCAGCGCCCGCCGAGCCGTCCGCTCCACAGGCCGCAGCGCCTCGGCCCGCGCCCCCATCTCACCGGCGCTCACCGCACCCCCGTGCCCGTTGCCGTGAGCAAGGGAAACCAGCAGCCCCACCCGCTGCGCCAGCTCCAGCACCCGCACCGCCCGCGGCGGATAACCCGGCGCCAGCACCTCACGCCCCCGCTCGGCCCGCGCCCGGTACGCATCGATCGCCGCCTCCGCCACCGGCCCCGACCCGGCCACATCCAGCCGCGCCAGCACCTCCGTCGCCTCCCGCAACGCCTCCGCCAGCTCCCGCTCGGCCTCACCCAGCGAGGGCACATCGGCCGGCGGAGCCTCCCGCACCGGCAGACAGTGCCACACGACCTCCACGTGCACATCGCCGTCGGGCCCGGCCTCGTACACCTCGGGCACCAACCCGAACGCGGCGCCATGGCAGACCACAGCCTCCTCGGCGTCCATCGCCCGCGCATTGAACTCCGGCGGCCCGCTCAGCCCCAGCGGATGCCCCGGCGCGGGCAGCGCGACCCGCAGCCCCGTGACGCCGAGCGCCCGCAGCCGGCCCAGTGCCAGCGTGAGCCCGACGGGCGCCGACTCGCCGGGCAGCCCCTCCATGCGATGCACGGCATCGTCCCCGACGATCGCCAGCACGGCGTCGTCCGGCGAGACAAGTCCGGCCAAAAGGGCGTTTCCCCAAGCGGCAAAGCGTCCTGAACGCGGTTCCGAGAGCATGCCCCCACCCTAAGGACCGGACCGATGGAATGGGCCGGGCGGCCGGTGGCGTAGATTTCATCGAGGGCTGCGCCCGAAAAGCGCGCACGCGACAGCCGAGACGCCGAGACCGGTCACACTGCAAGGGGAGACAACGCGCTCATGAGCGATGTTCTGGAGCTTCAGGACGTATCCGTGGTCCGGGAGGGCCGGGCTCTGGTGGACCAGGTCTCCTGGTCGGTGAAGGAAGGCGAGCGCTGGGTCATCCTCGGCCCCAACGGCGCCGGCAAGACGACCCTCCTGAACGTCGCCTCCAGCTACCTCTTCCCCAGCAACGGCACCGCCTCCATCCTCGGCGAGACCCTCGGCAAGGTCGACGTCTTCGAGCTGCGCCCCCGCATCGGCATGGCCGGCATCGCCATGGCCGACAAGCTCCCCAAGCGCCAGACCGTCCTGCAGACCGTACTCACCGCCGCCTACGGCATGACCGCCGGCTGGCACGAGGACTACGAGGACATCGACGAGCAGCGCGCCCGCGCCTTCCTCGACCGCCTCGGCATGACCGAGTACGTGGACCGCAAGTTCGGCACCCTCTCCGAGGGCGAGCGCAAGCGCACCCTCATCGCCCGCGCGCTGATGACCGACCCCGAGCTGCTCCTCCTCGACGAGCCCGCCGCCGGCCTCGACCTCGGCGGCCGCGAGGACCTGGTCCGCCGCCTCGGCCGCCTCGCCCGCGACCCGATCGCCCCCTCGATGATCATGGTCACCCACCATGTCGAGGAGATCGCCCCCGGCTTCACCCACGTTCTGATGATCCGCCAGGGCAAGGTCCTCGCCGCCGGCCCGCTGGAGCTCGAGCTCACCTCCCGCAACCTCTCCCTCTGCTTCGGGCTCCCGCTCGTCGTCGAACAGGTCGGCGACCGCTGGACCGCCCAGGGCCTGCCGCTGTCCTGACTGTGTGAAGCCCGCGCGAAAACACGGGCAAGAACCCCACCCAGCCACATCGCGCCCTGTCCGAGGCAGGACCCGCGGTCCTACCATGACCATGTGAACGACATCGACGCATGGGTGTGGTGGCTCGTCGGCGCGGCTGCGCTCGGAATCCCGCTCGTGGTGACCGCGATGCCGGAGTTCGGCATGCTCGCAGTGGGTGCCGTCGCAGCCGCCGTCATGGCCGGAACGGGCTTCGGTTCCGTGGCCCAGGTACTCGCCTTCGTCGTCGTCTCGGTCGCCCTCATCGCCGTAGTACGCCCCATCGCGGTCCGGCACAGTGCGCAACGCCCCCAACTGGCCACGGGAGTCGAGGCGTTGAAGGGCAAGCAGGCCGTCGTGCTCGAGCGCGTCGACGGCTCCGGAGGCCGTATCAAGCTGGCCGGCGAGGTCTGGTCGGCACGGTCGCTCGACGCCGGCAGCGCCTACGAAGTGGGGCAGGAAGTGGATGTCGTGGAGATCGAAGGAGCCACCGCGATCGTCATCTGACCTCGTAGGACTCAACTGAAGCGAACAGCCCACGAGTTGTGCGACGGTCTGTCAGACTCGACCAGCAAGATCTTCAACAACCATAAGATCTTCCGAAAGCGCCGAGGCGGAGAAGGGTACGGGGAACGACGATGGAACCGGTCATCATCGTCCTGATCATTCTGGTGGTGTTGGTCTTCATCGCCCTGATCAGGACCATCCAAGTCATCCCACAGGCCAGCGCCGCCATCGTGGAGCGCTTCGGCCGCTACACGCGGACACTCAACGCGGGCCTCAACATCGTCGTCCCGTTCATCGACACCATCCGCAACCGCATCGACCTCCGCGAGCAGGTCGTGCCCTTCCCGCCGCAACCGGTGATCACCCAGGACAACCTGGTCGTCAACATCGACACGGTCATCTATTACCAGGTGACCGACGCCCGGGCCGCGACCTACGAAGTCGCCAGCTACATCCAGGCCATCGAGCAGCTCACCGTCACCACGCTCCGCAACATCATCGGTGGCATGGACCTCGAACGGACCCTGACCTCCCGCGAGGAGATCAACGCGGCCCTGCGCGGCGTCCTCGACGAGGCCACCGGCAAGTGGGGCATCCGCGTCAACCGCGTCGAGCTCAAGGCCATCGAACCGCCCACCTCCATCCAGGACTCGATGGAGAAGCAGATGCGCGCCGACCGTGACAAGCGCGCAGCGATCCTCACCGCCGAAGGTACGCGCCAGGCCGCCATCCTCACCGCCGAAGGTGAGAAGCAGTCCCAGATCCTGCGCGCCGAGGGTGAGGCCAAGGCCGCCGCCCTGCGCGCCGAGGGCGAAGCCCAGGCGATCCGCACGGTCTTCGAGTCCATCCACGCCGGCGACCCCGACCAGAAGCTCCTCAGCTACCAGTACCTCCAGATGCTCCCGAAGATCGCCGAGGGCGATGCCAACAAGCTCTGGATCGTCCCCAGCGAAATCGGCGACGCCCTCAAGGGCCTCTCCGGCGCCATGGGCAACTTCGGCCCGTTCGGCGGCAACTCGGGCGGCGGAGGCACAGAGAAGGCCCCGGAACGCCGAGAGAAGCCGTCGATCGACTGACGTGTCGTTGTACGACAGCGGGGCTCACCTCCGACGGAGGTGAGCCCCGAGTTCTGCGTATGGTCTAGGCGGCAGGCTGGGCCAGCCAGTCCGGAAGCGCCTCGAAGTCCTCACTGCCAAGCGTCAGCAGCATCGCGTCCTGAGGCGTCGGCTCGAACGGCTGCCGCAGCAACGGCATACCCGCCTGCTCCGGAGTCCGGTCCGCCTTGCGGTGGTTGTCCTCCGCGCACGAGGCCACCGTATTCAGCCACGAGTCCTGACCACCCTGAGCCCGAGGCACAACATGGTCCACGGTGGTCGCCCTGCGGCCGCAGTACGCGCACCGGTGCCGGTCCCTGACCAGCACGCCCCGCCTCGACCACGGAGCTTGTCTTCGGAACGGCACCCTCACATACCGGCACAACCGGATCACCCGGGGCACGGGTATGTCGACCGCGGCTCCACGCATCCGCAGCTCGGGGTGGGCCTGCTCGACAACGGCCTTGTCCTGCAGCACCAGAACGACGGCCCGATTCAACGTCACCGTCGACAGCGGCTCGAAGCTCGCATTCAGTACCAGCGTGTCCCGCATCCCAGCCCACCTCCCGTGCAGTCGGCCCACCCCCTGGCGGGCTTGGATCAACTCTGGCCGGGCACGCCGAGATGGACAACGCAATAAAAACTGCCCGCCCCTGATCAATTCCAAGACCAGGGGCGGGCAAACGTTCCATGAACGTCAGTCTTCGGCGGGCACCTCGTACTCACCGATCAGCTGGGCACGCGCGATCGCGTGGAACCGCAGATTGAACCCGACGACGGCGGGAGAGGCATCGGAGTCCGGACCCAACTTCTCCTGATCCACGGCGTACACCGTGAACACATACCGGTGCGGCCCGTCCCCGGGCGGCGGAGCGGCCCCGCCGAAGTCCTTGCTCCCGTAGTCGTTGCGCACCTGCACCGCACCCTCGGGGAGCCCCTCGAACTTGCCGCTGCCCGCACCGGCCGGCAGCTCGGTCACCGAGGCCGGGATGTCGAACACGGTCCAGTGCCAGAACCCGCTGCCCGTGGGGGCGTCCGGGTCGTAGCAGGTCACGGCGAAGCTCTTGGTCTCGGCAGGGAAGCCCTCCCACCGCAGCTGCGGCGAGGTGTTGCCGCCCGCGTAGACCTGAGCGTCCTTGAGCGTGGCGCCCTCCTCGACGTCCTCACTCGTCACCGTGAACGACGGCACGGGCGGATGGAAGTCATGGGGGAGCGGCCGCCGCTTGAGCTCGGTCACCTCGGTACCTCCTGATCGATGACGGAATCAGCAGTTCCGAGCCTAGAACCAGTTGCGCTTGCTTCCGACCTCGGACAGCCACTGGTTGAGGTACGCCGCCCAGTCGGTCCCATGGAAGTCGTGCAGACCCACCTGGAACGACCGGAACGTGTCACTGCCCTCGCTGAACAGACCGGGCTTCTTGTCCATCTCCAGGATGACGTCCATGGCGTGCTCGTCGGCCACAAAGCTCAACTCGACCTGGTTCAGACCGCGGTACTGCGACGGCGGGAAGAACTCGATCTCCTGGTAGAAGGGCAGCCTCTGCCGCGTACCCCGGATGTGTCCGCGCTCCATGTCCGCACTCTTGAAGCGGAAGCCCAGCTGGATGAACGCGTCCAGGATCGCCTTCTGCGCCGGCAGCGGGTGCACATTGATCGGGTCCAGGTCACCGGAGTCGATGGCCCGCGCGATCGCCAGCTCCGTCGTCACTCCGATGTTCATCCCGCGCAGGGCCTGCCCGTCGATCATCGTGACCGGTGTCTCCCACGGGATCTCGAGCCCGAACGGCACCGCGTGCACGGCCCCGGCCTGCAGCTCGAAGGCGCCACCGAGCTGCACCTTGGTGAACTCGATGTTCTGCTTGTACTCCTCGTCGCCGCTCTCGACCTCGACCTTGGCCTGCAGCCCCACGGACAGGCCCTCGATGTCCTGGTTCACGGACCCGCCCTGGATCCGCACCTCACCCTGGACGACGCCGCCCGGGACGACGTTGACCTCGGTCAGCACCGTCTCGACCGAAGCCCCGCCGGCCCCCAGGCTCGCGAGCAGCTTCTTGAACGCCATGTCTCTCCCTATACGTGTGGACCCTTGATCCCTACAAACGCGATCCGGGCAAGGCCGGTTCCGCACCACACCCTGGCAAGCAGAGAGAACCTTGACCAGCCCTTGGCCTCCACCCGTCTGGACTAGGCTCGTGCCCCATGATCGCGCCACCGGACCGTACGCCACTCCCCAGGGAGTTCTTCGACCGCCCCGTCCTGGAAGTCGCCCCCGACCTCCTGGGCCGCATCCTCGTGCGTACGACACCGGACGGGCCGATCGCCCTGCGCCTCACGGAGGTCGAGGCCTACGACGGCCCGAACGACCCCGGCTCCCACGCCTATCGCGGCCGTACGGCCCGAAACGGCGTGATGTTCGGTCCGCCCGGGCACGTATACGTCTACTTCACCTACGGCATGTGGTTCTGCATGAACCTGGTGTGCGGCCCGGAAGGGAAGGCGAGCGCGGTCCTGCTCCGGGCCGGCGAGGTCATCGAGGGCGCCGAGCTCGCTCGTAAACGTCGACTCTCGGCCCGAAACGACATGGAACTGGCCAAAGGGCCCGCACGCCTGGCCACAGCCCTGGACGTGGCCCGCGATCTCGACGGTACGGACGCGTGCGCCCCGGGGGACACCCCGTTGCGGATCCTGACGGGCACCGCGGTCACCCCCGACCAGGTACGCAACGGTCCACGCACCGGCGTGGCCGGTGACGGGGGCGTGCACCCGTGGCGCTTCTGGGTCGCCAACGACCCGACGGTGAGCCCCTACCGGGCCCACGTTCCGAGGCGCCGCTCAAGTTGACGCGTCCTGGGAAGGTGCGTAATGTAGCCCGAGCCGCTTGAACCGGGTACGGCAATCGCCAGCAGCCGGAAGCGGCCAAACCACTACCTACGATCACCCCTCGGCGGGGTCGAATTCGGTGTGCCCGCATGCCTGAATTCGGACTCGCGGAACTCGATTATGAGTTTGCCGGAGGAATCGGTTAACGTAGTGAATGTCGAAAGGCCCCGCCGACAGGGAATCAGGCCCGAAAGGATCTGATAGAGTCGGAAACGCAAGACCGAAGGGAAGCGCCCGGAGGAAAGCCCGAGAGGGTGAGTACAAAGGAAGCGTCCGTTCCTTGAGAACTCA